>URET01000004.1 GCA_900546875.1 uncultured Eubacteriales bacterium
CGAGGAGTTTCGGAGTCGGAATGAAAGCCGAGCTGTAACAGAGCCGTAAAGCTGACATAGGTTTGCGGATAGTTTGAAGTCAGGGAGACTGAGCCCGGAAGACGGCGACAAGGCGGTTATTACGGCAGCAATAGAAAGCGGAGCTGAAGGATTGCAGGTCAAGTATAGAAATGTAAAATTTATCGGACAAGGGAGAGGTGCAAGCTGAAAAAAGAAGAGCATTTAAAGACAAAGAGGGTAAAAACAGTTGCAATTACAAAGTATTTATGGTAGAATGACAAAGCTGGCCGAAGTGATGGAATGGCAGACGTGACGGACTCAAAATCCGTTGGTAGCGATACCGTGCGGGTTCAAGTCCCGCCTTCGGCACCACGTCGCCGCGAGGCGAACTTTGCAACAAGCCGCGATTGGTCGCGGCTTGTTCGCTTTCACGCCTGCGGCTCCTCTTTCCCAAAAATTTCGGACTGCGTCCTGCGATTTTCGGGAGCCCTGTTTATGCAACCCTTCTGCTTGGTTTGAAGGGTAGCATTTTTATCCACGAAACCCAGACTCTTGCATGTGTGATAGATCCGCAGGCAAGAGTTTTTTGTTATAAGACGTGTGATGCAAAAAGATGAGGTGACAGGCGCACAAAAAAGCAAGGCGAATGATTGCGGCATATAAGTCTGTGACAGGGGACTTGATATCCATGACAGGACCGTCGATGTCGTGATTTTTAAAAGGTCGCGGCGAAGGGAAAAATCAAGGATGATATGCCTGCCGGAAGACAGAATTCCGACGTGACTCAGACGAAACAAAAAAGCGCGGACATTGAAAGCGATGGATACTGTGATAAATACAGATGAAAATCGGAATTTTGTAAGGGCGAAAAAGATTAAAGTATATTTTAAGTTTCCGTGATATTTTATAATCGAAATATAATCGAAGCAGGTGATGGATATGAGGTTATTGCTGGCAGAGGACGAAAAAAGTTTATCCAAGGCGTTGGTGACGATATTGATATACAATCATTTTTCCGTTGATGCGGTGTATGACGGAGAAGAGGCGCTGAATTATCTTATTAACGGTAATTATGACGGGGCAATACTTGATATAATGATGCCAAGATGGACGGGATAACCGTACTGAAAGAGTTCAGGAAGAAAAACAAGACGCTTCCGGTCCTTCTTCTGACGGCAAGAAACGAAGTCGAGGACAAGGTACTCGGATTGGACAGCGGAGCAGACGATTATCTCGGAAAACCCTTTTCCACAAAAGAACTGCTTGCGCGGATACGGGCAATGTTGCGGCGCAGCGGTGAAATGACTGATAATATAATCGGAGTTTCCGATCTTACTCTGAATCGTATGACTTTTGAACTTTCGTCACCCAAGGGTGTGGTGCGTTTAGGGAACAAGGAATTTCAGATGCTTGAAATGCTGATGTCAGCCCGGGGCAGAGTAATTTCCACAGAACAGTTCATGGAGAAGATATGGGGTTACGACAGCGATGCGGAGATAAATGTCGTATGGACTTATCTTTCATTTTTAAGAAAGAAGATTTCGGCACTTTCGGATCATGTAAGTATAAAAGCGATACGCAATTCGGGATATGTTTTGGAGTACGGCGATGTTTGTAAAGATACGTAAGAAATTTATTTGTGTGTCCATTTTTTCGGTTTTTCTTGTATTGCTTATAATACTCGGAACCATCAATATTATAAACTATACAAGGATAGTAAACGATGCCGATATGATAGTATATGTTCTTAAAGAGAACAACGGGGAATTCGGTAATGATCATGGACTGAATATACCTGCTGAGATACCTTTTTCCACGAGGTATTTTACCGTTACGCTGACTGAAAATGGAGATGTACGAGTGATCGATCTCACTAGAATCGTATCGGTAACATCCAAAGAGGCGGTTGCTTATGCGCGGGAGCTGTTTGAAGAGGGTAAGAGCAGCGGTTTTTATAAGAACTTCAGGTACGGGGTATCGGAGCTTCCAAACGGAGAGAAGATGTATATATTTGTCGATCGCACGGTGGAGCTTGAAAATTTTCATGGATTTTTGCTTTCAAGCATATTTATCGGGCTGGCGGGGACGGCTGTCGTATTCATATTGATATTTATTTTTTCCGACAGAATCATGCAACCGGTTGCAGAGAGTTACCAAAAGCAAAAACAGTTTATCACTGATGCCGGACACGAGCTCAAAACTCCCTTGACTATCATAGGCGCGAATACCGAGGTCATAGAAATGCAGGGCGGAGAATCCGAATGGACGAAGGGTATCAAGGAGCAAATATCCCGTCTTACTTCTCTGACGGAGAAACTGATTTTTCTGGCAAAAATGGAAGAGCAAAACGATCTTCCGATGTTTGAATTCAGTTTGTCCGACGTAATTGAGGAAAGCATACAGGAATTTTCGGCAATGGCGGCGTCAAAAGGGATAGAACTTGTTTTTGATATACAGAAAGGGGTGTTTTATACCGGCAATGAAGAAATGATCCGACGGATGATTAGTTTGCTTGCCGACAACGCAATAAAATATACGGACGGCAATGTCGTAACGTTTTCATTGAGGACGGAGGGCAATAAAAAGGTCATAGAAGTGAAGAATCCTGCGTCATACATTGCTGAAGGGGACATGAGCGGATTGTTTGAACGATTTGCGCGCGGGGATATTTCCCGTAATTCGGGTACGGGAGGGCACGGGATCGGGCTTTCCGTGGTGCGGGTGATCGCGGAGGCGCATAACGGCAGACTCAAAGGCGAATGCAGGAACGGAATTGCAGTTATCACGGCAATTTTATGATTTTTAAAAAACACATCGGATTTCGGTGTGTTTTTATAGTATGTTTAAGGTTTCCGCGTTAAAATAATGACAAAAAAACGACGGAGGCTTACAATGAAAAATATTACGGAAGAATAATTATATTTTTAATGGTCGCATTGCTTTCATGTGCCTTGTTTCTTTGCAGCTGCAGTGCAACGACGACTGAACAGGTTTATATTGTGTCTATCGGGCAAACCGGTTCTAACGGACTTGAAGATATTTATACGATCACATATTCAGACGGGACGACCGACACTTTTACCGTAACCAACGGGCGGGACGGTTCGGACGGCGAAGACTGTACTGATGGGACGGCTATCACGATTCTGGATGTTTATGAACAATATAAGCAATACGTCGGGTCGGATGAACTTACGTTGGAGGAATTTTTATCCGAATATCTTTCTTTTTCCGACGAAACGACAGCTTTGGCGATCCAGAAGAATCTGCTTTCGGTAATGAAGATTTATTCCGAATTTGTAGTATCCGAAACATATCCGATAAGGCCGGGACAAAGCTACAAGATCGCGGACACAATGTTGTGTTCGGGATCGGCGGTCATTTATGATATGGACGTTTCGGATGACGGGTATACATATGTAGTGACTAACTATCATGTCGTATATCTTGACGAAGCCGACGCGGATTATAACGACGGCACAAAGATTGCCAGAAAGATATACGGTTATCTTTAAGGCAGTGAAGGAACGCCATCCGTATCCGTAGATGAAAACACGAATGTTGTAAACAAGGATCCGGACGGTTGTACGGTTTATGATTACGGAGATTACGTAATAGGGTTGGAATATATAGGCGGTTCGATTTTTTCCGATATAGCGGTACTCAGGGTGAAGACCGACGAAATTCTGGAAATAAATCCGTATGCAAAGGAAGTAAGTGTGGCGGAAGCGTATTATGTGGGAGAAACTGCCGTGGCTATCGGCAATCCGGAATCTCTCGGCATCAGTGTGACGCAGGGGATAATAAGTGTTGAAAACGATTATATTTCTCTTGATATTGACGGGACTGTTCGATCGTACCGTTCCATTCGCATAGACACTCCGCTTTATTCAGGCAATTCCGGAGGAGGTTTATTCAATGCGGAGGGCGAACTAATCGGCATAACGAATGCGGGAAACACGTCTGATGAAAATATAAATTATGCCGTGCCGATCGAGATTGTATGCGGGACAGCCGACAATATAATTTATTATTTTGAAAAGGGGTATGATACCCGGTGTGCATATAAAATAACTTTAGGCATTACTGTACAGTCGCAGAATTCAAAATTTGTTTACGATTCTCTGACGGGATACGGCAAAATATGTGAAGAAGTTGTGCTGAGCGCAGTTTCAGAAGGTTCCATAGCGGAGAAGATGGGCTTGGAGGCGGGCGATATTCTTTCCGCCATCATAGTCAACGATACCGAATATACGATTACTCGTACTTTTAATATTTCCGATCTGATATTGACGTTGAGGGAAGGAGATACGATCCGGTGTGAGGTCGAACGCGGCGACATGACCGTAAAAACAAGTATTTATACGCTCAGTGAAACTGATTTTGCCGTATTGGAATAAAAGCCGACGATCGAATAAAACAGAGGTAAAGGATATGAAATATAAAAGTGTTGTTTTGTTTTTAATAATCACGGTATATTTGGTCACTTTGCTGAGCGGGTGTGATAAGTCATTTGAAAATCCCGGCGACTATTTAGGGGGAGGAGGAACGATTCTGACGGAACCCGTATCGTGCGAAACAGAGAGACCGCCCTTGGCAATCTGTGCGCGGATGCGTATCGGTACGTTTCGGGCGCTGATATTGCCTTTGTCAACGGTGGTGGGATCCGCGCGGATATCGAGGCGGGAGAGATCACCTACGAGGATGTCATAGCCGTTCACCCTTACGCGAATACAATCTGCATGGTAAAGGCGAGCGGACAGGAGATACTTGACGCCTTGGAGTTTGCTTGCAGAAGCACGCTGGCAGTGATTGACGACGGCGAGAACGGCGGTTTCTTGCAGGTTTCGGGCATTAAATTTACGATTGATACCTCCGTTGCCTCGTCGGTGACGATGGATGAGAACGAGATGTTCGTTTCGGTCGGAGAAACCAGACGTGTCAAGGACGTTTATGTGTTATCGGACAGCGGCGAGTACCTTCCGATTGACGTTAACGCGGAGTACACCGTTGCTTCTCACAACTATATGATAAAGGAACAAGGCGACGGTTATACGATGTTTGCGGACAACGAGCTGCTGATCGACGAAGGAATATACGATTATGAGGTACTGATCGCATATATCCAAAGCTTCGCGAACGGAACTATATCCGAGCAGTACAGAACCACGGAAGGCAGAATTTCCGTACAATAATTTGAAAAAAATTATACCTTTTCATTTCTGGATCGTATAAATAGGTGAAAAGGAAAAACAAAACTCAAAATCCAAGGAGGATTTTCAAATGAATCAGGAACTTATTATCAAAGCAAAGGCGGCAAAATCGGTCGAGGAGCTTCTTGAATTGTCAAAGGCAAGCAACGTGGAGCTGAGCGAGGAGCAGGCAAAGGAATATTTTGCAAAGCTCAATCCCACAAAAGGCGAGCTCTCCGATGATGAACTGGATAATGTATCCGGTGGCGGCTGCGGAGAGAGCAAAACCAAGTACTGCCCCAACTGCAATTCCGAGCTTCGTATGATCAGCGAGGGAACGGGTAATTTTTCTATGAAATTCTATTATCTTTGCGATTCCTGCGGTTATAAGGAAAAGCAGTAAAGGTGCACTGTTATGAAAAATGATGATATAAAAACCGTTAGAGCATTTATTTCACAAATCAAATCCGGAAATATGTCCGGGTTTGAGGTGGGCGATTCTGAGCTTGAAGCTGTTGTAGGCGGTGTATCTGACGGAACGGAGCCCTTGAATCCCAACGATATTAGATATTATGATTTCGTTCGGATTAACAACTATAAATGCCGTTCCTGTGGACGAAAAAATCCAACAGCACTTGTCACAGAGCTTATTGAAAGACAGGGAGAGGCCCCGTTTCTTGTTGCAGAATTTCAAATGGACTGTTGCAAAGCGGTTTCTGTTATGTTGCATATAGGAAATACCCACAGAGCAGACTTTTCGATGAAAGATGTAGAAAAAATCTGAACCAACCCTAAATCAACACGGAAGGAGAAAGAAAATGGATTAGAATCTTATTTTGAAGGCAAAAGACGCAAAATCGGTTGAAGAACTGATGGCTCTTGCAAAAGAAAACGGCGTCGAGCTGAACGAAGACGATGCAAAAATGTATTTTGAGCAGTTGAACGCGAAAAAGGGCGAGCTTTCCGATGATGAGTTGGACGCAGTTGCAGGCGGCGGTTGTTCCGGCGGTGAAAGCGCTGAAGCGGTGGATCCCCGTCCGGTTGTGAAATATGAGCAGCTTTGCGAGGATTTTCGATGCCACTGTGGCGGTACCATCCACGATTTTACAAGTTTCGCCGGCGATACATGCTGCAAAAACTGTGGTACTTTCCCTTGTTGCGGTCATTGCACTTGGTATGATGGCGGTGAGCTTTCAGGACGGTGTAACAATACCGCAACCAAGGACATCTTGATTACGACATAAGAAAGGACGGATGTAATATGAAAGAAGAAAAAAAGAAAGAAAGCGGCTGGCCCATTAAAGACGATGAGCTGGATAACGTTTCGGGTGGGATGAGACCGTGTATCAATTCTAACCCCTGTCCAAAATGTGGACAATATAGCGAATATACGGGTTCTGGCACTGAGCTTAAATGCTCTAAATGCGGATGCCGCTGGGATAGCATAA
Organism: uncultured Eubacteriales bacterium; assembly: GCA_900546875.1. Classification (GTDB taxonomy): domain Bacteria; phylum Bacillota; class Clostridia; order Christensenellales; family CAG-314; genus UMGS929. The sequence continues at coordinate 6,641 of URET01000004.1, forward strand.
CCGGAGAAATCCTCAACTGATTGATTTGTAATTTGATAAAGGAACGGAAACAATACGGAAGTACATACAGTATTTACGGAGGAGACAGTCTGCTTACTTCATTTACGATATCGTCGACAATAACCATGATCGGATCAGAAGCGCCGGTCAGGGATCCCGGCGGGATGCCCGGAGGGAATCGTCCGGGGCCCGATACTCCGGGTTTTGGCGGAAGGTAATAATGTAATAAAGTCTGACGGAATGAGGGAATAACGCATTGCGTAATAAGCTCATTCGGGCGTAGGAAGACGGATGCACATGAAACAAGACAAAAGGGACAGAAAAGAAAGGCAGTGAAAATATGAGGTTTTTACAGTACTCCGGTCCGGAGGAAAAAAAAACAGTGGTTTATGATTCAAATGTCTGTTCGGGAATTTTCCGCGGTTTCGTAGTGTGGGGAAAGACGATGTTTCGGGTACAAGTGATAAAACTGCCGAAATGAAAAAAGAGAATTGCGGTATATGGTCCGTAAGGATCCGGATCTGCAGACAAATGATTTTTCGGAAAGGCCGAAAAGCGAAAGGTCGGAGGAAGTCAGCTGAAATCCCTGAAAAGGAAGGGCTTTTAAAGAGAATGACACGTGAAAGACGACGGATCCGCGGTTTGCTGCTGATATCGGAATACTGAAATAAGATCAAGCCCGACGTGAGTCGGGCTTTTGATTTATGAAGGTATAAAGGTGAGGGGAGTTCATGCTGAGAAAAGAAGAAGATGTTAGTAAAGGAAGGTTATTTTTCGTTGTTTTTGCGGCAGGTTTCTATAGCTTCGCGAGCCAGCCGGTCGCAGCGGTTATTGAATTCGTTGTCGGCGTGTCCCTGAACGTGAATAAAGCTGATCTTATGCTTGTGAGTTTCGTATAACAAAGCCCTCCAGAGGTCCTGATTTTTGACCTCTTTTTTACTTGCGGTGCGCCAGTTGTTTTTTTGCCATGCAGCGATCCAAGCTTTATTGAAGGCGTCTGAAACGTAGGAGGAGTCGGTGTAGAGGTTGACGATACAAGATTCCTTAAGAGCTCTCAGGCCTTGGATCACGGCAAAGATTTCCATTCTGTTATTGGTAGTGTCCTTATCGTAACCGCTGATTTCTTTTTTGTGGCCGTTATATATGAGCAGGGCAGCCCATCCTCCTATTCCGGGGTTACCGGAGCAGGCTCCGTCGGTATAGATGTCGATAGTTTTCATTTTACTCCGAAACGCAATGGCGTGTATAATAAGATATATTTCCGATATTTCCCGGGAGGGGGAAAGGCCGAGCATTGAGCGGAAGCGGCAATGGTGCAAGGATTTACAGGCAAGATTTCTCGGCTGCAGAGTGACGGGATAAAAGGAGCGAGCGTGAAAGCGGATCAAAAGAGGGGATAAAAAGGGCTTGCGGAGGGGTTCCCGGACAGTCTGCCGACCGAAATGCCGCAGGTTAAAGAGGCATATTCAGCTTTTCGGCGATGGAGCCGAAAGCCTGACCTATCGGAAGGGATATTGCTTCCGAGGCGGCTATATCGGCTGATGTATTGGTTTTATTGAAGAGGAGGATATTTTTGTGGCGGACGAAGTTTATCAGAAGAGCGGCGGGATAAACGCTCAGAGAGGTGCCTCCGACAATAAGGAGGTCGCAATTGCAGACGGAATCTGCCGCTTTTGTGAAAACGCCTTCGGGTAGGGGTTCTCCGTATAGCACGACGTCCGGTTTTACTATACCGCCGCAAGCCGGGCACAAAGGTATTCCCGAGGAAGCGGTGATAAGGGAAAGCGGATAATTTTTTCCGCATCTGAGGCAGTGGTTCGAATGCACGGAGCCGTGGAGCTCGAAAACATTTCTGCTTCCGGCACGCTGATGAAGACCGTCGATATTTTGTGTAATCACGGCGGAAAGCTTGCCGATATTTTCAAGACGGGCAAGAAAAATATGAGCTGGATTAGGCTGAGCGTCGGGATAGATCATATGTTTGCGGTAAAAGCTGAAGAAATCCTTGGTATGTTTTTTAAAGAAGTCTGCAGAAAGGATTTCTTCGGGCGCAAATCTGCCGAAATTTTGCAGGTAAAGTCCGTCCGCACTTCTGAAGTCGGGGATGCCGCTTTCGGTGGAAACTCCCGCGCCTCCGAAAAATACGATTTTTTTGCTGTTTTTAATAAGCTCAGCGACTCTGAGAAGTTGATCCAAAACGTGCCTCCCGATACGGGCGCAATTGACAAACTTCGCGCCGGATATCTTTTTTCAGTTTAACATATTCCGTAATGATTTTCAAGCGTTAAAGGGCTGAAAATAAAAATGGACGGGGAAGGAAAGAGGAAAAAAGACAAAATCTGATTTTTTCACAAATGTTTTTTAATGACTTGCAATGTGAAAAAAAATATGCTAAAATAGATAGGATATTTGTGTAGAGGTGAAGAAGTGACTGAAATCGGAGAATTTTCCGAAGAGAATTTGAAGAAAGCAGCTGCGCTCATAAAAAAAGGCGAAGTGGTCGCTTTTCCGACCGAAACTGTATACGGACTGGGCGCAAATGCGCTTAGCGAACAGGCTGTCCTGAAAATTTTCAGAGCGAAGAACCGTCCTGCCGACAACCCTTTGATAGTGCATGTATCGGATATAACACAAGTTGAAAAAGTCGCATATGTCAGTGACATGGCTGCGAGCGTCATGACTGCTTTTTTTCCGGGCAGTCTGACGGTGGTACTGCCTAAGAAAGAATGTGTTCCGTCAGTGGTCACGGCAGGCCTAAATACAGTTGGGGTCAGGAATCCCGTATCACCGGAAGCGAGGAGATTTTTAGCCGCATGCGGAGTTCCAGTAGCGGCGCCGAGTGCGAACAGCAGTACAAGGCCGAGTCCCACATGTGCTGAAGATGTATACGAGGATATGAACGGGCGAATACCTTTTATACTTAAGGGAGCGGTCTGTTCCGTCGGGATAGAATCTACCGTGCTTGATTTGACGTCTGAAAAAGCACTTATACTGAGACCGGGAATAGTCACCGCTTCTGAGATAAAGGAAAAAACCGGTATACCGGTAGAATATTATCATGTAAAGAATGGGGAAAAAGTGAGGTCGCCGGGGATAAAGTATCGACATTATGCTCCGAAGTGTGAAATGGTTCTGTGTCTTGACGATGATCCGGCGAAAGCTGTCGCTTATGCGGAAGCAACTTCGGGGAAAACCGGGGTATTATGCGAGGACAAATACGCGTTGTATTTTGAGAAGCCTTATTTATTAGGAAAAACAGCGGAGGAAGCATCGGAGAGGTTATTTTCGCTGTTAAGGAAGGCTGAGAAGGAATGTGATAATCTGCTGTGTTTTTATACTTTGAAGGATGAGGGGTCTGTCGGGGTGATAAACAGGATGACTAAAGCTTCCGGCGGAAAGATCATATAGAAGATGTACAGGATCGCAAATAAGAGAGAAAGAGTCAAAGACATAATTTTATTTGTCTGTGACGGAAATACATGCCGTTCACCTATGGCAGAAACGATCTTCAACAGATTGGTCAGAGGTTCCGTGTTGTCGCGGTACAGAGCGATGTCTGCCGGGCTTTCCGCCGAGGAGGGAACAGGCATGAGCGAAAAAGCTCAGGGAGCGCTCGAGGTTCTGGGTTATACTGCGGACGCGGGATTTTTGAGCCGCAGGGTCACTCCGGAATTACTTCAGAAAGCGTATATAATAATATGTATGACGGAGTATCAGCGTGAGCAGCTGTTCGGGTACGAAAACGCGGAGTTGTTTTCTGACGGGGAGGTACCTGATCCGTACGGAGGGAGCGACGAGGACTATCTGAGGACAGCCATTATGCTGCAAAGAGGGATTTTAGAACTTACAGACAGGCTCCGGGCGTCACGGATTATCTGAAATAACGTTATAACGCTATTATGCGGAAAGGGATTTCAGAACATGAAGACAGTTTCCGGGCGTCGCAGACGGAAATAAAGCAGCATAAGCCGTAAGAAGGACGGAGTGCGAAAGAAAAAATCGGGAAGCAAGAATACTATGTTTAAGATAGTATTATTGATAATAAACTAAAGAGGTGACCGGGTCAGATATGGTTATAGCATTTGCGAGTGATCATGGCGGATATGAGCTGAAGAAGAGTCTGATGGAGTATGCTGAAGGGATCGGGTATACCGTAGTGGATTACGGGACGCACGACAAGGAGTCATGCGATTATCCTGATTTCGGATACATGGCAGCCAAGAGTGTTGCAGACGGAGTGAGTGATGCGGGGGTAGTTGTATGCACCACCGGGATAGGCATGAGTATAGTCGCGAACAAGGTGAAGGGTGTCAGGTGTGCGTTGTGCAGGGACGAGAAGGACGCCGAGATGACGCGCAGGCATAACAATTCCAATGTACTGGCGCTCGGACAGGCTGCAACGGGTGAGGAGGAAGCGAAGCGGATAATGAGCAGGTTTCTCGGCACGGAGTTTGAAGGCGGCAGGCATGAGCGCAGGGTAGACAAGATAAGCGATATTGAGAGGAAAGAGAGGTAGGTATGCTGGAGAAAGTCATAGACTCTATAGTTGAGGCGGAGAAAGCCGGGGAAGAGAAGGTAGCGGAGGCGCAGAGGCGTGCGGAGACGATACTTAGTGAAAGCGAGAGGAATGTAGCCGGGATAAGAGAGCGAGCGGCTGCCGAGAGGAAGGAAAGGCTCAAGGAGATGTATGCCGGTGCGGAAAAGACGGCGGATGAGAAGGCGCGGGAGGTCAGGGAGAAAGGCTTTGCCGAATCCGACGCGCTGAAGGCCGGTTATATGAAAAAGACGGAAAAAGCGGTTGATATGTTGTTAAGGAGAGTTTTATAATGTCAGTCGTTCCGATGAAGAAGTTGACTCTTTTGGGAATGAAGAGCGATGAAGACGCGATATTGAGTTGTTTTGCAAAGCTGGGGTGTGTGCATCTGGATGAAATGGAAGTCGGGGAGCACAATTTTCGGGTGCCGTCCACGGAGAAGAAGGCGGAGCTTGAAGGAAAGATGCAGCTTATAGAGAAAGCGCTCGGTATAATAAAAGAAGAGACAATGGCTTTTATAAAGGACAAGGACGAGGAACACGACCGTGCCGAGGATACGGAGAAGATGCGGGAGATCAAGTCGGGATGGAAGCCGATAGAGCTCAGCTTTGAGGATTTTTCGGACGCCGAACGGGATGAGTTCAAGTTGTTTGGCGGAGTGATCGATAAGGTGATCGGTATCAAAGACAGGATGGAAAGTCTTAAGGACGAGATACTTAAAAATACCGCATTGATCAATCAGTTGGATGTGTATTCGTCGGTAGACGTACCTTTTTCCGAAATAGCCGATACCGAGCATGTTTCGTTAATTCTCGGGACGGTGCAGATGCTCAACAAAACGGAAGTTGAGAAATTGCAAGAGAAGTTTTCCCGGGCGGAGATCGTGGTTTTTGAGACAGCAAAGGACAAGTCGGTTGTATTTGCGGCGTGTTTGAAGGAGGAGATGACTGAACTGCTGGAGGCATTGAACAGGTATTCGTTTGTAAAGTGCACTTTTGGATACGGAATGAATGCGGGGGCGAAATGCAAGGAGCTCAGGGAAACCAACGAGCAAATGCAAGGGGAGATCCGGCAGCTGAAGAAAGAGATTTACGAATTGACTTCTTATATACCGCAACTGAAAGTGTTGTATGATTTTTATTTATTTACGCTTCAGAAGGCCGGGGCAAACGACGAACTCACTGTTACGGGTGAGACATTTCAGGCGAAGGCGTGGATCCCTGAGTATGAGGAGAAGCGCGTAAGCGAAGCGCTTGACGCTTTGACTCCGTTTTTATACTATTACACGGAAAAACCGGTAAGGGAAGAACTGCCACCGACGCTGATAAAGACTGACGCATTCGTAACTCCTTATCAGATGATTACCAATATGTATTCGGTAACGAATTATTGGGAAAGAGATAATAACCGGTGGGTGGCGATATTTTATTTTTTGTTTTTCGGGTTTATGCTCGGAGACGTGGGATACGGATTTTTGCTGGCTTTGGGATCTTTTCTGATGATCAGAATTTTGAAGCCCAAAAAAGGTACGGAACAGTTTCTTAAGATATTGATGTGGGGCGGAGTTAGTACTATGTTCTGGGGCGTGATATTCGGCGGATGGTTTTCTATCCAGGAAGGAGTTCCGGAAGCGATAATAAGCCCGTTAACCGATCCTCTTACCATGATGGTACTTTCAATAGGACTTGGCATTGTTCATGTGACGGTAGGTCTTATATTAGGTGGTATCGGAGAAATAAAAAACGGAAGTGTGGTGAATGCTGTATGTGACAAGTTTTCCTGGGCAGCGTTTTTTATCGGAGCGATGATGTATGCCGGCGGATCGATAGAGGCTTCGTTGAGTTTTCTCGGTATGCCGGGGCTCGTGCTGATAGGAGCCGGCTTGCTGACTGTGTTGTTTACCGCCGGAAGGAACAAGAAAGGTATAGGAAAGATCATAGGCGGTTTAGGCGGTCTATACGGGATAATAAATTATCTGAGCGATATACTGAGCTATTTGCGTCTTTTCGGGCTTGGCTTGGCTACCGGGATAATAGGGATGGTGTTCAATCAGCTTGGCGGACTGCTGCTGGGCGGAGCAGGTTTTCTGATAGGTGTATTGGTACTTGTGGCGGGTCATTCACTTAATCTTGCCATAAATGTTCTCGGGACATTTGTGCACGATATGAGGCTGCAGCATATAGAATTTTTCAGTAAATTTTTTGTCGGAGAGGGTATAGCTTTCACTCCGTTTGCGGGAGAGACGCGTTATATCAGCATAGTGAAGAAGAAAGAGGACAAGGTCGTCAAAGTATAACAAAGAAAAAACGGAAAACATCCGCAGCAAGCGGAGAAATATAAGAAACAGATAATATTTGGAGGAATTTAAGCATGTCAACAGGTCACATCTTAGCGTTTGTAGCAGTATTTGTTGCCTATCTTGGAGGCGGCATAGGTAGTGCTTACGCCGTAGGTAAGGCGGGGAAATCGGTTGCGGGTGTTGTAACCGAACAGCCTCAGTTATTTTCAAAGTGTCTGCCTTTGCAGCTGCTTCCGGCAACTCAGGGTATATACGGATTTATTATATCCTTTCTTATTTTGCTCAAAATGGGAGTGTTCTCGGGGACGCTTGCTGAATTAACCGACGCTCAGGGCTGGGCATTTCTGATAGCGGCATTACCGGTATCGGTGGTTGGGTTTGCAAGTGCGATATATCAGGGGAATATAGCATGTTCGGCTATAATAATGTTAGGAAAGGTACCGACAAATATGGGTAAAGCTATATCCATGGTAGCGGTAGTTGAAACATACGCGATATTCGGATTGCTTGTATCCTTCCTTGCAGCATGGTTCGGAGTTAATATATAAACGGGTGTTACTGACGTTTCTGAGGCGCTGTAAACACGGATACGCGAAATACTGTGATGCCGTAAGCGGCGGGCGTACGAAACAGAGGAAGCCGGTCGGAACAGGCGACTGAGAGGAATAAGTATCAGAAGTATTGGGAGAAGCTTATGAGCGGAAAGGACGCTATAATAGAGAAAATAATTTCAGATGCCGACAACCGTGCCTCGGCAATCATATCCGAGGCTGAGGAAAAGGCGCGCAATAACGAAAAAGAAGCGCTGAAAGAAGCCGAAGAAGCCATGAAGAAGGCGGAAGAGTCCTATTCTTCGATTGTCAGCGAGGCAGTGGAGAAGAAAAAGGCAATAGCTGAAGCGGACGTAAAAAAATACAGACTTGCTTTGAAGCAGGAGGTATTGGGAGAGGTATATTCACGAGCGGAAAGAAAACTGAAAGAACTCGGAGATGAAAAATATCTGGCATTTATAAAGAAGCTTTTCGAAGAGTATGCCGAGGGGGGAGAAGAGGTGGTGATCGCGTCTTCTGACGAAAAACGCGTAACACAGAGTTTTCTGGACAAGGAATTACCTCAGCTGAAACTGAAGATCACGGGGAAGGGAGATTTTGAAGGCGGATTTGTGCTCACATGCGATAAATACGATAAAACCGTAACGTTCGGAAATCTTATGAGGCAGTACAGAGAGGAAACAGAAGCGGAGATAGCCGCATATCTTTTCGGTGAAGCATTATGAAACAAGGCGTCAGCATTATGTATGGAAACAGTCTTGCCGGCATGAAGTCCAGGAGTCTGTTGAAAAGGGAAGCATTTGACAGGATGATAGAAGCTCCGTCGCTCGACGAAGCCGTTAAAGTGTTGTATGAAAACGATTACGGCGGCGGGATGACGTTGGAGAATGCATATGTTTTTGACGAGATTTTAAAAGCGGAAGAGAATATTCTGTTGGAATTTTTCAGGGATATGTGCGCCGTTGAGGCTTGTACGGAATGTTTTTTGTTGCCTTATGATTACAGGAACGCAAAGTCTGCGATGAAAAGCAAGTATATGCGGATCATGCCGACAGTGCAGGATGCGTTGAGCGGAATATTTGATGCAGGCAGACTGATGACGGATATTCAGACCGAGAAATATGAGGAGTATACCGCATGCATGATCCGAGGACTTGAAGAGACAGACAGACTTTTTGCCGAAGGGAAAAGAACTCCGGAGATAATAGACAATATACTTGATGTTTCAATGTATAATGATATCATGCAGCGGGTAAAGAAAGTCAGGTCGTCGTTATTGGAGGAATATTTCAAGAAGGAGATAGACTGTCTGAATATTTTGAGCGGTTTCAGAGCGGAGTATGCGGGGGTGAAAGATGATCCGTATGTGCCCGGAGGCTACGTAAGTGAAGAAGTATTAAAGGGATTGCACGGAGAGGAAATCGGGAAGCCGGCAGAAGAGAGTATAGCTCAGTTCGGATACGAAAAGCTTTTGACAGAATGCAGGGAAGGAGTCGGAACTGGTGCTTTTTACAAGGCGGAAGCCGAGATATACAGAATAAAGAGAGAAGTTATTATTCGCGGGAAGGACGACTTGGACACAATTGTTCCATTGGCGGCGTACTTTCTGACGAAGAAGAATGAGATAGCCAATCTGAGGCTGATACTTGTATGCAAGAAGGGCGGGATCGATAATGCCGTGATAAGAGAAAGGTTAAAGGAAGGATATGTATAATAAAGTCGGAGTGATAGGAGATAAAGACGTAGTTCTGGCTTTCAAGTCCGTGGGTTTTGAAGTATTTCCCGCCAAGGACAAGGAAGAAGCCGCGGAGTGCATAAAAGAACTGAGCAAAAAGGACTTTGCCGTATTGTATATAACCGAAGAGCTGGCGGCGGAGATACCGGAAGTACTCGAAAAGGCCAAGAAAAAAGAATACCCTATAATAACGCCTATTCCGACAGGGAACAAGAATCTCGGGCTTGGGATGGCAGGCATAAAAAAAGACGTCGAGAAAGCTATCGGCGTGGACATATTATTCAATGACAAATAGGAGAAGGTATGCAAGGCAGAATAGTTAAAGTCAGCGGGCCGCTCATCGTGGCGGAAAACTTAGCTGATGTAAAAATGTACGACGTTGTCAAGGTGGGCGACATGAAGCTCATCGGAGAGGTGATAGAGTTAAGGGGCGACAAGGCTTCAGTGCAGGTATACGAAGAAACCAACGGGCTCGGAGTGGGAGCGCCGGTATACCCGACGGGGTTGCCTCTTTCCGTAGAACTCGGGCCCGGGCTTATAGAGGGGATTTTTGACGGGATACAGCGGCCGTTGGATAAGCTCAGCAAGGCATCCGGGGACAGGATAGGAAGAGGGCTGGAAGTTAAGGCTCTTGATCACGAGAAGCTTTGGGAGTTTAAGGTGACCGCTAAAGAAGGAGACGAAGTGGTCGCAGGCGACGAACTCGGTACCGTACAGGAAACAGTCGTAGTATTGCATAAAATAATGGTACCTAACGGAATTGAAGGGAAAATAATAAAGATAGTATCCGACGGCAAGTATAATATAGACGCTGTGATAGCCGAGATAAAGACATCGCACGGGGTAGAGAAGGTAACGATGGTACAGAACTGGGCGGTAAGGAAGGGGCGTCCTTATAAGCACAAACTGAATCCCGCGATGCCTATGGTGACGGGGCAGAGAGTAATAGACACGTTTTTCCCTATAGCGAAGGGCGGAGTGGCTGCGGTACCCGGTCCGTTCGGGAGCGGGAAGACGGTGGTGCAGCATCAGCTTGCAAAGTGGGCGGATGCGGACATAATAGTATATGTAGGATGCGGGGAGCGCGGAAACGAGATGACCGACGTTCTGAACGAATTTCCCGAGCTGACCGACCCTAAAACCGGCGAACCGCTCATGAAAAGGACGGTGCTGATTGCCAATACTTCGGACATGCCCGTTGCTGCAAGAGAAGCGTCGATATATACGGGGATAACCATAGCCGAATATTTCAGGGACATGGGGTACACCGTGGCGATAATGGCAGACAGCACATCGAGATGGGCGGAGTCGCTGAGAGAGATGAGCGGGAGATTGGAAGAAATGCCGGGCGAAGAAGGATACCCTGCATACCTGTCGGGCAGACTTGCCGAGTTTTATGAGCGGGCAGGGATAGTTTCGGTAAACGGAAGCAAGGAAGTGGTAGGGGCAGTTACGGCGATAGGAGCCGTGTCGCCTCCCGGCGGAGACCTGTCCGAACCGGTAAGTCAGGCGACGCTGAGAATAGTCAAAGTATTTTGGGGGCTTTCGGCTTCACTGGCTTATAAAAGGCATTTCCCCGCTATAGACTGGCTGACGAGTTATTCGCTTTATGCCGATAAGCTTGACGATTGGTTCAATGAAAACGTATCGGAAGACTTTACTCAGAATACTACCGAAGCCATGAGGATACTGCAGGAAGAAAGCGAACTTGACGAGATAGTAAGATTAGTCGGTATGGACGCTCTTTCCCCGAAAGACAGACTGACAATGGAAGCGGCAAAGTCATTACGCGAGGATTACCTGCATCAGAACGCGTTTCATGAGACGGATACCTTTACTTCGCTTAAAAAGCAGTATGAGATGCTGAAGCTGATACTTGAGTGTTACCATGAGGGGTTGGACGCGCTCAATTGCGATGCGGAACTGCAGGATATACTGAAGCTTCCGGTAAGGGAACAGATAGGAAGAGCGAAATATGTCGAGGAAAAGGATCTCGGAAAGCTCAGCGATATAAGGGCGGAGCTTAAGAAGGAAATGAATGAGCTCAAAGGAGTACGTCAATGAACAGAGAGTATAAAACCATAAGGGAAGTTGTAGGGCCCTTGATGCTTGTTGAAGGAGTGAAAGGCGTAACATACAATGAGCTTGTAGCAATAAAGCAGGAAGACGGTCAGATCAGGAGCGGAAAGGTTCTTGAGGTTTACGATGACAAAGCATTGGTCCAGTTGTTTGAAGGCAGTCAGGGGCTTAAGATAAGCACGGCGAAAGCGGAATTTCTCGGTCACAGTATGATGCTCGGAGTATCGGAAGACATGCTGGGCAGGGTATTTGACGGAATGGGAAGGCCGAAGGACAATGGTCCCGAAATAATACCCGAAAAGAAGTACGATATCAACGGGCAACCCATAAATCCTTATTCACGCGACTATCCCAATGAATTCATACAGACGGGAGTCTCGGCTATAGACGGACTGAATACGCTTGTAAGAGGACAGAAGCTTCCCGTATTTTCCGCAAGCGGTTTGCCGCACGCGCAACTTGCGGCGCAGATAGCAAGACAGGCAAAGGTACTCAAAAAGGACGACAATTTTGCCGTAGTATTTGCGGCAATGGGCATAACATACGAAGAGGCGCAGTTTTTTATAGATGATTTTTCAAAAACCGGGGCAATCGAAAGAGCGGTTCTGTTCATGAATCTTGCGAACGATCCTGCAATCGAAAGGATATCGACTCCCAGGATGGCGCTCACAGCGGCGGAATACCTTGCATTTGAAAAGGATATGCAGGTTTTGGTTATCATGACTGACATTACAAACTATGCCGAGGCGTTGAGAGAAACGTCTGCAGCCAGGAAGGAGGTCCCCGGAAGAAGAGGGTATCCCGGATATTTGTATACTGACCTGGCGAGCATGTATGAGCGTGCGGGAAGGATAAAAGGAAAGAAGGGGAGCATAACTCAGATACCCATTCTTACAATGCCGGAGGACGATAAAACTCATCCTATACCTGACCTTACGGGGTATATAACGGAGGGACAGATAATACTTTCGAGGGAGCTTTATAAAAAGGGATATAATCCGCCGATAGACGTATTGCCGAGTCTGTCGAGGCTCAAGGACAAGGGTATCGGAGAAGGTAAAACGCGAGAAGACCATGCGAGCACAATGAATCAGTTGTTTGCGTGTTATGCAACGGGGAAGGAGGCAAAAGAACTTGCTTCCATACTCGGCGAAAGTGCGCTGACCGACATAGACAAGCTATATGCACGTTTTGCGGCGGAGTTCGAGAAGTATTACATTGCTCAGGGATACAATACCAACAGGAGCATTCAGGAGACTCTGGATCTCGGCTGGACGCTTTTGGGGCTTTTGCCGCGTTCGGAATTGAAGAGGATATCCGATAAAATGCTGGACAAATATTATAAACCGAGGAATATCTGATGGTAGCGGAAAAACTCAATGTCAATCCTACGAGGATGGAGCTTAAGCGACTGAAAGGCAGGCTGAAGACCGCGCAAAGAGGACATAAGCTTCTCAAGGATAAGACAGACGAAATGGTCAGAAAATTTATAGTGTTTGCACGCGAAAATAAACGGCTGAGAGAAGAGGTGGAAGAGAGATTGGCATCTGCACTGGCCGGGTTCATGCTTGCGCGCGCGACAGACACGCCGCAGGCGGTGGAAGAAGCGATAATGATGCCTTCACGCAGCGTAGAGCTTGAATGCGGGAAAAAAAGCATGATGGGGATAGCCGTTCCTTCGGTGACGGTGAAGGAAAACAGTACGGGCGGACTGTTTCCTTACGGATTCAAGACTGTCACGGCAGAGCTTGACAAATCTATCGGAAATCTGAATAATCTGATGACCGATCTGATCAGACTCAGCGAAGCGGAAAAGATATGCAATATGCTTGCAGACGAGATAGAAAAAAACAAAAGACGCGTAAACGCTCTCGAAAACGTGATGATACCTCAATTGGAAGCGACGATAAAGTATATAACGATGAAACTTGATGAAAACGAAAGGAGTTCACTTGTGCGTCTGATGAAAGTCAAGTCCATGATAGAGGGCAGATAGGAGAAAGATAATGAAGACAAAAAGCCGTCATTCCCGGCAAAGCGAAAGCATCGGGCATGAACGGCTTAAGTCGTAAGAAAGAGGAAAGATACCGATTTTTATTAAGGTGCATAAAATTTTTATGACGGTAAATATAGATTTGACCGACGTCGTTCTGGATACCGAAAGACTTATCCTCCGGACATGGAGAGAAGATGATCTGAATGACTTTTATGAATATGCTTCAGTTGAAGGAGTAGGCGAAATGGCAGGATGGCCTCATCATGCCTGTTTGGAAAATACACGAGCAATACTGGACTGTTTTATAGCAGAGAAAAATGTATTTGCAATCCAACTGAAGGAGAGCGATAAGGTAATAGGGTCTCTTGGGTTTCATAAATCCTGGACAGAGGGAAAAAAGAAATATGCACACCTCAAAGCTGTAGAGATAGGCTATGTATTGTCCGAGGATTATTGGGGAAAAGGACTTATGACGGAAGCTGTGAAAAGGGCGATAAAATATTTATTTGAAGAAACTTCTTCAGAAGCCGTAACAGTTGCGCATTTTATCGGAAATTATCGATCTGAAGGAGTGATCAGAAAGTGCGGATTCAAGTTTGCGGAAGAAAGCGAATATTATTCGATACAAATGAAAAGGAGTTTTTGCAGCAGAAATTACATACTTATAAAGCCGGCAAAGTACGAAAGCCCGAAAACCGGAGAGTCCGAAGCTGTATGAAGGAATAAATTTGCCTTTATTTTAAATGTTTGTAATGTTTCCGGGGATAAATATATTTATACAGGATATTTGACGAAGTACAAGAAATTTAATTATTTTTAACAGGAAGTAAACGAAGATAAATTCTTGCATTGTTTTTTCCGTGCAGTCTGAAAAACAATAAAAAAGAAAAGACTTGATGTTTATTCCGGATAGCGGAAAAGAAGTTTCTCACATGGGACGAACGGGCAGTTGTTTAAAAATGAGATTACTGATCCGATATTGAGAACGGCAAAAGCCCGATACAAAGGATAAAATCCGGCAAATAATAAACATATAAGACCCGGCGGAAGTACAAGACGGAAAGCAAGGATCGGAAAATGGTAAAAAAAGACGTCGGAAGTCCGAAAGAGAAAAACAAATACCGACGGAAGTGCAAAAAAATACGAAAGCAAAAGCAAAATGATCATATAAAACAAATATCCCGCCTTGCCGTCGCGGACAACCCTCAACCTGCAGCTAACAGGGTGGGTAACTAGCCGACGTTCGTTGTCTTCCACTGTGGATATGATCCGATTTGCTTCATCACAGCAAGAGGCCTGACATTGATTGCCGGACATCGTTCCCTTTAAGGTAATGTGGTTGACGCATATGATCCGCTAACGAACAAGGCAGGAAGATGTTTGTTTATATATAGTATATATGTAAAAGCCGGATTTGTAAACCTAAATTACTAAAAAAATTAAGAAAAAACACCGTAAAAATTACTTGATTTATTTAAGCTTCTTTGGTATAATATGAAAGCTGTTGCAAAATGCTGTAAGCCTCCATAGTCTAGCGGTTAGGACGCCGCCCTCTCACGGCGGAATCAGGGGTTCGAGTCCCCTTGGGGGTACCAATTCGTTGCGGTCATGTTGATGCCGCAACGTTTTTTTTTTTTTTGCAATAAGATATTGTTTTAAAAGAAAAATGTTTTTTAGTTTGAAATATCGCGGAGAAGTATCAAATGCGAATAAAAGTCCGTGAAATCAAAGTAATTTGTAATTTTTAAATTCGGAAGGACGAAGAATATCGGATATATGAAAGTTCGGGATATCACAGACTTTCAGAGCGGAAGGACGCCTCGGTACAGGTTCCTGATAAACTGAGAGATGCCGCTTTTTCAACGATCATGCTTTTCCGGACATGAGTCATTACGGAACGGAGATAAAGGGTATTTCAAACTTTATCGGTTTTGAAGATTTTACCGGATTGATCAGAATTGTTTTTTATCGAACATATGAATTTAAAAAAGGAATAACAGTCTGTTTTTCAGAATGATACAGTGACAGGGGTGGGTAAAATATTCGACAATAATAGACAAAATGAAACAAATATGGTAAAATATGGAAAAGCAATCAGAGAGTCAGAAGATGAAAATCATGGCGTTTGTGATCATTTTGATATTGACGGTCGGAATGTTCGTATGTATCGGCAGCATACGGACGGGCATAAGCGCTGAAGAAAAAGATTTTTCATACATACCCGTTATTGACGGAAGTGCGCTGATCTATACCGGAGAAGAACTGGAATATCTTTTTATAAGTTATTCTTCCGGATACGATATATTTCTTTTCGACGCAGAAGAATACAAGCCAAAGCTTTTTGATCCGAGAAAACTGAATTATAAACTCATGGACGATATAGATTTGTCAGGCAAAACTATAGATGCGTTAGGAAGTGAAACTTATCCTTTTAGCGGGATGTTTGACGGGAACGGGCATACGTTATACATGAAAGGAGGCTTGATCGACTATGGAGACGGATGCAGTGTAACGGGGCTCACTCTTAAAGGAGAGATATCATATATAGTTAAATATATTGTAAACGCCGAAAAGGGGAGGTTTAAAGACATATACCTTTCGGGAAGCCTGACCGGTTCGCCAGTGTTAAAAGCGGATGGGAAAATCGTTCTTGAAAACGTGAACGTAGCCGGTACGATGACGGCTTCGGGCAAACAAGGCGGATTGGTGGGAGAATGCGGCGAGGCTGAAGTATACGACTGCAGTGTGACGCTGTCTGTGCAAGCGGACATTTTCGGCGGCGCAGTCTACAGAGCCGAAAGATTAAAGTGTGAAAATCTCACGGTAAAAGCGGAGATAAGAGCGGCTGAATGTGCCGGGATAGCGGTGGAATGCGGATACGCGGAGATCAATCTCGGAAATGCGTTCGTCGTAAGGCTTTACGGAGAAGGAGGAAGTTTTATCAACAAGGCGGAAGAGGTTATAATGCATGATTTTACGCTTGATTCACCGCTGACAGCGCCCGGAGTAATTCGAACGAATTCCGTTACCGCTTCCTCGGTGGAAGTCGGTATGGATTGCAAAGGATATGAACAAAGCGCCGCATTTGCCGTGGAGTCGGAAGAAGCAGTATTTTACGGATGCGTCGTGAAGGGGGAAGCCGAAGGCGGAAATGTCGGCGGGTTTGTAGTCAATACGGGAAGTTTTCAGGCATACGGATGTGAATCTTATGCAAAATTGTCTGCAGAAGGTTATTCCGGCGGATTTGCGGCTTCAGCTAACAGTGTATTGGTTGAGAAGTGTGCAGTATACGGTAGCGTATCGGGCAGGATTTCAGGCGGTATCTGCGGCAGTGCCGTAGAGGTTACGGTAAAAAGCTGTTTTGCGGAAAACGAAGGAAGTTATCCCGCGTTGTGCGGTGCACTGACGCGCGGCGAAATAACCGATACTGTCGTTAAAGGCGGGAAATATATTTTGGGGAACAGTGTCATAAGCGGGTCATTGTATTTAGAAGATGTAACGTCATATTGTTCGTTATGCGACGAGGTATATCTCAGAAAAGACAGCGAAATTATAATAAAGAATTCCGATTTTTTTATGCAGAAACCTCTTTTCGGAAAGATATCGTCTGACGAAGGAACTGTATCTGTAAGCGATACGTACTTTAACTTCGATATAGAGGAAGAAGAGGAAGGCGTGTCACCGCTGGCGGGGCAGTTTAACGGAGAAAACTGCACTTTTTCCGTAACGGATAATATTTTTGAAGGAAAACTCAGCGCATTTGAGACAGCTTCGGTGCTGAGGGCAGGCGACGGAGCAGACGGTCGTATCGAAAACAATCTGATATGTGTATTTGCAGAGTCGGAGACAGCGTATCCTTTCACTTTGAAAGACGACAGTTTTATCATAGAGGAAAATCTTTATTGTTCTCCAGAATACGGCGATATCCCCGAAGGCAACGCGACGGGTGTATACATAATGTCTTTATCCGCCGTATATGACGGGACTCCCAGATTTCCCGACATATTTTCTTCCGGGGAGCTGGAGGTAAGCTATACACTTGACGGTAAGGAGGTCATACCCGTTGACGCAGGAACGTATCTTGTCACGCTCACTACCGGACAGCGCAGTTTTTCGTTTTATTTTACGATTGAAAAGGCGACGATAAAGGTCAATGAAGATTTTACGCGTAAATATACGGGGAAAGCGATATCGTTGCCTATGGAAGACGCGCTTTTTATGTCGGACGGTAAGATAGTGACGCCTGTTGAAGCCGGAGTATACGAATATACGTGCACTGTGGAAAGCAAAAACGTTCGTTACATGTATGAAGGGACCCTGACTGTGGAAAAGGTCCCTCTTCCGGAACTGTATAAGCCGAGATTCGAATTTGCGATCACCTCCAAGGAGTACGACGGTCTGCCTTTTGAGCTTAAGGTAATAAACGAATGTCCCGGGATAGGGTATGAAATAAGGTACATGTCCGGTTCGTCTTATACGGATCATGTTCCCGTACTTCCCGGCATTTACAGGGCCATCCTCATAATGGATATATCCGACAGCTATACCGGAGCGCCTTATTCGGATACAGCAGACGAGCTGATACTGGAAATAAGAAGTATCGGAGTTAAAATAACCGCGGGTGACGCAGAGTATTATTTTGACGAAACGCCGCCGGCATTCACTTATACCGTAAGCGGAATATCGAAAAAAGAGTATGCTGCCGTCAGAAATTACAATTCAGTTAATATAAGTCATAAAGGTGTGTATCCGGGCGAGTACGAGCTGTCGGTGACGGGTTACGCGGATTCTCTGATATACGAATTTGAATACCTGAGCGGAAAAGTGACGCTTTTAAAAGGGAACCGTATGCCGCCGGAAGCGGACAGCGTTACTGTCGGAACCGAAAACAATACCATAATAATACAGACCTATGATCCTTATCTTGAATTTTCGCTTGACGGTGTAAATTATGAGCAGACAGAATATTTTCGCAGACTTGAAGCGGGGAAATATCAGCTGTACGTGAGATATGCGGAAACGAAATATTATAATCCGTCTGAACCTCTGATAATCGAAGTGGAGGTATATTACAGATTTTATGAAAGTCCGTGGTTCGTGATAGTGACGGGCACAGTGATGACGGGAGTTGTGGCGGCGATCTGTCTGTTCAGATCGAAGAAGAATAAGAGAGTTGAAAGGAAGACGTGGAGAAGAGGGTGAAAAGTGGTATAAAAACGGGATAAAACGAAGAGGAATGCCTGAAGCAAATTGACAAAAACAAAGCGATAATGTATAATGTTAGA
Organism: uncultured Eubacteriales bacterium; assembly: GCA_900546875.1. Classification (GTDB taxonomy): domain Bacteria; phylum Bacillota; class Clostridia; order Christensenellales; family CAG-314; genus UMGS929. The sequence continues at coordinate 25,120 of URET01000004.1, forward strand.
AACAGGCACGGGAAGACTTTCGATGATGACAAATAAACCGAAAAAATGCGGGGAATACGGAGGTTACAATGAGAAATTATAAAGCCATTTATGATATCTGGTGCAAGAAAGTAAGTGACGAAGCGCTGCTCGGGGAATTAAAGGGAATGAGCGAAAAGGAGATATCCGATTGTTTTTATAAAGATCTTGAATTCGGGACAGGCGGATTAAGAGGAGAACTGGGCGCCGGGACTAATAATCTGAATATTTATACAATCAGAAAGGTAAGTGAAGGCGTTGCGAGGTATGAAGCGGAAAATAACGGAAAGAGTGTGGCGATAGCCTATGACAGCCGTATAAAATCCGATCTTTTTGCGAAGGAAAGCGCATGTGTATTTGCCGCGCACGGACTCAAGGTATATATGACGCCTGCTCTTATGCCCACTCCGTTTTTGTCTTTTATGACAAGGTATTATCATTGTGACGCCGGAGTCATGATAACCGCGAGTCATAATCCCAAGCAGTATAACGGTTACAAGGTGTACGGCGCGGACGGATGTCAGGTCACGGACAACGTAGCGAACAAGATTACGGAAAAGATAAATGCGGTTGATTGTTTTGAAGTGGAGCCGCTGGATTTTGAAGAAGCGGTAGCTCAGGGGAAGATAGTTTACACCGATGAAAAGATAAAAGAGGATTATCTGAAGAACGTTTATGCGAGCGGGACAGCCGAGAATGCAAAAGGGCTTAAGGTCACATATTCCGCTCTCAACGGAACGGGGATAATGTTAGTGCCCGAGGCTCTCAGGCACATAGGAGTCGAAGTCAAGGAAGTAGCCGAGCAGTGTGTGCCGGACGGGAATTTTCCGACATGTCCCTATCCGAATCCCGAGAAGCCGGAAGCGCTTTCATTGGGAATGGCATATGCGGAAAAAAACGGATCTGATCTTCTGATCGCCACCGATCCGGATGCGGACAGGATAGGCGTAGTTGTAAAGACGAAGGAAGGGAATGTGCGTCTTACGGGAAACGAAACGGGAATACTTCTCTGTGATTTTATTTTGTCCGGGTGGAAGAAGAACGTCAGGCCCGTAGTCATAAAGACCATAGTGACCACTAAACTGATCGGCAAGATATGTAAAAAGTTCGGCGCCGATATGATAAACGTATATACGGGATTCAAATATATAGGCGAACAGATAGGGCTTCTTGAAAAGAAAGGAGAAGAAGAAAGGTTTGCGTTGGGGTTTGAAGAGAGTTACGGATACTTAACAGGTACTTATGTAAGAGATAAGGATGCCGTGGTAGCGGCGGTGGCGGTATGCGAGATGGCGGCAGAGCTTTTGAAGCATGGCAAGACGCTGGCAGACAGGCTTGAAGAGATTTATAAAGAATACGGGTACGTAGAGCATCAGACATTATCATACAGGTTTGAAGGGAGCGAAGGGAGCATAGCTAAGGCAAAGGTGCTCAACGGAGTCAGAGAAGGACGTCCGGAAACAATAGGCGGACTCAAAGTTGAGAAAATGGTCGATTACCTTCATGATGAGACCGGGCTTCAGAAATCAGACGTAATGAGGTTTGATCTGGAGAAAGAAGCGGAGCTGATACTGAGACCATCCGGGACCGAGCCTTTGATAAAGGCTTATATAACCGCGTGCGGAGATAAAGAATCAAACAAAGAAATATTTAACGAAATCACGGAATATCTTAACTCGATTATGAACTGAAACGGTTGAAAAAAAATCATAAATATGATATACTGCCGTGCGGTTGAAGATTGCGGATAAGCAAAATCGTACGGCTTTTATTTATAAGGAGAGTTCGATAATGAAAATCACGAAAAAGCAGGAAGGAACCGTTCTTGAAATCAAACTTGAAGGCAGACTCGATACCATGACTTCACCGCAATTTGAAGCCGAAGTAGTAAAATCCATTTCCGGAGTCACAGAGCTTGTGCTCGATTTTTCCGGTCTTGAATATCTTTCGAGTGCCGGGCTGAGGGTTTTGCTCGGTGCTCAGAAGACAATGAATAAGCAAGGAAAGATGGTGGTGAAGCACGTTAACGACACGATCATGGAAGTTTTTGATATCACCGGATTTTCCGATATACTGACTATTGAAAAGTGATATGAAACATGACAACAGTTTTATTCGAGGGATATTTTTAAAATATGCCGGATTATCCTCCTTTGCGTTGCTTTGCAGTACGCTCGGACAATTGGGTAATTCTGTTGTTGTGGGGAATATGCTGGGGAGCGAAGCGTTATCTTTCGTGACTCTGATAAACCCGTTATATTGTATATTTACTATAGGGGGATATTTACTGAGCATAGGCGGACTTGCCGTATGCTCTTTTCTTATAGGTGAAGATAAATTTTCGCAATGCGGGAAGGCGTATACGGTAACATATATCCTGACGGTGATGACAGGTGTGATCGTCAGCGGGCTAATGTTGCTGTTTCTGCCCGGTATACTGAAGCTGTCCGGAGTGAGCGGGGAGATATACGGTGAAGTGTATGATTATGCCGTGATGACCGTAGTGACCGGAGTGTTTACTATGGCGATGTATCCCGCATTCAATTTTCTTCGTCTGGACGGGAAAATGAAGGCGGCAGTAGCCGTATTTTTTCTTCAGGGGGCGGTTACTGTCGTTGCTGACGTGCTGTTGATAGAAAGCGGAGCGGGTATAACCGGAGTCGGAATAGCGACGCTGTGCGGTACGGCGTTGAGCGGGATCGGCGGATTTCTGATAATAGCCGTAAAAGGTAAGATCCTGAAGCCGGAGAAAGTGACGCTGAAGGAATTTATCCGGTTATCGGGGAAGATCATTCGGACCGGCAGTCCCGGCGCTGTGGAAAATGCCTGTATAGCCGTCAGATCGGTCGTGCTCAACAACCTTTTGATGAGCACATTCGGGACTTATGCGGTGACCGCTATAGGCGTTGTCAATTCTGTCAACTCAGTTGCGCTGATAATCATATCTGCGTTCAGCGGCGCCGTTATACCCTTTATAGGAGTATTTTCGGCCGACAGAGATACCTCCGGAATAAGGAGGATACTTTCCGAAGCTCTGAAGTGGGGAGGTAGCCTTACTTCGGTACTGGCTTTGTTTCTTATTTTGTTTCCGACTGCCGCGGTTCTGGCTTTCGGAGTTTCCGAAGGAGAAGCCTATGATATCACGGTAACGGCAGTAAGACTTTTTTCGGTCAGTCTGCCCGGAAGTATGCTGGGCAATCTGCTCATTTCGATGCATCTGGCCAATAAAAGAGTATGGCTGGCAAATATTATAACTTTTTTAAGACATTTCGGTTTTTTGATATTATTTTTCTTTGCTTTGGTCTCTTCAGAGGACGGGAAAGCCGTCTGGAACGCTTACTGGTTGACCGAAGCAGCAACGCTTGCGGTAACGGGTATTATGCATCTTGCGGTATCCCGTAAAAAAGCCTATGTAAACAAACTGACTCTTTTCGACGAGGAAACCGAAAAAGCCGGGAAGTCTTTTTCATATACCGTTCAGAATAATGTCGAGTCAGTGATAGGGTGTGTCGAAGAGGTAGGGCGGTTTGCCGGGGAGAATGAGCTTTCGCCGAAAAAGAGCATGTTGCTGTCGCTTTCGCTGGAGGAAATGTTGTCATCGGTAAGAGAGCATGCACTCAAAGGAAAAAGCGGCCTGACGATAGAAGTCAGGATCGTGATAATAAACGATGATCTCATCATCAGAATAAGAAACGGAGGAGCTCAGTTCAATCCGATAAGTTATTATGAAAAGATGTCGCGGTCGGCGGAAGGGGGCGGTATTGACGATATGCTGGCTCTTGAAGACAGCCTTGGCATCAAAATGATACTGGACGCCACTCGCGTCGTAGATTACAGACGCACTTTCGGAGTGAACAATTTAACGGTTGTAGTATGAATTTCAGCTGGAATGAGTGTATTGAATTTGCAATGAAGGAAGGAGTCGTCAGAGTAAGACAGATAAGAGAAGAGGATATAGAAGCTTTAATACCTTTATACAATGAAACTCTGATAGATATCGGCAATTACAGAGAACGTCTCGATGCGGAAAGCTCGGAATCCTTCGGTAAGATCGGAGGTATGTTCTCGATATACGGTTCAAGGGAGGTAAAGGAGATCACTGAAGATAAGACTAACGGATTTATGCTCGGAGCGTTTGAAGGCGATCGTCCGGTGGGATTGGTGTGGAGCGCGCTGAGCGACGATCATTTTGATGATTTTTCGGAGAAGTACCGTGAAAGAGAAGGGTTTCCCGATTTTTGCCGTGAGTACGAGAAGATGCTTGCGGAAAACTCTTTGCTATACGGAAGGGAAATAATTGTAACTCCTTCGGCGAAGAACAAAGGGATAGCGGCCTGTCTTATTTACGCGCTGGTCTATTGCGGAAACAAATTCGGTTTCAGTCATACCACCGGAGAAGTTTACAATGTAAGAGGTTATGATGTCGGGAGAGGCTTTGTTCCGGTAAATCTTTTTAACAGCCGTTCTTTTCATGTGCTTAAGGAACAGACAGGGGGAGAAAATGTTTGCGGATTCGGTCTTGTTGTCAGAAAGCTCAACGGCTTCATCGTTTACTATGAATCTGAGGTGATAGTCTGGACATGGGAAAAAATGAAAGCGGCATGCGAGATGCATTTTAAAAGCAAAAATATTGAGTTTGATATAAAGCCGATATAGATCAATGTAAATCTTACATACAGTTGAAAAGAGTCGGATATGTATGCAGCTTGATAAGTAAAGGCAAAATACTGAGGTATAAAAAGGAAGTCGGCGGAGGTAGATATGGGAAGAAACAGTATAAAAGCGAAATTATTGAAATCTTTTTTATTTATAATAATTGCGGTGCTTCTGATCTCTGCAGTGTTGTTGGAAGCCGGAGTTATAATAATCAGAGGAATATCTTCTGCCGCAAGTGACGAAGCCGGAAACAAGGCGGGAGAAAGCAGTGAAGAACTGCTGAGGGAACAGATAATCAGTTCTTCGGCAGAGTTGATAGGAGTAAAGACGGATAATATCGATTCACAGTTTCAGGAGATAATACATGTTGTATCTTCGACGGCGGATTACATAACTTATATGTATAATAACAAGGAGCTTTTCTCTCAGACAGAGGATGTTATGACGGTGTTTGAATATCAGGAGGCGCTTGAAGCGGAAGGAAGATGGGAAGAGTTTCAAGAGGAGCCGTATCTGACAATGCATTGGTTGTGGAACAAACAGAGCGTTTACGAGGCAAATATGGAAGCCGTGGACAGTGAGCTGAGACTTGTCAAGAATCTGGAAGGACTTTTTCTTTCGATAATGACGACGTACGATGATATGATATCGACCGTATATCTGACGAGCACCGCAATAGGCGAAGCGGATGGGGGAGACTATTATAATGTAGGGTATGATAAGGCACTGGCGATAAAATACGCCGGACTTTCATCTATGGACGAACCCGGCATGGATATGGAAAACAGTATTTTTTTGCGTGACTGGTATAACATTCCGCTGCAAAGCGGAGAGATATATATATCCACTTCGCCGGACAATGACATGTTCGGCAGGGGTAAGGTAGTAACGATATGCAAGGCATATTATGAAGGAGAAGGGGCTTCGAGGGTAGCTAAAGGCGTATTCAGTGTAGACATGTACACAACCGGAATAAGTGACAGTATTCTTGATACCGTAATAGGGTCAGGAGGGTATGCGTTATTGTGTTCGGTAGATGAATCGAGCGGCGAACTTAGTATTATAGCGTCACAGACGGGTGACGAAGACGCTCAAACCATACTTGGAAATAATTACGGAGAAATATCTGCAGGAATTGTCTCTGAAACTTTGCCTGAAAGTGGTTACTATACCACGACTGCAGGTGGTAAAGAATATTATGTGACTTTTGATAACGTGGAAAACGTCGGATGGGTAATAGTGGCTTTGATGTCGGCGGATGAGATAGCCGAAAAAGCGGCTGCATCGTCGCAGGCAATACTTTCCATAATGACTGAAAGCGTGACCCGTATGGACAGCGGTATACTTATACTCAATGCGGTGCTGATAGGGGTATTTGTATTGATCATAGTTGCCGTTATATTTATCGTAAACGGATTATGCAAACGTATAACAGCGCCTATAGTGAAGCTTGAAGGAAATGTCAGGACTATCGGACAAGGCAACCTGGATTATAAGTCGGATATACATACAGCAGACGAAGTGGAGAGTTTATCCGTGACATTTGAAAGGATGACCAAGAGCTTGAAAAATTATATAGAGAATCTCAATAAGGTGACTGCAGATAAAGAGAGGATAGCCACCGAGCTTAACGTTGCGACCCATATACAGGCCAGTATGTTGCCTTGTATATTCCCGCCTTTTCCTGAAAACAAAGAATTTGATATATTTGCGAGCATGCAGCCGGCGAAAGAGGTCGGGGGGGATTTTTATGACTTTTTCCTTGTGGACAAAACACATCTTGGATTTGTGATAGCCGATGTTTCGGGGAAGGGAGTACCTGCGGCGTTGTTTATGGTCATAGCGAAAACGCTCATCAAGAACCACGCTCAGGCGGGGCTTTCACCGGCGGAAGTGTTCAACGCGGTAAATTCACAGCTTTGCGAAAACAACGAAGCGGGGATGTTTGTGACGGGCTGGATGGGACTTATGGAGATACAAACCGGAAAAGTAAAATTCGTGAATGCCGGACATAATCCTCCGTTGATATGCAGGAAAGGGGGAGAGTTCGAATATCTCAGAAGCAAGGCGGGGTTTGTGCTTGCCGGGATGGAAGGATTCACTTATAAAGAGTATGAAATGGAACTGAGCGAAGGAGATATGCTGTTTCTTTATACCGACGGTGTGACCGAAGCCACCGATCCAGAAGGACAGCTTTTCGGGGAAAAGCGTCTGAAAGATGTTTTGGACAGGGGAAAAGACAAGGCGTTGTATGAGCTGCTGCCGATGGTAAAAAACGATATCGACATTTTTGTAAAGGGCGCGGATCAGTTTGACGACATAACCATGCTTTCAGTGCGTTATTACGGCGCGGACAAAGAAAAAACGGAGTAAAAAATGAAAAAGGAATTGACGGTTAAGGCAAGCAGGGGGAATTATACTGCTGTAGAACAATTCATTACCGAGGCGCTTGAAGAAGCAGAAGCCTCGCCTAAAGAAGCAGCGCGGATATCAATAGCCGTAGACGAAGTTTTCACGAATATAGTCAGTTATGCATACGGCAGAAATGATGACGGAGAGGTTACCGTATCGGTAGACGCCGAGTCAAACAGGATAGTTTTGGTATTTACCGATTCCGGGATTCCTTTTAATCCTTTGCAAAAAAGCGATCCGGATATCACTTTGCCTGCCGAATCACGGAGCATAGGCGGATTGGGTATATATGTCGTGAAAAAGACCATGGACGACGTGAGCTACGAGTATAAAAACGGTAAAAACATACTTACTATAGTGAAAAATATCAATCGATAAAGAGTGTAAAACGAAAAAATGTACAGCAAACAGAAATTCGGGTTCAAAAAAAGCATAGGTCAAATTAAAGTGAAGGCTTTTTGCACTTTCGAAAGGCTTTCTTAAGAGAAAAACACCGTATTTATGCGATGAAAAAAACCGCTTTCGGAGGAGAGCGGTTTTTTGATGCAATAAAAAAAGTTCTATTTTATTAATCCGAAGCATATCTATTGGTTTAAAAGACAGGCTGTAAGGCTCAAGGAGGGAGTATGGAGAAATACAATATCGGGGTAGTCGGTTACGGTAATCTCGGTAAAGCATTGGTGAAAAGACTAAGTATTTCACGCAATATGCGTGCGTCGGTGATCTTTACACGCAGGGACCCGCGGGAGATTGGAAATACCTTTCGTGCGGAAACAGACAGTTTCAGTAATATATCCATGTATGAAGGCAAACTGGATGCATTAGCATTGACAGTCGGGAGCGCAAGCGACCTTGTGCCCGTAGCGTTATCGTTATGCGGCAAATTCAATCTCATAGACGCATACGACGATCATAAAAGAATGAGAGATTATGCGCGTTTATTGAACGTAAAAGCGGAGGAAAGCGGGAAGCTTGCGTTTTATGCATGCGGATGGGATCCGGGGTTGATGTCTTTGGCGCGCGGATTGTTTGAAAGCGTACTGCCTTTCGGCAAAGGAATAAGTTTCTGGGGGAAAGGGGTCAGTCAGGGACATACTCAGGCGGTAAAAGAAATAGAAGGAGTTAAGGACGCCTTGCAATATACGATCCCGATAAAGAGGTTCGAGACAAGAGCCGGACGCGGTCTGATCACCGAAACGCTTCCCGAAAATCTGCACAGAAGGTATGTGTTGGTTTCGGCGGCAGATGACGCGGACAAAGAGAGGATAAGGAAAACGATAACGGATATGCCGGATTATTTTGATTTATACGAAACCAAGGTAGTATTCTGTACGGGCAAAAAAATAGAACGGCTGAAGAAGAATAAAGAGCACAAAGGCAGAGTTATAAGAGTATGCGAGGAAACGGGCAGTATATTGGAGTTCAGAGTGGAGACTCAAAGCAATCCCGATCTGACCGCAAACATAATGGCGGCGTATCTTCCGGCGTTAATAAGGATGCAAAAAGAGGGGGAGAAGGGAGCGCGGAATGTTTTTGAAATACCTTTTGACAGACTTGTGGATGATAATATAAAATTCGTGTAGGTAAAATTTATAAAAATGCTTGTAAGAAGGAAGAAGGTATGGTATAATCGGAATATAAGACTTCTTGGACGGGGAAAGCTTATAAAAATCAAAGTCGGAGAAACGATGTATGAAACTAAAGGAAGTTAAAGAGATTCTTCAGGCGGAAGTTCTGACGGGGGAGGACGAACTGGACATAGAAGTGCTTTCCGCTTGCGGATGTGACATGATGAGCGATGTGCTGGCTTTCGTTAAGGATCAGAGCATCCTGATAACCGGGTTGGTGAACCCGCAGGTGGTACGGACGGCGCTCATGATGGACATGAAGTGTATAGTATTTGTAAGAGGGAAAAAGCCTGACGACAAGATAGTTGAAATGGCAGCCGAGCACGAGCTTGTGATAATGACCAGCAAATTCAGGATGTATGAAGCATGCGGGATGCTGTATATCAGGGGGCTGAGGCCGAAGGAAGCGGCATAATGGACGGCGGAGCGATAAAATGGAGTATAGACGTGGACGGGCAGAACTTTGAGTCTGCCGGTTTTGCGAGTCAATCCACGAAGCTGAGGCTTAAGCAACTCGGACTGCCGAGCGAGATAACCCGGCGAGTAGCGATAGCTATGTACGAAGGGGAGATAAATATGGTCATACATGCCAACGGCGGAGTGGCAACGGCGGAAGTGCTTGAGGATCGTATAATCATAACCTTGGAAGACACCGGCAAAGGAATAGCGGATGTAGCGCTTGCGATGAAGGAGGGCTATTCCACCGCCACGGATGAGATTCGTGATCTCGGATTCGGAGCGGGGATGGGCCTGCCGAACATGAAACGTTATTCTGACAAAATGGAGATAGATACCAAAGTAGGAGAGGGGACAAAAGTCACGATGACCTTTTTCATATAGGGAATCGGGGATTCGGAGCGAGATATGAAAATAGATAAAACATTTTGTGCCGTCAGTATAGATAAAGACAAGTGTAAAGGCTGCATAAATTGTATGAAGAGATGCCCGACGCAGGCAATAAGAGTAAGGAACGACAAAGCAGAAATAGATTACACAAGATGTGTAAGCTGCGGAGAATGTATAAGGATCTGTCCAAACAAAGCAAAATACGCGACGTATGACACCCTGGATTCGCTTTCGAATTTCGAATACAAGGTAGCGTTGGCGGCGCCGAGTTTTTTAGGGCAATTCCCGAATGTACAGAAACCGGAGATAATAACGAATGCTCTTAAGAATATCGGATTTGACGATGTGTTCGAAGTGGCAAGAGGCGCCGATATAGTTTCCGAGCTGACAAGGCGGAAGCTGGCGGAAAAAGACTGTCCCCGGCCGTTGATAAGTACGGCATGTCCCGTATGCGTACAGCTGATACTGATGAGATTCCATGATCTTGCAGGAAACTTATTAGACATTTTGCCGCCTCTTGAGATATCAGCGAAAATGGCGAGGGAAAGGGCGTTGAGGAAGACAGGTCTGAAAAGCGAACAGATCGGAGTATTTTTCATATCGCCGTGTCCGGCGAAGATGGCGAGCACGAAAACCGGATTATACACGGAGGAATGCGAAATAGACGGAGTAATATCCATGAGCGAAGTGTGTTTGAAGCTTATGCACATTCAGCAGAGCGAGGTGGAAATAACAGAGCCTTTGACTGCGAGCAATCTGGGAGTAGCATGGGCGACGAGCGGAGGAGAGGTATCCAATCTCAACGTAAACAATCAGCTTGCCGCAGACGGAATAGAGAATGTGATAAGCGTGCTTACGGAGCTTGAAAACGGAAAGCTCAAGCATCTTGATTTTGTTGAGCTGAACGCATGTCCGGGCGGATGTGTCGGCGGAGTTTTCACGATAGAGAATCCGTTTGTGGCAAAGAGCAAGATTCATACTCTGCGGAAGAAATCGATGCTCGGGAAGATAAATACGGAGGACAAACCCGAAGGGAAAGAGCCGTATGTGATAGAGAAGGAGTGGGAGCCGGTAGACGTCTTCAGGCTTGACGACGATTTCCGGAAGGCATTTGAGAAGTTAGGCAAGGTGGAAGCGCTGCTGACAGAGCTTCCCGGGTTTGACTGCGGCATATGTGGCGCGCCTTCATGCAGAGCGTTTGCAGAGGACGTAGCCAATGGGAAAGCAAAAATTACCGATTGTTTGAGGTTACACAAAAATGCGGACTGAAGAAATTAAAAACAAATTGCAGTTGACTGTGTTCAATCAGGGGACCGACGAAGAAATACGCGGGTATTATTGCGGAGATCTGCTGAGCTGGGTAATGGGGAGAGCAGACGAAGGGAGCGCATGGTTTACGATAATGAGCAACGTAAACGTATGTGCCGTAGCCAAGCTTCTGAGTTTTACCTGTGTAATATTATGCGAAGGCGTTACTCCGGACGATAAGCTTCTCAAGAAGGCAGGTGAAGAAGGGATAAATCTTTTCGGTACGGATCTGCCGGTATATGAAGCGGTAAAGAAGCTGCTTGAATGAAGTTCAAGGCAGATCTGCACGTTCACTCCGTGTTGAGCGGGTGCGCCGACAAAGAGAATTCCGTACCGAACATAGTAAATTTATCCGGACTTCTGGAAACGGAGATATTGGCGCTGTCCGATCATAATGCTGTAGAGAACGTACCGGCGGCGATGGAGCTCGGCAAAGAGATGGGGATACTGGTGATTCCCGCCATGGAGGTAACGACAAGCGAGGACGCGCATATATTATGTTTATTTCCCGATACCGAGGGAGCATTTTCGGTGTGTCGGAAAATAAGGGAGAGTATGCCCAAATATACCGTGAACACCGAATTTTATAATGAGCAAAGGGTAACGGATAAAGAGGATAATACGCTTCAAGTGATAGATTATCTTCTGAGTGTTGCATGCGGGTTTGACGTTTTTGAGGTATTCAGGCTTGTGAGGGAAGCGGGAGGCGCTGCGATACCTGCGCACGTAGACAAGGAAAGCAACGGTCTGATGGCGATATTGGGTGAGATACCCGATGAATTGGGAGTGACGACAGTAGAGGTGTCGTCCGGATGCGACGCTGAGACCGAAGCAAGACTCAGACAGAAATACCGGGTGATAAAAAGCAGCGACGCACATGATTTGGAATCATTATGCAGGAATGAGTTTTATATAGAGCTCAGGGAGAGAAGCGCGCTTTGTCTTATTAACGAATTAAATAACAAGCGGGAATGACAGAAAGCAGTTTTGACAAAACACTTGCAATTTATTGATAAATAGTGTAGAATATAGTAGAACAGATGTAATTTAGAGGTGAATGCGCGAGAAGGCGTGTTCATTGTTTAATGTATGACGATATTAGCCGAGGACAAGCAAAAAAGCACGAAGCGATAATTCGGCAGAAAAGATAGATAATCAGGAGGAAGAGATGAGTAAGATCTGTCAGGTAACGTTTAATGAGACGGCAGAGCAGAAAGCAAAGCTTGAGGAAATAATAGCAACGTATAAAGATATCCAGGGCGGATTGATGCCGGCGTTGCAGCAAGCTCAGGTGCTATACGGATATTTGCCCGAAGAAGTCCAGAAAAGGATAGCCGAGGGATTTGGAGTATCGGAAGAGGAAGTATACGGAGTAGCGACGTTTTACGCACAGTTTTCCATGAATCCGAGAGGGGCATATAATTTCAGTGTTTGTCTTGGTACCGCATGTTACGTAAAGGGGTCCGGAGAAATAGTGGAGAAGCTCAAGGAAGAATTGGGCGTAGATGAAGGCGGCTGTTCGCCTGACGGCAGATTTTCCATAAATTCAACACGTTGTATAGGTTGCTGCGGACTTGCACCCGTAATGACGGTAAATGACGATGTATACGGAAAGCTTACCAAGGACGATATTCCCGGGATCGTAGCGAAATATCGGAACAAATAGGATAGATGAAAGAAATATCTCTCAACATATTGGATGTAGCAAATAATTCCGTCAGGGCGGAGGCCACGGAGATCTGTATAGAAGTGAGATACGACTTTTCGCTCAACAGGCTCAAGGTAGAGATAAGGGACAACGGAAAGGGAATGAGCGAAGAGTTTTTGTCGAGAGTAACGGATCCGTTCACGACGACGAGGACTACGCGTAAGGTCGGATTGGGTTTGCCGTTTTTCAGGGAGAGCGCAGAGCTTACCGGCGGAGAATTCCGGATAAGGAGCAAGCTGAAAGAAGGCACTGAGGTCACGGCTGAATATGTGATAGACAGTATCGACAGGATGCCGATGGGGGATCTTGCAGAGACGATGATGTTGCTTATAAGTTCGGATGACAATATCAGGTATATTCTGAAGTACGCGGTAGACGGGAAGGAGTATATATTTGATACGAAGGAAGTAAGAGAGATACTTGGTGATGATATATCGTTATCTGCACCGGAAGTAATGAAGATATTGAAAGAAGATATAAAAAACGGTATAAATGAGATAAACGGAGGACGGGAAATAGTATGAAGTCATTACAGGAATTGAACGCATTGCGTGAAAGGATGAAAGCTGAAGCGGCATCCAGGAAAGACGCCGGAGAAGGAGATATCAAAGTAGTTGTGGGGATGGCTACATGCGGAATAGCGGCCGGAGCGAGGCCGGTGCTGAATGCATTGGTTGAAGAAGTTGCGAAGCGCGGATTGAAGAATGTAGTAGTATCGCAGACGGGTTGTATAGGGATGTGCAAATTTGAACCTATCGTGGAAGTATTTGCTCCGAATCAGTCCAAAGTCACGTATATAAAGGTAAATCCGACCATGGTTCCGAGGATTGTTGCCGAGCATTTGGTAAATGGCAATCCCGTAACCGATTATATGATAAAGTAGGAGTAGGATATGATAAGATCACACGTATTAGTATGCGGAGGGACGGGATGTACCTCGAATAAATCGGCAGCGGTAGTAGAAGAGCTTCGCAAGCAAATAGCTGCAAACGGACTTGATAAAGAAATACAGGTCATAATGACCGGATGTTTCGGACTTTGTGCAAACGGACCTATAATGGTGGTATATCCTGAGGGCGCTTTTTATCATAACGTAAAGGTAGAAGACGTGCAGGAGATAGTCAGCGAGCATCTTGTAAAGGGCAGGATAGTCAAGAGACTGCTGCATGTAGAGGAAGACACGAAGGAGTCGGTGCTTTCGCTTAATGACACAGAGTTCCTGAAGAAGCAGGTCAGGGTGGCGTTACGCAACTGTGGTGTAATAGATCCCGAGAACATAGACGACGCGATAGGCAGAGACGCATATCAGGCAATAGGAAAGATCCTGACCGAAAAGATGACGCCTGAAGAAGTAATAGGGATAATAAAGGCAAGCGGACTGCGCGGGAGAGGCGGAGCCGGATTTCCTACGGGTACGAAGTGGGAATTTGCGCGCAAATCCGTAAGTGACGTAAAGTATGTATGCTGCAATGCCGACGAAGGGGATCCCGGGGCATTTATGGACAGGTCGGTGCTTGAAGGCGATCCGCACGTGGTAATAGAGGCGATGACGATAGCAGGATATGCAATAGGAGCGCATCAAGGGTACGTGTATATAAGGGCTGAATATCCGATAGCGGTAAAAAGACTCGGGATAGCGATAAAGCAGGCGAGGGAATACGGATTATTGGGTAAAGACTTATTCGGAAGCGGATTTGATTTTGATATAGATATAAGGCTTGGCAGCGGAGCTTTCGTATGCGGCGAGGAAACAGCTTTGATGACGAGCATAGAAGGACACAGAGGAGAACCTCATCCGCGTCCGCCTTTCCCGGCAGTCAAGGGTTTGTTTGAGCAGCCGACGATTCTGAACAATGTTGAAACATACGCGAATATACCGCAAATAATAAATAAAGGCGCGGAATGGTTTGCGTCCATGGGGACGGAGAAATCCAAGGGTACAAAGGTGTTTGCACTTGGAGGTAGGATAACGAATACCGGACTTGTGGAGATACCGATGGGAACGACGCTGCGTGAGGTAATATATGATATCGGCGGCGGGATACCAAATGGAAAGAAATTCAAGGCGGCACAGACAGGCGGGCCCAGCGGCGGATGTATACCGGCTTCGCTGATAGACACCAAGATAGATTATGATAATCTTATAGCTATCGGTTCTATGATGGGATCGGGCGGACTTATCGTAATGGATGAAGATAACTGTATGGTAGACATAGCAAAGTTTTTCTTATCGTTCACGGTAGAGGAAAGTTGCGGGAAGTGCACGCCATGCAGAGTAGGCTGTAAGCGTTTGCTTGAGATGCTTACCAAAATCACGGAAGGCAAAGGAACACTTGAAGACCTGGACAAAATGGAAGAGCTGTGTTATTACATCAAGGACAACGCACTCTGCGGACTCGGACAGACAGCACCGAACCCGGTATTGTCGACTCTCAGGTACTTCAGAGACGAGTATGAAGCGCATATAGTGGATAAGAGATGTCCTGCAGGAGTCTGCAAGAAGCTGATAAGATACGAAATAGATCCCGAAAAGTGCAAGGGATGTACGTTATGTAAGCGTAATTGTCCTGTAGACGCAATCAGCGGAGAGGTAAGGAAGCCTCATGTGATAGATCCGGCGAAATGCGTAAAGTGCGGTGTTTGTATGACCAATTGTAAGTTTGGCGCAATCAGCAAGAAGTAAGAGGTGGAATATGTCGAAGTTGAATATAAAGATAAACGGAATGGATTATGCGGTAGAAAGCGGGACGACGATATTGGACGCATGTCGTGAAAACGGCATAAGGATACCGACATTATGCTATCTTAAAAACGTGAATCAGATTGGCGCTTGCCGAGTTTGCGTATGCGAAGTAAAAGGCGCCAGAAGCCTCGTGGCAGCTTGCGTATATCCCATAGAAAGGGAAGGTACAGAGATATTTACGAATTCGCCGAAGGTCATTAAGTCCAGGAAGACGACAGTGGAATTACTGCTGAGCAACCATAATAACAGCTGTAACAGTTGCGTAAGGAGCACGAATTGTGAGCTTCAGGCACTTGCGCAGGAACTTGGCTGTGATGAAAACGCATATCACGGAGTGAAGAATACTTACGAAGAAGATGTCACGCCGTATCTGATAAGGGACAACAGTAAGTGTATATTATGCAGGAGATGCGTAGCTGTATGCAAGAATCTTCAGCATGTAGCGGTGATAGGAGTCAACCACAGAGGCTTCAGGACGGACGTAGGAAGCGCATATGAGCGTTCGCTCAATGATGTTCCATGTCTTGCATGCGGACAGTGTATTAACGTATGTCCTACCGGAGCGCTCAGAGAGAAGGACGATATAGACGAGGTAGCAGCGGCTATAGCCGATCCGAACAAGCATGTGGTAGTGGCTACTGCTCCGGCAGTAAGGGTTGCGATAGGCGAGGAATTCGGTTATCCTATAGGAACAAACGTAGAAGGCAAGATGGTAACTGCTTTGAAGATGCTTGGATTTGACAAAGTGTTTGACGTTAATTTTGCCGCAGACGTAACAATAATGGAAGAAGGGACGGAATTGCTCAGCAGGATCAAGAATAACGGCGTATTGCCGATGCTGACGAGCTGTTCACCCGGGTGGATAAACTATATAGAGCAGTATTATCCGGAATTATTGCCGCATCTGAGTACGGCAAAATCACCGCAGGCGATGTACGGAGCGCTTGTGAAGAGTTATTATGCCGAGGCAAATAATATAGATCCCAAAGACATATTTGTGGTGTCGATAATGCCTTGCACTGCAAAAAAACTCGAGCGTCGCAGACCTAATTTAGGCAGGGACGGCATACAGGATATAGACGCCGTATTGACGACGAGAGAACTCGCGCGGTTTATAAAGCGTTCGGGGATACTGTTTAAGTGTCTGAAAGACAGTCATTATGATCCCTTTATGGGCGAAGGCTCAACAGCCGGACTCATATTCGGTACGACCGGCGGAGTTATGGAAGCGGCTTTGCGTACGGTAAAAGAAGTCGTGGAAGGCAAGGAACTCGAGAAGATCGAATTTGACGATGTCAGAGGAACTCAGGGCGTAAAGAGAGCGACGGTAAATATAGGGGGCAAAGACATAAAGGTGGCCGTGGCACACGGGATAGAGAATGCCGACGTGATAATGAAGGAAATCAAGAACGGAACGGCCGATTATACTTTTGTCGAGATAATGTGTTGTCCCGGCGGATGCGTCAATGGCGGCGGACAGCCTTTGCAGCCGGCAGACGTAAGGAATAATATTGACATCAGGGCCGAAAGGGCCAAGGCTATGTATAATACGGACAGCAAAGCGGTGCTCAGGAAATCGCACGAAAATCCTGAAGTCAAGGCACTTTATGCCAATTGGTTAGGAGAACCGAATGGTCACAAAGCGCACGAACTTTTGCACACGACTTATTATAACAGAAAGAAATAATAAGTAAGAGAAAAGCGGGGCTGTCGAAAGACAGCCCTTTTTTGTGCGCAAAGACAAAGCGGGCCGTAAAAAAGAAAATCGGTACATATCCGGAGGGCATGAAGGAACAGACTGTCAGGACACATTTAAAAAGCATTTACGGAAAGCAACAGAAAGAAGTTTTATATCTGAGGGTACAGTGCTCCGGAGGGAAAAAGAGCCGACGGGAAACTGACGGCAAGGCATGAAGGAACAGACTGTCAGGACATATTAAAAAGCATTTACGGAAAGCAACAGAAAAGAACTTAATATTATCACATGTATTATCACATGAAGCTGCCGTTTTTCGGGGTTGACGAGAAACGCATCACCGTGGATGAACGGGATATTTTATAATATTACGAGAGAAACATCGAAAGAAGATTTAAGCAAAGCAAAAGCGGTGGAGGAATTAATTATCACTGATAAAAACTTAATAAATTTTAAATGGAGGTAAGTATGGTAAGGAAAAGAGAGGTTCTTGGCAGGATGCAATTGATCATTTCTTCGTTTATATGGGGAACATCATATCTTTTTACAAAGACCGTACAGCAGTATATCCCTCCATTTTACTTAATGGCTTTCCGATTAAGTTTTGCATGTATATTATTGATGATGATCGGAGCAAGGCAGCTCAAGCGCATAAATCCGGGGGTAATATGGCGCGGGGCGGTAATGGGAATTTGTCTTTTCGGAGGACTGGGGTTGCAGTCGATAGGTATAAACAGTATTTCGCCCGGGACTAGCGCGTTTCTCAGCGCAAGTTACTGTGTATTTCTGCCGTTTTTGTATTGGATTTTTACGCGTAGGCGTCCCGAATGGAGTCAGTTTGCCGGAGTAATATTATGTATGACCGGGATCGGACTGGTATCTCTGAGGGAAGGCTTTACAGTCGCCGCTGCAGATCTCATAACGGTTGCAAGCGGATTGCTGTATGCAGGACAGATGTTGTCTGCGGCGATATTTGTGAAGAAAAACGATCCGTTTTTGCTTTCTTTGGTACAGTTCATGACTGCCGCGGTACTGAGTTGGATCGTTGCGGTGTCAGCGGGTCCGTTTCCTGCCGAGATCCCGGAAGAAGCTGTGTGGCAGACGGTATATCTTGCCGTATTCTGTACCGCAATAGGATATACATTACAAAATTTCGGACAAATAACCGTGTCGCCCACTGCGGCGGGGGTGATAGTTTCAACGGAAGCGGTATTTGCGGTATTGGTGTCAATGCTGTTTGGTGAGGAGCATCTTTCTTTGCAGATAGCGATAGGATTTGCGGTCATATTTCTGTCGCTGATAGTATCGGAAACAGGGCTGAAGTTTTTAAAGAGAAAGAAAGCGGGCGAAAATAAAAGCGAACAAACAATTGACGATAAAGACAAATGATGATAAAATATTACGTGTCGGGAAAAACGGTGATCTCCGGAGATCGTTTTTCCTTTTTTAAGGAGGCGGGGAGAGGCTCAGTCAGTTGATCCGCCGATTTTTGACGCACCAAGGGAATAGGTATGGCGGAGAAGAAAGAAGTTATTGGAAGATTACAGCTGATAGCGGCTTCTTTAATATGGGGCACGTCGTTCATGTTTGTAAAGACCGCGCAGGAGGAGTTTCAGCCATTTGTGCTTATGGCACTGAGACTGAGTATAGCTGCAGCGGTGTTGGGGATAGTTTTTATAAAGAAGCTGAAGGGGCTTAACAGGCAATATATATGGAGAGGTGCGATACTCGGATTCTGTTTAGCCGGTGGAATGGGTTTGCAGGCTATGGGATTGAATTACATGTCTCCCGGAACAAACGCATTTTTAACGGCGAGTTATTGTTTGTTTCTGCCGTTTTTTGCGTGGGCGCTGACGAGAAAGCGTCCTGATATATGGAAATTTTGCGGCAGTATCATATGTCTGGCGGGGATAGGGTTAGTTTCGCTTGAAAACGATCTGAGTATCGGAGAAGGTTCATTGATAACGGTATCGAGCGGATTGATGTACGCCGGACAAATGGCGTGTGCGTCGGTATTTGTAAAAGGAAGAGATCCGATGCTGCTGTCGATAGTGCAGTTTTTTTTCGCTGCGATTTTCGGTTGGATAATATCCGCGTTTACGGGGGGAACAATACCCGACGCGGGAACAGGTACCTGGCTGCAGGTATTATACCTTGCTGTAATATGCACGGGAGGCGGGTATACACTGCAGTGTTACGGACAGCGCGTGGTGGATCCTTCGGTGACCGGGATAATAGTAACATTCGAGGCGGTATTTGCTGTAGTATTTTCCGCGTTGTTTTACGGAGAGGATCTTTCGTTCAGGAGCATAGCGGGGTTTACGGTGATATTTGCAGCGTTATTGATTTCAGAAACGAAATTGAGTTTTTTGAGAAGGAAGGGGAAAACAAAGGACGGCAATTGAGGAGAGGAATTTTGTACAGTTCTGAAATTGCTTTATAAATAATTGACGACAGAGGGAATAAATGTTAAAATAATCGGGGACTGGAGGAAGAATTGCGGGGCACTTTATGAAAGAAGGATTTCGTAATGTTTTTGATAGAATAGCCGCAGCCGCCGAAGAAAGCGGAAGACGGGCGGAGGATATAACTGTTATAGCCGCGACCAAAACCCGAACACCCGAAGAACTGAATGAATGCAAAATGCCCGGGCTGATCTTCGGGGAAAACAGAGTGCAGGAGTTTTTGGAGAAATTCCCGTCAGTTCCCGGGGTGACCTGGCATTTCATAGGCAGATTGCAGACCAATAAAGTCAAGTATATAATTGACAAAGTCGAGCTTATACATTCGGTGGACAGATCGGAGCTTGCGCGTGAAATAGATAAAAGAGCCGCAAGTATAGGGAAAGTGCAGGATGTGCTTCTCGAAATAAATCTCGGAGACGAAGAAAGTAAAGGCGGAGCGTCGAGAGGGGAGTTCATGAGACTGGCGGAACAGGTATGCGGCATGAAGAATATTGCCGTTAAGGGCGTAATGACCGTAATGCCGCTGATACCGATAACTTTTGACGGATATGCCTTTATGACGGAATTATTCGGAGAATGTAAAAAGGATTTTCCCGGCGCAGAGTGGAAATATATATCGGTGGGCATGAGCGACGACTTCGAAAAAGCTATAAGAGCCGGATCTAATATGGTGAGGATAGGCAGAGCGTTTTTCGGTGAGAGAAAATATAAATAACGACAACACGTTTATGAGTATATATCAGAAGAATAAAAAGACTTTTTATATAATAGTAGGAGCTGTGTTTATAGCCACGCTGATCTTGGATCAGGTGACAAAATATATTTGTGAACACTATATAGGAGAAAATAAAGTAGTACCATTTCTGGGAAACTTTATGTATTTTATTTTCGTAAAGAATTACGGCGCGTCTTTCGGGATGCTGGCAAATTGGGAATATAAAAACATCCTGTTTTTCCTTTTTACCATAATAGGCGTGCCGGTTTTTATTTATATACTTTTTCTGAGACGTAAGCAATCCATGTGGGGGACCCTCGGTATGACATTGTTGCTTTCCGGTACCATAGGAAACGCTATAGACAGAGCAATGTATTCCACCGGTTTTTTTAACGGTTACGTAAGAGATTTTATATGTGTACCGTGGTTTGCCACGTTCAATATTGCGGACAGCTGTATGTGCGTCGGAATAGCGATGGTGATACTTTCCATGCTGTTTTTCGATACTGACGCCATTTTCGGCAGGCAGAAGAGTGCGGAGAAGGAGTATTTTTCGGAAAGGAAAGCCTTGTCGGAAGATCCCGGGACCGAGAGTGAGAGTACAGGTGATAATCTTTTGGGAAGACAAAACTGCATAGAGCGTTCGGATGAGGAAATTTCAGCTGACGCCGATCCGGGAGAGGAAAATTTACCGGAAAACCCGGAGGCTGATACGGCTGATTCGGGAGAGGAAAATTTACCGGAAAACTTGAAGGCTGATACGGCTGATCAGGGAAAAGAAAATTCATCGGAGAACCCGGAGGATAATACGGCTGAGACCGACCGAACGGAAGCAGCAACGGAAATCGGCAAAAAGGAGAAGGGAGAAAAAGCCGAAGCAGTTTTATATGAAGAAGATCAGCTGCCGGTTTTCGAAGAACTCGATTTTGAAATGATAGATGCGCTAGACGATGAATCCGTTTCCGGAGAAAAGCCGGTGCCGGAGGCAGAAAAAAGAAGGACAGAAGAAGCTGTCGTGCCGAAAGGGTCGGATGGAGATCCCGCAGCCGATAAAGCGAACGATGAAGTTTTGAATACAGAAACATCTGGCAAAGAAAAGAGTCATGAATGAGTTTATCACATTGATTGCCGATAAGACCGACGAAGGCAAAAGGATCGATGCGTATATAGCCGCAGAGGCTGAAGAGCTGTCGCGTTCCCGCGCGGCTTTTTTGATTGGCGAGGGACGCGTGCTCCGTAACGGAAAGGTCTGTAAAAAAAACGATCTGATGAAATCGGGCGACTGTGTTGAAATAGAGATCCCGCAGCTTGCGGAAACAGATATCCTGCCGGAGGACATCCCGATAGAAACGGTATATGAAAACAATGATTTTGCGGTAATAAACAAGAAGCAGGGGATGGTAGTGCATCCGGCAGGGGGCGTAAGGACAGGAACGTTAGTGAACGCTTTATTGTTCAGATTCAGGGACCTCTCGGGTATCAACGGAGAAATCAGACCGGGGATCGTGCATCGTCTTGATAAGGACACAAGCGGACTGATGGTGATCGCGAAAAACGACACGGCTCACAGAGCGCTTGCCGCACAAATAGCGTCGAAAGAGTGCAGAAGGGTATACTATGCATTACTTGAGGGAGTAGTAAAAGAGGACGAGGGCATGATCGATATGCCCATAGGCAGGAGCCGCAAGGACAGGAAGAAAATGGCGGTGGACAAAGACGGAAAAAGTGCCGTAACACTGTTTAACGTACTTGAGAGATTCCGCAATAATACATTAATGCGTTTTGAGCTTAAGACAGGCCGAACGCATCAGATACGAGTGCACGCCAAGTATATCGGGCATCCGGTGGTAGGAGATCCCGTATACGGTTACGCGACGCAGAGATTCAGACTTAACGGACAGTTGCTTCATTCAAAAGAATTGTATCTTACCGACATGAAAGGAGAACGCATGAAGTTTGAAAGCGAACTTCCCGACTATTTTACCTGTGTCCTTGATATATTGGAGAAAACCGAGAAAACGGGATCGAAAAAGCTTGACTGAGGCATAAAGGGATAAAAGGGGATTGTTTTTTGCGATTTAATTTCAGAATGGTTCAAATCGATTGACAGCAAGGCAAGTATAATGTATAATAAAGAGGTTAATGACTCCTGAAGGAGAGAACATAGAGGTAGCATATGCAAAAATATCAAAGAATATTTGAGAAAACGATTCTCATATTGGTGCTTGCGGCTTTAGTGCTTGCGGTTTTCGGTTTAATATTTTCCGACAACGCGGTTTCATACGCGGGGATAATAGTATTGATGCTTGTAGCCGTTGCTTATGCGGTCATGCAGATCATAATCTATTTGACAAATAAAAATAAAGAAGAAAGCCGGAGTTTAATGTTGTTGGCAATAATCACGACATTGGTAGCGTTGCTGGTGGTGTGCGCCGGTATACTTGTCATGACAGGCAAGCTTTTCCCGAACGGAGTTTTCTCGTCGGTATGGACTGGGAAATTTATAAAATAAAAGGATTTCCGAGCTGCCGGCAGGCAGCTTTTTAAGGCTGAGAATAAGATCAAAAAAGCCGTCGGTACCGCCGACGGCTTTATGTTGTCGGACAAGATCATGCCTTATCCGATAAAAGCTCCGCGTGTCTGTCGGGCAGGACAATGATCGTACTTTGTTCCGAATAATGTACGAATCCGGGTTTGGATCCGTTAGGCCGTTTTACGAAACGGCGCAAAGTCGTATCTATCGGGGTTTTGCCGGACATGCGTGCCTGCGAATAAAATGCGGTAATTTCCGCGGCCGTTTGAATGACATGATCCGGCACCGTTTTTTTATCGGGATTTGAAATGATCACATGGGAAGAATGGATGTCTTTGGCATGCAGCCAGATATCGTCGGGGAGAGCGAGTCTGAACGTGACATAAGCATTTTGAGTGTTGTTTTTCCCGGCGTAAACGGTAAAGCCGTCGATTTTATAGATCAGAGGTATGACGGTAGCGGATTTTTTGTTTCCGGAAGCAGCTTTCTTTTCCGATTTATTGCCTCTCAGCAGATTATTTTCCTCGAGTTCGGCATAAATCTGTGCAAGGTCATCGGGGTCGGTGCAGTAGCGCAGCGATTCGGATACCGAGATGAGATAGTTCAGCGTTTCTTCATTTTCATGCAGAAGTGTTTTAGTGAAGTCGGCGGTTTTTTTCAGTTTGGCAGCCTTTTTGAAATACGACTGAGCATTAGCCTGAGGAGAAAGCAAAGGGTCCAGAAGGATAGTTATTTCGGAATTATCGGTAAAGTAGTTTTCGGCGATCAAAAGCGTGTCGCCTTTGCGGATGCGGTAAAGATTACTGAGGATGATATTGCCGATATCCTGCATTTCACAGGATTTTTCCGATTGTAAAAGGGCTTCTTTTTGCAAGGCGATCTTTTTTTCGGTACGGGCAAGTGCGTTTTTAACGACAGTATTAATATGCCTGGCTTTTTCGGAATAACGCTGTTGGAGATCCTTTTTATTATAGAAGATATCAAAAGCTTCGTTTAAGGAGGGAAAATATTCCAAGCGATTATTTTTGGAAGCGTAAACAACAGGAAAAACGTCCAGGTAGTTACCTTGTTTATCAACTACTATGTTTGGCGTAGTATTCTGAAGTTTTTTCATGAAGGAAGAGAAGGCTGTCTGTATGTCGGAAGCGGAGGGAGAAGACGGGATAGACAAAGCTATTTCGTGGAGTGTATCTCTGCTGACGCCCATGACGTTATCGTTGAGAGCATATTCCGGGTTTTCGGTGCCGGCGCAGAGAGCGGCGAGCCTTACGAAGTCGTCAGGTGGAATTTTATTCTGAGAAGGCAGGAAGGAGTAAGTAAGTCCGGGGAGAAGGCGGCGTTCGCCCAGTGAGTCGAGCGGAGCTCTTTTAAGGGAATCGAATATTTTAAAATTTTCGTCGGTGAGGATCAAATTGGCTGATTTACCGGTAAGTTCAATTATGAGGTGGCACAGATAAGGGTAACCCAGGTCGTTGAAAGCCGTGAAGCAGAAATCGGCAGCTCTTTCAAAGGGTTGCTGAGTTACGGAATTAAGAACCGCGTTGTCAAGATGTTTTCGGAGGAGCATGCAGAAGGAGGGAGCGGTCTGAGGAGCGGAGAAGGTTTTTTCGGTGATGTGCATTCTGCACACATTTGAGTTAGTGCAGAGGAGGAGTTTGAAATTTTTCCGGTCCTTGTAAATGGTGAGGATGATTTCATCTTTTTCGGGTTGGATTATGCGAGTAATTTTACCGCCCTTCAAAGCGGAGTTCAGTTCGCGTACGATAACCGAGTAAGCAAGAGCGTCAGCAGCCATGATACCTCTCAGAGTAAAATAAATATTCAAAAATAAATTTGTTCAGTTATTATACACCAATATAGGAAATAACACAACAAAAAATGTTTGCTTAATTGAGTGTGATGTGATATAATTTAATACCGTGAATATGCTGATTAGCAGAGGAGGATTTATGAAATATACATTAGAGAAGAAAGATACGTCTGTGATCGTGAAGATAGAGATCACGCCGGAAGAGTGGGCAAAGTACACGGACGAGGCTTTTGAAAAGAACAAAGCTTCTTATCAGCACGCCGGATTCAGGAAGGGGCATGTACCCCGCAAGGTGATGGAGAGTGTATACGGGCCGCGTTTTCTGGATGAAGACGCTTTGGATATATGTTTCGGACTTTATTATTCCGAGGCGCTTGAAAGTGACAGGACGATAGAAGTTATCGATCATCCGTCGTTGAATGAATTTCGTCATGAGGATAACGGAAGCGTGACGGTAGTGGCTCAGGCGCCGATAAAGCCGGAGGTAAAGCTCGGGGCTTATACCGGTCTTACGGTAGAGAAGTCTGACAGGAAGGTATCCGAGGAAGAATTTATGGCCGAGACGAAGCGGATCATGGAGAGGTATTCGAGGATGACCGAAGTAAGCGGAAGGGGCGTTGAAGAAGGAGACGAAGTCACCATAGATTATTCCGGGAAGGTAGACGGAGTTGTTTTTGAAGGCGGCACTGCCGAGAATCAGAGGCTTGTTATCGGATCAGGGAGGTTCATTCCGGGATTTGAGGAGCAGCTTGTGGGGATGAATACGGGGGACGAGAAGGATATAAACGTAAAATTCCCCGAGGAGTATCATGCCGAGCATTTGAAGGGCAAGGACAGTGTTTTTCATGTAAAGCTCCACAAGATAGAGAAGAAGGAGGTCCCTGAGCTTACAGACGAATTCGTCAAGGACATCAGTGAATTTGAGAGTGCCGAAGAGTACAGAAACGACGTTATGAAGCGGATGACGGCCGATAAGGAAAAAAGAGCCGAGACTCTCGATGAAAACAAATTGGTGGATATGATCGTAGACAATGCGGAAGTAGCGCAGTCAGACGTACTTGTCGAGAAGGAGATAGATTATTATTTGCAGGATTTCGAAAGGATGTTGAAGGCGCAGGGTATAAAACTCAACGATTATGTTAAGTATACGGGAGAAAATATCCAGTCGATGAGGGATGCAAACAGAGAAAGAGCTGTAAAGAACGTCAAGAGTCAGCTGGTGATAGACGCGATAATAGAGAAGGAGAAGTTACAAGCTACAGACGAACAGATTGAAGAACAGATAGTATCTGCAGCAAAGGAAGCGGCCAAAGAACCTGAAGAATACAAGAAAGATCTGCCTCAGGGCGCGAGAGGGTACTTTGCCAGACAGGCAACGGTAAAGAATTTCTTTGATTTTATAAAAGCTAATAATAAATTTGAATAAAAACCGGAGGAAATATGGAAAATAGTTTCGTGAAGACTGATATTTTTTCACTGATGCTTGAAGACAGGATATTGTTTCTGAGCGGTGAAGTAAACGAAATATCGGCTAACGATATAATAACAAAACTGCTTTATCTTGAGAGTAAAGACAGAGATAACGATATCTGTCTTTATATCAACAGTCCGGGCGGATCGGTATCCGACGGGTTGGCGATTTACGACACGATGAAGTATATAAAATGCGACGTATCGACCATATGTATAGGGATGGCGTGCAGCATGGGCGCATTTTTACTGAGTTCCGGTACGAAAGGAAAAAGGTTTGCGCTGCCTAACAGCGAGATAATGATACATCAGCCGTTGAGCGGAGCGAGAGGACAGGTCAGCGATATTGAGATAATAGCTCAAAGGCTGATAAAAACGAAAGAAAGGCTGAACAGAATACTTGCCGAAAATTGCAATCAGCCATATGAGAGGATTGCGGCGGATTCAGACAGGGATTATTATATGGACGCTGAAGACGCGGTCGCATACGGTATAATAGATAAAGTTTTGTATACGCGTAAGACGATCGGCAAGGTATCGGAGGAGGTAAATAAGCAGAAATGATTGAACAAAGATGTTCGTTTTGCGGGAAGGCCAAGAGTGAAGTAAGGCATTTATTGGTATCTCCGGACGGCAAGAGTTTTATATGCGACGAATGTGTGGAGCTTTGTAAAGATTATCTCAAGGAGTTTCAGCAGGCAGCGCGAGGAGATGAAAAAAGCATATTATCGCCGTCGCAGATCAAAGCTAAGCTTGACGAATATGTTGTCGGGCAGGAAAGGGCAAAAAAGATACTTTCGGTAGCCGTATACAATCATTACAAGAGGATAAACAGTAATCAGAAAGGGAGCGATGTTGAAATAGACAAAAGCAACGTATTGCTGCTCGGGCCGACCGGCAGCGGGAAGACGTTGCTTGCCAAAACCCTTGCGAAAATACTTGACGTTCCTTTTGCCGTGGCGGACGCGACGGCGATCACGGAAGCGGGGTATGTCGGAGAAGACGTTGAGAATATACTTCTGAAGCTGATCCAGAATGCCGATTACGATATAGAGAGGGCTCAGAAGGGGATAGTATATATAGATGAAATAGACAAGATCGCAAAGAAGTCGGAGAACGTGAGCATAACCCGGGATGTTTCGGGAGAAGGAGTGCAGCAGGCGTTGCTCAAGATAATAGAAGGCACCGTTGCGAACGTTCCTCCTCAGGGAGGAAGGAAGAATCCGATGCAGGAATTCATTCCCATCGATACGACAAATATATTGTTTATATGCGGCGGCGCGTTCGTGAACCTTGAAAACATCGTCCAGAGAAGGCTTAATAAGAGTACCATGGGATTTTCGCTGGATACGGCCGAAACACCTGTCGAAGAAGTTCTGAATCATATTCAGCCGCAGGATCTTATAAAGTACGGATTGATACCCGAGTTTGTGGGAAGACTTCCTATCACCGTGGCTTTACGTGAATTGGACGAAGAAGCGCTCGTGACCATCCTTACAAAGCCGAAAAACGCGTTGGTAAAACAGTTTACGAAGCTTTTCGAAATAGACGGGATAAAACTCGAATTTTCGGATGATGCCGTAAGAGCGGTGGCTCAGAAGGCGATACAGCTCAAGACCGGAGCGAGGGGACTCAGATCGATAATAGAAAACATAATGCTTGACTTTATGTTTACGAGTCCCGATGACAAGAGCATAGAAAAAGTGCTGGTCAGCAAGGAGTGTATAGAAAACGGCGTAAAGCCGAGTATAATAAGGAAGCAGGCTGCATAAAAGCTGGAGATGATCTTATATAGCGGCATTAAGAAGACAAAGGGATGTTTTATGGTGTTTATATAAGGACGAAAAAAGGAAATATGTCGGAGAGGGGCGTCGTAAGGACGCCCTGAAAGCGAGCTTGGGCTTCAGATAAAACCCGAGCATTTTTAAAAGTAATGGCATATTGAATTTCCCCCGGGACCTTATACGGGGGGACAAGGAGGTGAAAATGGAAAGCGTTGTGATGCCGATACTGGCATTGAGAGGCGTAGTGGTATTTCCCGACTGCACGGCAACAATAGATATCGGAAGAGAATATACTCTCAATGCAGTGGAAACCGCATATAAGGGGAAGGGCGAAGTGCTTTGTCTTACCCAGAAAGATATAAGCGTCAATGTTCCCACGGACAAGGATCTGTATAAGATCGGGACGGTGGCGAAGGTCAGGCAGGTACTGAAGCTTCCCGGAGACAATGTAAGGGTTCTGCTTTCGGGGCTTTACAGGGGAGAGGTAAAGGAGCTGGAGAGCGACGGTAAGTATTATTACGGTGAAGTTACGCCATTGACTGAAACGAATACGGATACCGTCCGTGCCGAAGCAATGATGCGCAAATGCAGAGAACTTCTTGACGAACTTGCAGTCAACAGCAAAAAAGTATCCAAGGAACTCCTTTTGGAGCTGGGCGTAGTATTTGAATACAACAAATTTGTCAACATTCTTGCAAATGCGATAGTACTCAGAGACGATAAGAAGCAGCAGTTTATCGAGCTGACCGATACCGAGGAAAGATTGGATGAGATGCTCAGGCTGTTGTCGACAGAGATCGAGATAGCAAAAATGGACAGGCGTATAGCCGGAAGGGTCAAGAAGCAGATAGATCAGGGTCAGAAGGAGTATTATCTCAGGGAGCAGATGAAAGCGATAGGCTCCGAGCTGGGAGAGGATAACGAACAGGAGAACCTGGAAAACAAAATAAAGAGCGCACAGATGCCGAAAGAGGTGGAAGACAAGGCTCTCAAGGAAGTGACGAGGCTGGCGAAGATGTCGCCGAGTTCTCCGGACGCATCAGTAGCGCGGACCTATGTCGAGTGGCTGACCGATCTTCCGTGGAACACACAGACAGAAGACAATAAAGACCTTAAGCTTGCCAAACAGATATTGGATGAAGATCATTACGGACTGGAGAAGATAAAGGAAAGGATATTGGAGTATCTGGCAGTGATGCAGCTGACGGGAGGAGTAAGAGGTCCCATACTCTGCTTTACGGGGCCGCCGGGAGTAGGTAAGACGAGTATAGTAAAATCGATAGCCCGTGCGCTTGGAAGGAAGTATGTCAGGATGAGTCTCGGAGGGGTAAGGGACGAGGCTGAGATAAGAGGCCACAGGCGCACGTATATCGGAGCCATACCGGGGAAGATAGTGTATCTTATAAAGCAGGCAGGCAGCAGGAATCCGGTCATGTTGTTTGACGAAATAGATAAAATGAGCAGTGATTTTCGCGGTGATCCTGCGAGCGCAATGCTTGAAGTGCTTGATCCCGAACAGAATTTTGCATTTGTGGATCATTATTTAGAGGTACCTTTTGATCTGTCGAAAATACTGTTTGTGGCGACGGCAAATACAGTGGAATCGATACCGCCGGCTTTGCTTGACAGAATGGAGCTTATAGAGCTCACCGGTTATACGGAAGAGGAAAAAATACAGATTGCCGATAAATTTCTTGTTCCCAAGCAACTGAAGAATCACGGTTTACAGGACGGTTCGCTCACGCTGAGCGACGAAACGCTGAAAGCGATAATAGAGAAATACACGAGGGAATCGGGCGTAAGGACGTTGGAGAGAGAGATAGCGACTATAGCGAGGAAGTTTGCGCTCAAGATAATTAACGGAGAAGCAGCGGAAAATGCGGAGATAGCTCCCGATAACCTAGACGAATATCTCGGAATAGAAAAATACCGGAACGAGGCTTTGTATATGAAAGACGAAGTCGGTTCGGCAACCGGGCTAGCCTGGACGGCGGTAGGAGGGGTGACGCTGACTATCGACGTAGCCATATTCAAGGGAAAAGGAGAGATACTTCTCACGGGCAAACTCGGCGACGTGATGAAGGAGTCGGCGAGGGCTGCAATAAGTCTGGTAAGGGCGTCGGCGGACAAGTACAATATAGACAGCAGCGTATTCGGGGACACCGATATCCATATCCACATTCCCGAAGGAGCTATACCGAAAGACGGGCCGAGCGCCGGCGTAACGATGGCGACAGCTATATTGTCGGCTTTTACGGGATTACCCGTGAGCAAAAAGATCGCGATGACTGGGGAGATCACCTTAAGGGGCAGAGTACTGCCTGTCGGCGGGATAAAAGAAAAGGTACTTGCAGCATACAGGGCGGGAATAAGAAAGCTGATACTTCCCGCAGAAAACGAAAAGGATATGCAGGAAGTGCCCGCAGAGGTAAGACAACAGCTTGAAGTCGTATATGCGGAAGATATCGGAACGGTTTTCGATACGGCGTTAGTAAAATAACAGAATCAGAACGTTGCTTTCCGAAGGCGAGAGTTTTCGGGAAGCAACGCGGTATAATGAAGAAAAGAGGATACATATGGTAATAAAGAATGCGTCGTTTGTGACTTCGGCGGCGAAACCGGGAGACAGAATAGTAAGCGATCTCATTCAGATAGCAGTAGTAGGGAAATCCAATGTAGGCAAGAGCAGTTTTATAAATTATATAACCGGCGACGGGAAATTGGCACGTACATCCAAGCAGCCCGGGCGCACCCGGCTTATAAACTATTTCCTGATAAATAACGGGGAATTTTTACTTACCGATTTGCCCGGATACGGTTTTGCGAAAGTGAGTCGGGAAGAGAAAAAGAAGTGGGGAGAGCTTATGGAGGATTATCTCCGAAACGAACAAGCTCTGGCTCATGTCTTTTTCCTTGTGGATATAAGGCATGATCCTACGGCAGACGATTATACAATGTATGATTATCTGTTCAGGACAGGACTGCCTTTTACAGTGATAGCGACAAAATCGGATAAGCTGTCCAAAAGTATGGTAAAGAACCGTGTAAGGCATATAGCGTCTCTTCTGAAACTCGGTGAAAAAGATATCATACCCGTAAGTTCGGTCGGTAAAACGGGCAAGGAAGAAGTTATGCTGGCGATAGACAGGATCCTTGCAGCCGAAAGCGTCACGGCAGACAGCGCCGGCGACGGCCAAAAGCAGACGACAATATAAAAACCGCACAAAAACGTGCGGTTTTTTTGTATACATAAAGCTTCTTTACGGTCAGGGAACCGAGATTTTAGAGTCGGTATATTTTCCGAGGGAGCCGCTCGCGGAGGGAGCACCCGATTGCACAAAAGCCGAAGCAATTGCATGAAGCAAAAGACTCGGAATGATCGGAGAGTCAGTTGAAATCAAGCGACGCTATAGTATCGCCGGAAAGAGCTTTCAAAGTGATACCATCGTCACAGACAGAAATATAGCTTTTTTGCGATCCTCCTTTAGGAAGTCCGATTGATCCGGGATTTACGAGGAAAATACCGTCTTCGTTTCTGAGCATGGGTATATGAGTATGACCGGAAAAAAAGATATCGCCTTTTTTGAGCAAAGGCGGCAAACGGTAAGGAGAATATATATGTCCGTGAGTGAAGAAAAGGTTTTTCCCGAAAGCCGGAATGATGTAATGGTCTGAAAAAGTGAAGTCGGAGATACAAAGATCCACATCAGCGTCACAATTGCCTCTTACCACGATAAGATTTTCTTTGACAGAATTCAATAAGTCTGCAGTTTTCTGAGCGTCGTACTCTGCAGGCAAAGGGTTGCGCGGCCCATGATAATAAAGGTCGCCGAGCAAAATTAATCTGTCAGCTTTTTCGTCGGAAAAGCGTTCTAAAAGCGTCCCGACGCCGGTAAAAGAACCGTGGATATCCGATGCGACCATAAATTTTGACATATTTACCTCCGGAAAAATGCATCGGATGCCTGACGGCATAGCCCGATTGGGGCAGAACGAGTTCAGATCTCGGTGTTTCCGAGAGGGAAAACGTATATACCTGAGGCGGTGACAACCGACGCAAAAAAGGTTATTACCGGACAATTATACGAAACCGTTCCGGCTTTGTCAAGCGGGGGGAAGGCGGTAGTGCGGAAAGAGCGGGAAACGTATTTTTGCGTGGTAAAGTATTAACTCAGAGAGTGGAAAAGAAAAACTGAAATTTATTGCAGTCGTTGAAAATAAAAGAGGTTTATGTTATACTAAAAAAAAAAGGGGCTTTTTATGATTGAAAAGTTTTTGAATAAAAATGTAGTAGAAGTACCGCAAAGCGGGATCAGGAGATTTTTTGACCTTGTGACGGGCAGGACCGATTCCGATACGGTTTCACTCGTAATAGGTGAGCCTGATTTCATCACTCCGGAGGATATACGCAAGGCCGGAATAGAAGCCATTGAAAAAGGAAAAACACAGTATACTTCCAACTGGGGATTACCTGAGCTGAGAGAAGCCATATGCAAATATCTCAAGATGAGATACAGATTGGATTATGATCCGTCGTGCGAGGTATTTGCGTCGATAGGAGCGAGCGAAGCAATAGATCTGACTTTGAGGGCTCTTATTGCACCGGGAGACGAGGTGCTGATCCCCGACCCGTCATACGTCGCGTATGCGCCGTGTACTTTGCTCAATTACGGTGTTCCCGTCACAGTAAAGACAGAGGAGAGTCAGGGTTTCAGGATCACGCCCGAAAATCTCGAAAAAGCGATCACGCCGAAAAGCAAGGTGCTGGTAGTGCCGTATCCCTCCAATCCTACGGGGGCAGTGATGGGAGAGGAAGAATTAAGAGTTTTGCTGCCGGTGATAAAAAAGCATGATCTTATAGTTATCACTGATGAGATATACAGCGAGCTTACATACGGAGTACGACATGTATCTATAGCTTCGTTTGAAGGGATGAAGGAGCGCACGGTTTATGTAAGCAGTTTTTCCAAGTCTTTTGCAATGACAGGTTGGCGTGTGGGTTACGTATGCGGGCCTGAAGAGCTTATGAAGCAGATGATAAAGATAAGGCAGTATACGACAGTATGTCCTTCTACCATATCGCAGTATGCGTGTACGGCGGCGCTTGAGCAGGGCTTTAAAAACGATTTCAAGGAAGTTGCCGCAATGCGTGAGCAATATGATGCACGTCGCAGATTCGTATACAGGAGGCTTACCGAAATGGGGCTTCCGCTCTTTGAACCGAAGGGAGCGTTTTATGCGTTTCCGAACATATCCGTGACGGGACTTACAGGGCAGGAATTTGCTTTGAAGATACTTGACGAAATGAAGGTCGTGATAGTTCCGGGCGATGCATTCGGCAGTTTCGGAAAGGATTTTGTGCGTATAAGTTACGCTTATTCGATGGATAAGCTTGAAGAGGGACTTGACAGGATAGAGAAATTCGTAGTGAAGATGAAGCAAATCAAAGGAAATCAATGATAATGGAACCTTATTTGAAAGAGTTTGAAAAGGGTGATTTGGAAAAATTCCGGAAATTGTATGAAGATGCATTTCCGTTGTGCGAAAGAAAGCCTGTCGCGCTGATCTTCAGATTGAACGACAAGCATGACGGAGAGCTTCTCGGGATATACCGGGAAGCTGCTTTTTGCGGTTTTGTTTTTTGCGTTACCGATGAAAAATATGTGCTTCTGGACTATATAGCAGTAGCGGAGGAAGAGAGGGGCAGAAGCACGGGCGGAAAAATTCTGCATCAGCTGAATGAAATGTACCGCGGGAAGAGCGTTTTTGTCGAGATAGAGGTCGAAGATGACTCGAAAGAGAATGCGGAACAGAGAAGAAGACGAAAAAATTTTTATCTCAGGAACGGCTTTAAAGAAACGGGAATAGTTGTAAATGTATACGATGTGGAGATGGAATTGCTCACGGCGGGAGAAAAAATATCATATAAAGAATATTGCAGTATATTCAGAAAGGGCGGAGGCGGAAGCGGCGAGGTAAGGATGCCCGTATTGATATCCGAAAGGGCCGAAGGAGAGAAAACGGAATAAGTACGTGGACCTGTCTCCCTGAAAGGAGCATGGAGCGCGGCGGCTAACTCAAAAAGTACAGGCAAAGAAACGCAGCAAACTCAAAACTGACGCAGGCAAGTAATGCCGTAAGCGCAAAACTGAAGCAGGCAAGTAATGCCGTAAGCGCAAAACTGAAGCGGGCAAGTAACACGGGAAGCGCAAAAAGTACGC
>URET01000005.1 GCA_900546875.1 uncultured Eubacteriales bacterium
ATTTACTTACTACTCAACCGAAAGCTTTCCCTTGACTTCGAACTTTGCACTCTTCCCTTTCCCACTACTTAACCGAAAGCTTTCCCCCTTGCCCTCTCCTTCCCCCATCTATGTTTCCGTATATCAAAAAACCCAAGGATCTCTCCTTGGGTTTATAGGTTCGCGGCAACGTCTTAGCCTCCCGGGACGTCTCCATCCAAGTACTTTCCGCGCTGAAGAGCTTAACTTCTGTGTTCGGGATGAGAACAGGTGGTTCCTCTTCGCCATTGTCACCGCAATCGTATTACTCCGCGTCTCCGCGGTTATAACCTTCACTGCATAAAAACTCTTGTGATCAAGCCCTCGACCTATTAGTATCGGTCAGCTCAACGCATTAACTGCGCTTACACCTCCGACCTATCTACCTCATGGTCCTTGAGGGGTCTTACTACTCTACAGTATGGGATATCTTATCTTAGGGTGGGTTTCACGCTTAGATGCTTTCAGCGTTTATCCCGTCCGTACTTCGCTACTCGGCCGTGCCGCTGGCGCGACAACCGATGCACAATCGGTACGTCCATCCCGGTCCTCTCGTACTAGGGACAGATCCCTGCAAATATCCTACGCCCACGATGGATAGGGACCGAACTGTCTCACGACGTTCTGAACCCAGCTCGCGTGCCACTTTAATCGGCGAACAGCCGAACCCTTGGGACCTACTACAGCCCCAGGATGTGACGAGCCGACATCGAGGTGCCAAACTCCTCCGTCGATGTGAACTCTTGGGAGGAATCAGCCTGTTATCCCCGAGGTAACTTTTATCCGTTAAGCGACGGCAATTCCATTCTCTACCGCCGGATCACTAAGCCCTACTTTCGTATCTGCTCGACATGTCTGTCTTCACAGTCAAGCTCCCTTCTGCCTTTACACTCTTTGAATGATTTCCAACCATTCTGAGGGAACCTTTGGGCGCCTCCGTTACTCTTTGGGAGGCGACCGCCCCAGTCAAACTGCCCACCTGACATTGTCCAATGCCCGGTTTACGGCGCATCGTTAGAACCTCAGCAATGAAAGGGTGGTATCCCAACGTCAACTCCACGAGTGCTGACGCACTCGCTTCCCAGTTTCCCACCTATCCTGTACATCCATTGCCGAAATCCAATATCAAGCTGCAGTAAAGCTCTACGGGGTCTCTCCGTCCAGTCGCGGGTTAATACGCATCTTCACGTATACTACAATTTCGCCGGGCCTCTTGTTGAGACAGTTCCCAAGTCGTTACGCCATTCGTGCGGGTCAGAACTTACCTGACAAGGAATTTCGCTACCTTAGGACCGTTATAGTTACGGCCGCCGTTCACTGGGGCTTAAGTTCACTGCTTCGGTTGCCCTAACAGCTCCCCTTAACCTTCCAGCACTGGGCAGGCGTCAGCCCCTATACGTCATCTTTCGATTTCGCAGAGACCTGTGTTTTTGGTAAACAGTCGCTTGGGACTTTTCACTGCGGCCACTCGCGTGGCACCCCTTCTCCCGAAGTTACGGGGTCATTTTGCCGAGTTCCTTAACAAGAGTTATCCCGTTCATCTTAGGTTTCTCACCTCGTCTACCTGTGTCGGTTTGCGGTACGGGCACCGTATCCCTCCCTAGCAACTTTTCTCGCCAGCGTGAATTCATCGGTTCTCATGGCCAGCTCAGCCTCCCAATGTGCGTACTTCACTACACATCAGCCTCGCCTTCCCACACTCGCTTCTCCATTCGCGGTGCCGACTATCCTCCTGTGTCATTGCTTCGGTTTTATCGTCGTACGGCGGTCAGGGAATATCAACCCTGTGTCCATCATCTACGGCTTTCGCCCTCAACTTAGGCCCCGACTTACCCCGGGCGGACAAACCTTCCCCGGGAACCCTCAGACTTTCGATGGCGGAGTTTCTCGCTCCGCTTGCGCTACTTATACCGGCATTCTCTCTTGTATGCTCTCCACCGCCCCTTTCGATACGGCTTCTGCGTGCATACATTGCTCCTCTACCAACGCCTCTCGACGTTCCTAAGCTTCGGTGACAGGTTTTAGCCCCGTTAATCTTCGGCGCGTTGCCACTCGACCAGTGAGCTATTACGCACTCTTTAAATGTGTGGCTGCTTCTAAGCCAACATCCTGGTTGTTTTAGCAACAATACATCCTTCTCCACTTAACCTGTACTTCGGGACCTTAGCTGTAGATCTGGGCTGTTTCCCTTTCGACAACGAAACTTATCTCACGCTGTCTGACTCCCTGACATCAAGTATCTGACATTCGAAGTTTGTTAAGGTTCGGTAAACCGTGAAGCCCCCTAGCCCATACAGTGCTCTACCTTCAGTACTCTAATCAGAGGCTAGCCCTAAAGCTATTTCGAGGAGAACCAGCTATATCCGAGTTCGATTAGAATTTCTCCGCTATCCACAAGTCATCTCCGACTATTTCAACAGGCGTGAGTTCGGTCCTCCACAGCGTTTTACCGCTGCTTCAACCTGCTCATGGATAGGTCACTCGGTTTCGGGTCTACGTCATGCAACTTCCGCACTTTCACACTCGCTTTCGCTTCGGCTCCGGTACTTAATACCTTAACCTCGCTACATAACGTAACTCGCCGGTCCGTTCTACAAAAAGTACGAGATCACACGTTAAGTCGTGCTCTCTCTGTTTGTAAGCATATGGTTTCAGGTTCTCTTTCACTCCCCTCCCGGGGTTCTTTTCACCTTTCCCTCACGGTACTGTACTCTATCGGTCACTAAGTCGTATTTAGCCTTATGAGATGGTCCTCACTCCTTCCCACCGGATTCCTCGTGTCCTGTGGTACTCCGGATACCCGCCCGCTTCATTGAGTTTCACCTACGGGACTTTCACCCTGTTTCGTGTACCTTTCCAGATACTTCAATTACCCAATCTCCGCCTTCCGCAGGTCCTCTACCCCTTATATATTTCTACATAAGGTTTGGGCTCCTCCCCTTTCGCTCACCACTACTAAGGGAATCGATTCTTTCTTTCTTTTCCTTCGGTTAATGAGATGTTTCAGTTCACCGAGTTCCCCTCGATACACTATGTATTCGTGTATCGATACCGCGTCTTCCACACGGTGAGTTTCCTCATTCGGAAATCTGCGGATCAGCTTATTTGCAGCTCCCCGCAGCTTATCGCAGCTTGTCACGTCCTTCTTCGGCGCTTAGTGCCAAGGCATCCACCATACGCTCTTCATAGCTTGATCGCTCTAAAGATCTAGAATAAATCCTTGATTATTTTCTTGAGATTTCTCTTTACTCAAACGTAAATCGCAATAAAAATTGTAATTCGCATATTAACTCCACTTCTATATATTCCGCTGAATAATATTAGTGTTCGTTTAAGTTATTTGCTCTTTGTTTTTTAAGTCTTTATGCAGTTGTCAAGGTGCTCCGCGCACTTAAGTGCGCTCCCCTGCCCGACCTGAGCCTTCCCGCTCCCCGCGGACAGCCTAAACACTATACCATAACCTTCCCTATATGTCAACAATTTTTGCCCCTCTTTTGAATTTTTCCTTTAATTTTTTTCCCTTCAGCTACTCAGCCTCTCTCCTCTCTACCCTCCTCAGCCTCTCTCCTCTCCCCTCCGCTTTCTTCCCCCCTGCCTCCTGCCACGCACTTCCCCTCCATACATATATACTCTCATAATGCCTTCTGTTTTTAAAACACTTGACTTATTTGAAAATATACATTATAATATCACACGTCAATCAGGCGATTGCGCTATATGCGAGGAAAGTCCGGGCACCACAGAGCAGAGCGCCGGCTAATTACCGGTAAAGGCGACTTTAAGGAAAGTGCAACAGAAATAAACCGCAGCAAATGCTGTAAGGGTGGAAATGTGAGGTAAGAGCTCACAAACTCTTTGGCGACTGAGAGTTCATGTAAACCCCGCTCGGTGCAAGATAGAGACTGAAAAAGGGCTGCTCGTCCGTCTCGTTATTTCGCTGGAGCTTACCGGCAACGGTAAGCCGAGATAGATAATCGCCGCGCCGCATGGCGTACAGAACCCGGCTTACAGATTGAGCAAAAAACCGCTTCGGCGGTTTTTTATTTTATTTAAGAACGTCCGTACATTATACGGACGTTCTTGATTTTTCATGTTCAGTTATGGTATACTGTCCTATTTTTTCAGACTCGTTATAACTTCCTTGAGCGTATCGGCGGCATTGCCGAGATACAAATATACCCCCTCTTTTCTGCTGTAAAGAGGATTGTATACTCCCGCATATCCGGGTTTCAGATCATAATTAAATATGAATATGTTCCTGCATTGATCTACATTCAGTACCGGCATCCCGTATATCGGTGTATCCTTGGCTTCCCTCGCGGCCGGATTCAATACATCATTTGCGCCTACCACTATCGCCGCGTCCGCTTTGGCAAAGTCCGGATTTATATCCTCCATCTCGTACAGGTCTTCATAATCTACGTCTGCTTCGCACAGCAGTACGTTCATATGCCCCGGCATCCTCCCGGCTACAGGGTGCACGGCATATCTCACTCTCGCACCTCCGGCAGTCAGCTTATCCGCAAGTCCCTTCACCAAATGTTGCGCCTGTGCTATCGCCATGCCGTATCCGGGAACTATTATAACGTCTTTAGCCTTCCTGAGTATCTCTACGGGATCTTCCTTCTTCTCGCTTACGGCCGCATTTGTCTCACGTTTTGCTTCACCGCTCAGACCCGTTATAACTTCCTTGAGCGTATCGGCGGCATTGCCGAGATACATATATACCCCCTCTTTTCTGCTGTAAAGAGGATTGTATACTCCCGCATATCCGGGTTTCAGATCATAATTAAATATGAATATGTTCCTGCATTGATCTACATTCAGTACCGGCATCCCGTATATCGGTGTATCCTTGGCTTCCCTCGCGGCCGGATTCAATACATCATTTGCGCCTACCACTATCGCCGCGTCCGCTTTGGCAAAGTCCGGATTTATATCCTCCATCTCGTACAGGTCTTCATAATCTACGTCTGCTTCGCACAGCAGTACGTTCATATGCCCCGGCATCCTCCCGGCTACAGGGTGCACGGCATATCTCACTCTCGCACCTCCGGCAGTCAGCTTATCCGCAAGTCCCTTCACCAAATGTTGCGCCTGTGCTATCGCCATGCCGTATCCGGGAACTATTATAACGTCTTTAGCCTTCCTGAGTATCTCTACGGGATCTTCCTTCTTCTCGCTTACGGCTGTCTTTGCAGGAAGCGCTTTTTCCTGTTTGACAGCATTTTTATCTGCGGAAGTGTTTTTTGCGGTAGTTTTCCCCAACAGTATATCAAGAAGCTTTCTGTTCATCGATCTGCACATTATCTGAGTCAGAAGAAGCCCTGAAGCTCCTACTATCCCGCCTACCGCTACAAGCAGCAGATCGTCAATGGCAAGTCCGGCGATCGCCCCGGCAACACCCGAAAAAGAATTAAGCAGTGAAATCGTGATGGGCATATCCGCACCGCCTACACGAATAGCAAATATATACCCGAAAAAGCCGGAAATAAGCAATTCCACAACAAATATGATCAGCGCTACTACGGGATCATATCTGATCACGCCGAAAACCACTACGCCGATCAGCATTATCAATAAGCTTGCTGTCGTCATTGCCCGGTGACCTCTGTAAACCACCGGCTTCTGCGGCAATACTCTGTGCAATTTGCCTGCCGCAACTAAACTGCCCGTCAGCGTGAGCATACCAACGGCAAGCGCAAGTGCCGCCGTTATATTCGAGAAAGGATCGGTATCTGCCGTGCCGATCCCGAACACGGCAAACGCCCCGACTATCGCCGAAGCCGCACCACCTAATCCGTTAAGCAAAGCTACCATCTGAGGCATCTGTATCATCTTCACGCGTACGGAAAGTATAAAGCCTATCACAGCCCCCGCCGCAAGCGCTATATATAATACCCATACAGGCAGTATGTCATTATATATCAGAGTCAGCACTATAGCAAGAAGCATGCATACCGCCGAAAACCTGTTCCCGATCACCGAAAGCTTCACCTTGCTCATAAGATATATGCCGACAAGCACCCCTATGCTCAGCACGGCACATAATATGTAATATAAAGTCTGGTCAAACGCCTTCCCCGTCCCGACGTCACACAGGACACTTTGAAACAACATACTCATTTCTCTTCCTCCTCGGTGTCCTTGCTCTTCTTCTTATGAACTATCATCTTCAGCATTCTGTCCGTCACGGAAAATCCCCCGACTACATTTATCATGGCAAGCACTATTGCAAGTCCTCCGAGTATGGCTCCGCCGACCGGCGACCACTCCCCCATCGCAACCGCCGTCGCTGTAAGCGCACCTAACACCGTAACACCCGATAATGCGTTCATACCCGACATAAGCGGCGTATGAAGCAAACTCGGCACATTCTTTATCAGCAAATACCCGACTATCGTCGATACAAAAAAGACCCCCAACAGTATAATTTGTGTTGTCGTCATCAATAACCTCCGCTTATATCAAAAATCTCCCGTTTCAAACGCGAGATAAAACCATATTCGCCGCACGGTTCACGTGCGGCGGACGGTATATCATCTTTACATCCCGAGAGCTTCCAGCGTCCCTTTGTGAACTATTTTTCCGTTTTCGCACACAAGTATCGAAGAAGCTATTTCATCTCCCATATCAAGCACGATCTTTCCGTCGTGAGTAAGATACTTGAGCAGATTGTATATGTTATGCGCAAACATCCATGTTGAACTTGTAGGAAGCATTCCGGGTATGTTCTTTATCCCCTCTATCGTGACACCATGCTTCACATCCTTCTCTCCCGGAGTGGTTATGGCACAGTTGCCCCCCTGGTCAATCGATATATCAACTATACAGCTGCCCGGCTTCATGGCTTTCACCATTTCATCTGTAAGAAGTATAGGTGCTACCCTTCCCTGAAGCAGTGCAGAACAGAAAATTATGTCAGCACTTTTCACAGCTTCAAATATGTTGTTCCTTTCCTTCACAAGCCATTCTTCAGGAAGCTTGTTTGCATGCTTGCCGTCAGGTGCTACGCCTATCTCGGGAGGCACCCCGTTGTCTACTATCTTGGCACCAAGCGACTTCGCCTGCTCATTTGCATCAGGACGAAGATCCGTAGAATACACTACCGCACCCAACGACTTCGCCGTTGCAACTGCCCTCAGTCCGGCAACACCCGTCCCTATCACAAATACGTTACAAGGCTTTATAGTCCCAACTGCCGAACCTATAAGCGGCATAAACTTTGCTATATCATCAGCGGCCATTATCATTCCCTTGTATCCCGCACAAGTGCTCATGGAGCTGAGCGCATCCATGCTCTGTGCACGGCTTATACGCGGGATTCCGTCAAGCGTAAGCCCGATTATTCCCTTCGCAGCCATATTTTTCACCATTTCGTGATTAACCGGCGACGCAGGATGTATAAACGTGATAAGATACTGCCCCTTGTGCATCATATCTATCTCGTGCTTATTGTGCTCCTTATTAAATAACGGCTCCTTCACCTTCAATATGACGTCAGCCTTGTTATATATTTCCTGAACGTCCTCCACTATTCTGGCACCGGCTGCAGCATACTCTTCATCATGATAAAAAGAACCGATCCCGGCCCCTTTCTCAACCAATACGGTCATACCGTCTGCCACCATCTTTTTGACTG
Source organism: uncultured Eubacteriales bacterium (assembly GCA_900546875.1). GTDB lineage: Bacteria > Bacillota > Clostridia > Christensenellales > CAG-314 > UMGS929. The sequence continues at coordinate 7,661 of URET01000005.1, forward strand.
TTTCGGGAGTCGACGACACCCTCGCTTCATCATGCATTATCTCTTTCGGAACTCCAATTACCATAATTCTACCCTCGTATTTTTTTATTTACAAAGACCTTCGGCCTTTATATATTCAATTACTTTATCCCCTTGCATACACTCAATACTATACTCGTCACCGTCTTGGTGACTCCAGATATGCTCTTGATATAATGCAATGTCTCCTCAAGCGTCTTGGTATTCTCTGTCACTATCTTCAGCACATAATCAAAACTGCCGGCTATATAATAACATTCTACTATATTCCCGTTCTCCCTGACGCTCCTTTCAAACACCTCATTATATTTTGGACTCTCTATCCCTACCGATATCAACGCCGTTATATCCTTGCCCAATGCCGCCGGATCACATACTACAGTATACCCTAATATAGTCCTCGAAGCCTCTAACTTTTTGATCCGCTCTATGACCGCAGACGTCGACAGCGGGACCTTCTCTGCTATCTCGGATGAATTCATCCTCGCATTCTTCCCGAGACACTCAAGTATCCTTAAATCTATATTATCCAATTCCGCACCTCGCAGTCATTCGGACCTGTCCGATCCCTTTCCACCTATCTTATACCATATCCTTAAATTTTTGTAAAGCTTTTTTCAACGTCAACAATAATTTTTCCCGATTCACCCCTCGAAAACTGAAAATTTTTCGGTTTTACTATTTAATTACTGAAATCTGTACATGCGCTTGCTCTTGCTAAAGCAGAAAAGCCACACCACCGATTTTTTCTGCCCTCCGCCAAGAAACCTCATCAACACGCCCATTCGAGTACCGCCTTCCCTTTCTCCGTTTTTCGCTCCGCACTCCCTCCGGCTGCTTTTTCACCTCAGCTTTTTCCCGAGCTTATATAATCCATTTTTTCACACTCAGTCGCAGAATATGGCTTCCGCGCATTTTCTTTTTCCCGAGCTTTGCCTATTCACTTTTCCATACCCCGGCTTTTTCCCGTGTTTTGTATATTCACTTTTTCTTCCGCTGTCGGAAGTGTTTTCTTCTGCCTTCGGCTTCGCCCCTGTCTGCTTCCTGTCTTCCATACCCTGCTTTCCCGCTCTGTTTCCTGCTATGTCTTTCGGCTTCCCTTCTGAATGACTCCTTTCTGCCTTTTCTCCGACAGAAACACATCCGATAAAAAAACGGCGAAGTTACCTTCGCCGTATATATTCTTTCCTTTTCGCAATTAACGCTTGCTGAACTGCGGTGCGCGACGTGCTTTCTTGAGCCCGTACTTCTTGCGCTCCTTCATTCTCGAATCACGGATGAGAAATCCCGCTTTCTTCAGCGCAGCTTTATCTTCTCCCGCCAGCACAAGCGCACGCGCTATTCCGTGCCTTATAGCTCCCGCCTGACCGGTGAAACCTCCGCCGTGCACATTAACTATCACGTCATACTTGCTGAGCGTATCCGTCAGCACAAGCGGCTGACGTACTATATACTTCATCGTATCGAGACCGAAATAATTCTCTATGTCTCTCTTATTTATCACTATGTTTCCCGTTCCGTTGGAAACAAGACGCACTCTCGCTATGGATTTTTTTCTTCTGCCGGTGCCCCATACCTGATTTTTCTTTTTACTGACAACTTTCATAATTCACACCTCAGTTAAGTTTTAACTCAACAGGCTGCTGTGCCTGATGGTTGTGCTCGGGGCCTCTGTATACCCTGCACTTTTTAAGCATCTTGGCGCCTAAGCTGTTCTTGGGGAGCATCCCTTTAACGGCACGAAGCACTACATAATCACTGCGATCTTCCATTAACTGCCTGAGCGTGGTAACATGCAGATTACCCACTCTTCCGCTGTGACGATAATATTTCTTCTTGTGAAGCTTATCACCCGTTACTACTATTTTGTCCGTATTTATGATTATAACATGGTTGCCCGTGTCTACATGCGGCGTAAATTCGGGAATATTCTTCCCCCTGAGCACCGCCGCCACCTGACTTGCGAGCCTTCCCAAAACCATGCCCTCGGCATCTACAACATACCATTTTTCATGTACGGTCTCGGGCTTTGCCATATACGTTTTCATTGAGTATTTCCTCCGTTTTTTTAAGCTTGCTGTTCACGACGGCTACATGCGCAAGTGGATAACGCTTAAATACCGCAGAGCTTAATTACGGTCAAATAGCCACAGCCTATAAATATTATACTATTTTATTCCTTATGTCAAGCTTTTTTTGCCGTCTTATCGATTTTCCGGCACGAAATACCTGTTTTTCCCACGTTATTTTATCCTCTTGAGCTCTACGGGATGATATAGCCTGAATGTCTTCATCATAAATGTCTGCCATACGAACACCGTGTAAAATAACCCTATCATCAGCATGAATATACTGAGCAGCGGCGCAAAAAGCCCTAACCCCGAAGACGCCGATAATCCGCCCGTGCTCGGGAAAAGTATCAGAAACGCCACCAATGGCGCAAATGCCACTACAAAATTCAATGTGTTCGGTATTATATTCGTCTTATACAACACCCAGGCGTCGTGCAGCGATTCCCCTATGCTCTCTTTATGCACCGCTACCACGGAATACATGACCATTACGTATACGCACAATTCCACGTATACCGCCCATACGATTACTATCAGTACTATTGCCAGCCATTCCGCCATCACACCCAGCATAAACTGATACAAAACGCATATACCGGTATACAACGCACCGAGCAACACCATAAAAGGCAACATCTTCGGGCCGCTTTCCGCAACTCCCTTGAAAAAAGGCTTTATTACTTTTATTTTGCCCGTCCAGAAGCTGTCGCGTATGACTGCAAAGCCGCCCGAAAGCAATATCGTCCCCCAGATAAACAGCAAACTCCCCCACAAAGCCGATTGTAAATCCTTTTCCGACTCTATCTCCGCAAGAAAGCTCTCCAGTCCGAACCATACTGTGGTATTGAAAATAAATGTCCCGGAAGAAGGATAATATGACGATAACCCCATCCACTGAAGATAGCTGTAGCTGAACACGAGATACGCTATCGGAAGCGCAATTATCAGCATCATTATGTTCATCCCGAGAATGCGCAAAGAACTGTTTACATAAAGCACCTTGAAAAACTGCCAGGACCCGAGCCTATTTACAAGCTTTTCAAGATGACCGGATCTCTCACCTTTGAGATATATCACTTCTTCTTTCTCTTTTCCTTTCCCTTTGGCTTTTTCGTTTGCGTTTTTATTGTTTTTAACGTTATCTGACATATTCCGCTCCTGTTAGAGAATAAGCTGTTTAGTAGCACAAAAAAATTCCTTTTTATTATAAACCAAAATCCGATTTATCACAACTTTTTTTCAGCTGTTATACAGCATTTTTGCCAAACATGTTTCAGGAGAAAGACTTTTATGAACTATTCGGACATTTCCATTCTCGGAGCTACCGGAGTCGTAGGACAGACACTCGTTTCACTGTTGTCGTCCGACAGCGGCAGCCTCGGCATAAAAAAACTCAGACTCTTCGCATCCGAAAAAAGCGAAGGCACATTCATTTCCTATAAAGGCGTTCCCCATCCCGTCCTGCCTTTGACTCCTCAGTCGGCAAAAATCCCCGCCGATCTCGTCTTTTGCTGTCTTGGAGATGATCCGGCGTCTTTCTATGTGCCTCTTTTTGCAAAACAAGGCGCCGTCGTCATCGATAACAGTTCCGTATTCAGGCTAAATAAAGACATACCGCTCATTGTCCCCGAAATCAACGGTAAAGAGCTTTCCGAGCTCTTCTCGCTTTCTCAGTCCGGTTCGCAAAACCGCCGTGAAGCCGGTCAAGCTCCGATAAACCGCACCGGCAAAATCATTTCCAACCCCAACTGCTCAACCATACAGACGGCTGTATGCCTTGCACCTCTGCACCGCGTCTTCACGTTGAAAGAAGTTTACGTTTGTACATATCAGGCAGTTTCGGGAGCGGGCGCCGGCGCACTTTACGACTTCGATCACCCTATGCTCAAACCCGAAACCCTCCCCTTCCCAATATGCTCCAATCTTATCCCGTTTATCGGCGAAATCGACGCCTCCGGCAGTTCGCGTGAAGAAAACAAGATACGTCTTGAACTCAAAAAAATTCTTGACTGCGATATCCCAGTAAACGCCCACACCGTACGAGTACCGGTCAGAAACTGTCACGGTATCGCAATTTTCGCGCGTTTCGAAAAAGACCCCGATATCGGGGAAGCTGTCAGAATACTCTCGGAAGCACCCGGCGTAAAACTCTTTACGGAAGGTTTTCCCATGCCCGTCAACATGCAGGGCGAAAAAAGCGTCGGCGTGGGAAGGATCCGCAAAGGAGAATCTCCAAACTCTCTTTGCCTGTGGACTGTAGCCGATAACCTGCGCAAAGGAGCCGCCCTCAACGCCCTGCAAATCGCCGCCCTCATATGCGGCAATGACTGATTTACCCGTTCGGCGTGATTTCAACTGTACCGAATATACTGTTGAACGCCGTATTTACAAACTATTTTTTCCCGATCTCGGAGGCTCTATGAAAAAACATCTTATTACCGCTCTTGTGACCCCATTTTCAAACGGACATATCGACTTCTCAGCTTTAGACAAACTGCTCGATTACCAGCTCAGCGCTAAAACTGACGGTATCCTTGTCCTCGGGACCACCGGCGAAAGCAATTGCGTGGATCCCGAAGAAAGAAAAGAACTTATTTCATATGTCCGAAAGAATACAGGCAACACTCATCTTATGGCAGGTTGCTGTTCAAATAACACCGCCGTTGCGGCTCTTTACGCAAAACAGGCTCAGGACCTCGGCGCCGACAGTATCCTTGCCGTCACTCCCTACTACAACAAATGCTCTCAGCAGGGTGCCTACCTTCATTTCAAAACTATCGCCGAAAACACGGATATCCCTCTTACTCTCTACAATGTGCCCTCAAGAACAGGCTTCAGGCTGTCTTTCCCGACGGTACAAAAACTGAGCGAGATAAAAAATATCACTGCCGTCAAGGAAGCCGGCGGGGATTTTTCTTTCATTACGGACCTCCTGTGCAAAACCGATCTCGATATCTACTGCGGTGAGGATATGCTTGATTTCCCCATGCTTTCCATGGGCTGCAAAGGACTCATATCCGTTGTTTCCAACGTAGCTCCTCATTTGCTCCGCAGAATGTGCGACGAACTCCGACCTGACAAAAAAATGATCGCCCTCAATAAAAAACTTACTGATATGTGTTTTTGCGAAACTAATCCGATCCCCGTCAAATATGCTCTTTCCCTGATGGGACTTTGCCGCGCTGAATACCGTCTGCCGCTTTGTCCCCCTTCTGACGAAACAAAATCGTTTATCAGAAATACGCTGGCCGAAGAAAATCTCATTTGACTCCGGTATCTTGATAAATAAAACTTCCCGCTCTCATAAGGCGGATAGTTCCCCCCCATCAGACCGACGCCGTATTTAACGGAAAAAAGTTTATCGCCGTATAACTATATTTTTTTCCGGAGAAACGCCGTATAGCCATATTTCTCCGGAGAAACGCCGTATAACCGTATTTTTCCGGAGAAACGCCGTATAACCGTATTTTTCTTCGGAAAAACAGTTTATTTTAAAGGCGAAGAGATGTTCCCTTCGCCTTACGTCATTTTCGCTTATTTGTTTTTTTCGTTTCTTTTACTGTCCGATCCATCTGAGCCCCGAGTTACCCTGTTTCACTCCTTTTATCAAAACCGAATTGGGAACGCGGTTTTTGCCGAAAAGCACTTTTATTTCCTTCGGTTCGATAAGAAAGTTTTTCATTTCGTAAAAAACTTCCGCCAGCCTGTCAAACCTATGCACCAGATACATCGCACCTTTGGTTTTCAGCAACGCAGAAGAGACCCGCATCAATGAATTCAGATCCAGTGCGATCTCATGACGGGAAAGCGCTATCTCCGGTTTAAGCTGCATTTGTCCGCAACCCTTTTTCCTGTACGGCGGATTTACGACCACGATATCGAAAGCGTCTTTGGGTAAAAAGGAAAGAGCGTCTTTCACATCGCCGCATATAATATCTATATCATCCTGCCGGCCGTTCAGCCTGACGCTCCTCAGCGCCATATCGCACATGGACGGCTGAATTTCCACCGCCGTTATCTTTGCAGGTTTTTGTTTTTCGTTCACCAGAAGGGATATGACTCCGCTGCCCGCACACAGCTCTGCCATTCGCTTGCCTTTGGCACCGCCGACAAAATTTGCCAGTGCTACGGCATCGGAAGTAAAACAATAAAGCTCGGGATCCTGTATTATCCACAAACCGCGATATTGCAGATCGTCGAGTCTTTCCCCCTCCCTGATAAACATTATTCACCTACCTTTATCCCGGTTATTCTTACCTTATACGTACTCTTCGGCGCGACTACTTCTACTATATCTCCGACTTTTTTATTCAAAACCGCCTTCCCTATCGGCGACTCGTTGCTTATCTTGTTCTTGCTGTAATCGCTTTCGGTGGTCCCGACTATCTGAAAAGACTCTTTTCTCTCCTTCCCGACCCACTCCAATGACACTGTACAGCCTATGGTGACTATATTGGAATTTCCGGAACTTTCAATGATCTTAGCCGTGCGCAGTTTTGTTTCGATCTCGAATATCTCCCCTTCAACGGCGGCTTGTTCGTCTTTGGCGGCGTCATATTCGGCGTTTTCGGAAATATCTCCGAAGCCTCTTGCCACCCTGATTTTCTCGCTCACTTCACCGCGGCGCACCGTAACGAGATATTCAAGTCTCTCTTCAAGCTCTTTTTTCCCTTGAGCTGTCAAATAAACATCTGCCATAATATTCTCTCCTTATTCACTCTTTATACTGCTTCCTTTCCTGCCCTGCTCCGTTTATCCCGGTCAGGGCATCGGGTTATATGGTCATCATTTCTTTTTCTCGATCTTGCCGGAAGAAGTGCCCGAAAAGGTCCTTACTATACCTGTCATAAGCGCCTTGCGATATGCTACCGCGTCCTTAGGACAAAGCTCCTGACAGCAATAACATCTGATACATTTCTTCTGGTCGATATGAGCTTTGTGTTTCGTTATGGTTATCGCCTTGCCCGGACAATGCATCTTGCATTTCCCGCACCCGACGCACTTGTCTTTCACTATCCTCACCTTGCGGCTCATGCTGCTTCTGAAAATCGTTTTCAGAAACCCGGGCATGTTTACGAAAAAGGAAGGGTTCAGTTTTACGTCTACTTTTTTGAAGTCGGGTTTCCTGAAGCGTCTGCCCTTTTCCGCAGCGGAAACAAAAGCTTCGCTTCCCGTATCCACTATTCCTCTTGCGGCGGCACACTCCATCACGGGATTCTCCGCCGCCTCGGTAAATATGCTCAGTGCAGCGGCGTCTGCAAGGTATGCGTCGGAAGAAGCAGCTATTACTCCCAGTTCTACAGGGTTCCCGTTTGTGGGTCCGTTGCCTTCCATCCCCACTATCCCGTCAATAATATGAAGTATTATCTTTTCGGAAGCAAATCTTTCTATATCTATCAGACAATTACAGAAAGATTCTAGCGTATTGAATTTAGAATGCATCTCGACCTTGACTAGTCCCGGTATAAGTCCGAAAAGGTTCTTCACCGCACCGCTGTAACCCGTCAATCCGTGCGTCTTCAGTTTGGATATATTGATGACCGCGTCGGCAGACAAAAAAGCGTTTATTATCTGCATGCTCTTGAGAACAGCCGAATCGGAACAAAATACCTCCCCCGCCGTGAAATCCGCATTCAGTTTCGCTCCCGACTCTTCACACGCTTTTGTCATTCCCGTCGTGCTGTATACGGACGACATATGCTTTTCGGTATACAGTCCGCCGCAACTGTCTCCCACCGTCACCTCGGCGCCCATTGCCATGAGTTCCTCGCATACCGCTTCCACTATGACGGGATGTGTCGTTGCTGCTTTTTCCGGAGGCATCTCACGCACTAAATTCACTTTTACAAATATCCTTATCCCCGGCCTGATCTTCTCCGACAGCTTCTCCCGAGCAAATATCGTTCTTATCGCCGCGATAACCTTCTCTTTGTCGTATCCCGCAACGGGCAAAACCGTTACTAATGCGTCACTCAATTTTCAAACTCTCCTTAAGCCATTTGCTTACTTTTTCCGCCCTCACTTCCTTTATCTCTTCGCTGTCCGGAGGGTACCCCGATATCAGCGAAAGCGTCGCATCCTGCGCCTTATCGATCATCGCATTGAACCTGTTGTCGCTGACAAGCTCTATATATCCTATACCGACACCCATCTTTACATTACAAAAACACGTTATAAACTCCGATAAACTTAACGTGCAGGCATAAAGCAATGTCCCCAGACTGCGCATTATCCTGTCCTTTAACGCAAGCGTGTCTGACGCAAGCAAACGCTCGGAACACCTCTTTTCCTGCTCGGCAACTAATGACACCGCTTCGCTCACGCTCCTTATTATTTCGTCTTCCGTAAGACCCAGTGTGTGTCTGTTGCTTATCTGATAAAGATAACTTACGGCTTTCGTCCCTTCTCCGTACGCTCCTCTTACCGTTATGCTTTCACCCTCAAGCTTCTCGAATACTCCTCGTATTTCACCTGTTATCGTCAATGCAGGAAGAAAAACCATCACAGAAGCTCTCATTCCGGTTCCGGCGTTTGTAAGACAGCGCGTCAGAAAACCGTATCTGTCGTCAAACGCTATATCGTAATGCTTGATAAAAAAATCGTCAAGCACATTCAGCCTTTCATACGCTCTGTTGAGCCTGAGCCCTTCCATGATACATTGACTTCGGATATGATCTTCTTCGTTTATCATTACGGAAATATCATCGGTTTCGTTGAGTGCGACGGCGGAAAATCTGCTTTCGGGCGAAAGATCCCTGCTTATCAGGTGCCTTTCTATCAACGACAGCCTTTCCGTTTCCGTCATTTCGTTTATACACCGGACTCTGAATCCGAGCTTCCGCATATCGGAAACCAGCTTGCCGAAAAACCCGGACGCTTCTGCGGAATATGTCTCCCTCAGTTTATAAGGTAATGGCAGATCTCTTATATTGCGAGCAAGTCTGATCCTGCTGCTTATCACCGTATCGTTCATCAGAATCAAACTCATTTTTTCCCCATCTCCCTCGCCGCCAGTCCTTTTATCTGTCCCCTGAGCATCTCTGCTTCGACTGCGTCTCCTTTTTCCATGGCGTCAAGATATCTGCTCTCAAGTATCTCTGCCACCTCTTCGGACGGTAATGTGGCTTCCTCCGGTCTCTTCCCTATATGATAATTCCTGTTATGAATCTTCAGCATCAAATTATCAAGTTTACGCCGGTTCAACGTTTCATAGCACTCAAGACACCCTACATACCAATCCTTACTTATCTCTTCGTATTCTTTTCTGCATACCAAACAGCGATCGCCTGAGCGGTCGCCGTTGTTACTTTTGATTTCATTATAGCACTTACGGCAGTAATAATTGATATAAGGCACCCCGTTTTCACTGCCTACTTCCTTGATCTCGGCAGGCCTTATGCCGCATTTATAACATTTCATACTATTCGTAAAGCTTGCTCACCGGCAAATCTGAATATATCCTCTCTATCGCTTCGGCAAATATATCCGCTACCGTTACCGTAACGAACTTCTCGGTAAGTTTTCCTTCGGGCTGCTGTATGGTATCGAGAAGCACGACCTGATCCAATACGCTCTTCTCTATCCTCTCTATCGCCGGCCCGGACAATACTCCGTGACTGCAACATGCCACTATCTTCTTAGCTCCGTTATCCGCAAGAGCTTTCGCTCCCTGAGTGATCGTACCGGCGGTATCGATCATATCGTCTATCATGATGCAGGTCTTTCCTTCCACGTCTCCGACTATGTTCATAACCTCCATCACGTTCGCCTTAGGACGACGCTTGTCTATTATCGCCAACGGCGCATCAAAAGCCGTCGCCATCTTCCTCGAACGCGCTACCGATCCGACATCGGGCGAAACTACCACGAGATCCTCATCTTTATATCCGCCCTTCATGAAATATTTAGTGAGCACGGGCATCCCGAGAAGATTATCTACCGGAACATCGAAAAATCCCTGTACCTGAGCAGAATGCAGATCCATGGTAAGCACCCTGTCTACTCCCGCTGTTTCCAATATATCCGCCACAAGCTTTGCCGATATCGGATCCCTCGCCCGTGCCTTTCTATCCTGCCGAGCATATCCGAAATAAGGCATGACTGCCGTTATCCTTCCTGCAGAAGCACGCCTCAAAGCGTCTATTATCACCAGCAGCTCCATAAGATTATCGTTAACCGGCGTAGACGTGGACTGTATCACAAATACATCGCTGCCCCTCACGGTTTCAAGTATATTGACGGAAACCTCCCCGTCGCTGAATTTACCTGCTTCTATTCGCCCGAGCTTCATATCCAGCCTGTCCGCGATCGCCGCGGCAAGATTACGGTTTGATGTACCGGAAAAGATTTTTATAGTTCCGTGAGTTTTATTCAGCATGATCCTTTTCTCCCTCGTAAAATTTACGGGTATAACCCAATATCATATTTTATAACAATTTCGTCCCATTGTCAATTGCTTAAAGCACCTTATGCTTTCTCCCCGCAAAAACATTACCGCTTCTTATTTTTTTACCGTAAAAAATAAATCGATCCCCCGCATACTTTTTTTCGCTATGTCCATACTAAAAACATCAAGCGCTGAAACACGCGCACAAGCACGAGGACCCGTTCGGAACGCGCGTCGCGTAATTCCGGAAGCTTATGCCCCTCAATGTCGCGCCGCGTTTCACTCGCTCAAAAAAAGGAGGAAACTTATGAGTCAGAATTATTATCACACCGGCGAAAAGCCCGGAAACGGCAGATATGTATGCACCAACTGCGGTACGGATATCAGATTGGGTTCAGATGACAAGATGCCCCCCTGCCCTAAGTGCAACAACACCAGCTTCACAAAGGAATAACAGAAGAAATCACATGATACTTCCGGGTCTCGGACATTTGTCCGGATCCGGAAAATTTTCCCGGATCGTGTTTCTTCCTGAAACAGGTCTTAAAAGATCAGGACTTCCCGAAGCCCTGATCTTTTATTTTTACCCGTATAAAATCACTTGGCATTTTTGCTTTTATAATCTTCTATCGCCTTGTGAATGGCCTCCTCCGCAAGTACGGAACAGTGTATCTTCTGTGCGGGCAAACCGTCCAGCTCCTTGATTACGTCGGCATTGGTGAGAGCCAGCGCCTCCTCTACGGTCTTCCCTATTATCATGGTCGTGGCTGTGCTGCTGCTCGCTACCGCCGCCGCGCATCCGAATGTTTTGAATTTGGCGTCTTTTATTATATTATCTTCTATTTTTAACGTGATCTGCATTATGTCACCGCAGGTCGCGTTGCCCACCGTGCCGATACCGTTGTAATTTTCTACCTCTCCTACGTTCTGAGGATTTTCAAAAGCTTTCAGAACTTTCTCGTTATACATCTTTCCTCCTCCCTGATCAATTCTTATATAATGGCGACATCCTGCGCAATTTCTCGATAGTCTTCTTCAGCTGCTCAACTGTATAATCCAGTTGTTCCGCTGTAGTATGTTTACCCAGAGTGAATCTTATCGAACCGTGCGCTGTCTCTACCGGTACACCGATCGCCAGCAGTACGTGCGAAGGATCCAACGACCCGCTCGAACAGGCCGATCCGCTCGATACCGCTATCCCGGCAAGATCCAAAGTCATAAGGATACTCTCTCCCTCAACGAACTCAAACGTAAAATTCACATTGTTCGGCAATCTTTTTACTCTGTCTCCGTTAAGGTGAGCGTAGGGTATTTCTTTTTCGACCCTCGAAATGAAATGATCCCTCAGTTCCCTGATCCGGTCGGAAGTCTCGGACATCTCCCTGACTGCCCTCTCTATTGCACTCCCCATTCCGACGATCCCGGGCACATTCGACGTCCCGCCGCGCATTGTGCGCTCCTGTCCGCCTCCGGCTATGAGCTTGTCCACTTTTATGCCGTTCCTTATATATAACGCGCCTACTCCCTTCGGCCCGTAAAACTTGTGTGCGGAACATGTCGCCAGATCCACTTTCAGTTCCTTTACGTTTACCGGCACCGCCCCCACTGCCTGTACGCAATCCGAGTGAAACAACGCACCCGCTTCATGCGTTGCCTCCGCCAGCTCCTTCACAGGTTCGAGCGTTCCTATTTCGTTGTTCGCCAACATCACGCTTACAAGCACCGTGTCTTTCCTTATCTTTCTCCTTAACTCATCAACGGTCACAAATCCTTCGGGAGTCACTTCAAGCTTCTCGACTTCAAAACCATTCCTGCTCAGCCACACCCCGCTGTTCATCACGGACGGATGCTCTATTGAGGATATAAGTATATGCCTCCCCCTTTCCTGCCGCGCAAAAGCTATCCCCTTAAGCGCCCACGTGTTCGCCTCCGATCCGCTTCCCGTAAAATACACCTCATTGGGCTTGCACCCCAATGCCTCCGCCGTTTGCTGTCTTGCTCTGTCCATTGCAGCCTGTGGCTTGCGCGCAAAATGATGCTGTGAATTAGCGTTGGCAAATTCCTCCGTAAAATAAGGCATCATATCCTTGAGCACTTCCGGATCCACCGGAGTCGTCGCCGCATGATCCAAATATACTTCCATCTACTCGTTTTCTCCTTCCTGTATCAGTTTTTCAAGCGAAACGGAATCCAAGTATCCGTTTATTACATCATATAACCCCTTCCATAATGCGTGCGATACACACACCTCGCTCCTCTTGCATTCGTCGCTGAGACAATCAACAAACAATAAATTTCCCTCTACGCTCCTCAGCACTCTGCCTACGCTTATTTCCTTCGGAGCAGCCGATAACCTGTACCCGCCGGCTGCCCCCCTCGCAGACTCCACTATCCCTTCCTTCCTGAGAAGCGCCATTATCTGCTCGAGATACCCCTCCGATACCCCGGTGACTTCACTCAGATATGGAATCCTCACCATCTCTCCGCCTTCATATTTCTCCGCCAGCTGTACCGCTACATACAATCCGTACCTGGCTTTCGTGGACATTTTCATATATGCCTCAATCCATACTATTTTAGTCGGATATAGTATACAACCCTTTTATTTTGTTGTCAACCTTTTTATGCGTCACTTTAAATATTGTCGGCATAACTTGTCCGTAAAAAACCTCCCGGCTTTCTTTCCGCAATCTCTTTTTGCTTTTTATTTCCGTGAACGCCTTATTTTTCTGTCATGAGCATCGTATCTCAGTAATGGTCTGCGCACGGAAATTTCTTTCGGGTCTCACGCCGCGCTTTTTTCATGACGCGGTCCAAGGGCAACAAAAAAAAGGCATTGCTGCCTTTTTATCTGCCGTTGCCGGTTCTATGCGTCATGTATATTTTCCGTTGAAGGGCTCTTCAACAAAGTATTCTTTTTTTCGGTCATTCTTTTTTCTTTTCTTCTTTTCACGTCAGCTTCAAGCTTGAAATTCCTCCTGTAAACATTCGGAGAGACCCCGACGAATTTTTTGAACACCTTAGTATAATAGCTTTGATCGGAAAATCCAATTATCCTTGTGATCTGCGCCATATCCATACTAAGGTCCTTAAGATAGACCATACTTTCCTCAATACGTATCCTGTTAAGATAATCTATAAACTTTTCGCCGGTTTTCTGCTTGAATATCCTGCTGAAATAGGACGCGCTGAGAAAAACTTTTTCCGCCACTTCTTTCAGGGTCAGCTCTCTTGTACAGTTCTTTCTGATATACTCCTTAGCCATGGTTATAGAATAGTTTATATTTTTATTGGCCTCGTCGTTGAGAGTCAGGAAATTATCTATATATTCGGCAAAAAATCTCAATGCGGCGTCATTGTCCTGCAGACTTTCCGCTTTGAACATGAATTCGGCGGTATCAAAAAAGATTTCCGAGGCATTATCCTTATTTGCATGGAGCCTGTTCATCATTACTGCAAGCTGGATTATCCTGTATTTCAGTACTTTCACGTCGCCGCCGGAAATATACATGATCTCGGACAGCAATTTCCTTGCAGATTCAAGTGCGGTTTTTTTGTCGTTGCACTTGACGGCGTTTTCAAACTCGGCCTCGTTGCTGTATGTCTGCAGTCTGTCTAAATCGGTCTCGGCTTTTTTCCTCATTTCGTCGAACTGATCCTTGCCCGCAAAATAGCTGTATTCCGGCAAACTCTCTTTCTCGGGAAAAGACACGTCCTCCAAAGACATCTCCCCGTGAAACATTTTTACAAGACTTATCAGCGCCGCAATCTTCTCATACGAATACACGGGTAGCCTCCGAAGATTTTCATTCAGCTTTTCCCTGTCTACGCCTATGCGCAACGCCGATTCGTTTATATAATTCTCATTCATCGTACTGTTTTTCACGAAAAACGGCTGCACCAATAAGGTGCCTTTGTATTGGGATTTCACATATATAGGCGCCGCGATCAGGGATAACCCGAATTTGCACTTTATCACCGAAGAAGACCCGGTGAATATTATCGACCTCGACGCGGCTTCAAGACAGGAATAACATTTCCTTGTGTTGAAATACGGACAGCTTGATACAGTACACGGATTTGAAATCAGTCCGCCCGTTTTCAAAAAAAAGAGTTCCACCCCGGTCGCTTCCGAAAATATCCTCAATTTATCACCGAGTATGTTTCTCATTTTTTCTTTTTTCATATTTTACTCCCCCGTAATATTATCGCACCCTGCTATTATGACAAATTTTTTCTATTCTGTCAACTCTATAAAAAGTATGCCGTTTATTTTTTACCTTTTTTAACTATATTACTGCTAAAAAAACTTGATTTTAGTTATTTGTTGTCTATTTAAATAAAAATCACGTTTAATATTATTTTGCTAATATAACTCAACCTTCATTCTTTCCTGCAAAAATCACGTTCGCAACAAAAAGGAGACCCGTTTCCGGACCTCCTTTACGTTTCGATATATGTTATACGGCCAGATGCCTGCTGACGTATGCCCCTCAGGCGCTTTTACGTTTTTTATTCAAGAATATCGTTTTCATAAAGCGGGAAACGCGAGGTGAGCTCAAGCACCTTTTTGCTGCATCTTTCTTTTGCCGCGTCTCCGTTTTTGATGATATCTGCTATTATTTCGCCTATAACTTTCATTTCCTCTTCTTTCATGCCTCTCGTCGTCACGCTGGGCGTCCCTATCCTTATACCGCTGGTAACGTTCGGGCTCTGAGTATCGAAGGGAATACCGTTTTTATTTACGGTAAGATGGATCTCGTCAAGTCTTGCCTCGAGTTCTTTGCCCGTGATGCCGTCTCTTGTAAGATCTACAAGAATAAGATGGTTATCCGTTCCGCCGGAAACAAGCTTCACTCCGTTTTCCATAAGCGTTTCGGCAAGCTTGGCCGCGTTCGCCTTGACCTGACGCTGATATGCCTTGAAATCATCAGACAAGGCTTCCTTAAGACATACCGCTTTCGCTCCGATTATATGCATCAGCGGTCCCCCCTGTATCCCCGGGAATACGGCTTTGTCGATAGCTTTTGCATACTGTTCCTTGCACAGTATCATACCGCCCCTCGGTCCGCGCAGGGTTTTATGAGTAGTCGTGGTAACGACATCCGCATAAGGCACGGGATTCATATGCAGTCCTGCAGCCACAAGTCCGGCTATATGCGCCATATCTACCATGAGTATTGCCCCGCATTCGTCTGCTATCTCTCTGAACTTCTTAAAATCGATTTCTCTCGGGTATGCGCTCGCACCCGCTACTATTATCTGAGGATGACATTCTCCTGCTGTTTTCCTGAGTTCGTCGTAATCTATCCTGCAGTCTGCAGGACTTACTCCGTAAGGCACTACGTTGAAATATTTCCCGGAAATATTCACTTTGCTGCCGTGAGTAAGGTGTCCGCCGTGGGCAAGGTTCATACCGAGTATGGTATCGCCGGGCTTGAGAAACGCAAAGTATACCGATAAATTCGCCTGTGCTCCGCTATGAGGCTGTACGTTGGCATGTTCAGCTCCGAAAAGCTCCTTTGCTCTGTTCCTCGCCAATTCTTCGGTCATATCCACATATGTGCACCCGCCGTAATATCTTTTCCCGGGATATCCCTCGGCGTACTTGTTTGTCAGGTGGCTGCCCATTGCCGCCATGACCGCGGGAGAAACAAAGTTCTCACTGGCTATCAGTTCGATATTTTCTCTCTGCCGTTTGAGTTCCAAAGCATATGTCTCATAAAGCTCGGGATCTTTTTCCTTCAAAGTTTTGAAGTCAATCATATCAAAATCTCCTGTTTTTGTATTGACGGCTTTTTCTGCCGCTGAATTCATTTAAGTTGGGCAACAAGCTGATCCTCGGGCAAATACCCTTCGATCTTTTTTATCGGTTCGCCTTTTTCAAAAACTGCGACAGTCGGAACAGATTCTACTTTGTAGATCACAAAAAGCTCCTTCGACTCGTCTACATTTACGTACCCGATACGCTCTACGCCGGCTTTCACGGCTGCGGACCGGACCGTCTCTTTCATCGCTCTGCACTGGGCTACCCAATCCGCGTAAAAATAAACGATGCTTCTGCCCTCTCCGTATATTAGCTCCTTGAAGGCAACTATACTCGGTTTTTGCTCAGCCATCATTTACCTCCTCGATTTTTTTCTTTATTACCGAAACTATTTCGGGTTGCAGTTTTTTCTTCCCCCATTTCCTGTCTAGCACCCTGAGCGGGATATATCCTATCCCCACCCCGGCAAGCAGACTGAAAAATATCGCCCATTCCGGCGCTGACAAAAAGTATGCGATCAACATCGCCGCTATGCCGAAAACCAGCGGAAGTATATACGCCGCAAACGACGCCTTTACTACACTGCCGCTCATATTCACTTCAACTTCATCGTTTATTTCCGCGCCTACCGTATTTTTCAGTTCGATATCTATATGCGGATCCCCCGGCTTCATTGCACACATTCCGCAATCCCCGCACGCGCTCTTACGCATAAATCGCACGGTAACGTAAGTCCCTTTTTTATTTATTACCTTTCCCGTTTCCGTCATTTGTTTTCGTAATCAAAATATTTTATCGACAATTCCCTGAGCTGCTTCTCCTCCACCTCGGAAGGCGCCTGACTCATTACGCAACTCGCATTCTGTATCTTCGGAAACGCTATCACGTCTCTTATGCTCTGTGCGCCGCAAAGCTGCATTATCAATCTGTCAAAACCGAATGCAAGTCCTCCGTGAGGTGGCGTGCCGTACTTGAAAGCGTCCACAAAATATCCGAATTTGTCTTTGATCTGTTCTTCGGTGAAACCGAGGGTCTCAAACATCAGCTCCTGCACCTCTCTGCTGTATATCCTGAGACTCCCTCCGCCGACTTCTTCTCCGTTTATGACAAGATCGTAAGCCTTTGCCCTGACTGCCGCCGGATCGGTTTTCATTAGCGGAAGATCCTCGTTCTTGGGACTCGTGAACGGATGATGCTTCGCCACCAGACGCCCCTCTTCCTCACTGTATTCAAAAAGCGGAAAGTCTACTATCCAGGTGACCGCAAATCCGTCGTCTTTTATGAGCCCGAAACGCTCCGCCAGTTCGCAACGAAGCGCACCGACAGCTGTCTGTGCTCTTTCGGTGTCTGCGTCTGCCACGACAAAAAGCACATCGCCTTCTTGTAATCCCGTCAGCTCCCTGAGCTTATCAAGACTTTCCCGGTTCATTTTTGACGCAAAGCTGCTTCTCACGGTCTGATCGCTTCCTTCGGCAAGCCATGCTACGCCTTTGACTCCGTATGCTTTGATAAATTCGTTGAGTTTGTCGAAATCTTTCCTGGAAAGAGACTTTTCCTTCCCCTCAAGCTTTATCGCCTGTACGCTGCCGCCGGCCTGTACTGCGTTTTCAAAAACCGTGAACCCGCTCTCCCTGACTGCTTCGCTGACATCTTTGATCTTCATGTCAAATCTCAGGTCAGGCTTGTCGCTTCCATAGCCCGCCATCGCTTCTGCATATGTCATTCTTCTGAAAGGCGCGGGAAGCTCGATATTCCTTATATCCCTGAACAGCTTGATGATAAGTCCCTCAGCAATGTTCATAACGTCTTCTTCACTGTCTACAAAGCTCATCTCAAGGTCAATCTGAGTAAATTCGGGCTGTCTGTTGGCTCTGAGGTCCTCGTCGCGGAAACACTTCACTATCTGATAATATCTGTCCATCCCCCCGATCATCAACAGCTGCTTGTAAAGCTGCGGCGACTGCGGAAGCGCATAGTATTTATTCGGATGCACACGGCTGGGCACTAAATAATCCCTCGCTCCTTCCGGCGTGGACTTCCCGAGAAAAGGAGTCTCTATCTCAAGAAAGCCCTCTTGCGTAAGGTACTCTCTTATCGAGTATGCAGCCTTGCTCCTTATCATAAGATTATGCTGCAGATCGGCTCTCCTTAAATCAAGGTACCTGTACTTCAGCCGCAACAGTTCTCCTGCCGTTATATCTCCCACTACAAACGGAAGCGTGTCTGATTCGGAAAGTATCCTGAGCTCGTCTGCCACTACTTCTATTTCGCCCGTCTCCATATTCGGGTTAACATTGTCTCCGACCCTTCTTCTTACTTTGCCCCTTACCGCTATTACATATTCCATCTTTATCGAAGAAGCCTTTTCAAAAAGCTGCTTGTCGGTGGTCTCTGAATCAAATACCGCCTGAACTATCCCGCTCCTGTCTCTGAGCTGCACGAATATCAGACTGCCAAGGTCCCTGCGCCTGTTTACCCAGCCCATTATCACAACTTCTTTTCCTATACTGTCGGCACGCAATTCTCCGCACATCGCCGTGCGTTTCATCCCAGTTAAAAATTCAACCATATCCCCTTCTTACCTTATTTCCTTCTTGTCTTTTTACTTTCCTTTTAACGCTTTTCTTTTTTCCATTTTTATCCTTTTCCCCACCTTACTTCTCCTTCCCTCTTCCTGCATACTTGCAAACGGCGGTCAACAGACATTCCGCTCTTTGCTCTTTGCTTTTTCCTTTATATTACAAACTCCGCTTGAATGTTTCATTCAAGCGGGCGAGTCAAAAATTCAGAATAAACTACTATTACCTTTCTGCCCTCGTATCTGACAGCCGTCACAAGTCTGACGTTTGCATGTTTCTGTTTTGTTCCCGTGTTGTTTTCCGTTTCTGTTTCATATCCTTTGCCGGCAAGCTCACCGAGAACATATTCGAGAGGCTTCCCGATGTATTCTCTGCCGGTCTCAGACATTCATCACTTCTTTTTCCTTGTCTTTCACAAGTTTATCTATATTGTCGATCTGTTTGTTGATTTCCTTATCCACTTCGGCTTCATAGTCTGCTATCATGTCTTCGCTGAGCGTTTTATCGTTTTTTATCTTTTTAAGCTTGTCCATCGCGTCACGACGCTCGTTTCTTATGACCACCTTAGTGTCTTCTCCGAGTTTCTTGATCTGTTTAACGAGTTCCTTTCTTCTCTCCTCGGTGACCTCGGGAAAATTGAGTCTTATTATGGTACCGTCGTTTTGAGGCGTAACGCCGATATTTGCCGCCAATATCGCCTTCTCCACCGCCTTCAGCGCTCCTTTGTCCCAAACGCTTACGATTAAGGTCCTCGGCTCGGGACTGCTTATATTCCCCATCTGCATAAGAGGTGTGCTCGTTCCGTAATATTCTACGTTTATTCTTTCAAGCAGTTTCGGATTGGCGCGTCCCGCTCTCATCACGCTGAATTCTCCCTTCATATAATCTGTCGCCTTTCCGCACCCTGTTTCAATCTTTTCAAACAAAGCCTTGATCTGGTCGTTTGCGTATTCCATAACTATGCCTCCTGTTTCTTGATACCTCCGCTCCCGCGGTACATCCGTATTGGTATATTATACAAAATTTTCGCCTCTTTTACAAGCGTTTTTCCATACAATTTTTATTCTATTACCGTTCCGTTGACCTCTCCGTTCACCGCCTTTACCACCGAATCCTTTTCTCCGGCGGCAAAGGTTATGATGGGGATCTTGTTTTCCATACACATCGTTACCGCTGTCGCGTCCATGACCTTCAGCTTCTTGTTTATCACTTCCATATAGCTTATCCTCTCGTACTTCACTGCTCCGGCATTCTCCTTAGGATCGCTGTCATATACTCCGTCCACATTCTTCCCGAGCAGCAATGCTTCCGCTCCGATCTCGGCTGCCCTCAATGCCGCTGCCGTATCCGTGGTGAAATAGGGGCTCCCGGTCCCGCACGCAAATATTACTATACGTCCCTTTTCAAAATGGCTCAGCGCTTTCCTCACTATAAACGGTTCGGCTATCTTTGTCATATTGATCGCCGTCTGCAGTCTTGTCTGGGCGCCCTGTCTCTCCAGCTCCGCCTGCAAGGCAAGTCCGTTCATGGCTGTTGCAAGCATACCTATATAGTCTGCGGTCGATCTGTCCATCTCATCTGCCTGTCTCCCGCGCCAGAAGTTTCCTCCGCCGACCACTACTCCCACCGATACGCCCATTTCGCATACCTTCTTCAACTGCGCCGATATCTCCTTCACTACCTTATCGTCTATCCCGAATCCCTTTTCCCCGGCAAGACTCTCTCCGCTTATTTTCACCAATACCCTCTTATATTTCACCATATACAAAAAAAGGGAACATTTCTGTCCCCTTCCTCCTCAGATTTATTTCTTGATCTTATCCAGACTTTCCTGAATCTCCTGAACGAAGGTGTCCTGTTTCTTCTCAAGTCCTTCGCCCATTTCATATCTTGCAAACCTTCTTACGGATATCTTCTCTCCGATCGCGGCTACCGCTTCGTTTATAAGCTGCTGGACAGTCTTGCTGTCGTCCTTTACGTAAGGCTGCTCAAGCAATACTATCTCTTTATAATACTTGTTTACTTTATTGTCAAGTATTTTCTCTATTACCGCCATGGGCTTCGGATTAGGTTCGTTGAGAGCCTGATTCCTCCATATCTCTCTTTCGATCTCTATCTTCTTGGGATCGACCTCTTCCTTGGATATCACCAAAGGCTTTGCCGCAGCTATCTGCATCGCAAGATTGTGCACAAGCTCCCTGAACGCGTCACTCCTTGCCACAAAGTCCGTTTCACAGTTTACCTCAAGAAGAACACCTATCCTTCCGTTCATATGAATGTAACTGTCAACTATGCCTTCGGCGGCGATCCTGCTCGCCTTCTTGGCTGCAGACGCCATCCCCTTTTCTCTTAAATACTTGATCGCGGCTTCAAAATCACCGTCGGTCTCAACAAGCGCTTTTTTGCAGTCCATCATCCCGACGCCTGTCGCTTCACGCAATTTCATTACGTCCTGACTGGTAAATGCCATACTAAACTCTCCTTATATTTTATTCGGCTGCTTGTTCGGATTCCTCTGATTGCTCCTTAGAAGCTTCTTCCGTTATCTCTTCTTTCTCTGTCACGTCGCCCACGGACAGCACTACGCCTTCCCTTGCTTCTATGACCGCATTGGCTATTATCGCCGCCATTATCTTGACTGCACCTATCGCATCGTCGTTACCGGGTATCACGCAATCCACTTCGTCGGGATCACAGTTTGTATCCACTATCGCCACAATAGGTATATTGAGCAGCCTTGCTTCATGCACTGCTATGGCTTCCTTCTTCGGATCCACTATAAACAAACATCCGGGCAGTCCCTTCATGTCTTTTATTCCGCCGAGATTGAGCTCAAGCTTATCTCTTTCGGCTTTGAGCTGCGCAACTTCTTTCTTGGGAAGCAGATCAAGCTCACCCATCTTTTCCATCTGGTTTATTTTATTGAGCCTTTCGATCCTTGTCCTTATGGTCTTGTTGTTGGTCAGCGTACCTCCGAGCCAACGGCTGTTCACATAATACATACCGCATCTTTTCGCCTCGGATTCTATCGCAGCCTGAGCCTGCTTCTTCGTTCCTACAAATAAAACCGACTTCCCCGACGCCGCTATATCCCTCACAAAATTATACGCCTGCTCAGCAAGAGCTATCGTCTGCTGAAGATCAATGATGTGTATATCATTCCTCGGCTGATAAATATAAGGCTTCATTTTGGGATTCCATCTGCGCGTCTGATGGCCGAAATGCACTCCGGCTTCAAGAAGCTGCTTCATTGTTACAATTGCCATTTCTTTTTCTCCTTTTTTTGTTTTTAACCTCCACGCAGTCTTATCTTGCACTTCTTACCCGTTTCAAAGGGAACACAACTGTGCAAAAAACCGACGTGTGCGTAATAAGCCGTTTGTGATTATACCACAATATTCCTCTGCTGGCAACGTTTTGACCGCCTTTTTCAAAATTTCTGCCGATATTCCCGTTTCATTTATTCCCGGAAGCTTCCTTTTTCTTCTTATTCCTGCATTTTTCCTTTCCCTTCTCTCCGCGACGCTTGCACTTTCCTTCTCCCTCTTCGGAATGACAACACCCTTTTCCTTCTCCTCCTTCTTCCTTTCCGCATTCGCACTCGCCGCTTTCGTGCCTGTCATGACAGCACTCGCCTTCCTTGTGATCGCATCCTTCATGCCCGTGATGCTCACAGTCGCCATGCCCGTGATGCTCGCACCCGCATTCGCAACGCACGTCTATCCCTTCTTTCTCGTCAAAATACTCACTGTGCAGCTTCACATATTCGTCGTAAACCTCGTCAAGCAGTTTTTCGTCCTCTATAGGCTCGAAAATATCCTCCCCGTTTTCTTCCGCGATTTTGAATATCACTATCTCGTCTTCCTCTATATCGGCCATTGGTTCCGCCGGCTGAAAAAAGGCAAACCATTCCCCTTTATACTCTATCGACGCGACAAAGAAAAAATCCAGAGTTTCTCCGTCCTCCGTAACAAGCTGCACGACTTCATCATCACCTATCTCTTCTTCGTTCTGAGCGTTCAGAATTTCCTTTTCTTCCATTGTCCTTTTCCTCCTAAAACCTTTTGCTTTCCATATATGACTGCAGTATCACAGACGCGGCTATCTTGTCTACCGCATCCTTCCTTTTTTCTCTTCGCACGTTCCCCTCTATCAATACCCTGTTTGCACTCGCGGTAGACAGACGCTCGTCCCATAATACAACTTCTATCTCTGTTTTCTGTCTGAGCTCTTCGACAAAACTCCTGACTTTTTGGGTTTGCAGAGTATCCGTGCCGTCAAGGCGGAGAGGCAGCCCGCACACGATCAATTCCACGTCGTTTTCCCTGATCACGCCGAGTATCCTCTCGAACACCTCTTCGTCCTGCTTTCCTCTGACAATGGTATCAAAGGGAGAACCTACTATCTTCATCGGATCGGACAAAGCCATCCCGATCCTGACATCTCCCACGTCCAAAGCAAGTATCCTGCCCATAATCACCCCGGTAATCTTTTTCAACTTAAAACCGGCACAGGCGCATATAACCTTTGATCGACGTCTGTGCCGGGAGTTCGGCTGCCGGACTTACGGTCCGACTAATTTTCATTCCGTAAAATCCTAATTGGGTCTTATTCCTTTATCTTCCTGGCTTCCACATAGTAACGTTTTTCCACGGCTTCTCCCATAGAAAAAGTCTTTCTCGGAAAAGCTCCTTTTTTCAGCACATAATCAAACAGATCATACTTGCTCAAAGGCGGCAGCGTGATCCCTACAGTCCCTTCATTTTCGCACGCTACGCTCCTGAGACTGTCAGTCCCGTGCACATAATCCACCTGAACGCCGCCGTGAGCCTCGATATAGCCGTCTATATAGTCCTGCACGGTTTTTACTGCCAACGCCGCATTTGAAGGTAGCATGAAGGGTATTGTTTTCTCCTTTGTGATGATTTCGCATTCATACTCGCCGCCGCTCAACTTCAGCAACCCTTCCGTAAAATCTTTATCTGCATTGAATACCGCTCTGTGGATAGGTTCAAAAGCAAGTCCTTCGTCGTGCAGATTCTCTATTTCCACCATCGCAAAGCGTGCGGGATGATCCTCCCTCTTTTCAGGTGCAAGCGACTTCTTTACATTATCCCAACATGCTTTTGCCGTCGCAAGGGAATGATTTCCGTCTCCTACCGCGTAAAGCATGATCTCGTCCGTATCGCCGTATTTTTCCTTTATCGCCTCGGGAGATATCAGCGAATTGAGCTGACTGATAACTCTTCCGGTATCTGTGACCTTCCATCCCCTTATATGTCCGCCCTTCATATTCAGCTCGAAATCATAGACCTTTTCAAGGCTTTCTCTCTGAGCGTACAATCCTTCAATGATCTCTTTCTTCCTGTCGTCGATAAGAAGCATGATGTGAGGAAGCTCCACGGGAGCGTTCTCCCTGATCTTGACTCTCGGCGGGATACGTGACACCACTGTTCCTTCCGTCGCTCTGATAAGCGCCTTGTCTTCCCTTATAAACGAATAGTCTTCCAGGTCGACGGCAGCCACCAGACCCAATCTTCTTTCCGTATAAGGGGTGCTCCTTTCGATCAGCACAAAACATGCTCCCGTGTCTTCCCATACGCCGCTTTTCAGATATTTGTCCATATTGGCATTTATGGCGTCGATACGCTGAGCGTCGTCTTTGCCCAGGTACACCTCGGGGAATATGACGTTAAGCGCCGAAGGCGCACTGCCTACGTAATCCTTCAGTTCCTCCCAATATTTCGGTTCACTCGTAAACTGGTCGCAAGCAACCACCGCCCACTTTGTCATATCGGTACCTTTTTTCGGCAATAAAACATGTGGGACAACCGTCGTATTTTTCATCGTTAGCCTCCGTATTCATGATTTATAAAACGCAAGGGCAACGCCCCCGCGCGAAAACTTCTTCTTTTTATCTGCGGCATTTCAGGCTCCGGACAGAAAAAAGTCCTCATCTCCGCACCAAGCCGTAAACATTTTTCCACGGCACAACATAACTTTTCCGTGCCTGCCGGAATACAAATCAACGCTTCTTCACGTTCTAAAGCAATCTCAGACATACCCACGCTACGAAGGCAAGCACAAAACCTCCGGCAGTGATATACCATTTTGAAAAATATACGGAAGCGAAAATTTCCCAAAATCCCGTTCTGTTCTGATTCTTATTCTTTTTCCCCATATCGCCTCCTATACTATAAGATCTTTCCTGTCGCTCCAGAAGTCCGACGAGGCGATCCCATAGGCCCCCGACAATGCCTGAGTAAGACTTTCGGCGTCCATATATCTTTTATACATTCCGTCATGCATCACGGAAATAATTCCCGATTCTTCGCTGACAACCACTGCCGTGACGGTAGGATCCGCCTCCGACACACCTATTGCAGCGCGGTGTCTTGTCCCCAGTTCTTTTGGAAGATTCGGCCTCTGCGTCAATGGAAGGTAACATCCTGCCGCGACTATTTTGTTTCCCGTTATCAGTATCGCTCCGTCGTGCAAAGGACATTTCGGATAAAACAACGTTTCGATAAGCTCGCTCGACAAGTCGGCGTTCATTATGGTGCCGCTGTCCACGATCTGTTCCGATATGGAGTTATTGCATATTATAATCAAAGCCCCCGTGTCGTTTTTGGAAAGAGACTGACAGCTTTTGACTATACTTGAAATAACACTTTTCTTCTCCTCCGGGGTAAGCGTAAAGCTTTCTTCCGTGTCATACTCCTGCTTTATCGCCATTTTGTATAAGTCTCTTCTCATTTCCACGCTGAAAAGCACTACTGTCATTATAAGGGCGGAAGCAAGAATTATATACCAAACATATGCTTCTCTGATAAGGCCGAGAAGCGTAAGCGCGGCAACTATCACTATCACCGTCACGATTATTCCGGAATACCATCCTCCGTGATGTTTCGCGGCGTATCCGAGGATAAAAGTGATAAGAAAAAAAGTTGCCAGAAAACTTATAATATCCTGTGCGAGATTCCCGACATCGTACGTTGAAAAATATTCGATTATTCTATTTATAAATTCCATAACAGCCTCTTGCCGCGTTTCCTTTGCAAGCTAAACCGCGTTCTTCCTTCAATATTAACATATTTTTACGGAAATTGCAATAAAAGACAATCAATTTGTTTATACAAACTTGTTATTTCGCCGTCATTATTGATAATTTTTACTTTATCTCCCTCTCCGCAGGCATTTTGTCTTTTTATTCTGAGAAGTATCTCCTCTTCCTGCATTTTGTCACGCGCCGCAACTCTCTTTATCCTTTCCTCTTCCCCCGCTTCTATCAGCCATATCTCGTCGAAATCTTTATCCATGCCACTCTCGAATAACTGCGGCACCTCGGCAAATACCGCCTTCCCCTTTCCTTCGCTCAGCTGCTTTTCCATCTCTTCGGCAATACGCCCGTAAAATATACCGTTGAGCCTTTCGGTCAAGCTCCGGCTCGCAAATACGTGCCTTCCCAATTCTCTTCTCTGTAATTTACCGTCCTTCACGAATCCTTCACCGAATGCTTCCGATATCTCGGCAAGTATTTCCGGATCGTTTGCCAGTTCCCTTGCGATCTCGTCGCAGTCCACAACGGTATAACCTCTGCTCCTCAGATACCTGCACGCTTCACTCTTTCCGCTGCCTATTCCCCCAGTCACGGCAACTCTACTTGGCTTCATACAAATTCGTCCCTTCTTCTACGTTTACCGTAAGTCTGACTTTTGTGTCAAATACATTTTCCATTTCTTCCACAAGTATTTCTTTTATCCTTTCCGCCTCCTCAGCAAAAGCATCCACGATAAGCTCGTCATGTATCTGCAAAACTATTCTGCTTTTCAGCCCTTCTTTCTGCATCGCGTTCCTGACTCTTATCATAGCTATTTTCATTATATCCGCCGCACTGCCCTGCAAAGGCATATTCATCGCCGCCCTTTCGGCAAAACTGCGCGTCTGATAATTACTCGAATGTATTTCGGGCAAAAGTCTCCTTCTGTTTGCGATAGTGGTCATATAACCGTCTTTCTTCGCCTTCTCCGCAAGTCCCTCAAGATACTTCTTTATAGTCGGATACTTTTCATAATATTTACGGATATAATTCCCGGCTTTATAAGTAGATATCCCTACGTTGTTCCCCAGTCCGAAGCTGCTGATACCGTATATTATCCCGAAATTCACCGCTTTCGCCGTCCTTCTCATATTCGGAGTCACCAGTTCCGAAGGTACGTTGAAAAGCTCCGACGCTACTGTCGCATGGATATCCCTGCCTTCGTTGAACGCCCTTATGAGATTTTCGTCACCGGAAAATTCGGCAAGCAACCTGAGCTCTATCTGAGAATAGTCAGCCCCGACAAGTACGTCTCTCTTGGCAACAAACATCTTCCTCAGCTCCCGCCCTTCTTCCGACCTTACAGGTAAATTCTGCATGTTCGGATCACTGCTGGAAAGTCTTCCGGTGGCGGTAAGAGTCTGATTGAAGGTCGTATGGACTATCCCGTCGTTACCGATATGCTGTCTGAATCCCTCGATATACGTCCCGTAAAGCTTGCTCAGCATCCTGATACGCATTATAAGCGGTATCACGGGATGACTTTGCGCAAGTTTCTCCATAACATCCGCCCCCGTAGAATAACCGGACTTGGTTTTTTTGCCGGGAGGAGTCAGCCCGAGTTTCTCGAAAAGCACCTCCGAAAGCTGCTTCGGAGACTGCAGATTGAATCTGCACCCGCACAGCTCATATACTTTTTCAGTCAGAGCTTCGGTCTCTTCATTGTATTTCCTCCCAAGCTCCTCAAGAACTCCGACGTCTATCTTTACCCCCTCGCGCTCCATTTCGTAAAGCACTTCGGAAAGAGGCAGCTCCATCTCCTCATAAAGAGAAAGTGTATCGGTACTTTTAAGCTCTTCCGTAAGCCTCTCCTTCAGAACAAGAAGCCCCGCCGCCCCCTTCTTCACGTTATACCTGACAAATATCCCGTCATCATTGGTACCGCCGCGGTACGATACAAGATAATCCATTATGGATATATCGTACCTGACATTATTCAATGCGATTCCGTACGGAGCAAAGAAATGTCTGAGTCTTTTACCGTCCAGCACCGTTTTCTCAGCCTGACACTCCGCAAGCTCTCCTATCTTCATTATGCACTCGTTGTAACTCAGTCCTTCCGTAAAATTATCGGAGAGCTCTGCCCTGTACTGCAAGGAAGCCTCGGAAGCAAAACTGATCCCGTCTCCTATATACAGCGACACAACCGGAGCACTCTTTACCTTCTCTATTGCCTCCGCCAGACTTTCCGGATCGGTCAAAAGCACTTCCTTTATCTCATCGAGTCCGACAGGCTTCTTTTCCTCTCTGAATTCCATTCTCTTTATAATAGAATTGAAACGCAGTTTCCTCAGCTGTTCATATGCCTCAGGAGGATAAGGCCTGACTAATCCGCATTCCTCCGGTTTACATTCAATGTCAGCGTCTGTTACGATACATGCCAGCCTTTTTGATAAAAAACAATTCTCTTTGTCTTCAAGCAGCTTGTTTTTCAAAGCGCCTTTGATTTCTTCCGTATGTTCATAGATATTTTCTATATTTCCGTATTCCTCGAGTAATTTTACCGCGCTCTTTTCTCCTATACCCCTGACCCCGGGTATATTATCCGACGCATCTCCGCACAATGCCTTAAAATCAGTCACCTGCTCAGGTTTGTAACCGTACCTTTTCAGCATGCTCTCTTCATCGTTTTCCTCTACCTCCGTAACCCCTTTCTTCGTGAGCAAAACAGTGACATCCTTATCCACAAGCTGCAGAAGATCCCTGTCTCCGGACAGAATGTATGTCCTTTTCCCGAAACGGCGGGTCAGCGTCCCGATTATGTCGTCCGCCTCTACCCCCGGGCTCTTCACCGTCCTGATCCCGAGCGACTTTAAAAGCTCCTCCAATACGGGCATCTGCTTCACAAGATCATCCGGCATAGGCTTACGATTCGCCTTGTATCCCTCATAAAGTTTCTTACGGAAATTCTCCCCCTTCATGTCAAACGCCACGGCTATATGAGTAGGATCGTAGTCGTTGACCGCCCTGTTGAAAATATTCATAAAACCGTACACGGCATTCACATTTAATCCGTCTTCTGCCGTAAGCGGAGGAAGAGCGAAATACGCGCGATATATTATACTGTTACCGTCTATCAAAAGCAATTTTTCCATGTTCTCTCCCAAAAACCGGTCGGTTCGTTTTCCCGGAACATTCCTCATCGTTTCACAACTGTCTGCGCAAAAACGCCGACATACTCTACGCCTAAAATACACGGACCGGGTCAACTTGTGCGTTTCGACGCGAAACTGTCCAAGGCGAGAACTCCTTCCCGCCGGAGCAGTTTTCAAGCAATTCACTGCCGGAAGCTTCACGCAAGCGTCAGAAACCGAACTCTGTCCGAAATATGCCCACAGCTGTTTTTATCATGATATCACATTTATGATCTTTTTGTCAATTATCGGATAAAATAAACCTTCGGGCACATCAAAAAGATCAGCCGCGGTTTTGCCGGACTGATCCTTTCGTCTATGCAGAATAAAACATGTTTCGCTTTTTGTTCCGGAACGGCAAATCCCCGTTTCGGAAGATCTTGTCTTTTTGTATAAATACGTTATCTGAGCTTAGGATTAAAAAGTCTGTCGACTTTGTTTTTCACGGAAAACCATCCGTATTGATCGCTGTCGTAATAACTGCCGAACATCCGCTTCATTTCATTTACCTTCTGTTCGCTGGGAAAATTGGCTTTTATGGCTTCGTCTACGGCACGCTTCACCGCCTTGGAGATATCCTTGCTTATTTCATTTATCTTTTCGGAAAGATCGACCATTTTCTTACGGAACTCTTCGCTTTCAAAAACTTCCTTCTGCTTCTTACCGGATTTCTTACCTGTTTCGTTTCCGATATCGTCAGCAAAAAATCCGAAACCTTCAGTATCTTCGGAATGAAAACCGCCTTTACCGCCGAAAAAGGATCCTTGTTTTTCCTCCCAGTCGAACTCGTCGCGAAAGGAATCGAAATCCTCATCGCGGGAATCACGGTAAGACGAAGCCCCTTCGTTCCGCATTTCGGAGTCATAATGCGACGAATGTTTGCCGTCGCCGTGTTTATAGTCCGTTTCGAACACAAAAACGCCTTTATTTCTTCCGGCTCCGTAACAGGTACCGTAAAAGTTTTTTCCGGAAAAATGATCGCCTTTCGGATCCTCTTCCGATCCGGCTCTTTCCCTCTTGTTGTATTCCCTTTCGACCTTCCTTCTTATCTCCTCTGCCTCACGCCGTATCTTTTCGGCTTCCCTGTTTAAATCCGCTTTCTCTGCCTCGCGGCGTATCTTTTCGGCCTCTCTTCTTATCTCCTCTGCTTCACGCCGTATCTTTTCGGCACCGTCGTCAGGATCTTTTTTATAATCCCACGTCTTCTCGGAATTTTCGCCTTGCTTTTGCTTATTTCCGTTTGCTTCGGTTTTCCCCTTGCTGCCGCCGCAGAAAAAACTTATTCCTTCAAAATCATCCGTATCTATGTCGATATTCTTCGTATTGCCGCCGAAAGAAAAACTTATATGGATATCCTTATCCTTCTTTTTACCGAAATCCGTGAATTTTTCCGCTATACGCTTTCCGAAATCCTCATATTTTTTATCACTCATTTTTTCCCTCCGGCAAATAAAGTCCTTCTTCCTTCAGCGCAAATAAAAACCTCTTCTTCGCCGCGCTGAGCCTGCTCCTTGCCGCCGACGATGTTATTCCCGCAATATTCGCCGCTTCGTCGCTCGAAATGCCCATATATTTCAGAAGTATGATCTCTCTGTCTGCATCCGGGAGCGCATTCAAAGCATTCCTTACCGCCAACGACAGCAATTTCCCTTCGTCATCGCTTGCTTCGTCTAAAAAGCCTTCATCCAATTCCGCCGTTTTTGTTCCCGCATGCTTGCGGAGATAATCATTCTTCACGTTCGAAGCTATCGTGAACACCCATGCCTTCCATGATTCGGCAATAAAAAACTTGTTCCTGGACAAATAATTGTATATATTCATGAACGTCTGTTGAGTCAGGTCTTCCGCTTCCTGCTTCCCCACGCATATGCTGAAATATGCGTAAACGTTTTTCATATGCTCTTCATAGAGGTTTTCGAACAAATCCATCACTTCCATGACTTTCCCTTTGATATGTGCAACGTCGCCCATTTTCAAACCCGGTCACGGGTCTTCCGTTTGCAACGCTTTGAATATGTCAATTGATTTCGCAAGCAGAATCATCCACCACGATCTTGTTCCCCGCTATCGCGTGAACTACAAGATAATAGTATTGTTCCTGCGTGCAAACTATTTTGTTTGATGAAACAAATGTCGCGGTACATTTTTCAAGGTCTTCGTCTGTAATATCCCTGTCCATTATCAGTTTATTGCCTGATATGATCACGGTATTGGGCTTAAGATAGTACAAAAGCTGTTTTGTAATAAATATCTTGTTTTCATAAAACAACGCGTTGTCGGCTTCCCTGAAATACCGGACTCCGTTTACAAGCACGGTTTCGAGTTCAGTGTCTTCAGGCGTGATCAGCACCCCGTTTACTGCCAGTTTTCCATGCGCACCCGCGGCCTGCCTGCTTATCACGCATACGCCGTTCACCACAATATACGTTTTTCCGTCTTCCTTGAAATCATGGGGTGTCAGAAAGCACGCTCCGTTCCTCACCGCAACTTCAACATCATCTTTCAGATATTCGACATGTGCAACGTCACTTATGCTTATATTGCTTATGACTTCCCTCATTTCTTCGTCAGTATCCGCAGGGAAAATCACCATCGCACACGAAAATATCTTTTCTATCTCTTTCAGGTCGCTTGCTTTTTTGAATTTCCTCAGATCCACTACCGGCACATTGAATATGCTCCTCATTTTTCACCTCACTTCGCTCTGTTTTCTTTGAATAAAATGCAGTTTCAGTTCGCTCGCGGTTTTTATCCTTTCGTAATAATTTTCCGCCTCGGTCATGTAACTCAGACATCCTTCCTTCATAAACATAATTCTATTTCCTCCTGTTATGCGTAATATGATTGAAATCCATCCGTCCGTTTTCCGCACTGACGTTTTTTCCACGGACTATGCTTTTCATGCTTGCTTATTACACCCATAAAGACGAAACAAATCGTTATTTTGTCCGACTCTCCGAAAAAGTTTCCCTTCCGATCCTCCGAAACACTTTTAATCCTGCCCGGTCACCGCCTGTTTATGCGTTTCTCCGGACTTTTTTCCTTTCATAAACCCTGACTGCGTCAAGCTTGCGTCTCTCCGTTTTTGCTAAAAAAACGGCGCAAGCTTCAGCCTGCGCCGCAAAAAATTCCTTTTGTTTTTACTTGAGCTCGGCAACTGCTCCGGCAGCTTTGAGCTTCTCGACCATCTGTTCTGCAAGCTCCTTGGGCTGAGCTTCCTTGACTGTGCTGGGAACTTTGTCCACAAGACCTTTGGCCTCTACAAGCCCGAGGCTGGTAAGCTCACGGATAACCTTGATAACATTGATCTTATTGGGACCGACTTCCTTAAGGATAACGTCGAATTCCGTCTTCTCTTCTACTGCTGCTTCAGCAGCGGCGGGACCGGCTGCTACTACCGTAGCCGCAGCGGCGGATACGCCGAATTCCTGCTCCAACGCCTTAACAAGTTCGTTAAGTTCAAGCACTGTCAACCCTTTGACCTCTTCCACGAATTTTTGAATATCAGCCATTTTTATATCTCCTTATTTGATTCTCAGTTTTTACGCTTTACGCGTTTTCAGATAATTTTTTTGCGTATTGATCGCAAACTACCGCAAGTCCGCGGATAGGTGCCTGCAAAACGTTGCACAGCATGGAAAGCAATACCTGTCTTCCCGGTACATTCGCCAGCGCTTTCATGGTAGCGGCGTCACAATATGCCTTTTCCACCATACCGCACTTGATCTCCATCTTGTTGAGCTTCTTTATGTTATCACTCGCAATCTTTATGGGTATCAGCGCGTCTTCATACCCGAATGCTACTGCCGTCGGCCCGTTGAGCGCTTCGTCAAACTCTTTGTACCCAAGCTCTTCAAGAGCTATGCGCATCATCGTGTTCTTTATGACCTTGTACTCGATGCCGTTGTCACGGAATTCTCTTCTGAGTGCCGTATCGGCTTCAACTGTAAGCCCCTTGTAATCAATGACCACAAATCCAGCGCATCTGTTGATACGATCTTTTATATCTTCAACGATCTGCTCTTTTTGTTTCCTGATCTCGCTGCTCACTGCTTCTCCTCCTTTTTCTTTTTATAACAAAGCCCTCGTACAAGGTACAAGGGCTTGACTTATTATCAAATCTCCGGTACCTCGGCAAGATTTACTTCTCACTTGCTGTCTTTGGAACGGGCTTTATTCTCTTCTTTGTTAAACTATCCTGTAGTTCACCTTTGTTAAACTATCCTGTAGTTCACCTTTATGCCGGGACCCATTGTCGACGCCACGGCAACGCTCTTTATATATACGCCTTTCGCCGCTGCAGGCTTGGCCTTCACTATCGCGTCCATGATCGTACGGAAATTCTCACCCAGCTTCTCGGCTCCGAAACTCTTCTTCCCGAATATCACGTGACATATCGCCGTCTTGTCTACCCTGTATTCTACCTTACCGGCTTTGACATCAGCTATCGCCTTGGCTATGTCCATCGTGACCGTCCCGCTCTTGGGGTTGGGCATCAGGCCCTTGGGTCCGAGTATCTTACCGATCCTTCCTACTACACCCATCATGTCCGGCGTAGTTATACATACGTCAAATCCGAACCAGTTTTCATCCTTTATCTTGGCCACCATCTCTTCGGCACCGACAAAATCCGCACCGGCTGCAGCCGCTTCGTCTGCTTTCGCACCCTTCGCTATCGCAAGTACGCGCACTGTCTTACCTGTTCCGTTGGGCAGAACCACTACGCCCCTCACCTGCTGATCCGCATGACGAGGATCAACTCCTAATTTGACGTGCAACTCTATCGTTTCGTCAAACTTGGCTTTTGCCGTCTCGATCGCCAGCTTTATGGCTTCATCGGGATCATACGCCTTGCTCTTGTCGAAAAGTTTAAGAGATTCCTGATACTTTTTTCCTTTCTTCATAGTCCCCTCCTAACCTTCCACCACTATTCCCATGCTTCTCGCCGTACCGGCTATCATGGAACAGGCTGCCTCCAGACTCGCCGCATTTAGATCTACCATCTTCATCTTGGCTATCTCTTCGACTTGCGCCTTCGTTATCTTCGCCACCTTCGTCTTATTGGGAGTGGCGGACGCCGTCTCGATATTGCAGGCCTTCTTGATGAGCACCGGCGCCGGAGGCGTCTTAAGCACAAACGTAAAGGACCTGTCCTGATATATCGTTACTATTACGGGTATGATAAGCCCCTGCTTATCATTCGTCTTGGCGTTGAACTCCTTCGTGAACCCGGGTATGTTTATCCCGTGAGGACCAAGCGCCGATCCTACCGGCGGTGCAGGCGTCGCTTTACCTGCCGGAAGCTGCAGTTTTACAACCGCTGTAACTTTCTTTGCCATTTTTTCCTCCTGTTCGTGGTTTGACGAGAACATAAGTATTTGTCCTCTCCCACTCTATATAAACGGGTCTCCCCGATCATATCGCTTTAACGCACTCAGTCGCCTTCCTCTTCGTCCTTCTTGACTACAAAAGGCGCCGACCCGAGCGCTTCTACCTGTATATAATCCATCTCGACATTATTTTCCCTGCCGAAAAACAATAATCCTACTGTCACCTTCTGATGTGCATCGTCAAGAGACTTTATCTCCCCTATCATCTTCTCAAACGGACCGGATACCACCTTCACCTTGTCCCCGGGTTTCAGCTTGAAATCATCTACCTTCGTCTCAAGCCCGAGCCGCCTGACTTCTTCCGTCGTCAACGGCCACGCCTTGCCCATCGGCCCGACAAAACCCGTCACTCCGCGCGTGTTGGTCAGCAAATACCACATCTGCGACGAGTACACCATCTTTACATATACATAGGACGGAAATATCTTGCTCTCTACTATCTTCCTCTTACCGTTCTTTTCTTCTATCGTCTGCTGAGTGGGTATGACTATGTCAAGAATAACGTCCTGAAGATTGTTGTTCTCCGTCATTTGCTCCAAATTCGCCTTGACTATGTTCTCATACCCGGAATAAGTATGCAGAACATACCACTTCGCCTGCCCGCTCATTTCCTATGCTCCGAGCAAAAGTCCCAGCAGCCCCGAAAGACCAAGATCTATTAATGTCACTATTATCGTGAATACGATAACAACTACCAACACTACGCCCGTGTTCTTCACGACCTCGGGAAATGTGGGCCAGGACACCTTCTTGAATTCCGACCAGCTGCGCTTCAACCATCCGCCCATGCGCACAAATATGTTGGGCTTCTTCTCCTGACTGCTTGTATTAGCCATAATTACCTTCCTTGTTGACTATATCTTTCCCTTTCAGGTTTTATTTCGCTTCACGATGAACGGTATGCTTCTTGCAAAAACGACAATACTTCGTAAGCTCGACTCTGTCCGTCGTATTCTTCTTGTTCTTCATAGTATCGTAATTACGCTGTTTGCATTCCGTGCAAGCTAATGTTATCTTGACCCTTGCGCCCTTTGCATTTGCCATAACGCTTTCCTCCGCATTTGCCGCGCTTTTATACGCAACAAAAAAATTACACCCCCACAAGAGTGCTTACATATACTACCACATTACTTTTTGCCTGTCAAGCTTTTTTTCCTCGATTACAAAAATTCACCGCCTTTTTTGCGCCGTTATTTTCCAAAACCTCCGCTCCGACATACAGCCGCCGAAAAATACCCCCTTATTTCAGCCGTTTCTTCCCGTCTTACCTTACGCCAGAACTTCGTCTTTTTCCACTGCATCCGGACTCATGACATTTTGAGTCCCTCTCATACGCTCGGACTTACGGCTCTCCGGATCGCCTTTTCGCCCCGCAAATTCACCTGTCCTGTACGACAATATCCGTATACCCGCCGTTTCTTCCCGTCTTACCTTACGCCAGAACTTCGTCTTTTGCCCCGACATCCGGACTCATGGCATTTTGAGGCCGCCCATACACTTGGACTTATGGCTCTTCGGGTCGTCTTTTCGCCCCGCAAATTCACCTGCCCTGTACGCCAATATCCGTATACCCGCCGTTTCTTCCCGTCTTACCTGCGTCAGAACTTCGTCTTTTTCCCCTGCATCCGGACTCATGACATTTTGAGTCCCTCCCATACGCTCGGACTTACGGCTCTCCGGATCGCCTTTTCGCCCCGCAAATTCACCTGTCCTGTACGACAATATCCGTATACCCGCATTATGTCTGCAGCCGCCTCAGTTTTTTTCCTGTGTTTTGCCTTATTCCGTGTGTCCGCGGCTGTTTTTCCTTCCGCAAAAAAAACCGCCCGTTTTCCGACGGACGGCCGATCTTTTCTTAAGTCTCCCGTTCTACCCTTTATTGAGCTCGAACATTCTCGCTATTGCTCTTACCACAATGTCTATATCGGTATTCGAGGTATTCGCGCACATATCGTAATTGAGCTTATCCCCCCACTTGAGTCCCGTATAAAACTGATAATACTGAGCCCTCGATTTATCTACTGCCTTTATCTTCTGCATTAATTTTTTATCGCTCAGATCCTCGCCCTCGCTTGCTCTTGCCCGACATCTTTTCATTTTGGATTCCATATCGGCGTATACAAATATTCTGAAAGGCTCCATTTCTCTCAAAATATAGTCGGCGCATCTGCCTACTATGACGCAATCGGATTTATGCGCCATTTCGTTGATCACGTTGCTCTGCTCGACAAAAATAGAGTAACTCTGGCTTGCGTGATAATCATCAGGGATATAAAATGTACGCCCGACTGTAAGCGGAATGAAGGTAAGAGGACGCTTTTCAACTATCTCTTCGATATATTTCTCCATCAGCTCGGTCTTTTTTGCTATCTCACGAACTATTTCATTGTCATAATACGCAATGCCCAGCCTTTCCGCAAGCTTTTGTCCAAGCTCCCTTCCGCCGCTGCCGAACTCTCTCCCTACCGTAATTACTTTATTCATAGCCGCCTCCTTTTACGCCGCACATCACGGTGGTTTTTAAAAATTATACCAACTTTTTACTTTTTTGTCAAGTGCGTTGAAAAAATACATTCTTTTTTTTGCGTCCCCTTATTAAATCGCTTGACTTATCTCACTTTGTGCAACATTATTAATATATCTGTGCAGGATTAAGTCGATCGGAAATTTAAAAAACCTGCGCCAATATTTTTTATTTTTACTATGTATACGGTTATCCTTAAAAAAAATGAAGATATACGCATCAGAAACGGCCACAGCTGGGTCTATGCAAACGAGACCTCCCGCGTCGAAGGGGAAGGAGGCAACGGTGCGCTTGCTGCGGTTTATTCCTATGGAGGCGATTTCCTCGGCAAGGGGTTTATCAATTTCCTTTCCAAGATACTTGTACGGATAATATCCCGTTCTGAAGACGAAAATATTGACAGGGATTTTTACTTCAGACGTATTTACGCCGCTAAAAAACTCAGAGAAAGCATGGGGTACTCGAACAACTACCGTGCCGTTTTTGCCGAGGCGGACGGCATGCCCGCTTTTATTTGCGACAAATTCGGAGACGTGCTTTCCTGTCAGTTCCTTTCCCTTGCAATGGAAAAAGCAAAACAAGATATTCTGAGCTGTCTTACGGAAATATTTTCTCCCCGCTCCGTCTTTGAACGCAATGACGTTGCGGTGCGGGAAAAAGAGGGGCTCCGGCAGACCAAAGGCCTGCTTTACGGCGTCAATGATCCCGAGGTCATCATCATCGAAAACGGACTGAAAATAAAAGTGAACGTCATGAAGGGTCAGAAAACCGGTTACTTCCTCGATCAGAAAGAAAATCGCCGCGCCGCCGGAATATACGCTAAAGGAAAAAGAGTCCTCGACTGTTTTTCCAACAGCGGAGGCTTCGCCCTCAACTGCGCCGCCCGGCAAGCCTCATCCGTAAC
Organism: uncultured Eubacteriales bacterium; assembly: GCA_900546875.1. GTDB lineage: Bacteria > Bacillota > Clostridia > Christensenellales > CAG-314 > UMGS929. Next base: position 45,534 of record URET01000005.1, read on the forward strand.
GGCGGCAGACATCAGCGACACGGCTGTCAACGATATCGCCGAAAACGCTTCCCTCAACTCACTCAAGATCGAGACCGTCAGAGCCGACGTATTCGATCTGCTTCGTTCTTACGGAAAAGAGCGCCGTCAATTTGACATGATTATCCTCGATCCTCCTGCTTTTTGCAAATCAGCAGCGGAAATCAGCGACGCGTCACGCGGCTACCGCGACATAAACACCCTTGCAATGAAACTTATTACCAACAACGGTATTCTTGCAACATGCAGCTGTTCTCACTATATGTCTTCACAGCTTTTCGAGAAAATACTCGCCGAAAGCGCCCGCGCCGCACATAAAACCATTCGCTATCTCGAAAGACGTTTTCAGGCTCCCGATCACCCTTACCTGCCCTCTGCCGAAGAAACGCTTTACCTTAAATTCTGCATTCTTTCCGTCTGTCCGGCGGGAAGTCTGTGATTCTTTCAGTCTGAAGCGTTTCCCCTTCATCGGAAAACGTTTTACGGATACATTCGATCCGCTTTACGGATAAAAGGAGTTAAGCCATGAGCGACACATGCAACCACAATTGTGAAGAGTGCTCCCAAGCCGATTGTTCATCAAGAAGCTTTATCGTAAGCCCTCACAAATCAAGCAAAATCAAAAAAGTTATCGGAATAGTCAGCGGCAAAGGCGGCGTCGGGAAGTCCCTCGTCACCTCTTTGCTCGCGGTGGCAATGAAAAGACGCGACTATTCCGTCGCAATCCTCGACGCCGATGTGACCGGTCCGTCCATCCCGAAACTTTTCGGCATTAAAGAAAAAGCTGCCGGAAACGACGAACTCATAATACCCGTACCGTCAAAAACCGGAATAAAAATCATGTCGGTGAATCTGCTGCTGGACAACGACACCGACCCGATCATCTGGAGAGGTCCGCTTATTGCCGACCTCGTGAAAAGATTCTGGTCGACCGTGCTTTGGGATCAGGTCGATTATATGTTCGTCGATATGCCTCCCGGAACGGGCGATGTCCCTCTCACCGTATTTCAGAGCATCCCGCTTAACGGCATCATAGTCGTGACTTCTCCTCAGGACCTCGTTTCCATGATAGTTTCGAAAGCCGTTTCCATGGCAGAACAGATGAACGTCCCCGTTATCGGGCTTGTGGAAAACATGTCATATTTCAGATGTCCCGGATGCGGCAAAGAATATCGGATCTTCGGCGAGAGCCATATAGCCAAGATAGCCGAACAATATGACATCCCTCTCCTTTCGGAGATACCTCTCATGCCGGAGCTTGCCTCGGGCTGCGACGAAGGACTCATCGAACTCGCCGACGACAGCTTTATATCAAAAGCCGCTGACGCGATCGAAAAACTCTGATAAACAAATCCGACTCGCATACAAATCAAAAGTCCGCATTCAGAATGCGGACTTTTTTATGAACAGTCTACGTATTTTCCGTATCGGAGAAGGCAAAACACCGATCTCCGTATCTTTATGAAATGCGACAGCCGCAATACGTTATCCTGCAGACAAGAAACACGGTCAGGCTCACGTCGGCTCCCTTACTGCCGCCATCCGCTGCCCGGATCCCGCATAAAACACGGTATTCCGGCAGCCGCACTGACGATGTTCAGGACATCGGCCTTTTTCAAATCTTTTCCGGACATCAAAACTTTTCCGGAAATTTCATACTCTCCGTTATAAACCGAGACTCTTTCGCATGAGCGCCTCCGCCGCTTCCGGATAAGAAGCAGACATGACCCCGACCGCAGCCAGTATATAATCGTCGTCATAAAGTACCCTTAAGGATTTTGCATCGGGAAAAAGCAGCTTTCCGTCGCCGTTCAGAGCGGCGAGTCTGTTCATGATGTTTTCTCTCCCCTTAAGCTTGGTGAGAGCCCCTCCCGTAGCGACGAGATACTTTATCTTGCTCAGATCCTTCCCTTCCGCATACTTCTTCCTTCCCGAAGCACCGAAAATATCTCTCAGCCTGCCTGCATGTCTCAGTATCGCCATGCGTCCCGCTTCGTAAGCCAGTTCTCCGGCAAGCAATATTTCGTCATGCTCCGCGGGAATTGGAGAAAGTCTTGCAAGCGTTTTTTCCGCGTCTATATTCAGCCTGTGAGAAAGCTCTTCGCCTCCCACTGCATTGAATACGTTCACTGCGTTTACATAAACCCCCAGGTCGCCTTCGACCGTACGTTTGAACAACGGTTCGGGCGAAATGGAAATGGCAGCTATTTCGTCGCTTCCCGCCGTGGCGGAATGAACGTCCGTGGTCGCGCCGCCTACGTCAAGAACAACGCAATCTCCTTCCTTCTCGTATAAAAGCTTTGCTGCCGAAAGCACAGCTCCGGGAGTAGGGATGATATCGCCGTTGACCATCTCTCTCACATGTTCCATTCCCGGAGCCTCTGTTATATGCCTCGTGAAAACCTCATGGATTATCCTTCGCGTGGGCTCCACGTTGAGTTCGTCAAGCCTCGGATATACATTCTCCGTGACATAGAGCGTCTTCCCCGCTTTGTCGAACATCTCCTTTATCTGCCTCACGCATTGGATATTGCCGGCATATATCACCGGCGGCAACGGCTCCGTTTCCAATAATTTTTTTGCATTGAATACCGCGGTTTCCCGCTCCCCGAAATCGGTCCCGCCCGCAAGCAGTATGAGATTGGGAGAAATACGCCGTATATCTTCTATATCATATTCCGTAAGCTTTCCTGCCGTCGCGTGCTTTATTATCGCCCCTGCGCCCAAAGCCGCTTCCCTTGCCGCCCTGACCGTCATGTCGTACACCAATCCGTGCACGGTCATCTTGAGCCCGCCTGCAGCGGACGACGTTGCAAGCATATCGCGGTACTGTATCTTTTCCCCGACTTTTTGTTCAAGCATTTCAAGCGCACCGTGCAGTCCTTCAAGCACATTGCCGGCAAGTACGCTTGTCGGAGCATATCCGCTTCCGATCAGAACCGGAGCTTTTCCGTCAACCTTATCGAAAGCGTTAATTATTGTCGTTGTACTGCCTATCTCGGCAACAAGAAGATCGATTTTCATTTTGCTGTCTTTTTTCCCCGGGATCAATTTCCCGCTGTCTGTCGGATACGTCGTTTCCCGGGCTCATACCGTCCGTCCGGACAGTACGGACCCTGTTTCCGTTTTTCGGCCGGCGCTGTGCGCCCCTTTTTGAATTACGCCCGATCAGAATGACTTTCAAACCGGGCGTGTTTTATAACCTTTTACTCTCTTATTTGTCGGCTTTTTCAGCAGCATTCTGCTTTTCCATTTCCCATCTGCGCTTTACAAGGAATGTGGCTACGTCGTTACCGTGTGTGCCTCTGCCAAATCCCGCGTCGGCGCCGTGCTTTCTTGCAAGCTCGTCTACCACCTGCGTGCCTCCGGCCGCAAACATCAGCTTATCTCTTACGCCCATCTCCCTCGCAATACGATCTATCGCCGCAATATTCTTATAGTGAATATCATCATGACTTATTATCGTGCTTGCAAGCATTGCGTCTGCATTGGTTTCGACAGCTGCGCTCACAAGCTTCTCAACAGGTACGCTCGTTCCGAGATAATGTACCTTTATGCCGTATTTTTCTATACCGCCGTGCTTGATATCGATTATTTCTCTGAGTCCCACGCTGTGTTCGTCGTTTCCCACAGTTCCGCAAACCACCGTCATCGGACGTCTTTCTATATCGGCTCTTATAACGTCATCCGGAAGGATATCCGGCGGTTCGGGTATGGTAAGCTTGCTTACGTCTATATCGAAGCCGACTCTTCCTTTTATTTCTATCCGCGTCCCTTCCTTGGGATGCAATACTTCACGGTTTATGACCTCAACGTCAGTAAGCCCCATCTTCTTTCCTATCTCCACTGCAGCGGCTTCGGCTATGCGTTGCTCTGTCGGAAGACACATTGTGATCATGACTATTCCGTCTGCGGTCCATTCCATTTCCGGCTTTATAATATTGCCGCTTCTGTATTTTTCCGTTTCGGCCATGCGTACGTTTACATTATCCGTATCGTCCAGCTCGTCGATATAAACAATCTTCTCGGGCTTTTCAAAGGTACATCCCCCGATATAATCCGAAGGATTCCCCCCGCCGTACTGTTCGACGTTGTTGTAGCCGTAATGCGCCGTGACGGGCGCAAAATAGTCCTTCTCGCGCCTGACGACGCTTCCGGCTCCTATTCCGCCCTCGGGATCACGGAATATACCGTCGCCGTTTCTTTCCGGATACATGCCGCTGTCTACGAACATCCCTTCCTTGACTGCGTTGAAATAGCCGCCCTGCTCAACGATCTCCATGAGAAAAAGCACCGCTCTTTCCTTGAGCTCCCTCGCCTTCTCCTTGAGATATCCGTCTTTTTTGAGTTCGACCATATCCATGAGCCCGTCCAATCCGAGAAAAGTCTGTTTTGCCGTATCACAGGCTTCTACGTTGTATATATGCCAAGGCACGTTTCTTCCTTCGTCCGGCGTGATCGTAGACTGTATATCGGCGCTTGTGAGCTTACTGATAAGAATATTCATGACGTGTGTCACTGTAGCGTCGCGCGTGCTGCTTTCTATATACTTCGTGTTCATCTGCGCACGCATACGGTATCCCTTGAAAAGTTCTCTCAATGCCACGGCATACGGCAAGTCCATATGCAAAGTAGGACCGGGAGTCGCCGTCGGCGGCACTGTGGACAGACATATATTTTCCTTCGGAATCCCCACCTTATAAGAAAACATTGCGTTTATACCGTGCTGCACCATGAGCTCGGGCATGACTTTCCATGCTTCTCTCGCCGTAGCGTTAGCGTTATGTGCGCCGTCTATCTGCGCCATATTCGCCATGGCAATGATTTTCTTCGACTCACATGCGTCCACAAACGAACGCACTGCGTTTATATTTCTGTATATTACGTTATACTGCGGATCCTGATGTACTCCGTTTACCCCTTCTTCGGCAAACATCACCGCTATATCCGGACCGGCGACCCCTGATACATATGAATGATAGTTTATCGGTCTGCCTACTTCCTCTTCTATCATATCAAGCGCTTTGCGCTGTGCCCGCACCTGTTTGCGCGTCACCGGCACCCCGCCGATCCCCTGAGGCGTACCTTCTATCAGCCCGTCGATATGCGACTGACCTGCCGTTCTTATCACCATGATATGGTCAGCGCCGTGGTGTGCAGCCATACGCATCCTGCGGATGTCGTCCTCAAATCTTCCCGAAGCTATTTCCGTTGTTATCACCGGCATGGGCTGAGGATCGATATTATCGAAATAGTGGGCGGTCTGCAGCCCTACGCTGTTTTTAAGCGGCTTGGAGATATCCTTGTATTCAAAAGGACCTGCTTTCTTTTCGTCATCTTGCTCTCTCCATGTCCATCCGGTACGTTTGGGACGATAATGCTCAAGATCCTTCAGAATTTCCTTTACGTCGATTTTCTCGTCTAAAGGCAGTTTATATGACATTATTCGCGCCCTCCTTTGAACAATTCTTCCGCTTCTTCCCAGCTCTTTCCCTCAACCAGTAGCAAACCCGCTTCGCGTACGTCGACTCCGCGGCTCACCGCCAGTTTGTAAACCACGTTGCCCGCTCCGTGTCCTAACAGCGAACGGCTTATACATCCGTCCACTATTGCCTTAGCCTCCAGAGAGGAAAATCCCATGCGCAACAGTACGCTCCTTTCAACGGCCGGAGACGTATATTCATATCCCAGCTTCACAAGCGGCTGCGTTACTTCGTCAAGTAATGACCAGAATTTATCGTAAAGCTGTTCATCTGTCAGATCCTTGACCTTTTCTCTCATCTGAGAATAGTTATCTTCTCTTTTCATATCCTGTCTCCTGTTTTATATCCGTTTTTACCGAGCTCTTCGGTAACAAATCCGATATCGGTCTTGGTCTCCTTTGCAAGAAACTCTACGTCCTCATTCGTTATCACGCTGCCTTTATGCGCTTTGAGAGCGTTCTTTATCAATGACGCCCTCATGTGAGTAAGATCGGCGTCCACTGCTCTTATAAGCGAAGGATGCGAAGGAAGAATTATACTCTTTCCCGGAACTTCTTCTGCCGGGTCTCCGAAATGAACGTCTATACCGTTGCTGCGCGCAAAAGATATCTGCGGCTGAATATGCTTTCCCGCTCCCGTATACTCTGTTTCCTGTGCAATAATTATCTGATTTTCATCCATTTCCTGAGCAAGTGCAAAAGCTGCTGCCAAAGACGTATTTCCGGCAGGACCCTTTTCCATCCCTTCAAGCTCTGCCAAAGCCTGCGTGATGTAAAATACTTCTCCCTGATTGACTGTCACATACCTGTCCATATACCTTAGCGGTCTTGCCGCACTGCGCGGAACGTCCGATCTGTCGGGATAAGTGGCATAAGGCATTCCGAAGCCGGTGTGCCCCGTGGTGAAGGACTTCAGATTGAACTGTCTGTCGCTTGCCATATGCAGTCCGCTGAGATTTACGCTCGCCGCAACTATCTGAGCTCCGCATTTTTTCTTTATAAGTCCGCGCGCGGTACCCGTCAGATTCCCGCCGCCGGCATTGCTGCATACCACCACATCGGGGCCTCTTCCGTATTTAGCCCTCATGACATCGGCGATCTCGGCTCCGAGAGTCTCGATTCCGGAAATACCGAAAGGCGAATACAATGAAGCGTTGAAATAACCCGTCTGCTCTAAAAGCTGCAGAAATACGAAGAATAACTCCGGTCCTACGGACAATTGCACAACTTCAGCCCCGAAAGCTTCACATTTCCTTGCCTTTTCAACTATCTCGGGCTGTCCACGTCCTTTAGAATCAAAGCACTCCTGCACTATTATGCACTTGAGTCCCTGCATCGCCGCCTGACTCGCTACCGCAGCGCCGTAATTCCCGCTTGTGGCGCTGATAACGCCTTTATATCCGAGCTTCTTTGCGTGGTATACCGACAAGGCTGCCCTCCTCGCCTTGAAGCTCCCCGAAGGATTCGCCGCTTCGTCCTTTATGAATATCCTCGCTCCTTTTCCGGGCCCCGCCAACTTTCTTGCAAGACGTGTGAAATTCCTGAGCTCTATCACGGGAGTGTTTCCTACTGCCGTTTCAGCCTGTATGCGGGCAACGTCACTCAGCGAATATCCGCTGTTATTCATCATTCCTTCGTAGTCAAAGGAGATCCCTCCGCTTTCAAAACAATCGTAATCTATACCTATCGATTTTTTCATTATCTCGTTTTTACGAGACATGACCTCATCATAAAGCGTCATTTTTTATCCTCCCCGAAAAGTATTTCTCTTAAGGAATCACCTATGACGGCAAGTTCCGGAATATAATCCCCGAAACTGTGGGTATATGTCGGATTGACCGCAACAAGCCTGCCTTTCTCCTTCCTGCCGGTACGCGTTACTATCTCAGCCTCCTCGCCTATTTCGGCGTCGTGGAGGAGATACCCCTTCACCCATACCTCAAGCGGGACGTTTTTCGTATCCTCGGGAAGTGACGCCGAACGGTCCGCCGGTTCTAACGCTACTCTGTGGATCTGTACCCAATCGTTTTTCTTCGCCATATTTTCGCCTCCCTATTTCACTACTTTGGCTTCGGGACATACAAAATCTCTGAAATCCCCCATTATCGCGCGCGGCACCGGAAGATCGATCATAGTCACAAGCCCCGGCCTGGAATTTATCACGTGAGGTATCATATTGACGCACATCGCGATAGTTCCGATCCCGCCGTCAACCTCAGGCTTGATACTCATGTTCACTTCAGGCGTACCCTTGAGCTCGATATAATCTCCCGTATAAGTCCCTTCACATTCAGGCTCTATCTGCTGAGGGTGTATCATATCTATTTTGACTTCGCCGTTCACGTACCCCTGACCGGTCATATTCACTCCGGCAACGTCTCCCGCCTTTGCAAATCCATACGGACTCTTTCTGTCCACACTCGTCACAATGGCAGCCATCTGCTGCTCGAAACCGTCTATCTTCCAGCCTATGGCGTCCCCTATCATATTCACGCTCTCCCTGAATCCGACATGTCCCGCAAGCTTCTTGCTCCTGACTCCTTCCTCAAAATCTTTGACCGACAGCCCTACTCCCTGCTCTTCCATTACCGCCGGACCAAACGGCGAAAGACTGTTTACCCTCTTTGCCGTGATATGAGTGACGTCCGTCATACAGCCGGTAAGACAAACCACAAGCAGATCCATTATCAGGCCGGGATTTATTCCGGTCCCCAATACAGTAACGCCGTTTTCTTTGGCGATCTTGTCCATACTCTCTGCAAGCTGCGGATTGTTTGCCTTGGGATATGACATCTCTTCGGCTGTGGAAATCACGTTTATCTTTTTCCTGAGCAAATAAACTATTTTATCATAAGCTTTAACAGTAAAACTGTCCGTAGCAAGAATGCATACGTCACAGCACTTTTCGGTGATGACCTGATCTATGTCTCCGCACACCACCACATCGTCCCTTCCGTTCCTCTCCACTCCGAGAAGCTCATATATGCTCCTTCCCTTCCTGTCAGGATGAAGATCGCATACTCCCGTTATGTCCACTCCCTTCTTCGACAGCAATACCTTCGCAATTCCCGAGCCCATGGCTCCGAATCCCCAAAGAGCAACCTTTACGTTTTTCATGCTTACCTCCGTAACTAACCGCCCGCGGCGCCGCCGGAATCTTTTCGGCAAACACCCGCTTCGGCAAAATTTAAATATATTCTGTTTTCTTTTATTGTTCCCCGTATGTACGGAAACACCTTTCAGACACATTATCTTTCAGCCTCTTTCCCGTCTGTCATGTATACGCGAGGTACCCTCGCCGATATTCCGCATGTGATCTCGTAGTTTATCGTTTCCGTCATGCGCGCAACCCCCTGCGCCTCACGGCATGGTATCTTTGAATTCAGCCTCGTTTCCGTCTGTCATGTATACGCGAGGAACCCTCGCCGATATCCCGCATGTGATCTCGTAGTTTATCGTTTCCGCCATACGCG
>URET01000006.1 GCA_900546875.1 uncultured Eubacteriales bacterium
GGTTGAGTAGTAAGTAAATGGACGGGAAATAAATCCCGAAGGCAAGGGAAAAGCCTTCGGGGAAGCGGTGAGGAAGGAACAGTAAGTAAAAACCGAAGGCAAAGAGAAAGCCTTCGGTTGAGTAGTGGGAAAGGGAAAAATGCAAAGCCCGAAGGCAAAGAGAAAGCCTTCGGATAAGCAGTAAGTAAATGGACGGGAAATAAATCCCGAAGGCAAGGGAAAAGCCTTCGGTTGAGTAGTAAGTAAATGGACGGGAAATAAATCCCGAAGGCAAGAGAAAGCCTTCGGGAAGCGGTCGGTGAAAGAGAAGGATGCGGGACGGATTTACTCGTCTTTAGCGGGAGCGGGAAAAGACTTTTATGTAAAAGAATTTTACCCGTATTTTATACTCCTTCTTCAAATTCTTGACAAATAAGTCGTGTCGTGTTAAAATAATAGCGGTTAAGTGTAGTGACTTATACTTAAATTTTTATATGGGGTGCAGTAAAATGGCTCGTACGGCAAGGAATGAACTGAAGGGGAATTATTTTCATATACTTGTCAGAGGCTTGCCTGAGCTGAATATTTTTGCGGAACATAAACTTAAATTGTATTATATCGGTTTATTATCCCAGTATTTCGACAATGCAAAGCTATTAGCATATTGTATTCTCGATGACCATGCTCATATTGTATTGTGGTGCAAGGACGCTTCTGCGATCACGGGAGTAATGAAGCGGGTGAATACGGCTTTCGCCTTGGAGTATAATAAAATCAAGATGCGTTACGGGTATGTATTTCGTGAAAGATACAGAGCCCAGTCTATAGAGTCTGCAGACAAGGCGGCGCAATGTATCGGATACGTGCATTCGAATTCCATATTCAGTAATCCGCGTTTCACGTTGAAGACTTACCCATATTCCAGTTACAGAACTTACGTGGAAGGGGGCAAGCCGGCTCAGGTTTTTTCTTCGCTTATCGGACTTCCGGTCGAACTTGCGGCCGAATATGTAACGGAAGCAGGGGAGAGCTGTAAGTTAGGAGAGTGGATAGATACTCGTTCGTTTGTAGTCAGAGAAGACTATAATACGGTTCTGAAAGAGCTTCTTGAAAAATTTCATGCAGCCGAGCCTCGGGACGTAGGGAAAGACAGAGATTCGTTGGCGGCTTTTGCCGATGAACTGAATAAACGTACAGGCGCACCTCTCATATTTATCAGTCAGCTTACCGGAGTGGGCAGAGAGACATTGCGTAAATGTGTAGTAAACTTAAGAAAAAAAGGGGATAAAATTGGTTAAAAAATTATACAGAAATAAAAGGAAAAGTTATGTTAAGTCAAATAAGAAAAACAGACTTTTCATTAAACAGGATCCGGACGAAAATACGTCAGCAGCATTCGGCATAAGCAGGAATGCAGAGTCGGGTATACAGGAAAGCCGATCATCAGATCAGTATCCGGAAGCGGAAAAATCCTCAGGAAAGGAGTCTGCCGCGGATATTGAGAGATTTGATGCCGTACCCGGAGCGAATATCATTCTTACTGAGGAGGATCCCGGAGAAGAGAAAAAGGACGAAAAGCTTTCGGTGAACATTTCCGCCCCCGCTGAAGATGTTGGAGCGGGGCAAGTCACGGATCCGGAATCTCCTCGGGATCTGGATGTCGGCCACCGAGACAGTAAAGCACGCCCTGACGAAGAGCCCGTAGAGCATGATACGGTTTCACAAAAGGGCAGGAAGAATAAAAAGCATTCTCCTCATACCGAGAAACATGATGCGGAAAAAGACGCTTTTTCCGTCGGCAGTACCGAGGCTCCCGATAAAAAGGAACTGCGGGAAGAAGCTGCGCCCGAGCTGTCGGAAGGCTCCGGGATCGCCGTCGAAGCCGGGGACGCAATCCCTGAAAGTGATCGGAAAAAAGTTTCCGAAAAAGCGGCAGAAAAAACGTCCGGGACGGATGTGAAAAAGGACCGGATCGGGACTTCGGAACAGGAAGCTATGGCAGAACAGCTGAAAGAGTCCGAGAATGCCGACGGAAAAGAACTTTCCGGAGTTTCGGAGGATGTTTCCGGGCAACCTCGCGAAAACAGCGAAGCCGTTATGAACTCGGATCCGGAAATAAGCGACAAAACATTTCCGGAAATTGTTATGCAGCTGAAAGGGGAACGCGCCTCCAATTACAACACCCTGAAAAATTATATTCTGCAGTATGACGGTGTACGCAATGTGCTTTTCAAAGAGTGCGAGTTGTTCGTCAAGGGCAGTGAGCCTATATTGATGATGTCTTTCAGAAAGACTTTAAGACTCAGCTCCGTGCTTACCTACGATAAGGCTGCCATAAAAGGAGTCTATGAGGTCGAGGGGGATTCTCTGCTGCCTTTCAAAACTTTTATGGATATTACCGATAAACGTATGATAAACTTTGCAATGCGTTTTGTTATTGCGGTCATGAACGAGATGAAAATATCCGCGGGCACAACGAGATTGAAGAATGATTATATCACACAGTGGAAGGAGCACGGGATAATGTCCTACGAGCTTCCCTGATAAACAGTGTTCGGCCGATTCGGTCATCAGGCTTTGACGGCATTTGGTTTTTGCTTCAAGAGGCTTTACGGAGGATAATATGAAAAAGAGATCAATAATTATATTTTGTATAATTCTGATGTTTGTTTTCGGGGGTTTTTTCTGTGCGTGTCAGGATCCTCAGACGATAATTCAGAATATAGAAACACGCTGTATCGAAGCACAATTGTATATGAGCGCGGTAAGCGCCGATGAAATCGGACTTAATGTCAACGAAGGTTACAGGGACGCCTATATCGCCACGGACGGAAATAATATAAATATCCTTGTCATCAAGTTTTCCAACAGCGGCTTTGCTAAAAAGAACATGGAATATTTTTCCGGATCGGAGGACAGTTATTTCGGTTTGGAAAACGTCAGACTGATAGGACAGTGGATAGTATGTTATTCAAATGCCGCCAAAGACATAGTTAAACTTTAAAAAAGGAACGGAAAGATTCTGATTTTTTCGGTTCACGGTATGGATGGAGGTCAATCATGAAAAAAAGCGTAAAGTATGTTTGTACCGCGGTTTGTTTGATGACGGCATTGATTTTACTTAGCGGCTGCGGTCTGTTCAATTACCTGATTTCCGAAAAGAAGGAGCTGACGATAGAAACTGTCAGCCTGGACAGAACGGAAGCTTTATGTGTCGCCGACGGACTTACAGTTGAAAGAACGGTGATCAACAGGGAAGATATCCCCGAAAATTACGAAGGAAATGTTCCTTTGAGCTATATGATAGTAACGAGTGACGATCAGTCGGACGAGGATCAGACAGAAGGGGATCAGATAAGCGATGAGGAAATTGACAACGTCAATGACCTGAAAAATTACATCGATAAAATCAAGCTTATAATAATTATAGAATGTGAAAGCAAGGAGACCGCAGCTTCTGCACTGAAGGATCTGACGAAATATCTTGCAGCTGAAAAGAGTTCGGAGGAAGGGAGCGAAATGCCCGACGTCCCGTATTATATCAACGAGTTTGAGGCATTATTGGAGTTGTTTTTCAATGTGCAGGTAGTGGATAATTATTACTGTATTTATACCACTTCCGCTTATGAGTTGATATCTGACTGATAATTCGGGAAATATGTTTATTCGTGCAAGGGAGCGGACGATGATTTTGTCGTCCGCTTTGTCTTGATTGACGGCGAACGGCCTGGAAGAGGATTTTCATTGCTGTAAGGATACGCCCTGACTCGGATACTTATAAAGAAATCGTTTTTCAGACGCGGGTCTCCGATAAAACAAAACCGATGAAAAGGGACAGGGATGTGATCGTGCAGAAAAAAGAGGACTCGGGATCCGGAGACATCAAAGCGAAAAATAACTCGGAAAATCGGAAATGTGCATTTAAACGCTTGATTACCGGCTGAAAATGTGTTATTATATTGAACGCTGTAAAGCAGACGGCAAAACTGCCGTTATCCTTACCTTTAGAAATAAAGGTCATAAGTCCATAAGGAGGTGTAAAATGAAATCTTACGAAGTATTGTATATCATTGACAACGAATTGTCCGACGAAGCCAAAGAAGCTTTGATACAGAAGTTTTCGGATATAGTTGTGAATGACGGCGGTTCTATCGATACGATCGATAAATGGGGCGCAAGAAAGCTCGCTTACCCTATCGATTATAAGACGGAAGGCTACTATGTTCTCATGAACTTTACCTGTAAACCCGAAGTCCCCGCTGAAATCGAGCGCGTAATGAGAATTACCGATTCGGTTATTCGCTATATGGTTTTGAGCAAATAACGGAGGCAATCATGAACAAAGTCGTATTAATCGGCAGATTGGCAAGAGACCCGGACAGCTCCACTATCGGCGACGGAACAGCAAGGTGTCGTTTCACTGTAGCTGTAGATCGTCCTTTTTTCAAAGGCGAAGGAGAAAAGCAGGCGGATTTTATATCTGTGGTAGCATGGAGACAACAGGCGGAATTTGTTTCCAAATATTTCAGGAAAGGCTCTCCCATAGCAATCGAAGGATCTATCAGGACAGGTTCATATGAAGCGCAGGATGGATCGAAAAGGTATACCACGGACGTGTATGCCGAGAGGATAGAGTTTGTTCCCAGAAACGCCGACGGCGGCGATGTGACAATGCCGTCAGCACAGAGAAAAACACAGATCAGCGATCTGGAAGAAATCAAGGATGATGATACGGATCTTCCTTTTTAAGGATACAGGAGTGAATTATGAGCGAAGAAAAGATTGTGAAAAAACCCATACGCAGACCTTCACGTAAAAAAGTATGTGCTTTTTGCGCGGATAAAGTAGAAAAAATAGACTATAAAGACGTTGCAAAGCTCAGGAAGTTCATCACGGAAAAAGGCAAGATACTTCCTCGCAGAATGAGCGGTGTATGTGCTGCCCATCAGCGTGAGCTGGCGACGGCTATCAAGCGTGCAAGACAGATGGCTTTGCTTCCGTTTGTGGGAGAATAAGCTCGAAAAAAAAATCAAAGCAGCTCAGGGAGCTGCTTTTTTTAATAAGGGAAAAGTTCCGGGAAGAAAATCGGCTGACGTCGATTTGCCCTCTTGACAAAATATGAAGTGTTAGTTATAATGTAATAAACTAAAGTCAGAAAGAGGTTTTCAATTATGAATGTATTAGTGTCCGGTACCATAAATGTGGAGACAGATGTTCCCGTCAGAAAATTTCCCATTGACTATTATCCCATAGATTATTTATTCGGCGGAATAACGAGTTCAGTCGGAGGGGTCGGCTTCAATATAGCAAAGGCGTTGTCCGTGTTGGGAGATACCGTGGATATGGTGTCACTTATCGGGAAGGATTTTTACGGTGATTTTGCCGTTAAGCAGCTTAAGGAATGCGGGATCACCACGAGGTTGGTAAAAAAGCAGCTTGAGAAGACATGTCATTCGGTGGTGCTGTATGATCCGGAAGGGGAAAGGCAGATATACTGTGATCTAAAAGACGTTCAGGACACTCCTTATGTGCAGAATGCCGACAAAGCTCTGATGCGGAGTGAGATGGCGGTGCTTTGCAACGTTAATTTTTCGCGCAGTTTGCTGTTGAGGGCGCGTCAGCTCGGGATACCCATTGCCACGGATGTGCATGTGGTAAATGATGTGAACGATGAATTCAACACTGAATTTATGCGTTTTGCGGATATACTGTTTCTTTCAAACAAGTCGATAAAAGGGGAGGAGCATGCTTTTTTGCGCAGGCTCAGTGAAATATACGAAAATAAAATCATAGTTATAGGAATGGGCAAGGAAGGCGCGATGCTTTACAACCGCGAGATAAATCAAATCAGACATTACGACGCGGCCAAGACCACAGGCGTGACCAATACCAGCGGAGCAGGCGATGCTTTGTTTGCGGCGTTTATTCATTACTATTCGAAATATAAAAATGCGGAAAAGGCTCTCAGCTACGCGCAGAATTTTGCAGCCGCAAAGATACGGGAGTCGGTTTCATCCGAAGGATTTCTGACTGAGGTCGAGTTGGAAAGGTATATGGGGTAAGCGATATGAGGCTGGATAAATTTCTCAAGGTCTCAAGGATACTGAAACGCAGAAGCGTGGCGAATGAGGCATGCAGCGGCGGGAAGGTCGAGGTGAACGGAAAAGTTGCCAAGCCTTCCGTGAGGCTCAAGGTCGGAGATGTGGTATGTGTCAGCTACAGTACGGGGAATTTTGTATTCAAAGTTGTAATGCTGAATGAGAATGCGAAAAAAGAGGACGCGGACAAAATGTACGAGATCATATCCGGATAGAGACGCGTCGAAAGGAATATGCTCAGAGCTGTTTTAAGGAGGAGAAATGTTTGTCAGCGTAGTGATAGTGGCAGCCGGAAGCGGAAAAAGGTTCGGCGGGGACAAAATGCTTGCTGATCTGGGCGGAGTTCCGGTCATAAAGCAGACGGCATCCGTATTCATAAAGAGCGATACAGCGAATGAAGTTATAATAGCGGCGAGTCAGGAGAACTTCAAAGCCCTGACTGAGCTTTTTGCGGGAGATAAGAAGGTTTTTGTCGTGCTTGGGGGACAAACGAGGTCATGTTCGGTAGTAGAGGGGCTGAGGTACGTCAACAGGAAGTGTGACATAGTGGCGATACATGACGGAGCGCGTCCATTTTTGAGTGAAAAGCTATTTAAGAAGCTTGTCGGGGAGGCTGCCGAATACGGGAGTGCGATACCTTATGTACCTGCCACGGACACGATGTATCTGTATAATGAAGGAGCGAGGCCTATCGCGCTGAACAGGGGAAACGTGATAAGCGTTCAGACGCCTCAGGTATTTGAATACCGGAGCATAATGACGGCATATCAGAGCCTGAATGAGGAATTGACGGATGACAGCAGGGTATATCTCGGAGAGTACGGTAAGCTTCATTTTACCGAAGGGGAAACCGAAAACAAAAAACTCACCTACGGCGGTGATCTGATACGTACCCGGATAGGCTGCGGTACGGATGTCCACAGGTTTGCGCCTGACAGGGATTTCATGCTTGGCGGCGTGAAGATCCCATATGAGAAGGGGTTATCGGGGCATTCGGACGCAGATGTTTTGATGCATGCCATGTGTGACGCGCTTTTGTCTGCAATGGGAGAGAGAGATATCGGGGTGCAGTTTCCCGACACGGATATGCGGTATAAGGGCGTAGCGGGGGCGACGCTGCTTTATAAGGTCGGTATGATGCTTGAAAGTAAGCGTTCTTCGGTGGTGAACGTCACGGCGACGATAATATGTCAGAAACCGAGGCTTTCGGAATACATTCCGCAGATGGCAGCCAATATAGGCTCCGTGCTCAAGATCGGAGCGGAAAGAGTAAACCTGACAGCAACGACTACCGAAGGACTCGGTATGCTCGGAGAGGGCGAAGGCGTGGCAGTTCAGGCGTTTGCCATGATACAGACTGCGGGCTGAGGTATTTGTATTATCAAAGGGGAGCGCTGCGCGGTTTGTTTCCGTGACGCGGATATTTTTCCGGCGTACGGGAATGTTTGTCGATTATTATTATATTTCTTGTAAACTCGTCGAGAGAATAGCCGAAAGAGCGGAATGTGCAATTTCCGAGTAATTTCAATGCATTGCCGCATCGGGATAGCTCATCTGCAGCCGAAGGCCCTTTATAGGCAATAACGCTGCCGCCGGTTTTTACAAAAGGCAGCGTGTATTCCATGAGAGTATCGAGTGGTGCGACGGCGCGTGCGGTTGCTATATCGAAAGTTTCTCTGAGGTCTGTATTCAGATCTTCCGCTCTCATGTGGATGCAGGGTGATTTGATGCCGAGTTCCGCAGTCAGGCTTTTTAAAAAATCCGTTCTTTTTTTCAGAGAATCAATGAGCGTAACAGAAATATCTTTCCGGAGCAGCGCGATCACGACCCCGGGGAAACCCGCTCCGCTTCCTATATCGCATACCGTTGAATTTTCGGGAAAGAACTTGGCTCCCATGGCACAATCAAGAAAATGGAGCCGGTAAATTTCTTTTTCATCGGTTATGGAAGTGAGGTTGAATCGTTCGTTGCATTTAAGCAGCATATTGCAGTAGATTTCGAATTTTTCACTTACCGAATGATCTGGGCAAACCTTTGCTTCCAGAAAAATCCGGTTCATAAGATGGGTTTTTTCGTCTTTATTCATGCTTTCCTGCCCGTTTTTGAATTGCGGAGCCGCATTATGAATGTTGCGGCATCATATCCGAGGATATTATAACATCTTTTATACGACTTGTACAGCGATGTTGACGCAGAGTGCGCAACAAAAATTCACATCAGCTCATGACGATTTAGGAGGAGTATGAAAATTACGAAAGTAAGCGAAAGAGGAATCATGTTGACATTTTCTCCCACAAGAAAATGGGATCTTAATTTGTATATGATAAAAGGTGAAAAAAACGATTTCATAATAGACACCGGGTGCGGCGGAGACGACTCCGAAGCTCTCGTTTCTTTCCGGGAAAAAGCAGGCGGCGAGAAGCCTGTGGTGGTGATAAATACGCATTTTCACTTTGATCATGTTTGGGGAAACCGCTTTTTCGGAAACTGCACGATCATTGCACATAAGGAATGCGGAAGATTGATGAGAGACACTAAGGATGAAGTATTGAAAGAATACGGCGGTCTGATCGGCGGCAGGGAAATCGTCGAACCGAATGTCGTTTTTGACGGGGAACTCGATCTGAAAAGCGAGAGGCTTTTGCTTTTTTCTTCTCCGGGACATTCACCTGACGGAATATGTGTCTACGATTATGCGGACAAGGTGCTGTATGCGGGGGATAACATAGGAGACACTCCCGCAGCTCCGGTGCCCGAACTGATGTGCAGCAAGCAAAGGTATATTGAAGCGCTCAGGACAATGCAGGAAAAAGACTTCAGTCTGCTGCTTTCGGGGCACAATGTTCCTCAGGACAAATCTTTTATAGAAAAAATACTGTCAGAACTGAAATAAAACGCCGGAACAAGGCGCAGGAAAAGAGTATGTGACGAATGATCGGTTACCGCGGCATTGCTGCGGTTTTTTTGTGTGTTTTTGTCCGGCGTATGATTTTGCATAAATTCCGCGGCAGGGAAAAATACTAAAGAAAAACCTAAGGAGGTCACAGTAAGCGACAATGGATATAAATATATTCAACGATGATATGTCGGATAAAAATGCCGTGCGTAACGATGCGGATCCTTTTGCATCGGGCATAGCGGAAGAAGCTTCCGGAAGAAAGATCCGCCCGGACGGGGAAATAAATGATACCGAAGTTTCGGATGAGGAAATCCGGAAAGAGATGGAAGCGCGCGAAAAAGCCGAAAGACAGGAAAGAGCCGACGTGAATTACGAAGGTACTGCAGTTATACCCGAGTATTCGACCGGATCGCCGGTGCCTCATCTGGTGCCGCCCGTGATCCCGCCGGTGAACGGTTTCGACAATGATTTCGGCGGTCCGACGCCTGTTTTTCCGCAGGAAACGGAAATAGCCGCTCCGAAGGAAAAAAGCTCCGCAGAGGCGGATGAGCAAAAAAAAACGACAATGAAAACCGAAAACGAAGCTGAGATTTCGGACTCCGGACAGAAAAATGAAAAAGTCAGGGAAAGTGCCGGAGAGGAATACGGTAAGCAAAGCGATAAGGCTTCGGAAAATAAATACGGCAAAGATAAACTGAATGGTTTCGGAGATACCGTCATACATGACGGGACATACACGGCTGAAGCTTCGGACAGTGAGGAGAAAAAACGTTCCGAGAGCGGAAAAGATAAGCAGGATGTCAGCGGGAAAAAGAACGGTACAGCTTCCGGCGAGAAAAAAGCGGGGAGTATCGGAACAAAAGAAAGTAGAAAAACCGCGGACGCATACGCCTGCAATGCGAAGGATGTCCGGACTGCGGGAGGATCGGGCAACGAGAAGAAAGAGAAGGGCGGGATGCTGATATTGTGGCTTGTCGTTCTCGGCGTTGCCGCTTTGCTTATCGGAATAGGGATAGGCGGCGGAAACAGCGTAGCAAACGCTACCGCAACGATCAAGGGCGCTTCATCTCTCAGAGTGGGCGAAACCGAAGTGTATACCGCACAGCTGAGTAAGGAAGATATAAAGTTCGGCGACAACGATATCATACAGTGGTCTGTGGACGGCAAGGTAGTCAAGCAGGGCAAGGCGACGGATCAGAACGCCTTCAGTTATTCATTTGCTCCGCAGTCGGCGGGCAGCGTTGAGATAGGCGTAAAAATAGGCGATTATTCAAATTTCAGAAAAACAAGAAAAATAACCGTAAATAAGCCTCTGCTTACTGTTCTTATGGAAGATAAACAGATAACCTACGGCGACGTGATGCCGGAGTACACTTATAGTGTAGTCGGGCTGAGAGAAGGCGACACGCTCGAGAATCTGAAACTGAATATAAAGAGCGGCGTCAGGAACAACGCCGTGAATGCCGGCAGCTACGATATAGTCAATCTTGAGGAGCTGAAAAGCGACAAGTACGATATTGAGGTGAAATATGGCAAACTCAGTGTTATGAAAAGAGCGGTGAGCTTCGAAGACAATACGGTATACAAAATTTATGACGGCACAAATATATGCAATGACTGTGCAGCTCAGCTGAATAACGTCGTTGAAGGGGATGATCTCACACTCAACGGCGAAATAATGTTTGAAGGTTCTGATGTGGGAACGTATGCTGCAGATGTTTCGAAACTGAGACTCGGAGGAAGTGCAGCCGAAAATTATACTTTGGACTGCGAAGAAGGAGTTAAGGGAGTCATACTGAAAAAAGAGCTCACTCTTTCGGAACTTTCCGCTGCGGATAAAATTTACGACGGAACCGCCAACGTGACTTTCAATACGGTCGGCAAGCTCAACGGCGTTATCGACGGAGATTCGGTAGCTGTGGGAAGCATAAAGGCGCGGTTTGAAAACTCTGCGGTAGGAAACGGTAAAAACGTGATTATAGAGAATATCACGCTTGTGGGCGAGGACGCGGAAAATTATACAGTAAACCTGACAGGCAAAGTCACCGCAGACATAAAACAAGCAGGCTGACCGTAAAAAATAAGCATATTTTTAAAAATAAACAAAATATTACAAAAATAAAAAAAAAAAAAAACAACAATATGCAAAAACGTCTTCAAATCATTTGACAAATTTGTGCATATGTAGTATAATTACAAAAGAACGTTGACGCATTTCAGCTTTTGAAGGGCTGAAGGACAAAAGAAGCGCTCAGGACGATTCGGGGAGATTTTCCGGAATAAGGCATTGAGCAGGGGCGCTTGGATTAATGGAGGAAAGTATGAAGGCAAGAAAACGTGGTTTTACCATAGTAGAATTAATGATAGTGATAGTCATTATCGGTATACTGGTGGCAATTATAGTTCCTGCTGTTACCGGTGCTATAGATAAAGCTAATCTGACAAAACTTCAGGCTGAGGTAAAGAGCATGAATACGCAGCTGCTGATAGAGTCGATATTTGACAGTGTGTATGCTTACAGACCGGAAGAGGTCGAGGAGATGCTTGAAGGTTTAGGCTTTGATCTCGGGTCCACCCCTAAGGGGTACAGTTTATGGTACAATCAGGAAAAGAACGAAATAATACTTGCGAAGACCGAAGAGATGTTTGCGGGCGGGTCGTCCGCGGTGCAGGCGGCTTTTGATTACAGTCGGCTTCCTGTGAGGATAGAGGCCGTGACAGCGAACAGGAATTTGCTTTATATAGATAAAACGCCTTCCGACATCAGGACCTATATCGACAGTATGCGTAATCTTATGAACGATTCCGTTGCAGGTACGGCTTATGAAACCATGAGCAATGTGAAGAACAGACTGGCAGAAATCCGTAACGCCGTAAATTCCTCGTCACTGAGCGAAAATATAAAGAAGGCAGTGACCGATCGGCTGGATACTGATTTTGCGCCCGACACTACGCTTTTCGTTTCCGATGATTATATGATAAATAAGGAGGTTCTGGAAGCGGTGGCGCCCGTGACCGTCACGATCAATAATATTTTGTTTCAGAACGGGATAAAGGTAGTGCCGAAGATGGAAAATAACATGGGCGTTACCATAGAGGCGGATTTTATAATCGAGATTCCCAATTCGGTTGCGATTGTCAGTGCGGGGGCGTTCAATCATCTTGCGGAAGGATGCACTTTGCAAGTCTCTTCCAAGACGCTTCTCGACAATAATTCATTTATTCCCGGGACGATAAAAATATCGTATGTAGAGGATCAGTACAGGGAGATAAGCTATCTCGAACTCGGTTCCGATATCAATATATCCTATTCTCAGGCTGAAGTGATGTTGTCGGGCGGAAGCGTGAAAGAGATCGAGAAAATAATCCCCGCAAACAAAGAAAAAGGATATCTCAGCCGTTATCTTATTCCTTCACTTGCGATAGAGGTAGGCGAAGGAAGCCGTATAAATAACGTATCCAAGCTTGTCAGCTTTGTTATCCGCAGACAGAAGTTCGGTAATCTTACCAAGATAATGGCGGTTGCCGTGATAGAAAAAGACGGAGAAATGTACGGATATAAGCTCGACAATATAGGATATATAACAAATGCGGACGCCTATACTACCCGCGGCGATATTCTTTGTAAAGCAGCCGGCGTATGGCAATACGATCAGGCGTCAAAAACCGGAAATCCTTCATTTTCGTTGGGTTTCCCGTCCGGGATAACGGAGCTGGCAAATTATAAAGGCGCTGAAGTGGAGATCGAGTATTCCGTGACGGCTACGCGTATGGATAAAACGATGTCGCAGTTCGGCACACCCGTGTATACGGTCCATAAAACCGACGGAGAAGAAAAACTGATTTCAAGCGGAAACAAGAAGTCGTTAGTTCTCGGAGAAGACAAAGTCTTTGAAATTGACGTTATCAACGACGTTATTCCTTATACCGACGTTGAGGTCGTGCCGGACGGATACTACAGGTTTTCGGTCCGAGTGACTCAGATAGTGATCAAAAACGGCGAAGAGATTTTGTTTGTGAGAGATTTTTAATAAAATGATGTCTGCCGGGAAACGGTTCAGATATATAAATTACGGAGGAACGAAATATGAAGAAAGCAAAAACAATATTGGTAATACTGATGCTTGTCGCGGTATTAGTCGCAGCAAGTGCGTGTATTTTTGAAAATGCTTCAAAAATCGAGATTATCAGAATGCCAAAGACTACTTTCACTGTCGGCGAAGAGCTTAATAAAGACGATGTGGAAATCAGGATTACGGATAAAAATAACGAAGCGAAAAAATATACTTTGACCCATGCCCTAGAAGCACTGGGCGTAAAGCTTACGGGTTTCAGCACGGAAAAGGTCGGCACCTTTACCGCGACAATATCCTATCAGGATTACAGCGCTACTTTCAATTATTCTGTAGTGGCGGAAGCATCTGAATTTGCCGGCGGAACGGGTACGGAGACGGATCCTTATCTTGTTCTCGATGCCGCGCAGCTTCTTAAGGCAGGCAACAACGGATATAAAGGGATGCATTTCATACTCGGAGAAGATATAACGGTTACTGAAAAATCTCCTTTGTTCAAAGGCCATCTTGACGGAAACGGACATACGATATATGTGGAATCCGGTTCCAGATTGTATGTATGGCACAATGTAGTTGACGCGACGATAAAGGATATCACCTTCAACTACAGCGGCGATGTGATGATGATAAAGTATGCACTCGGAAACGTGCTTCTCGATAATGTTACGACGACCGGTTCGTTAACTACTCCTTCGAGAAATACTTCCGCTTTCATAGTCGGACTCGGTTATACATTTGATGCTAACTATAACGGCGATGAGAAACGTCCGGATGGTCAGTTTGATCGCGGAGAAATAACAAGCAACATTACCTTCAATAATTGCGTGAACAAAGCTGACATCGTCTGCGAAGACGCGAGTGCGGTAACTTCGGGATACGGTTTAGCAGCTTTCATCGGACAGGGTTTCAATACCTCTGCAGATTGCACGTATACGTTTACCAACTGTACAAACGAGGGGAATTTGACGGGTATCAATCCTGCCGTTCTTGTCGGAAACAGTGCCTATGTAGACGCAGAAAGCCTTCAGACGATAAATGTCAACAACTGCAAGAATACCGGAGTTCTTACCGGTGTGGAAGTAAGCTTTATAAACAGGAATGTTAAAATGGCTAACCTTATGGTGAACGGCAAGCCTTTCACAGATGCAGATAACAAGATTGACGATACACTTGCGGTTTATGTTCAGGATCTGAGCACAAACATTTCTCTGAACGGAAAGAATATAAGCTTTACCGTTCCCGAAGGATTGAGCTTTACCAAGGCAAGAGTAAGCGCTGTTTATCAGATATACAATAAGAATTCGGGTATAAACTGGGCACAGGAGTTCAATGTTACCGACCTTGAGATAAAGGCGGGCGAAACGAAAACACTCGGAATAAAGAACTACAGAGTTTTCGGAACGGATAGCATTGAAGCCGGATTGCCACAAGTAGGTTATAACGTATATCTTGACGAGGTGAACGGTAAATATTGGCACGATAATTCCCGTACAGGCGATTACACCACAAAGGACACTGACGGTTCTCAGGTATCGTTTGCAGTCCTTCTGTTCAATAATGACAAGCTTGTTGCGGTAGCATTTGACACGACAGAAGCATTTGACACGACAGAATAAATAATCATTTTTTTATCCTTTAAGACTCCGCTGCCTGATGCAGACGGAGTCTTTTTTATGGGCAGAAAAATCGTGCCGTGTTGGGGGGACGAGGCATGTGCCTGAAAAATGGCGGGATAATAGGCAAGTGTCTGAAGAATGGCGGGAGAGCGTAAAAAAGCGAAGCGGGGCGGGTGCATCGGGAAGAAGCGCAAGGAAGGGGGAGCCGGAGAGTTGATGAGCCTGAAATGTGAAAAGGTCGCGGTGAAATAAAAACCGGCGGCAGAAAACAAATATCGGAAACGGAAGCGGGAAAAAGATCGGGAAAGCGAAAAGTCCGGATAGAAGAGAAGGACAAAGTGAAGGAGGAGAGGGGAGTCGGGCGCGGAAGGTATTTATCGGGAAGGGGTAAAGGGAGAAGAACCGTCTGTTTTTTACGAAAGGTGATTTTGTCCGTGAAGGGCATAATAAAGGAAAAATCAGAAAAACAGTCTGTTAAATCGATTTTAAAAATGTCTGTATTGTGCATAAAGAAAAACGAATTTGTAATTTACTTTTTTTCAGAGGTGTTTTATACTGTAGGCAAGGATGGAGTTTAGGCTGAGCGCCTGCTCATAATAATATAAATACTTATAAGACAGTATTTTGTGATAATGAAAATTTAATATCAGGCTTCAGGTGGTTTTACGAGCTGTCGAGTTTTGTTTTTGGAGGGCATTATGGATAAAGCTGAGTTCATAAGTTTTTTGGAGTGTGCGGGTATTGTTCCCGTAATAAAGCTTGAGGATACGGAAGATGCCGTTGCATTGGCGAAGGCCTTGCGTGATGGCGGGATATATTCAGCGGAGGTCACATATAGAGCTGCCGGAGCGGATAAAGTGATATCCGCCATGGTGAAGGCATTTCCCGATATGCTTGTAGGCGCGGGCACTGTGCTTACAGAGGAAAATGTAGACAAAGCCATAGAGGCCGGAGCGAAGTTCTGTGTTGCGCCCGGGCTGAATCCGAAGGTCGTTGCGCATTGTCTTGAAAAGGGCGTTCCGTTTGTACCCGGAGTATCGAGCGGCAGTCAGATAGAGCAGGCCATGGAACTCGGACTTGATTTTGTCAAGTTTTTCCCTGCCGAGCAAGCGGGCGGGCTTGCGTATATCAAGGCGGTTTCCGCACCTTATTCAAACATGCGTTTTATGCCGACAGGCGGGATAAACGAAAATAATTTAAATACATATCTTGCATTTTCAAAGATAGTTTGCTGCGGCGGCAGCTGGATAGTGCCGGATAAGCTTATCAAGGCAAAGGACTGGGCGGGGATAACTTCGCTTTGCCGTGCGGCTGTGGACAAGATGATAGGTTACAGGCTGCTGCATGTCGGGTTCAACTGTGCGGACGAGGGAGATGCATTCGGATGTGCGGAAAAGATGCGTGCCGCATTCGGTTTTGAAACCAAGGCCGGAAACAGTTCAGTATTTGCGGGGAAGGGATTTGAGTTTATGAAGGCTCCTTACCTCGGGAAAAACGGGCATATTGCCATAGGCGTCAATTCCGTGAAGAGGGCGCTTGAGGATCTGAGGCACAAGGGGTATGAGCCGGATTTGGACACGGCGAAGTATGATGCGGCAGGTAACATGAAAGCGGTATATATAAAGGGTGAGATAGGCGGATTTGCGATCCATCTTGCGCTGAATGATTAAAATATTCAAATTATCGGGAGAAAGGAATAAGGAGATATCTGTATGGCTAAGGTAATAACGATGGGTGAGATAATGTTAAGACTTTCCACACCCAATTTTGAGAAATTTATTCAGGCGGACGAATTTGATATCAATTACGGCGGAGGAGAAGCAAATGTAGCGGTATCTCTTGCCAATTACGGACACAGCGCCGAATTTGTAACAGCTGTACCCGATAATGAGATAGGCGAATGTGCCGTGGCGGCGCTCAGGAAGTACAATGTATGCACTTCGCATATTGCCAGGTGCGGAGAAAGGCTTGGGATATATTATCTTGAGTCCGGGTCGTCGATGCGTCCGTCGAAGGTAGTGTATGACAGGGCGCACTCTTCCATTTCCACCGCAACGGAGAAAGATTTCGATTTCGACGAGATATTCGAAGGTGCGGACTGGTTCCATTTCACGGGCATAACTCCCGCCATATCGGACGCGGCGGCTGAGCTGACGGAAAAGGCTCTCATAGCGGCTAAAAAGCACGGTGTAAAGGTATCGGTGGATCTTAACTTCCGCAAGAAGCTTTGGAGCTCGCAAAAGGCGCAGAAGGTCATGACGAATCTTATGAAGTATGTTGACGTCTGCATAGGCAACGAGGAGGACGCCGAACTTGTTTTGGGTTTCAAGCCCGGGAAGACGGATGTGACAAGCGGAGAGCTTGAGCTTGCGGGATACAAGTCGATATTTGAGCAGATGGTCGAGAAATTCAATTTCGAATACTGCGTATCGTCGCTGAGGGTCAGTCATTCTGCTTCGGACAACGGCTGGTCAGCCTGCATATATTCGCGTGACACTAAGGAATTTTATCATTCCAAGACATACAGTATCCATCCCATAGTTGACCGTGTAGGCGGAGGTGATTCTTTTGCGGGCGGAGTTATATGCGGGATGCTGGACGGAAAGGATTTCAAGTCAGCGCTTGAATTCGGAGTTGCGGCGTCGGCTCTCAAGCATACGATTCCGGGAGATTTCAATCTTGTTTCGCGCAAGGAAGTGGAAACTCTTGCCGGCGGAGATGCATCCGGCAGGGTGCAAAGGTAATGCGGCTGAATATCCGTGCTCATGATATAGCTACAAAAAGCACGGAAAGGATCGCCGCCGGAGCTGAAAGATACGGATTTTCCGGAGTTCAGCTCGTAGCTTACAAGGCATGCGAGAGTGTAGCGTACGAGAGGGGCGGAATAGACGGGGAAAAGGCTTTGGCAATAAAGAACGTGCTGAAAAGGCACAGGCAGGAAGTCGTACTCATAGGAGCGTATTTCAATCCCGTGCATTCCGACAAAGAAAAGGTGAGCAAATGCAGGGATATATTCAAGGAATATATCGATGTAGCGGGAGTTCTGGGGTGCGATTACATAGGGTCCGAAACAGGTTCCTATAATGATGACAAGTGGACGTATAATCCGCTCAACAGGACGGAAGAGGCGCTGAGCAGAGTGACGGATGTATTTGGCGAGTTAGCAGGGTATGCGAGGCAAAAGGGCAGGATGATGGCAGTTGAGGGAGCCTGGGGACATGTATGTCACACGCCCGAGAGACTGCAGGAATTGCGCGAAAGGATAGGGATAGATAAGACCAAAGTAATATTTGATCTGTTCAATTATCTTTATGAAGGCAATTTTGCCGAAAGGAACGGAATACTCAAGGAAGGGCTCAAGCTTTTCGGCAGTGATATAATCGCATTTCATCTGAAAGACGGAGTAGCTGAAGGGGGTTTCAGGCAGGTACCGATAGGCAGAGGTGAATTTGATTATGGGGAGATACTCGGAAGTATAAACGAGGTGGTGCCGAATGCTCAGCTGGTATTTGAAGGGACGACAGGTGACGATATAGGTTACGGCGTGGAATATATAAGGAAGAAGGCTGAAGAAGCCGGAGTAGAAATAGAAGAATAAAGTTGGAGGCAGAAAGTGAGACTCGATATCAGATACAGCAATCATCCTGAGGATTCGAAGAAATACGACACGGAGACGCTTCGGGAAAGGTACCTTATAGAAAAGGTTTTTGAAGCTGACGAGGCATGTTTTACGTATTCGCATCAGGACAGGATAATAGCGGGAGGCGTGATGCCTGTAGAGAAGGAGGTAATGCTCGGGACCTGCAAGGAGCTTGCAGCGGAGTATTTTCTCGAAAGAAGGGAAATGGGTGCGATAAATGTAGGCGGCAAGGGGTACATAGTGCTTGACGGAACCAGATACGAAATGAACGAGAAGGACGGGATGTATATATCCATGGGGACGAAGGAAGTCGTATTCGGATCGTATGACAGGAAGGCCCCCGCGAAGTTTTATATAAATTCATGTCCTGCGCACAGAAGTTATCCCACAGTGCACATACCTTTTGAGAAGGCGAATCATGTGCCGCTCGGAGAGGCTGAGACTCTGAATAAGAGAGTAATAAATCAGTACGTACATCCGGCCGTATGCGAATCCTGTCAGCTTGCGATGGGGATGACGGTGCTTGATCCGACGTCGGTATGGAACACGATGCCGTGTCATACGCACGAGAGGCGGATGGAAGTATATTTTTATTTCGGGCTTCAGGCTGAGGATTATGTAGTGCATTTAATGGGGACCAAGGAAGAAACGCGGCACATACTCATGCGTAACGAGCAAGCCGTGATATCGCCGAGTTGGTCTATACATGCCGGTGTAGGGACGAGGAGTTACACGTTCATATGGGGCATGTGCGGAGAGAACAAGGATTTTGATGATATGGATCATATCAAAAACAGTGAATTAAAGTAAAAAGTCTAAGGAGAAGAGTCATGTCACAGTTGTCCCTCAAAAACGTAAATAAGATATATCCTAACGGGTTTCATGCGGTGCACGATTTTTGTCTTGATATAAAAGACAAGGAATTCATAGTGTTTGTTGGACCGTCGGGGTGCGGAAAATCCACGACTTTGAGAATGATAGCGGGGCTTGAAAATATTTCGAGCGGTGAGTTTCAGATTAACGGAGTCAGAGCCAACGAGAAGGGGCCCAGAGACAGGGGCGTGGCGATGGTATTTCAGTCGTACGCATTGTATCCGCATTTTTCGGTATATGACAATTTGTCTTTCGGGCTGACTCTTCAGGGAATAGACGAAGAAACAATTGAGGAAAAGGTGAATGCGACGGCCAAGATACTTGGGCTGACAGATTATCTTGACAGGAAGCCGAGGGAGCTTTCCGGCGGACAGAGGCAAAGGGTAGCCGTAGGAAGGGCGATAATCAGGAAGGTGGACATATTCCTTATGGATGAGCCTTTAAGTAACCTGGATGCAAAGCAGCGTGTGACGATGAGATCGGAGATAACGCAGATACACAGGGAAACGAAGGCGACGACTATTTATGTGACGCATGATCAAACGGAAGCCATGACCATGGCGGACAGGATAGTTGTAATGAAGGACGGCTATATACAGCAGATAGGTACGCCATACGAACTGTATTTTAAACCCGTGAATAAATTTGTGGGCGGTTTTATAGGTGAGCCGCCGATGAATTTCATCAAAGTGCGGATATCGGAAGGCAAGCTGGTATATCCGGACGGTACGGTCATAAGCGACGCGTCGATATATATGGACAACGCAGCGGGGTACGAAGGGAAGGAAATATATATGGGATTCCGTCCTGAGGCGTGTGAGCTGCACAGCAATGAAGGGGTGTCGTTCAGCGGACAGGTAGAGCTCACGGAGCTTTTGGGCGATAACACAAACGTATATGCCAATCTCGGAGAACAGAAGATAATACTTAAGATTAATCCTTACGATACGCCTGTGATCGGATCCGAGTTCGAATTCCATATACCGCATGACAAGATTTATCTTTTTGACGGAGAAACGGAGAATATAATCAGTAAATAACGATGTCAATATCAGCAGCTTCGGAGAAAGACATAAAAAAACGTGAATTCATAATCAGCGGAAACATGCTGAATGTGGTATTATACATATCGCTGCCGTTGATAGCGCTGAATGCCTTTACTTATTTATATGGGATAATAGATACCATAGTATTGGCAGGAAAGGAATCGAGCGTGCTTTCTTCTGTGGTTATGATAGATCAGCTGAAGAACATGTTCACTGCCATAGGCGGAGGGCTGGCGACCGGAGGTTCCATAATAGTATCGAGGCTGATAGGCAAAAATGATTTTGACAGGGCAAAGAAGGTATCGAGTACGATACTGGTCGTGGCGGTAATAGTATCGATGGTGTTGATGGCTGCGGTGCTGCCTTTTTCAAAACCGATACTGAGGCTTGCGGGATTTACCGATGAACTCATAGACTTAGGGCTCGGATATTTCATAGTGCAGATCTGCACGGTGGGCGTGATGATATTTAATTCCGTATTTCTCGGATTGGAAAAGTCGCGCGGGGCAACGCTCAATGTTCTGTTTATAAACCTTGCAGTCATGGGGGTCAAGATCGGGCTGACGCTGATGTTCGTATTCGTGTTTGAAATGGACACTGTGATGGTGGCGGTAGCGACATTGCTGGCCAACCTGATAGTTACGGCATATGCGTTCGTGATGCTTGGCAGGAAGAGGTACCTGTTCAGGTTCAGCAGGCGCAATGTGTCACTGAAGAAGGAAATACTTGCTCCGCTCGGGAAACTCGGATTTCCTGTGTTTCTCGGGAAGTTTGTGTTTTCACTGGGGAAGGTCATAGTCAACGCGATGGCCGTAAATTACGGAGACGATGCCCCCGGCGCACTCGGTATAAGCAACCATATAAGCGGAAGCGTGACAAACGTAACGGGAAGCGTGGAGGAATCCACCTCTGCGATAATCAGTCAGAACATAGGGGCAGGAAAGAAAAACAGAGTATATTCGGCATTTTTCTGTTCGCTTGGGACCACGGTCACGATAGCAGTCATAGGAGTCATACTTCTTGTAGTTTTTGAGAAGGATATAGTATCGTTTTTTGCGAAAGAAGAGAGCTATGCGGCATTGATAAGCAAGATATTCGGTTATGAGAGGGTCGGGATTATAGCGTTGGCGATAAATTCGGCTGTAATGGGACTTATATACGGATTGGGCTATACGAAGCTTTCCATGATCGTGAATCTTTCAAGATTGTTTGTATTCAGGGTGCCGAGCATGATAATAATGATGAACTGTTTTCCGAGTCTTGGGGCAGAGAGTCTGGGTATAGCCATGCTGGTGTCAAACTGCGGGATAGGATTGATGTCGGTAGTGATAGCCGTGGTGTGTCTCATAAAACTCAAAAACAAAGTATTTGAGGATAAAATAAAGATATAAAGATATAAGGGCGGATGCCTCAAGGAGCATTAAAATGAAAGAGCTTTGCGCTGGTACTTATAACAAAAAACATCGTGATGTTAAAATAATGCAGTTCGGGGAAGGAAATTTTCTCAGAGCGTTCGTAGACTGGATCCTGCAGGATCTCAATGATAAGGGTGCCATCAATGCGGGTGTAGCGGTAGTGCAGCCCATGCCGGTAGGAAGGGTGGACGCTTTGAAAGAGCAGGACGGATTGTATACGGTGTGTCTTGAAGGCATAGACAAAGGGAAAGAAGTGAAAAGCCGTCAGATCATAGACGTTCTCGAGGATTTCATAAATCCTTATACTCAGTACGGAAAGTTTCTTGAATATGCCCACAGTGAAAAGCTTGAAACGATAATATCGAACACGACGGAAGCCGGGATAGCGTTTGTCAAAGAGGATACCGATTTCAGTAAATGTCCGGTAAGTTTTCCGGGGAAACTGTTGGCTTTTCTTGAGGAAAGATACAATTACTTTAAAGGCGACCCGACAAAAGGACTTGCCATAGTGCCTTGCGAGCTCATAGACAATAACGGCGATGAATTGAAGAAAGTGCTGAATCAGCTTGCTGAAGAGAAGAAGATGAGCGCTGAGTTTATAGATTGGATGAATAATGCCAACGGATTCACCAGTACGCTTGTGGACAGGATAGTGCCGGGGTATCCGAGGGAGAACATACAGCAGATATGGGAAGAAACGGGATATAAGGACAATAATGTGGTCAAGGGCGAAGTATTCCATCTTTGGGTGCTCAAGGAGGATGAAAAGGTACACCGCCTGCTGCCCGCGGACAAGACAGGACTCAACGTGATATTTGCGCCGTCAATAAAGGCTTACAAGGAAAGGAAGGTAAAAATCCTTAACGGGGCGCATACCGCAATGGTGCCGGTGGCATATTTATGCGGACTCGATACGGTAAGGGAAAGCATGGAAGACGGCGAAGTAGGAAAATACGTGCACAATCTTATATTTGACACTATAAAACCCACAATAGCTCTTCCCGAGGATCAGATGGCTGCATTTGCCGGCAGTGTGGTGGAAAGGTTTCGCAATCCGTTTATAAGGCACGAACTCATGTCCATAGCGCTCAACGCAACTACAAAGTTCAGGACAAGGCTTTTGCAGACATTTTCGGATTACATTGACAAATTCGGCAAAATTCCCACGGATATACTTTTCTCTTTTGCCGCTCTCACGGTTTTTTATAAAGGGAAAAGAGGAGATGAAAACATTGCTTTGAACGACAATCCTGAGTATATAGAAGAATGGAAAACGGTATGGGAAGGAAAGGATTATCGTGAGGTAGCGAAGCGTGCACTCGGATTCAAGGCGATATGGAGCGGAACGAAGGTGCCGGATGGAGCGGAAGAATTGCTTGCGGGATATATTGAGGATATAGAAAAGACCGGTATGAGAGAAGCTCTCGGGAAATATCTGGGGTAAGATATGAAGAAGTGCGTCGTGATCAACGAAAAAGATAACGTGGCGGTAGCGCTGGTGAAGCTTTCCAAAGGAGAGGAGCTTTGCGGGACGGTTTTGCTTGAGGATATCGAGAGAGGGCATAAATTTGCCTTAAGACCCATAAAAGCAGGGGAAAAGATAATAAAGTACGGCGAAGTGATAGGTTCGGCAAAATGCGACATCTCTCAAGGCGAACACGTTCACACAAATAATATGCGTACCGATCTTGACAGCAAATCGGAATACAAATATAATAAAGCCGAGATTGCACCGCAGGAGCAGAGGGAAAGCGTAGAAGTCGAAGTTTACGAAC
Organism: uncultured Eubacteriales bacterium; assembly: GCA_900546875.1. Taxonomy (GTDB): domain Bacteria; phylum Bacillota; class Clostridia; order Christensenellales; family CAG-314; genus UMGS929. The sequence continues at coordinate 23,415 of URET01000006.1, forward strand.
GTGCGTTCGGCAAGGTCGGGATCAGGAATGAGCTGTGGGTAATACCGCTGGTAGGGTGCGTCAATGCGCAGGCGAAGGAGATCGTTGAAAGATACAGAGCGGAATTCGGCGACAGCGGAACAGACGGCGTATTTGCTTTTACGCATCCTTACGGGTGTTCGCAGACAGGAGAAGATCATCTGAGGACAAGGACATTGCTGCAATGTATGGTACGTCATCCGAATGCCGGCGGAGTGTTGGTCCTTGGGCTTGGGTGCGAAAATAACACGATGAAGGATTTCAGGGCGACTCTCGGTGATTACGATGAAAAGCGCGTAAGGTTCCTGGTGGCTCAGGATGTCGGGGACGAAATAGCCGAAGGCGTGAAACTGCTCAGAGAACTGTATTTTGTAGCCGAAAAGGACAGAAGGGTAACAAAAGGTATAGAGTGTCTTAATGTAGGACTGAAATGCGGCGGTTCTGACGGACTGAGCGGTATAACTGCCAATCCGTTGTTGGGAAGGTTTTCCGATTATATGGCGTCTGTAGGCGGAGCCACGGTGCTGACGGAAGTGCCGGAGATGTTCGGAGCTGAAAGACTTCTGATGGCAAGGGCAAAAAACGAAGAAGTATTTCGGGACATAGTCGGACTTATAAACGATTTTAAGGATTACTATATAAATAACGGTCAGCCGGTATATGAGAATCCGTCGCCGGGCAATAAGGCCGGAGGGATAACGACGCTTGAGGATAAATCGCTCGGGTGTACGCAAAAGTCCGGGAGCGGAGAAGTGGAGTCGGTAATAAAGGAAGGCGAAACGATAAAATCGAAAGGGCTGACACTTCTGAACGGACCGGGGAATGATATGGTCGCGGTGACGAATCTGGCGGCAGCCGGATGTCAGATGGTGTTGTTCACTACGGGCAGAGGGACACCCTTCGGAGGGTTTGTGCCGACTGTAAAAGTTTCCACTAACACGGAGCTGAGCGAAAGGAAGAAAAACTGGATAGATTTCAATGCCGGCGATATAGTGCAGGACGCAAGCTTTGAAGATAAACTGCAGGAGCTTATAAAGTTTGTAGCTGAAGTGGCAAGCGGGAAAAAGACAAAGAACGAGATCAATAATACAAGAGAAATAGCTTTGTTCAAAACGGGCGTGACATTATGAGGTGGTTATGAAAGAGTTCATGGGTAAGGATTTTTTGATCGATAACGAGGTCGGATTAAAGCTTTATGAAGGATATGCAGCGAAGGCGCCGATATTTGATTTTCATTGTCATTTAAATCCTCAGGAGATATACGAAGATAAGAAATTCCGTTCGCTTACTGAGGTATGGCTTGGTGGCGATCACTATAAGTGGAGGCTCATGAGGGAAGCGGGCGTAGACGAGAAATATATAACCGGAGACGCCGAAGATTATGAGAAATTCCTGAAGTATGCGGAAATAATGCCTTATTGTATCGGGAATCCCTTATATTTGTGGACGCATCTCGAATTAAGAAGATATTTCGGGATATATGACATACTTTCACCCGAGACCGCAGAAAAAATATACAAAGATGCAAACGAGAAATTACGCACTCTGAGTGCGCGTAAAATGATAGTCAACAATAACGTCAGGACCATATTCACTACCGATGATCCTGTGGATGACCTCAGATGGCATATTTTGTTAAAACAGGACAAGGATTTCGAGGTCAGGGTGTCGCCGGCTTTCCGTCCTGACAAGGCGCTCAATATAGAGCGGGAAGGTTTTAGCGAGTATATAGAGAAACTCGGAAAGGTATGCGGGTATAAGATAAGCGGAATAGATGAGCTGAGCAGAGCTTTGGTGGAGAGGACAGAGTATTTTGATAAAAACGGCTGCTGCTGTTCGGATCATGCGTTGGACGTGGTAATGTATGAGAAAGCGACGCGTGAAGAAGCAGACGCGATACTTAAAAAAGCCCTTGCGAAAGAAGCCGTCACGCGCTGTGAAATTGAGAAATATAAGGGATACGTGCTTACGGAGCTTGGCAGATTATACAGAAAATACGATTGGGTGCAGCAGTACCATATAGGCGCACTGAGGAACAATTCCGAAAGATATATGAAACTGCTCGGTCCGGATACGGGGTTCGACTCTGTAAACGACGGACTTGTTGCCGAAAAGCTTTCTGCATTGCTCAATGCTCTTGACAGGGAAAACAATCTTCCCAAGACCATACTATACTGCCTTAACCCCAGAGACAATGAAGTGCTTGCTACAATAATGAATTGTTTCCAGCAGAGCGGGTATGACGGAAAGATACAGTTCGGATCCGGATGGTGGTTCAACGATCAGAAGGACGGAATGGAGAGGCAGACGGAAACGTTGAGTCAAATGGCATTGCTGAGCAAGTTTGTCGGGATGCTGACGGATTCAAGGAGTTTTCTTTCATATACGCGGCACGAGTTTTTCCGCAGGATACTCTGCAATAAACTGGGCGCGATAATAGAAAGGGGCGAATACCCGGCAGATATAGAGTTTGTGGGGAAGATAGTGGAGGATATCTGCTACAACAACGCCGTAAGATATTTTTCAAAGAAGAATTAGCGCCGGAAATAAGACAGCAGCGCATCCGCTTCGGCGCGGGAAAGAGGTTTTGCCCAAGGTTCGCGTCCTTTTAAAAGCGGGAGTTCGCTGAAGCGGGCAGTACGGTTTCTTTCAGTGTCGTTCCACTTGTCGAAGCCGAGTGAGTTGATGTGCGGGGCGTAAGAACAATCGATAAAAGAGCATTTACCGTAATCGCGCCAGGGTCTTGCGAGAAAGACCGAGCTGTCATCTAAGCCGATGCTTTCGAAATTGCAGTTAAAGAAAACGAAGCCCACGGTTTGCTTGAGAGAATGAGCCGGGGCGGCGACAAAACCGTGATTTCTGCCGTCATTGACGGAAATCAGCGAGCATTTGTCGAATAGAGCGTCTGCACATCCGAAGATGAAGTCGACAGAGCCTTTTATGACACATGATGAAAAGATGTGCTTGAAAGAACCTTCGGCGTACCTGATATCGTCGGGGAGGAAATCGATATACCGGGTTATGAGGTCGTCGGGGAGAGGCCCGCAGAAGAGGGTGTCCTGAGTGGAATCGAGGACGACGTCGGAGGCGGAGAAAGAATCCGCGTAAACCGTGAGCGCAACGCATTGACCTTTAGAAGAAGGATCGCCGGCGTCATTCACGATGGAAAGGTTTTTGAGTGTGATGCCCGGAGCGGTAACGGCGAGTGTGTAGGTGCGGAAAGTGTTGTACTCCAGGCCATCGGAATGGATTTTCTTAGCGAAGTCGTTGTTGATGATGACGGTTTTATAGGGGTCGGAGCCTGAGAGAGTGACATTGGGAACGGAAAGAGTGAATTTGCCTCTGTAGGTTCCCTCCGGGATCATAATCGTGTCGCCGGGCCGAGCTTTGCTGAGGGCGGCTGAAAGATCGAAATTGCAGTGCATGAGAAGACCTCCTAATTTGATAATGATATTATAAAGCAAAAAGTATCAAAAAACAAGAGCAAAATAAGACTGTGAGGCAAAATTCATGAGGAATATCACATTTTCTCAATATCGTGCAATGGATCTGACAATATTTGCCGTAATAGTTTGCGTATTCGAGGCCGTGATCGTGGTGGCGCTCAGATACTGGTTCACGACGGAAGTATATACGTTGTCGCTGCTTGTGCCGCTGACGGCAATAGTGGCAATGAGGTGGGGGCCGTATTCGATAATACATGTTTTGCTTGCAAATATAGCGTTTTGTGCGGCGAGCGGAGCGGATTTCAAGCAATATTTCATGTATGTGGTCGGAAGTTGTTTATGTCTTGTGCCGGCGCTGTTGTTCCCGAAGCTGTTAGGGAAAGAGGAGCTGAGAAGCAAATGGTATTACGGAGTGCTGTATACCGCGCTGATATTCACTTTTTCTTCCATAGGCCGAGGGATAGCGATGAGTCTGCTTTACGGAAGGAGTTTAATGGATTCCGTAAGCGCACACTTCTTTTCAGACAGTTTGTCTTTGGTTTTCGGGATACTGATAGTACTGGTAGCAAGGAAGCAGGACGGGCTTTTTGAGGATCAGAAGAGTTATATAAAAAGAGTAAACGAAGAAAAGGAAAAGCAGAAACAAAAAATCTAATAATGAAAAATAAGGGTAAGTCCCTTGAAAGATGTAACAGGTCGGAGGACTAAGATGAAAGAGAAAGCTATGGATAGTTATTTGATTTGGGACGAGCAGTCGCAAAGCTATGTAATGGATTCCGAGCAAAGAGTGCGCGATGATGTTGAAAAGCATCATTGGCAGACAGTGGCAAGAAACCTGATAAGGGATTGGCGTCTGTATCTGATGCTGGTTCCCATGTTGCTGGTGTTTTTATTCTGGCGTTACATGCCCATGTATGAGCTTTTGGGTTGTTTCAAGCTGTCGGACACATCTCTGTCGGTAAATGAGCAGAACTTCGTCGGATTCAGCAATTTTCTGCGACTGTTGTCAGGCGGAGAAAGCGTACTGTTCTGGAGAGCCTTCAGGAATACATTCCTGCTCAGTTTTTACGGCTTGTGTTTCGGTTTTCCCATGCCCATAATACTTGCATTGTTTTTCAATGAAGTGAAATCGAATGTGACAAGGAGTGTATTTCAGGTATTCACATACTTACCTAAATTCATGTCCACAGTTGTAATCACGTCGTTGACGCTGCTGCTATTGCAGGGAGCAAGTACCGCAACCGGGACCGAACCGGGCGTAATATCCAAACTGTTGGTAAGTCTGGGAGTGATATCGCAGGAGACGGCGAATGTAGGAATGATGAATAACCCGTTGTATTTCAGGGCGGTATACCAGATAACGGGTATATGGGAAGGCGCAGGATACGATTCCATAGTATTTTTTGCTGCGATAATAGCCATCAGTCCGACAAGCTACGAGGCTGCTCAAATAGACGGAGCCGGGAAGATGGCGCAAATGAGATATGTTGTCTTACCGAGCATACTTTCGACCGTGGTGATAATGCTTATAATGAGGATAGGATCGCTTTTGTCCATAGGCTATGAAAAAGTATTTCTGCTTTACAATAACAACACGTATGAAACGGCGGATGTAGTCAGCACGTTTGCGATGCGGCTGGGAAACGTAGGGACGGCTACAGGCGGATCAACAAGTGCGCCGGGACTAGCGTCAGCGGCAGAGATGATGAATAACGTCACGGGTATGCTGCTTGTAATAGGTGCAAATCTTATAAGTAAAAAAGCGTCGAATGTATCGCTTTATTAGGAGGATAAGGGTATGAAAAGAAAACTAGAGATATCCGAGCTTATATTTAAGGTGATTTCATACACATTGTTGGGGCTTTTTGCACTGGCCTGCGTATATCCGTTCATATATGCGATATCCGCGTCAATCAGCGGTCAGCAGGTTGTGCAGAGCAACGGTGTTATATTGTATCCGATAGATGTGCAGTTTGACGCGTTTTCATACATATTCAACAAAAACGATTTCTGGTCAAGTTATTCAAACACACTGTTCCTGACATTTTTCGGAACGATATGGGCATTGTTTGTGGCGATACTCGGCGGATATGCGCTGTCGAAGAAGCGGTTGATGTTCAGGAAAGGATTCAACTTCTTTCTGGTATTTACGATGTGGTTTTCAGCGGGTATAGTACCTCAGTTTCTTAACTACACCGCAACGAAGGAAGTTTTCAACGCCATAGGGATAATGGATGACAAATGGTTGGTTGTAATAGCCATGGGTATGGCGGCGATGAACATAATACTTTTAAGGAATTCGTTTGAGGGAGTGCCTTCGGAGATAGAAGAAGCGGCAATAGTGGACGGAGCCACGGAAATGCAGGTGCTGACGAAGGTGTATATTCCCATGAGCAAGTCCACGATTGCAACCGTAGCGTTGTTCTTTGCGGTATCTCGTTGGAACGGTTACTACTGGGCAAGGACAATGATGTCAAACAGCAATGAATGGCCGTTGCAGGTGTTCATAAGAGACTTTATGGATTCTGAAATAAATAACAGTGACGTGGCATGGGTGGTACCTTCCGGATACGGGCCGTTTGCAGCCAACTCTGCCATGTACGCCATGATAATATGCGCTATAATACCTATACTTATAATATATCCTTTCATACAGAAATATTTTGCGAAGGGAGTGAATGTAGGCGGCGTGAAGGAATAAGATTATACTCGGTAAAGCCGGATGTAATAAAAAAAACGATTACAAAATCAGGAGGAAAAGAAAATGAAAAGGCAAAGAGCATTTTTAATTGTTCTTGTTTTGATGACGATGGTGTTTTTAGTAGCACTTGCTGCTTGTCACCAACATCATTGGGAAAACGGTTTCTGTACAGAGTGCGGAGTTGAGCATTCTCCTCACACCTATAATGAATTCGGGATCTGCACAGTGTGCGGTGCACAGAAGCCTGTGGAAGACGACTTCACATATGCTGAAGGAACGGAGATCAGAATGGGCGTAACTCATAACAGTACGTCTACGACGATCACTTACGGTGCTTCCAGCATAGTGGGCGAAGGCCTTACGCTTGCAGACGGCAAGACCTATTATCTCAACGATCTTAAGCCTGTGTGGGCCGAACTCCAGAACAGACTTAACGTGACATTCAACAACGTATATACCGGAGCCACCTCAGCTCAGAATGAGTACAAAGCATGGCAGGCGAAAGGATTCAAAGGCGTTGATGTTGTAGTAGGAAACGCATCGGATATAACCGCCGACGGTAAAAACGGACTTATTCTCGATCTTTCCAAGTATCTTGAATATATGCCCAATTTCTCTCGTTTCCTTAACGAGAACCCCATAGTATATCTCTCCCTTATTTCAGATACCGATACCGGTGCGATATACTATTCTCCTTACTTTGACGGATATGATGATATTGAGAAATATTATCTTATGAGGACCGACTGGGTAGAGAAGCTGCTTGACGGCGAAGGCGAATTCACGGCAACGACCTATGATGTTGCAAGCGCAACGGTTTATACTCCTTACATGCCTCTCAGCGGCAAGCTTGAGATCGAAAGCCTTACTGCTGACGGACAGTCCACACAGATAATAACAAAGAATTATGACACCGAGTACGGCAACATTGTCGAGTACATGAACAATATGACCGAGAAGAACGGCGTGACGCTTGTCAACGCGCTTCGTAATTACATAGACGCTGCATATACCGATGCAAACGGTGCTCCCATATACGGGACAAAGAGGAGCGATCTCTTTACCGGATACAATGCTGCATGGGATGCGGATGAGCTTGTAGCTCTTCTTCGCTGCGTTGTTACAAATACGTTCACACTTACCGGACAGAACAGCATAAAGGTAACGGGAATATTCCCTCGCGAGACCACACTTAACAGAACATCTGACCTTCTCAGCCTTGTAAGCCTGTTTGGCGTACGTGGATATGAAAGCAGACATGACTGGTTGTATTTTGACAGCGAGGGCAACGTAGTTGACGCTCGCGGACAGGAAGATTTCTCTCAGGCAGTTTCCAAGCTCAACGAGCTCTATCGTGAAGGCCTTATTCTTCAGGACTTTGACAACGCTTCACACGGGACGATTTATAAGACCATGTATGAGCAGAACCTTGGTTTCATGATTTATGACTATGTTCAGACTCAGACACTTTATAACAATACGGTAGATATTGAAGGTTTCAATCTTGCTCCCGTAATGACTCCCGTGGCGAAATGGTATGACGGAACGGATGAGAACGGCGTATGGATGAGATTCACGGAATCATGGCGTTCGGTAAAGACAAACGGATGGTGCATACCTGCCGAAGTAGCAAATGATCCTGACAAGCTTCACGCTACGATAACCATGTTTGACTATATGTTCAGCGAAGAAGGCAACATTCTTATGAGCTATGGTCCCGATGCATGGATCGAGCATGACAATGACGGCAATATCGTAACGATAAACTACAAAGGTGAAGAAATACCCAAGATGAGCCAGGCTGCTCTTGATGAACTCTGGAACATCAGCGGCGGAAACTATACCAATTATGCACGTCAGATTACCGGATCCACACTTCCTATAGGATTTGTAAAGGATCAGGGCTTTGAGTATCAGTGCACATCCGAAGGCGGACAGGAAGGCGCATTAAAGGTAGCGCAGGCGATAGCATTGGGAACAGTAAAACACGTATCACCCGAGATGCAGGAAAACATGTTCTACATGATGATGCCCACAGTGCTTCCGACGACCGCTAACGATGATACATATCTTGAACAGCTTGTAGTATTGCAGAATTGCTTCAGCAAGACGAAAGGCGAATACAACGTATGGATCGAACTTATAAAAGTCGGATTCGGATCCGGTGCGACACTTACCTCGCCTTATATAACGAAAGCACCCGAGACACCCAAGGCGCTTGCAGAATATATCAACAGTGATGATGTAGGCGGAAAGTCATATGTAATGATCAAGGACCTTGCATGGGATGATCTGCTTGAGTATTACAACACTCATATTACAAAGTAGGGAATAGTAAAAAGGTAAAAAAGTAAAAAAAAGACCTCCCCGGAGGGAGACCTTCGGGGAGGGAAGAAATCGAGGTTCAAAATGAAAGCTCAAATGAAATTCCAGAAGATAATATGCTTGGTAATGTTAATAGTCGGCGCGCTTTGTTTTGTATCTGCCGTCGGACTTTGCACTACAATATACGATCTATTATATGTTTTCTGTGATAGAGTGGATGGTGCGAATATATTCTATGATATACAGCCCTTCAACAATCAGTTTATGATATACGCTCTCATAATGATATTGGCGGCAGTGGCTCTTTATGTGACAATGACGCATAAAAGGAGAAGATATTATGTAGCGAACATAGTCTGCTCCATAGTAGTAGCGGTTGTCGATGTGGTGCTGAGTGCATTGATATTTGTAGGTCTTCTGAAATACAAAGCGCAGTTTTTGGCAGTAGATTTTGAAACGCTCAAAAAGTGGATAGAAGAAATCTACAAGAATATAAAGTACACCGAATCGACATTTTACTTTGATGTTGCCATGGTAATGTGCGCATTAGTGGTGGCCGCCTCGATTTTATTGATAGTGAATCTTGTGTGGAAACTTAAAATAATGAAGAAAGAAGACAAGCTTCTCGGCGGGAAATACAATCCGGATGGCGCAAGGATGGAGGTAGTAAAATGAGCAAGAACAATTCTGCTGTATTCTCCAAACAGGAATCCAGAATAATACGTCTGGACAGAATGTGTTACAAGAACGATCAATTGTCACGTATGCTGGCGCTGCTGGGTTTATTGGCAAATGTATTTTACTTTGTAACGTTTTATAAGCTGAACAATAACTGGTATTATCAGATCATGATAGGGGCGTCGATAATATATAATCTTTTGTTCATGCTTACGGTATTTTTATCGTCGGAAGGAGTAAAGACATATGATCGTAAATATTCGGTGATACTTATGATAGTCGGGGTGCTGCAGATCGTAAGGATATTCATATTCCCGAGGATGGCATATGAAGCGAGCACAGCGGCGGAAGCGCAGATGGAAAACACGGGATTCATGTCGACCGAAGCATACGTAGCGCTTATCGTGTACCTGATAATATCGGCGGTATTTTTGATAACAGCCGGGTTAGTAAGTTTCATAAAGTCAACAGAGAAGAGAAAATACGAAAACAAGGAGGGGAGAAGAGTCAATGGCTGAGCTGAGTTTACAACATCTGGATAAGATATATGATAATAATGTTCAGGCTGTATTTGATTTCAGCATTGATATCAAAGACGGGGAGTTTATAGTACTTGTCGGTCCCTCCGGATGCGGGAAGTCCACGACGCTCAGGATGGTGGCAGGGCTGGAAGATATATCCAACGGGAAACTGATAATAGACGGGAAAGACGTCACACGGATGCCGGCAAAAGACAGAGATATAGCGATGGTTTTTCAGAACTATGCACTTTACGGACATATGTCGGTATATGAAAACATGGCGTTCAGTCTTGTAATGAGGAAAGAGGACAAAAGGATAATACACAGGAAAGTGCTTGCGGCGGCGGAGATACTCGGGCTGAGCGATCAGCTCAACAAAAAGCCGAGGCAGTTGTCAGGCGGGCAGAGACAGAGAGTTGCCGTGGGAAGGTCGATAGTAAGGGATCCCAAGGTATTTTTGTTTGACGAACCGTTGTCAAATCTGGACGCGAAATTAAGAGGGTCGATGAGAAGGGAACTCATGCTGCTGCATAAAAGACTCGGAGCGACAATGATATACGTGACACACGATCAGATAGAAGCATTGACGCTTGCAGACAGGATAGTATGTATGAGCAACGGATACGTGCAACAGATAGGAACGCCTTTAGAGCTTTATGACAAGCCGGCGAATCTTTTTGTAGCGGGGTTTATCGGGTTGCCTTCGATGAATTTTATAGATCTTAAAGTAAATAACGGCATGCTTGAGAACGAGAACATGCAGATGCCGCTCAGAGAAGAACAGAAGGAGCTGTTGAGATCGTACGAAGGGAAGAATATAATACTCGGAGTAAGACCGGAAGATGTCACAAAGGGCGAAGACCTGATACTGCATGTCTTCAGTAACGAGAATCTGGGACAGAACACACAAATAACAGGACATGTAAACGGAAAGCAAAGACTGGTAGCAAAATTCAAGGAATGGTGCACGTATAATGTCGGAGATGAGATCGGGATAACGTTCAAGAGGGAGAAAGTGCATTTCTTTGACAAAGAGACCACAAAGGCAATAAGATAGGGGTGCGAAATGGAAGCTTCAGAAAGAAAATCACAGAAAACAAATGGAATCAAAGCGAGAGTCAAGGAATATTTTCGCAAGCAGATGGTTTCGCTGAAAAGACGGCCGTCGAAGATCCCATTTTTCATGCTGATCGTGTGTTTGCTGGTTTTTATGCTTAATCTGACGAATTTTTCCAATACGACGGCAGTATTGAATTCGCCGAATATGGGGCTGACGAATTTTGTGGCTTTATTGCTTTCCATACTCGGATTAGTGACGTTCATGAACAGTTTTCCCAAGAGGAAAAAGGTACATATTCCGATGTTAGTGCTGAGTTTCGTATTTATTGCGATAATAATCGTATGCGACATATTTTATTATCTGACCGTTCAGAGGAGACTGAACGAAGGTTTCCAGGTGCAGGACAGAGTATATATATATGCGGCGCAGGATGCTTTGATAGCACACCTTATACTGCTCGGGATATCGGTATTGCTGATAGTAACGTTGCCATTGATAAAGAAGCTGTTGTCGAAGATAAATACGACGGTACATGCAGATTTCAATGAGGATATAGAGGATACCTATATAGAGATCGAAGACTGAACTCATGGTGAGAATACCTGACAGAAAAACTGAAGGACGGTAAAGCAGAGGTAGAAGTGGCAAAGAAAAACAAAAACCCGGAATACGAGGCAAAAAAAAGACAGGAAGACAGGGAAGAACAACTCGGCGGATATACGTTGAACACCAAAGCGGTGGACGATCTTGTAGAGGCACACAGGGAGCCCGAGAAAGTCAAGAGCGTAGAGGATATAAACGCCGCAGATCAGTATCAAACGAGTATACTGTCTAAGATTCCGGTATGGGTGAAAGCTTTGTTTCTGAAGTATTGGTTTGCCGGGGCGGTGTATTTCTTTATAGGATTCGGACTGGGCAGTTATCTGACCGATTCTGAAGCGATGATAATAGTGCTCGGCGGAGTGATGGGACTGACGACAGACGTATTGCTGAATAACATATTCATGCATTTTCAGTCGGACAAAGAATACAACAGTTTTATGATGGTGCCGGTGAAGAAATTCTGGACATTGTTCATAAATCTGATATATGCGGTAATAGTAGTGCTGTGTGTGGTATTTACCTACAATATTATAAACAAGTGGATAATAGAATCACAGGGATTGCCGGCGACAGATAATCCGTTGCCGGTTGAGCCGTTGCTGTTCGGATTATTTTATCTGGCATATGATATGGCATTTATAGGCATAAAGAATTTGATTGTTTACCTTGTAAGAAAGGCATCGGGGCATAAGACATCTGAGAACGGAGACTGAAACGGAGGTGAAGAATGATCAGGCTATTATATGTGTCGTCGGTTTCGGCGTGTTTCGAGCATGAGAACGACGATATTTATTTCACAAAGGAATTTATCGCGGAGATAGACGGAAAAGAGGTATACAGAGGGAATACGAATGTATTTTCCGTATTTGATCTTAAGCCTGACACCGAATACAGAATGACGGTGAAGCCTGTCGGGGAGATAGTGGAGTTCAGAACCAAGTCAGAGACAGCAGCATTGAATGCAAGGGATTTCGGAGCGGTCGGAGACGGCGTCACAGAAGATACGGAAGCGATACAGACGGCGATAAACTGTACTTTTGAAGGCGGCAGGGTGGTGATACCCGAAGGGACATATCTCATAGCTCCCATAATTCTCAAGAGCGGCGTGACGATAGAGCTTAAAAAAGGGGCGACTCTTTTAGGACACACCGAGGTCGGGAAGTACAGGATACTGCCCGGAGAGATAAAGGACGAAACAGGACATGAAGTGCAGATAAGCACATGGGAAGGGGATCCGGCAGTATCACATCAGCCACTGATAGCCGCGTACGGATGCCGTGACATAGCGATAGTGGGAGAAGGCGTCATAGACGGCAATGCACAGAACAGCGTATGGTGGCTGAATCACAAGGCGCGGAAAGAAGGCCGGCCGAGGCTGGTATTTCTCAATGCATGCAGGAATGTCACCATTCACGGGATAACCGGACAGAATGCGGCATCATGGCAGTTTCATCCCTATTTCAGTGAAGACGTGAATTTTTACAATATGAGCGTATTTGCGCCGAAAGTGAGTCCGAATACGGACGGATGTGATCCGGAATCATGCGACAGGGTAAATATAATCGGATGCAGATTCAGCGTCGGTGACGATTGTATAGCCATAAAATCCGGCAAGCTGTACATGGGAAGGAAGTATAAAAGACCTGCGAACAGACATACGATAAGGAACTGTCTGATGGAATACGGACACGGAGCAGTAGTATTGGGGAGCGAGATGTCCGGAGGGGTGACGAATTTAACGGTCAACAGATGTCTGTTCCGGCAGGCGGACAGAGGACTCAGGATAAAGACAAGACGCGGCAGAGGCAAGGATGCAGTGATAGACGGTGTTACGTTTGAGAAGATCAAGATGGTCGACGTGCTCACGCCGCTTGTCATAAACATGTATTATTTTTGTGACCCTGACGGGAAGACGGAATACGTATGGTCGAGGAAGAGGTTGCCCGTTGACGACGGAACGCCTTATTTAGGCAAATTCACATTCAGAGATATGGAGTGTGAAGGAGTGAACGTAGCGTGCGGGTATTTTGACGGGTTGCCGGAGATGCCGATAAAGGAAGTAGAGCTTGAGAACGTGAGTTTCAAGATTGCCGAAAATGCTGAAGCGGGATTGCCTGCGATGATGAGTTTTATAGCGCCGTGCAGAAAATCGGGTTTATATTTTGATAATGTGGAGACCGTGAAGCTTAAAAACGTTACTTTTGAAGGCGTGGAGAACGAGGAGATCGTGACCGGGAACGTAAAGAACTATGAAAGGGAGTAAGTTTTGATGGTGTACAGCGAAATCGAAAAGTATATATCGCGTCTTCTGGAAGGTTCGACGCCGGATAAGCCGCTTTGGAATATTGAGAACATCAGGATGGGGAAAAAGCCGTCGTGGAATTATATAGACGGCTGTATGATGACATCCCTGCTTGTGCTTGGCGAACTAACGGGCGAAGCGAAATATTTTGATTTCGTAAAGAATTTTATAGATTATTATGTGAGGGACGACGGCAGCATTACGGGATACGAAAAAGAGAAGTATGCACTTGACGATATCTGTGAGGGGAGGGTGCTGTTTGATCTTTTCGACAGGACCGGAGAAGAGAAATATCGTCGTGCGACAGAGATGCTCTTTGATCAGCTGAAAGATCAGCCGCGTACCGTAACTGGCAATTTCTGGCACAAAGCCATATATCCCGATCAGATATGGCTTGACGGTCTTTATATGGCGATGGTATTTTATACGAGATATCAGAAAGCTTTCGGCAATAAGGATTATTCGGATATAGCCATGCAGTTTGAGAATGTACACCGTCTGATGAGAGACGAAAAAACCGGATTATATTATCACGGGCTGGATTGTTCCAAGAAGGCATTTTGGGCAGATGAAAGGGGGTTGAGCCGAAATTTCTGGCTGAGAGCTATGGGGTGGTACTATGCCGCTCTGACAGACGTGTGTTATTATACGGAAAGCGAAGAGCTTTGTGCAAAGCTCAGCGGTATACTCAGGGAAAGTCTCGGAGCCGTATCGGCGTATATTGATAAAGAGAGCGGCATGCTGTATCAGGTAGTCGATAAGATAGGGAAGGAAGGGAATTACCCGGAAACCAGCGGCAGCTGTATGGTGGCGTACGCGATGATGAAAGGCGCGAGGATGGGTTACTGTGAAAAAGAGTACTCGCAGACGGGAAGGAATATATTCGACAGCGTATGCCGCAAGTATCTGAAAGCGCACGACGGAGAACTCGAACTGGACGGGATCTGTCTTGTAGCGGGACTGGGTCCGGAGAATAACCGTCGTCGCGACGGAAGCTATGAATATTATATTTCGGAGCCCATGGTAAAAAACGAAGCGAAAGGAGTCGCTCCGTTTTTGATGTGTTATACAGAAGTCAAAAGGCAATAGGATTTATTCGTTTGTGATGCTTTTTGCGTAGTTGAAGGGGGAGACCCCGAATTCTTTCTTGAAAACGCGGGAAAAATAAAGAGGTTCGTCGTAACCGCACATCATAGAGATTTCAGAAATATTATACTCGCTTTCGGACATTCCGGAAAGGAGTTTTTTTGCTGTTTCCATTCTCATGGCAGTAAGGTAAGTATGAGGGGTTACGCCCATTTCGCTTTTGAAGAGTTTTCTCAGGTAATCGTAGCTGAAAGGCAGTGAACGGATAAAAGTATCCAATTCATAAGAGGGATTAGGAAAGTTTTTGACGATATCGCTTTTTATCTCCTCCACGACTCTGGAAACGGTATTCTGAGTTCTGAAAGCAATGGTATAGCTAGCGACAAGGTCTCCGAGAGCTGAAAGCACTAATTCTTTCTTATCTATCTGGCTGTTAAAGAAATAAAAAATACTGTTGAATGCATTCAGGACATGTTTTTCTGTATCGTCGGTAAATTTAAATGCGTTTTTATATAGGATAGTAGCGTCTGAAAGACGAATATGTACGTTTGTAAAGCCGCAGGTGCTGAAATTTGAGTGCATAAGACCCGGAGGGACGGCAGCAACTTCCCCTTCAGTATAAGGTAAAATGGATCCGTCTTCAAACAGAAGCTCTCCATTGCCTCCGGTGCAGTAGATAAGCTCCCACTGCATATGAGCGTGCTTCTGGACGGAATAGGTACGCAAATGCTTGCCTGCGTAAAGAATGTCGTTCATATTGCACCTCCGTGTATAATATCATAACACACAATTTTCAATTTGTCTATATTTTGACAAAAAATAATTTGTATCTTTTTTTGCGTGAAAAAAGAGGATAATATAGAGTCATAAAGGATTTTAAAGGGAAAAAGATGAAAAACGAAAGATTTATACGTTTTCCGGGCGGTTTTTCAAAAGCACTGACGTTTTCGTATGACGACGGCGTATCGGCCGATATCAGGTTTGCGGGCTTGCTCAATAAATACGCCCTCAGGGGGACTTTCAATCTCAACAGCGGAATATTTCCCGAAAAGGGCAATCACGACAGACTGGACGAAGAAGAATGTTTTAAGAATTTTGTTTCAAACGGACAGGAAATAGCCGTACACGGAAAAGACCATATATTTATGAGCAAGGTACCGGCAACGGCGGCACTGGAAGAGGTACTGTCCTGTCGGAAATACCTTGAAGAGAAGTACGGAAGGATCGTCAGGGGGATGGCGTATGCTTACGGTGATTTCAATGAGGAAGTAAAAAGAATACTTGCCGTTTCGGGGATAGACTACGCAAGAACGACAAGAAGTACGCATGATTTTGCACTTCCCGACAATTGGCTGGAACTCGATCCCACATGTCATCATAACGACCCAATGCTTTTTGAATTGCTGAAAGCATTTATCGCGGCTGAGCCTGACAAGGAAACAAAAAAAAGAGGAGCATTGTTGTTTTACGTATGGGGTCACAGCTATGAATTCAACGACCATGACAATTGGGACATGATCGAGAGTTTTATGCAGGAGGTTTCCGCGGCGCAAGGAATATGGAAATGTACGAACGGCGAATTATATGACTATGTAAAAGCATACGAATCACTGGTTTGGAGTGCCGATGGCAGTATGGTGTATAATCCTCGCTGTGTTACCGTCTGGATGGATTTTCAGGGGAAAATATACGAGATCGAAAGCGGCGCGACGTTAAAATTGACGTCGGGAGATATGCGTGACTGCATCTGAGAGTTTTTCAGATATAAGCTGAGGTTAGCAAATATAAAGCAACAATATTTGACATAAAAGTTGCCGAGTGATAAAATAATAGAAAACGTACAATAAAATATGCGGCAGTGAACAGGCAGGTAAACACATGAAACTTAAAGAATCAGGTGAAATGTATCTTGAAACGGTGTATATTTTAAGTCGCAGCGGAGAGGTGCGATCGATAGATATAGCCGAAAGGCTCGGATATTCGAGGCCAAGCGTAAGCAGAGCGATACGGGTGCTTGAAAAAGACGGGTATCTTTCGATAGGAGAAAAGTCACGCGTAAAACTCACCGAAAAGGGCCTTGCGTCTGCAAGAACTACGTATGAAAGACATAGGACTCTCAAAAGCCTGCTGTTAAGTTTGGGCGTGAACGAGGAAATTGCGGAAAATGACGCCTGCCGTATAGAACATGTCATAAGCGAGGAAACCTTTGACGCCATCAAAAACAAAATGAAAGCTTCAGAGGAAACAAAAACCATCTGAAAGCGTAAAGGAACAGGTCGTGACATCTGTTCTTTTTTTTTTTTTTTTTTTATGTTAGCTTAGTCTAACATTTTTGTTGACAAAGGGCATAAAGTATAGTATAATAGCTTTGACAACTGAAGGTTGTCAAATTTTATGAGGATATGTTAGTCTACGCTAACAATGTCGAACGGAGGAAGGGCAGATGCCGATAGTTATAGCGCCATTGAATCAGGTTGTGCGGGTAGTGAGGGTACTGGCGGATGAAAAGCTCAAGAAGCATCTTGAGAGTCTGGGGATCACGGTAAATTCCGAACTGACGGTGCTTTCGAGTGAGAGGGGGAGTGTGATATGCAAAGTGAAGGAAGGTAGATTGGCTCTGGACAAAGGGGTAGCGACGAAAATACTGGTAGTATAGGAGGGAGAATGGAGAAGTTATTAAGTGAGTTTAATATAGGGGAAGAAGGAGTTATCAGGCGAGTCGGCGGAGACGGAAGGGTAAGGCGGCGGCTATTTGATATGGGGATAACGCCCGGAGCGGAGGTAAGGATGGTAAAGATGGCGCCTTTAGGGGATCCTGTGGAGGTAAACGTAAGGAATTACGAGCTCACGTTGAGGAAGAGTGAGGCGGCGCTGGTCATGATGGAGGTAAGGAGATGAAGCGATTTGCATTGGCGGGAAATCCCAACAGCGGGAAAACAACGCTTTTTAACGGGTTGACCGGATCGACGGCTCATGTAGGGAATTGGCCGGGCGTAACGGTAGATAAGAAGTCAGGGGTATATAAGAAGCTGAGTGAGCCCATAGAGATAGTGGATCTTCCCGGGATATACAGTTTATCTCCGTATACGCCCGAGGAGGTCATATCGCGCAATTACATACTTGATGAAAAGCCGGCGTGTGTGATAAACATAGTGGACGCAACAAATCTTGAGCGTAATTTATATCTTACCACACAGATAATGGAAATCGATGTTCCCATGGTAGTTGCTTTGAATATGATCGATGTAGTGAAGAAAAACGGAGACAGAATAGATGCCGCCGAACTGGAGAGGCGTATAGGGCTACCGGTGGTAGAGATTTCTGCGCTGAAGGGAGAGGGATTCAATGAGCTCATGAAGAGAGCTTACGAAATCAGTTGCAAGCCGCGCAAGGGGAGCACGGTGCTGAACGGAAGCGAACTCGGACATCTGATAGGAGATGTCAGGATAGCTTTGGAGGGGCAAAAGATAGAAAACCCGTTATTTCATGCAGTGAAGCTTGTAGAGAATGATGAGCTTGAGATAAAGTCGCATGAAAGCACGCTGAAAATGATCGACGAATTCAAGAAGACGTTTAAGGATGAGGTGTTCGGAACTGATTTCGAGGCGGTAGTGGCGGATGCAAGGTACAGATACATTTCGGGGAACTATTCTTCGGTGCTCACAAAAAGCCGGGACAGGAAAAGCATGACGGGATCGGACAAAGCCGACAAGGTACTGACGCACAGGATATTCGGGATACCTATATTTCTTATTATACTGTTTGCGGTTTTCCATATAACGTTTTCTGAAGATTTTTTATATTTAGGGGCTTTAGGCGTTATAAATAAAGATTTTGCTCCGTTTGCGGGGGTAGCCATACTCGAGGGAGTAGTAGGGGAAGGAGCGTTGAATTCTCCCGGAGTCATAATAACGAATCTTTTTGTGAATATAATGGATTGGTTACTCGGCCTTATAGGAGGGTTGTTTGAAGGGGAAGGCGTAGCGTTATGGGTTTCCGCCTTTGTGAATGACGGTATTCTTGCGGGTATAAGTGCCGTATGGAGCTTTGTTCCTCTGATACTTGTGCTGTATTTGCTGCTTTCGATACTTGAGGACAGCGGTTACATGGCGCGCGTTGCTTTTATACTTGACAGATTATTCCGCAGATTCGGGTTATCGGGGCGTGCGTTCATGCCGATGATAATGGGGTTCGGCTGTTCGATACCGGCAATGGCGAATACAAGGACGCTTTCGGATCAGAACGAACGGACGGTTACCGTCAGAGTAATACCGTTTTTTTCGTGCGGCGCAAAGCTCCCGATATTGTCGGCGATCGCGGGGGCGATAGTGGCGAATGCCGGGGCGGGCAGCGCAGACATAATAACTTACTGCATGTATCTGCTCGGGATAGTTACGGCCGTAGTTTCGGTACTGATAATGAGAAACACCGCGATGAGAGGAGAAGTTCCGCCGTTTATAATGGAGCTCCCGTCGTATCACAGGCCTTTGTTCAAAAATCTCATGATTCATCTTTGGGACAAAGCAAAGCATTTTATCAAAAAAGCTTTTACGATAATCCTTGCCACCACGATAGTGATATGGTTTTTACAAAGCTTTACTTTCGACTGGCAGTTCATTCCCGGGATGGAAAATGCTGAAACCTCTGCAGAAATGAGCATTATAGCCGGATTCGGAAAGTTGTTGCAGCCGTTGTTTACACCGATGGGTTTCGGAGTGCAGCTCGGCGCGAACGGATGGGTATTTGTTGTTGCGGTAATTGCAGGACTTATAGCTAAAGAGAACGTCATCTCTACATTCGGTACATTGGCTGCCTGCCTTGCAGGCACAGTCATAGACGTTGAAGCCGACGGCGGGATCGCGGCGGTTCAGGCCATGATCGCTTCCACAGGCATCACGGTACCGGCTCTTATAGCGTTCATAGCTTTCAATATGCTTACAATTCCGTGTTTTGCTGCTGTTGCAACAGCCAGAAGCGAATCGCCGGATCCGGATACTTTTCATAAAACCATGCTGTTCTGGCTGGCGACTTCGGTAATTGTTTCTTCTGCAGTATATTGCATAGGTTCGTGGTGGTGGACGTCGTTCATTTTCCTTGCCGCATTTGCAGTGAGTGTAACGGTTGCTGTCCGGTATTACAAGCGCAAAGAAAGGAGGGTCAATAATGCAGTGGTATGAAATTCTTATTATAATAGCTGCAGTCGGATTTGTCGTATGGGTTGCTGCAAGAGGCATAGTGAGAAGAAAAAAACACCCCGGGTCTTGCGGATGTTGTTCGGAATGTGCCGAGTGCGGCATGTGCAGCGCAAAAAGGAATATCGAAAAACAAAAATAAAAATAACGGATGTTTTCTCCGGATTATCTCGGCTTGACCCCGCTTATGCGGGGTCTTGTTTTTAATATCGTAAAATTGACGGTATCAGCTAATTTATTGAATGACGTTGTTAAGGCTGCATGTATATGAAGAATAAAATATACTGGTTTTAATGGCGATAAGAATAAGATACTCAGTATTTCGGAAAGCCGTCACGAAGAGTCCGGGGAAATGCGTTTTTGCCTGTTGCGTGCCGATATTTTCAAACCTGAAGCAGAGGTTATCGGAGATTTGGTAAATATACAGCCGTAAAAATTTGCGTCACGGAAAAAACCGGGATACGGAGCATCGATCGTTATTTTAAAGGGCGCGAAAAGATTTGAAACGTTCAGAATGTCGCGTCATGCAGAGCTCACGGACCCGGGAGCATAAACCAGAGGAAAGTCAGATCCGGAAATAACCTGTGTTTGCAGATTCGGAATATACAGACTAAGCTGAATGACGTATGCAACGGAGGAGCTGAAGGTTCAGGGGCGCAGACCGGACAAAGCGCAAAAGACCGAAAAGCAGGTTTTTATGAGGAAGTCGTTAGGAAGTATAAAAAGAAGGAAGTTATGAAGACGAAGATTCTGCAAAGCTAAACAGCGACCCGGATATCTGATTATCATGATAAAACGAAACCATATTAAAATAATTTAAAATAATTTTAATAATTGCTTGACACGGATTATTATCATCGATTAAAATATAAATGTATTGAGGAAAAGCGGTTGCTTTTGCGCGGAAAAGAGCGCTTTTCCCGGTTGCCATAGTGAAACGGTTTAAAAATGCACGACTCGGTATGTGGGTAGATATTAGTCCGGGATATTATAAACGCATAAAAGCCGAGCAGGTCTGGATTGAATTGTACATATGGCGGCAAATGAATAATACAAGGAGGAATAGGGATGCACAACAAGAAACGTTTTATAATGCCGATGATATTGCTTGTATGTTTGATATTACTTGTGATGTCGGGTTGCTATGTACGTTATGTTCCCGAGCATGAAGAAATAACCGGCGGGACGTTAAGTTTTGTAAAGACGAATGAAAGCGGGATCTATACTGCGCTTACCGGAGAAAAGACGATGATGTCTGATCTTGCGGAAAAGGAGATATGGGTGACCGTAGAGGTAGAAGGGTCGTCTATAGCGGAAGAGTTTTTACTGCAGAGCGATTACGGATCGATAAGGGATTTTATTTCGTCTGAAGAAGGTGCGGCTCTGATATATGAGAGGCAGGTGCTTCAGAACGAGGTGATCGATCTGATAAAGAACAGAGATATAGGTATAGAGTTCAAGCAGTCGTATACGACTCTGCTTAACGGTTTTTCCGCGAAGATCAAGGCAGGGGATTTGGCGACTCTCAGGGCGATGCCTTATGTGACCGAAGTGACTGTATCGGAATTTTACAGTATGCCGGAAAGCACGATCACCGATCTTGCAGCTATGATACAAGGTACCGGAATATTGGCTAATGAAACAGAGTATAAAGGAGAGAATACCGTAATAGCCGTATTGGATACCGGTTTGGATTATAATCACACAGCTTTCAGGACTTATCCGGAAAATGCAGCGCTCACGAAGGAGCATGTGCTCAATGTATTTGAAAATCTTTACATCAATACGGATTTAGGCGTATCGGCAGATATGATAGATGCGTTGTATCACAATGCGAAGGTGCCTTTCGGGTATGACTACGCAGATAAAGATACGGATGTTCAGCCCGGATTTATGGCCGTGAATTTTTACAGCGGATACCATGGGACACACGTAGCCGGAATAGCAGCCGGTGATGACGACGTGATACAGGGATCTGCTCCTAAAGCGCAGATAGTTCCTCTGAAGGTATTCGGAGATTCTACGGGCGGAGCGTATACGACCGATGTATTGGCGGCGCTTTGTGACGCTGTGGCGCTCGGAGTAGATGTAATAAACATGAGTCTCGGTTCAGGTGCGGGAGTGCCTGAAGAACTCGGAGAAGGAGTAGAACAGCTCAACGGGATCTATGAACTCGTAAATGCGGTAGGAATAAACCTTTGTGTTTCGACAGGTAATGACGGTAACAGCAGCATATATGCCAATAACGGAAACGGCAACCTTACCGCCGACCCGGATAACGGAGTAGTCGGATCTCCCGCTTCATATTCCGCGTCGTTCGGTGTGGCGTCCTGTTACGGCGGAGTAAACAATTATTTCACGGCAGGCGGCAATAACATATTGTTCAGACCCGCGGTGGACATGAACAGTGAAGCGTTCCCGTTCCTTGATGTTTTGCTCGGGGAAGAGCTGAGCAAGACATTCGAATTTGTGATCGTGCCCGGTATAGGTTCCGAAGCCGATTACGAAGGGCTTGATGTAGCGGGCAAAATAGCTGTAGTCACCAGGGGTGAGACGTCGTTTGAGGAGAAGCAGAATGTGGCTGCGTCCAAGGGAGCGGTCGCATGTGTGATATTGAACAACGAAACGGGGATCATCAATGCGCAGATGGAAAATTGTGCGATCCCCACATGTACAGTGACCGTAGAAGACGCGGAGATAATAAGAAGTATCGAAACGACGCAAATGACGTTTGCGGTAAGCTATACATATATAGAGATGTCCGAATTCTCGTCGATCGGACCGTTGCCTGATCTGCAGATAGGTGTAGATATAACAGCTCCCGGCGGTGACATATATTCGGCAATGCCGTTGATGTTTATGGAAGCGGACGGATATGCGTATTTGAGCGGTACCAGTATGGCAGCGCCTAATGTAGCGGGAGTTGCAGCGTCGGTAAGGCAGTATATAAAGGAAAAGTATCCCGAGTATACGAGCCGTCAGATACAGAGTCTGGTCTGGCGTTTGCTTATGTCGACCGCGACGCCTTTATTTGAGGCGGACGGCACACCGATCACTCCTCGTCAGCAGGGTTCCGGATTGGTGAATATAGAAGCGGCAGTTACTACGAACGGCTATCTTGAAGTCACCGGGACAGACAGAGTAAAACTTGAACTCGGACATGACAAAAACAGGGACGGAAAGTATGTTCTTTCCTTTAAAGTGGTAAATACGGGCGAAGCTGTTCTTGAATACGAAATTGATACAGACGTGTTCACGGAGAGCGCCGAAAACGGATACATAATACAGAAAGCATATGTATTCGGAGACAGTGATATTCAGGTAAGCGTTAAAAACGGTACATATGTCGACGGTATACTCAGAGTAGAAGCGGGCAGCAAGGCTTCGGTGACGGTTACCGTAACTTTATCGGATGCTGCAAAGGCATACATGGACGAAACGTTTGAAAACGGTATTTATGTAGAAGGTTTCGTATATCTTGACAGTCTTAACGATGTAGACCTCAGTATTCCGTGGTTGGCGTATTATGGCGACTGGGGCGATCCGGACGTTCTGGACGGCAGTGTATTTGATGAAGAGAGCATCAAGCTGATAGGCAATCAGTTGCTCGGGCAGTTTGTATCATGGGAGGGGAACTTCGGATTGATATACCAGTATCTTCTCGGCGGATACACGTTATTTGTGCTTCCGGAGGGATACGAAGCGCCCGAGTCTTCACCTGAAAAGATAGCTTTGAGTCATGACAATTTGCTTGACACATTTGTAGTCAGTGCATTGAGGGCGATAAAGAATCTGTCCATAACCATAGAAGATCCTTATACGGGAGTAGTATATTATCAAGTAGTGGGCGAAGGTTTGCGCAAAACGTTTGTAGACGACGGCGGAGGCACGTCGATACTTCAGGCACAGCAGCAGATACCCATTGCCGATTACAGTTTTTATAACAATCAGACTTTGGTTATCAAGTATGCGGTGCAGGGATATGCTGAAAACGCCGAGTGGGAGACGATGGAATTCCCGTTGTTTATCGACTACGAAGCGCCTACGCTCGAGAATGCCGAAATACGTGAAGAAAACGGAAGGACAATACTTTACATGGATGTATTCGACAACCATTATCTCATGAATTTCTCGCTTCTTACTTATGATGACAGCGGAGTATATTCCAATGTTTACAATTATGCTATACCGGTATATAATTTTGCGAAAAACCAGACGAATACGGTAAGCTTTGATCTTACAGACTTCCTGCCGTTGATTAACGGTACGAACTTTGCGGTCGAGTTCTTAGACTATGCGATGAACTCCGTGGTATACAATATAGATTTATCGACGACGAGCGGCGATACAAACGGAACAAATACTGTTTTATTGAAGAACGACTCCGAAGCTTACGGAAAGGATCAGGTATACAGCTTTAACAGTCACATAGAAAAGGGAGAAGAAAAAGCCGGATTTTATTCTGACGGTGAGGAATTCGTAATAGATGAAAACGGAGTGCTTATAGCGTATAACGGAAACGGCGGCGAAGTGATCATTCCCGACGGAGTAGTTGCAATAGGAGAAAAAGTATTTGCAGCCAATCGTGATATAACCAGAGTGGTATTCCCCGAGGGTCTTACCATGATAGGTTTTGAAGCGTTCAAGTTTGCGACGAGTCTGACTGAAGCAGTATTTCCTTCCACTCTTGAAACGATAGAAGAGTCTGCGTTTGTGGCGTGTTATAAGTTGGCGAAGGCCGATATCAGCAACACGAATATATCTTATGTAGGTTGGGATGCATTCTGTTACAGCGGACTTGAGGAAGTAATAATTCCCGATAACGGCAATGAAATACAGTTGGCATACGGGGCATTCAGCTGTTTGACTAAGCTTAAGAGGCTCACGATATATGCCGACATTGAATCTCTCAACGGAAACTTCAGCGGCTGCGACTTTTTGGAAGAACTCAATATATACGGTTATATCGGGAATTTCAGAGAATGGGAATTTTCGGGTAACAAAATGTTGCGCAAGATTGAATTTCACAATGACGTAGGGACGATAGGTTCAGAGATGATAATGGACTTCGGTCTGAGTGATTCATACGGACCTATGGTAGACGCAACGGCAACTCTAGCTTCGATAGAAAAGCTTGAAGAAGTTATATTCCACGGAGACGTAGAATACATAGGCGGTCATGCGTTCTCGAACTGTCCGAATTTATATCGGGTAGTGTTTGAAGGCAGTGTAGGCGGGATAGGGCCCGTGGCGTTCCAGAACAACGAAAAATTAAAGTCGTTTGATATATCAGCCGACAATACGAATTTTATTAAGGATGAAGAAACCGGTATGCTTTACAATACGGATTATACAAAGATGTATAAACCGGGCAACTGGGACTATGACGGTATCTTTGTACTTCCCGAAACAATAACATCGCTTGAAATCGGAGCATTATCGCATTTCTCGTCGGCGATCAAAGGATTTTCGATGGCGATCAATATGCAGCCTGATTCGGCTTCATATTCGGTAAATGTCCTTGCAGGGACATTGACTGATATCAAATTGCCTCTTCTTAAGGGAGTGGTGCTGCACGAAGGCATTACGGAGATACCCGGATGGTTGGTTTCTGACCATACGAATCTGGATTATGTGGAGATCAAGGGTGATGTGACCACAATAGGGCATAAGGCATTTTTCAATACAGGATTTACGGAGTTTGTATTCCCTGAAACAGTAGTTGAAATGGGTGCAGGAGTACTTGCGAGTTGTAAAAACCTTGAGAGAGTAGTATTTCCTGAAGGGCTGCAGTCTATGGGAGAAAACGGGTCGCCTTACTATGATTTCTTAGACTGCGTATCCTTGAAGGAAATAACGCTTCCCGATTGTGTGACCGGAGATATGTACGGAGCCTTCAAAGGCTGTATCTCGCTTGAAACCGTTTATCTTCCTGAAGGAGTGATCGGTTACGGCAGGAGTATATTTGAAGGTTGTACGTCGCTTAAGAACATATACAATAAGGGGACGGCGAAGTCGGTAGGGTTGTATGCGTTTACCAATTGTGCGAGTCTGGAATCCATAAAGCTGGATGAAGGTCTTAAAACGATAGGTAATTATGCATTTGACGGATGCGTATCGCTGAAGGAATGTGATCTGCCGTCCACGCTGACTTCGATAGGAACAAGCGCATTCAGGAATTGTACATCACTTGAAGAGGTCAATATACCGGCGGGAGTTATTGACATAGATCTCGGAAACGTATATGAGAACTGTTCCGGTGTAAAGGCTTATAATTTCCTTGGAGATAACCCTCTTTATACTTCATATGACGGAGTGGTGTTCTCGACAGATATGACAACTCTTGTTATATATCCCGGAGGAAAGGAAGACGAAAGCTTCACTATTCCCGCCGAAACAATGTATATAGCCGACAATGCATTCAGATCAAGCAAATATATAAAGGATGTTTACGCAACCACTATCACGGAAGTAGGCACCAAAGCTTTCAGCGGATCGTCAATTGAGGTATTTGAATCGGTATACACTACGTTCTACAGCGACTTTGCATTTGACGGAGCAATATATCTCAGACAGGTGGATCTGTCCTGTGCCGAATATATCGGCGACTCAGCTTTCCGCGGCACCGCTCTTACAAGCGTGACCCTGGGAGCTCCTGCGGAGTATATCGGAACAAGTGCTTTTGCCGAATGCCCGTACCTTGAAAACGTCACGATCACTGATGATTGCTGTCTGTTCGATTTTGTGACGGTATTCTTCAATACGAATGTAGTAAGCTTAACCATCGGCAAGAATAATGCATATCTTGTAATGGATGAGTACGGATCAGTATTCAGCAGAGACAATACTATTTTGTATAAATATGTTCCTCACGGTGAAACAGACATAGTGATACCGGAAGGGATCAAGGTCATAGCTGCCAATGCGTTCAAGAACAACACAGAAGTTGTCAGCATAACGCTTCCTTCCACCTTAGAGGTCATAGGAGCGAATGCGTTCTTGGGTGCAGAAAACCTCAGCAAACTCACCTTCTTGTCGGAGATCGCGCCGGTGCTTCAGGGGGTTTACGAGGAAGGCTTACGCTATCCGTACAACAATTTTGTAAGGAATATCACGGAAGGACCTCTTGATATAGCCGTGTACGCTCCGAATCACATTTCTTATCAGAACCTGATCTGGAGAATGTACTTTGCAAAAATAGAGCTTATATGAGAGCCTGAAAACAAATCTGTGCATTGCCTTATGAGGCCGGGCACAGCATATGAAAGCAAGATATGACAGCTGTATGTTTTATCTTAAAAGCCCCGCTCCGGCGGGGCTTTTTTATGCGCAAAGCCTGTCAGAAGGGGAAAAAGCCTCGCAGACCCTGGAAAATTGAACATAACCCAAGAAAAAACCGCGTAAAATATCCGTTGTAAACATTATCTGACATGAGAAGTTCTTCTGAATATAAAACGCAGGTCTGTAAAGGGCGGGAGAGCTTCTGAAGAGGGATCAGATCGCCTGTATGCTTTTCGGGAAAATAAAATGCCGGCCTCCGAACGGGGCAGAAACATATCTTAAACAACAACTGTTTCCGAAAAAAGCAGATCTGCAAAACGAAAAACACGGTAAAAAAGCTTAAACCGAATGCCGGAGAATGCGTACCGAAGAATCAAAGCGATAAAAAACGCGGCAACTGAGGAAAAACACGGTAAAAAACCGAAAACCGAACGCCGAAGAATGCGTACCGAAGAGTCAAAGCGATAAAAAACGCGGCAACTGAGGAAAAACACGG
>URET01000007.1 GCA_900546875.1 uncultured Eubacteriales bacterium
CAGGGATTTTCAGTCTGAAACTATTTATGCTTTCAATGTTTTGCTTGTGTGTTTTACGGAAAGGGCAGGGATTTTCAGTCTGAAACTATTTATGCTTTCAATGTTTTGCTTGTGTGTTTTCCGGAAAGGGCAGGGATTTTCAGTCTGAAGCTGTTTATGCTTTCAATGTTTTGCTTGTGTGACAGGAATTTTCAGTCTGAAACATGAAGAGAGGGCACAAAACGCGCCCTCTCTTCGGTATGGTGGAGACAAGGGGAGTCGGACCCCTGACCTCTTGAATGCCATTCAAGCGCTCTACCAACTGAGCTATGCCCCCATCGGTCTATTATTCTATCATATTTGTCAGTCTTTGTAAACTTTTTTTCACCCGTTTTATTTTTATTGTGAAAATTGTTTTGAAATATTATTTCGGTTGAGTTTTCTTTACGGGTTTTCTGCAGTGTTTTATTGAAACGTCTGCCCGAAAAGTTCGGATGCGGGAACACGACTGATCTTTTAAATCCGTTATTCTTGTTTGCAGAATGATTTTTTGCAAGTATGTTTTTTGCAGGGACTATCGTGAAAGCATTATGAAAAAAATATAATAAAAATTGTTGTTTGATAGTATATTAAACCGGTAAAACAAGATTAAATTTATTTTTTTAAACAAAGGGTTGCGTTATTTTGGTTTTGCGGTTATAATGGTATAAACAAAGAATGTATCACTATGCAGAGATGATCGTTCTTGATGCAGCGTTATCGATATGTGGCAAATATCCGTTATAAAGGATATGAAAAAGAGCACATTGCGGTAGTGCAATTCTGATCTGAAACAAATCCCGATCCGGATTTAATGAATGATGAAAAAGCGGTGAAGGGATATTTCATATCGGTGTTGCGGCTGCAAAAAAAATATTACGGGAGAGTCTCAAGATGGAATTAAAAGCTTCTGCTGCCGGAACTCTTGAATCGGGAGATATTTATATCGAAATAACCCCGACTGACGAAGGCGGACTCGTTATCGAACTTAACAGCACGGTAAACTATCAGTTTGGCAAGAGGATCAGGAAGGTAATAACCGAAACTCTTGTACAGGCGGGCATAACTAACGCAGTGGTGGTTGCGACAGATAAAGGTGCGCTTGATTGTACCGTAAGGGCTCGTGTAGAGTCGGCTGCAGAGCGTGCGGGTGCCGTCATTGCTTTTGAAGAGAAGTAAGGGGTGCAGTATGGGAAGATTACGTAGAACAATGATGTTTGTGCCGGGGAACAACCCGAGCATGATGCAGGACGCATATATATACGGTGCGGATTCTTTAATGCTTGATCTGGAGGATTCGGTCACGCTTGCCGAAAAGGACGCGGCGCGCAGGCTTGTTTACCATGCTCTCAAGGAAGTCAACTACGGGACAACCGAGATGGTAGTCAGGATAAATCCGTTAAACACTCCGTACGGGGTAAAGGACATAGAGGCGGTGGTAAAAGCCGGGGTGGACGTAATTCGTATGCCCAAGACGGAAACTGCTGAAGAGGTGAAGGAAGTAGAAGCCGAAATAGAGCGTGTCGAGCGGGAGATAGGGGTGCCTGTCGGTAAGACGCAGATAATGGCAGCCATAGAAAGTGCTTTAGGAGTTATCAATGCTTATTCCATAGCGACGTCGTCAAAAAGGATGATGGGTATTGCATTGGGGGCGGAAGATTATTGTGCAAACCTGAAGACCAACCGCAGCAAAGACGGAGCCGAGTTATTGCTTGCGCGAGAGACGATAGTCGTAGCGGCGAGGGCTGCCGGTATAGACGCGCTTGACACGGTTTTTTCCGACATGAACGACATGGAAACTTTCAAAAACGAAGTAGCTTTCATTAAGAAACTCGGTTTTGACGGAAAGTCGATAATAAATCCTCGTCAGATAGACATAGTGCATGAAATATTTGCGCCTTCTCAGAAGGAAATCGACAAAGCGCGGCTTATACTCAATGCTATCAAAGAGGCTGAAAGAAAGGGCAGCGGCGTTATTTCGCTAAACGGCAAGATGGTAGACAAGCCTGTAGTGATAAGGGCGCAGCGTTGCATCGATATAGCTATTGCCAGCGGACTCATTACGAAGGGGGATCTTTATGTATAACATCGATAAACAATATAAAGACTTGATTAAGAAAACCGCCGATCAAATGCGGCTTCCCGTGCATACCGGTGAGATAGTCAAAAATCCCACGATGAGAAGCGAATTGCAGAAAAGCAATGAAAAGCTGGTAGATCTTGAGACAGCAATACTCAATTGCGGACTCAAGGACGGTATGACGATATCTTTTCACCATCATTTCAGAGAAGGTGACAAGGTTCTGAATTATACACTGAATAAATTGGCTCAGATGGGGTTTAAGAACTTGCATTTGGCGGCATCGAGTCTGAATGACGTGCATTCTCCGTTGATAGAGCACATCAAGAACAAGGTCGTCACAAAAATAAGCACTTCCGGTCTGAGAGGGAAGCTTGCGGAAGCCATAAGTCACGGTCTTATGGAAGAGCCCGTGATATTCAGGTCGCACGGCGGCAGGGCTTCCGCCATAGCAAACGGAGATCTGCATATAGACGTAGCGTTTCTCGGAGCGAGCTCATGTGATTACGTGGGCAATGCAAACGGGTATTCGAGAAGCGGGAGCGAAAAGAGCATATGCGGATCGCTCGGATATGCCATGGTCGATGCACGCTATGCGGACAAAGTTATAATACTTACAGATAATATTGTTCCATACCCCAACACTCCGTTTGCGATCGGAGAGAGGGACGTGGATTATATAGTTGAAGTGGCAGCCGTAGGAGACTCCAGCAAGATATCCTCCGGTGCAATAAGAGACACGAAGAATCCGCATGATCTGCTGCTAGCGCAGACTGCTGCAAAGGTAGTTGCATGTTCGCCTTATTTCAAGGACGGGTTCAGCCTTCAGACGGGGTCGGGCGGAGCAAGTCTTGCAGCGACGAAGTATATAGGCGAATACATGCGGGAAGCGGGGATCACGGCGCGTTATGCTCTCGGCGGGATAACGAGTCATATGGTCAAGCTTCATGAGGAAGGGCTGATCAAAAGACTGCTTGATGTTCAGTCGTTCGACATGATAGCGGCCCAGTCGCTCAAAGACAACAGATTTCATCAGCAGATATCCGGAAACGAATACGCGAATCCTTTTGAAAAGGGTTCGGCGATGAATTGGTTGGATGTGGTAATTCTTTCGGCACTTGAGGTAGACGTTGATTTCAACGTGAACGTGCTGACCGGAAGTGACGGAATAATAAGAGGTGCGATAGGCGGTCATCCCGATACTGCAAGCGGAGCGGCGATGAGTATAGTGGTATGTCCGTTGCTGAGAGGGAGGATCCCCTGTGTGGTAGATAAAGTGACGACGCTTGTAACGCCGGGCGAAACGGTAGACGTAATAGTTACAGACAGAGGCGTAGCCGTCAATCCGCGCAGGCCTGATCTGCTAGAAGCGATAACAAACGCAAAAATCAGAGTCAAGACCATAGAGCAGTTAAGGGACGAGGCACATGAGATAATCGGAGAAGCCGATCCGCTTCCTTTCGGAGACAAGGTAGTCGGAGTTGTGACGAGTCCGGACGGGTCAGTATTGGATATAATAAAGAATATAGTGGAATAGGACCTGAGAAAGGGCGGAGTATAACGCTCCGCCCTGAAGTATAAAATGGAAAAGGTGACACTTAAAGAGATCCTCGAAGCCAGAGAAAACAGACAAGCCGAACAGCACAGGCTGATAAATGAGTACGGATTTCCGGTTATCAGTCTGACGGTATTAGCAACGGGAAACATAAAGCGGACAGAAGAATCGCTGTATATAGCAGATGAGGCGGTGAAGCTTATTGAAGGCATATTTGGGGATAAAATAGTCTGCAGCGTAAAAAGAGATGTGAAAACGGGCTATGAAGCTATGTTTTCCGTAGATTGCGGCGAGATGGAGATAAAGAAGAAGACATGCGAAGCGGAAATGAGCCATCCGTTGGGACGGTATATGGATATTGACGTGATTTCTTTAAAAAAAATTCCCGTAAGCCGGGAGCAGGCGGGGTACGAAGCGAGGAAATGTCTTATATGCGGAAGGCCCGCGAGAGAATGCATGAGAAGCAAAGTGCACACCGCCGAGGAAATCAACGAAATTATAAAAGAAGCCGTGAAAAAGTTCAGAGGGGAAAAATCGGACAAATAGTTTTATGGATTTTGAAATCAGGGAATTGCCTATAAATTTCAAAAGCAGCAGGGACATGATAGAAAAATTTCTCGCGGAAAACGGGCTGAGAATGGACGTCATGGATTATTATGTCGGGATATTCGACGAAAACGACGAGCTTGTTGCAGGAGGCGGCACGGCAGATAATGTAATAAAATGCATAGCCGTGATGAAGGACCTAAGGGAATACAATCTGGCGGGGATGCTGATAACCAGACTCAGAGAACATGTCCGCAGCAGCAAACAGGAAAACGTATTTATATTTACAAAAGCCGAAAACGAAGACATATTCAGGAATCTGTCATTTTTTACCGTCGGAAAAACAGACCGGACGGTCATGATGGAAAGCAATCCGTGGGGCATAAAGAGGTATGTGAAGTATCTCGGCAGTTTTGCGGGAGAAGGCGTAAACGGAGCAATAGTCATGAACTGCAATCCGTTCACTCTCGGGCACAGATATCTGATAGAGCAGTCGGCGAAGCAGGTAGACAGACTGCATGTGATACTTGTCAAGGAAGGGAAGACGATGTTTCCTTATGAAGACAGGCTGGCTTTGGTAAAAAAGGGGACGGCTCATTTAGAGAATGTCGACGTAATAGAAGGAAGCAGCTATGTGATTTCCACGGCAACATTTCCGAATTATTTTATCAAGAATCTGGATGAAATAAGCGAGGCGCAGGTAAAACTCGATCTTGATGTATTTATAAGGCATATAGCGCCGGCATTGAAGCTGAAGGTCAGATTTATGGGCAGCGAACCGCTTGATCCTCTTACGGCTTTATATAATAAAAAAATGCATGAATTGTTGCCAGCAGCAGGCATAGAAGCGGTGGAAGTGAGCAGAAAAGAAATCGACGGACAACCCGTATCAGCGTCGAGGGTAAGAAAAGCGATAGTGACGAAGGATATGGAAACAGTCAGAAAACTGGTACCGCCGACAACCCTGGAATATATCATGGAACATGAATTTCAGTAAACAGGAGATAACGGCAGCCGTCAAGTACGCGCTGGAAGCCGAACTCGAAACGACTCCGAAGCCGGGGCTTATAGACAAACGGAACAATGGATCTCATACCGATATGGATTATATAATGATGACAGAGAGCATCAGTGAAACGGTAAGAGGAGTGTGGCGGTTTCTGGAGGAAGTCGACGCATGGCGAAAAGAAGACGGGAAGGATATAAGGAAGCTTTCGTCTGCACTGAAAAGATCCGGTCAGGCTACGGAAGCTCTGATGCGGGGCAGATTCGGAGTCAATACGCATAACGGCGCATTGTTTTCGTCGGGACTGATAAGCGTATCCGCATATATGACGGGGAGCCGCCGTACGTGCGATATCGGCGTATATATAAAAGAGGTGGCGGAGTGCTATGAAAGAGCCGACAATACTAAAGGCGCCGCCGCTGTAAAAGAATACGGAGTCAAGGGAGCTCTGGATAACGCAAGAGACGGATATAGAGAAGTTTTTGAAAAGTATCTGCCTTATTACCGCAAGAACAGGCAGGAACAGAATGAAAACGATGCGCGCGTAAAGCTGTTGCTTTATATAATAAGGAGCCTTGGCGACACGAATTTATATGTGCGCGGAGGGAAAGAAGGCGCGGAATGGGCGGCAGCACGCGCAGACGAGGTTTTGACCGAGACAGAGAGGAAAGGGTACAGCCGATCGATGGTCGAAGAACTCGACGATGAGTTCATAAAAAGAAGACTCAG
Organism: uncultured Eubacteriales bacterium; assembly: GCA_900546875.1. Taxonomy (GTDB): domain Bacteria; phylum Bacillota; class Clostridia; order Christensenellales; family CAG-314; genus UMGS929. The sequence goes on from URET01000007.1 coordinate 5,935, forward strand.
TCCCGGAGGAAGCGCCGATATGCTCGCGCTGACGGTACTGTGCGACAAATTAAGTTTAGAATGACCCGGAAAAGGGGATTCGATAAAAAAATCCGAAAGGAAACAGGAGAGTGCAAGTATTATGATCAAGTTGATTAATGAAGGTCGTTATCTCGTAAACGGCAGAGAGCTCAAAAAGGATCTTCAGGTTGACGCGAAGGAAGCAAGGAAAGGTACGATGGCTTACGGCATAATGTCTAAGCATAATCTTTCCAAAGATGAGAAGAAAATGAATTTGAAGTTTGATTGTCTTATGTCGCATGATATAACTTACGTCGGCATAATACAGACGGCAAGAGCAAGCGGACTTACCGAGTTTCCACTTCCGTACGCAATGACCAACTGCCATAATTCATTATGTGCGGTAGGCGGCACAATCAATGAGGACGATCACGTATTCGGACTGAGCGCCGCGAAGAAATACGGCGGAATATATGTGCCGGTGAATCAATCCGTAATACATCAGTACGCCAGGGAAGCGATGACAAAATGCGGGAGCATGATATTGGGAAGCGATTCACATACCCGTTACGGTGCATTGGGGACGATGGGCGTAGGCGAAGGCGGACCTGAGCTTGTAAAGCAGCTGCTCAATAATACCTATGATGTAGATACTCCCGAAGTGGTATTGGTATATGTCACGGGGGAAGTGCCTCACGGAGTGGGTCCTCACGATATAGCTGTCAGTCTTGTAAAGGCGGTTTTCGAAAACGGATTTGTGAAGAATAAGGTAATGGAGTTTGCAGGGCCCGGTATAAAGAATCTGCCTATAGATTTCAGAAACGGAATAGACGTAATGACGACGGAAACGACATGTCTGAGTTCGATATGGGAAACTGACGATGAAGTCAGGGAATATTACGTAAATCACGGCAGACCTCAGGATTATAAGGAGGTCAAGCCTGCCGACGTAGCGTATTATGATTCTGTCATAGAGTTGAACCTGGACGAAGCCGAGTGTATGATAGCGTTGCCTTTCCATCCGTCCAATGCGTATTCGATAAAGGAATTCAGACAGAACGCCGGAGATATACTTGCGGAGATCGATAAAAAGGGAGCCGAACAGTTCGGAAAGAAGGTACATTTCAATCTGAGCGAAAAGATCAGCGGAAAGGAAGTGAAGGTAGATCAGGGGATAATAGCCGGGTGCGCAGGCGGACTGTTTGACAACATAGCATGTGCTGCACAGATACTTGACGGACAAAGCACCGGAAACAGCTATTTCGGATTAAGCGTATATCCTGCAAGCATGCCGGTATATCTTGCTATGACAAGGACGGGAATAGCGGAGAAGCTGATAGAAGCGGGAGCGGTAATAAAGCCGTGTTTCTGCGGGCCGTGTTTCGGAGCGGGCGATGTGCCTGCGAATAACGGATTTTCAATTCGTCACACCACGAGGAATTTCCCGAACAGAGAAGGAAGCAAGCCCGGACAGGGACAGATATCTTCCGTAGCGCTCATGGACGCGCGTTCAATTGCTGCGACCGCCAGAAGAGGCGGTTTGCTTACCGCTGCGGATGAGATAGATTACAAAGACGAAAGAGTGAAATACGAGTTTGATAAAACCGTATATGAAAAGAGGGTGTATAACGGCTTCGGCAAAGCCGACAAGAATGAAGAACTAAAACTCGGTCCCAATATAACAGACTGGCCGAAGATGTATCCGATGGAAAAGAACATGCTTTTAGAGCTGTGTGCGGTCATACACGATCCCGTTACGACAACGGACGAATTGATTCCCTCCGGAGAGACTTCTTCATACAGATCCAATCCCATTAAATTGAGCGAATTTGCTCTCAGCCGTAGAGTGCCCGAGTATGTGGGGTTAAGCAAAAAAGTTCAGGAAGAGGACAGGGCGAGAAGAGAAGGAAAAGCCGACGAAAAGATACTGAAAGCGTTATCCGAAGTCGGAGACGCCAAAGAGCTTGTAAAATGCACGAGTTTCGGTTCGTGCGTATTTGCAAACAAGCCCGGTGACGGATCGGCGCGTGAACAGGCAGCAAGCTGTCAGAAAGTACTCGGAGGCGACGCGAATATATGTTATGAATACGCGACAAAGCGTTACCGCAGCAATTGTATCAACTGGGGAATAGTGCCGTTCACGATTGATGCGGATACACCTTTTGATTACGTTCAGGGCGATATGGTATATGTACCCGATATCCGTAAGGCTATAGAGGAAGGGAAAGAAGATATCCCTGCAAAGGTCATAACAGGTAAGGGCGTGAACGATATAATGCTGCATGTAAAGGGGCTTACGCAGGATGAGAAGACTATAATTCTCGAAGGCTGCCTTATGAATTATTATGCTATGCTGAACAGAAAAAAATAATCGGAGGACAAGATGGAAAAGATTAAAATGACAACGCCGCTCGTGGAAATGGACGGCGACGAAATGACGCGAATAATATGGAAGATAATCAAGGATGAGCTGATATTGCCTTTTGTAGATCTTAAGGTGGAGTATTATGATCTCGGGCTCAAAAACAGAGACGAAACACGCGATCAGATCACAATTGAAGCTGCAAACGCCAATAAAAGACTCGGCGTCGGAGTGAAGTGTGCAACCATCACGCCCAACGTTCAAAGGATGAGCGAATATAATCTGCACGAGATGTGGAAGAGTCCCAACGGTACGATACGTTCCATTCTGGACGGTACGGTTTTCAGAGCGCCCATCATAATAGACAGCATAAAGCCTGTGGTAAAGAATTGGAAGAAGCCCATAACGATCGCGCGTCATGCGTACGGTGACGTTTATAAAGGCGTTGAAATGGTGACCGATGAGCCGGGTACGGCTAAGCTTGTGTTTACGGGAGAAAGCGGCAAGGTGACCGAAGCCGAAATACAGAAGTTCAAAGGTCCCGGGATAATTCAGGGAATGCATAATACGGAAAAAAGTATAACGAGTTTTGCTCATTCCTGTTTCAGGTACGCAATAGATACAAAGCAGGATCTCTGGTTCTCAACCAAAGATACAATAAGCAAAAAGTACGACGGCAGATTCAAGGCTATATTTGAAGAGGTATATAAAGAGTATAAGGATGAATTTGAGAAACTCGGGCTCACTTATTTCTATACCCTTATAGACGACGCAGTAGCAAGAGTCATAAGAAGCGAAGGCGGATATATCTGGGCATGCAAGAATTATGACGGAGACGTTATGAGCGATATGGTGAGCACAGCGTTCGGATCACTTGCGATGATGACAAGCGTTTTGTGCAGTCCTGACGGCAACTTCGAATACGAGGCAGCTCACGGGACAGTCACGCGTCACTATTATAAATATCTCGAAGGACAGGAAACAAGTACGAATCCCATGGCGATGATATTTGCATGGAGCGGCGCACTCAGAAAACGCGGAGAAAAGGATCAACTGCCCGATCTCGTCGCTTACGCCGATAAACTCGAAAAAGCCAGCCTCGATACTCTTAACGACGGCATCATGACTAAAGACCTCGTAAATCTTGTGGAAGGCAAGACGGTCAAGGCAGTAAATACAAATACCTTTATCGCGGAAATAAAAGCAAGACTGCAGTCTTCTTTGCATACTTAAATGCCTGAAAAACGATACATAATATCGGTATGAAAAATGATTTGAGGAGTCCGGGATGCCGGACCCCTTTTTTGTAAGCCGTTTTATAAAAAGCATCATGAACGTCGTGCGGCTGCTTTAACAGGGAATGGTTACGAAAGAATAAAGAAACTTCAGATAATATCAGTGTAAATACCGATAAGCAGCGTAAGCCGATCGGATTTCTTTAAATTCGCTGACGCCTTTATCGTTGCTTAAAACGGTAAGAACATACGGCATGCCGGATCCGAACGACAGCCCGATAAAATACGAAGTCGCTTCTTAAATTTGACAAAACACTTGATTTAAAGAGTGTTTTCGTTTATAATGTATAGTGTTGTCAGATTTTTCCGAAGGAATTACCATGCGGCTACGAAGGAGAATTTTAATTATCACGACGGGAGCTTACGGTGAAAACGGGGTAGATCCATGAATAATATCGACTATTTCAGAAATGCGAAATACGGCTTGATGATCCATTTCGGACTTTATTCTTTATTGGGCGGATTTTATAAGGGGAAGAAAGGCCCGGCATACGCGGAATGGATACAGGCTTTCCACAAAATTCCGGTTTCGGAAATGAAGACGCTTGCAAAAGCCTTTGACCCGATTTACTTCAACGCGGACGAGATATGCGATCTCGCGGTGAAATGCGGGATGAAATATATAGTGATCACCGCCAAACACCACGAAGGATTTGCGCTATATAAGTCTGAAGCGGACTCTTTCAATATCTGTGACGCAACACCTTTCGGAAGAGATATCATATCGGAAATGTCGGGAGCATGCCGGAAGTACGGTCTGAAACTCGGGCTGTATTATTCGCAATGCATAGATTGGAATGAAAAGCACGGCGGAGGCTATAAGTCGGATCCTGAAGGAGCAGCAGGGGTCTCGTGGGAAAACAGCTGGGATTTTCCCGATAAATCGGAAAAAGATTACGGAATTCTTTTTAATAAAAAAATTTTGCCGCAAATAAAAGAACTGATGACAAATTACGGAGATATATTTCTTGTATGGTTTGACATGCCGTTGGATACCGATCCTGATTTCAGCAGCAAGATATATGAAACGGTGAAAAAGCTTCAGCCGGACTGTCTGATAAATTCCCGTCTGGGCAACGGCTTTTACGATTACGTTTCTTTGGGAGACAACGAGATCCCCGAGAAAATTCCCGAAGATTGTATTTCGGATCATAACGATATATACGGATTTAAAAGATCGCCGTACGGTTTGTACGAATCTGCCTGCACACTCAACCGTTCCTGGGGATATTCGTCGGTGGACAACGAATGGAAGTCACCGGAAAAGATTTTGGAAAACAGACTCAGACTTGAAAAAACGGGGATAAATTATCTGATAAATGCGGGTCTGGATTGGATGGGAAGAGTACCTTACCGGGCAGCTGAAATATTGCTGGAAACTCAGGAGCTTTATAAAAAGGTGAGATGTTCCGAAAAGGACAGAACGCGCCGAACTGAAATCGATGCATGTTGATAAAAAGGCAAAAGATAATACAGATAAGATGCGCCGAGATTTGTTCGGTAAGGTCGGAAGGAGCAAAAATACCGTGATCAGAGCCGCCGGACATACATATGTCCGGGGAAAAGCAGCCGCACTTTAATATGTAAAAGGAGAATTTCTGAAAAGCGCTTTTAAAAGCCTTGACAAAAGCCTTCCGAAGTATTACAATCAAATCGATAAAAATATGTCGATATATTTTTACCGATATATCAAAGCAAAAAGCGGGAAGTGCATACGTGAAAGGTGTGCGTGGAAAGAGGAAGGCAGATGGCGATAGAGAACATACCGTCGAAAGCGACGTTTAACAGGATGCCGGCGTATCTTAAGGTATTGCGGGAGATGAAGAAGGAGAAGCGAGACACAGTGTCGTCCGTGACGCTTGCGGAGGCTTTGGGGATAAATTCATCTGTAGTAAAGAAAGATCTTTCGGCAGTCAAGGCGGATGACGGAAAGCCGAAGGTCGGGTATGTGATCGATGCGCTGATACGTGATATTGAAGAGTTTTTGGGTTATAATAATACAAAGGACGCCGTATTGGTGGGAGCCGGGAGGTTAGGACAGGCTTTATTGAGTTACAAGGGTTTTGAAGCTTACGGGCTCAATATAATAGCGGGTTTTGATGTAGATGACAGGGTGATCGGGCATGATGTAAACGGAAAGAAGATCTTGCCTACCGGGAAGCTCGAGAGCATCATAACCAAGCTGGACATAAAGATAGCCGTATTGACGGTCCCCAGAGAGAGGGCTCAGATAATGGCTGACATACTGGTATCATGCGGGATACGTGCGATTTGGAATTTTACGCCTGAAAGACTCAGACTGCCGGAGGGGATAGCGGTCAAGAATGAAGATATGGCCGCGTCGCTGGCGGTGCTTTCCGGACAATTGAGAGAGATTTTCAACAAGGAGAATCAGGAGGAGAAATGAGAGAAAGAGAATTTGTAGACAGCGTAGAGAAGCTTGAGAGCGAGATAGAGCGAGTCAGGGAAGCTCAGAGTAAGTATGCCGGGTATACGCAGGAAGAGGTAGACAAGATATTTTTTGAGGCTGCCATGGCGGCGAACAAAGCGAGGATAACGCTTGCGAAGGCGGCTGTAGCCGAGACCGGTATGGGAGTAGTTGAAGACAAAGTTATAAAGAATCATTATGCTGCGGAGTATATATACAATGCATACAAGAATACCAGGACCGTAGGAGTTATAGAGGAAGACAAGGCATACGGAATAAAGAAAGTAGTGGAGCCTATGGGAGTGATATGTGCGGTGATACCCACCACGAATCCTACTTCCACTGCGATATTCAAGACCTTATTGGCGCTCAAGACGAGGAACGGAATAATAATCAGTCCGCACCCGAGGGCAAAGGAATGTACGATACAGGCAGCGAAGGTGGTATTGGAGGCTGCAGTCAAGGCGGGAGCGCCTGAAGGGATAGTTGGTTGGATAGACAAGCCCGGATTGGACCTGACTAATATGCTTATGAAGGAAGCGGACGTAATACTTGCAACCGGCGGACCGGGGATGGTCAAGGCGGCGTATTCGAGCGGGAAGCCGGCAATAGGCGTAGGGGCGGGCAATACACCCGCGATAATAGATGACACAGCCGACATAGTGCTTGCGGTGAATTCAATAATTCACAGCAAGGTATTTGATAACGGTATGATATGTGCGTCCGAGCAGTCCGTGATAGTGCTTGACAAGGTATATGATGCGGTAAAGGAAGAGTTTCGGAGGCGCGGATGTTACGTACTGGATGCAAGGGGCAAGGAACTTGTCGGGAAGACCGTGATAATAAACGGCGGAGTCAATGCCAAGATAGTAGGGCAGCCTGCATGCAGGATAGCCGAGATGGCCGGGGTTTCGGTTCCTGAGGGCACCAAGATCCTTATAGGAGAGGTAGAGAGCGTAGGGCTGGAAGAGGAGTTTGCTCACGAGAAGCTTTCGCCCGTACTGGCTATGTACCGTGCTGTAGATTTTGAGGACGCGGTAAACAAGGCAGAGAGGCTTGTGGCTGACGGAGGATACGGTCATACGTCATCGCTTTATATAGACGTTGCTCAGCACGAAAAAACCGAGCGTTTCATGAAAGCGATGAAGACATGCAGGATACTGATAAATACGCCTTCGTCACAGGGCGGATTAGGTGACTTATATAATTTTGCCATGACGCCTTCGCTGACTTTGGGATGCGGAACATGGGGCGGAAACAGTGTAAGTGAAAATGTGGGGATAAAGCATTTGCTGAATATAAAGACAGTTGCGGAAAGGAGAGAGAATATGTTGTGGTTCAGGACGCCGCAGAAAGTTTATATAAAGAAGGGGTGTCTGCCTGTAGCGCTCAAAGAGTTGAAGGATGTGATGGGGAAAAAGAGGGTGTTTATAGTGACAGACAGTTTTCTGTACAGCAACGGCTATACACGTCCGATAACGCAGAAGCTTGATGAAATGGGGATAACGCATACGACATTTTATAATGTGGCGCCTGATCCTACGCTTGCGTGTGCGAAGCAGGGAGCGAAAGAGATGGAGGCGTTCAAGCCTGACTGCATAATAGCTGTAGGCGGCGGGTCGGCGATGGACGCAGGGAAGATCATGTGGGTGCTTTACGAACATCCCGAAGTGGATTTCATAGACCTTGCCATGAGATTCATGGATATAAGAAAACGTGTATACACATTCCCTCATATGGGGGAGAAGGCGTATTTCATAGCAGTTCCCACAACAGCCGGTACCGGAAGCGAGGTTACGCCTTTCGCGGTCATAACAGAGGAAACAAGCGGAGTAAAGTATCCTTTGGCTGATTACGAGTTACTTCCGAACATGGCGATAGTAGACGCTGACATGATGATGGATGCGCCAAGAGGACTTACTGCTGCAAGCGGTATCGACGCCGTGACGCATGCATTGGAAGCGTATGCTTCTGTGATGGCTACGGATTATACCGATGGTCTTGCATTACAGAGTCTGAAGGTGATATTCGAGTATCTGCCGCGTGCATATGAAAACGGAAGCAAGGATCCTTTTGCGAGGGAGAAGATGGCTAATGCCGCCACGATGGCAGGCATGGCGTTTGCGAACGCATTTTTGGGCGTATGTCATTCCATGGCGCACAAGCTCGGTGCTTTCCATCATTTACCTCACGGCGTGGCAAATGCATTGATGATAAGTTATGTGCTGAGATACAATGCAGAAGAAAAGCCCGTAAGGATGGGGACATTCCCGCAGTATGACCATCCTCATACTCTCGGCAGGTATGCGGAGATAGCGGATCATCTCGGACTGGGCGGCAAAACCGAAGGGGAGAAGCTGGAGAAGCTGATAGAGGCTGTGGAAAAACTGAAAGAGAGAATAGGAATAAAGAAGAGCATAAAGGAGTACGGGATAGAAGAGGAAACTTTTTTAGCTTCACTTGACGAAATGACGGAACAAGCTTTTGACGATCAGTGTACCGGTGCGAATCCGAGGTATCCTTTGATGAGTGAGATCAAAGAGATGTATTTAAAAGCTTATTACGGCAAATAGGAGGAGATTATGAATAGTGGAAAAGTACTTGCAGTACGTAATTTAAAGACCATTTACCGTGACGGAGAGAGAGTCATAAAGCTTTTCGACGACAGTTTCAGAAAATCCGATATATTGAACGAGGCGTTGAATCATGCGCGCGCGGAGGAGACAGGGCTAAATGTGCCGAAGTTGCTGGAGGTGACGGTCAAAGAGGGCAAATGGGCGATAGTCACGGAGTTTATAGAAGGTAAAACGCTTGAAAGACTTATGCAGGAGAATCCGGAGAAAAAGGATGAATACCTGGAGTTTTTCGTAGATCTGCAGATGCATGTACACGAACAGCGTTCGCCTCTGTTAAACGTATTGAAGGAGAAGATGGACAGGAAGATAAATGAGGCGGATATAGACGCAACCATGAAATATGATCTTCATGTCAAGCTTGAGAGTATGCCGAGACATAACAAGATGTGTCACGGAGACTTCAATCCGGGCAATATAATCATAAGAAGTGACGGAACGCCTTTTATACTTGACTGGTCGCATGTGACTCAGGGCAACGCATCTGCAGACGTGGCAAGGACTTATTTGCTTTTCTGGTTGTCCGGGGACATATCCGGAGCTGAAAAGTATCTGGATCTGTTTTGTGAAAAGAGCGGAACAGAGAAGAGGTATGTACAGAAATGGATTCCTATTGTAGCGGCGTCTCAGCTGGTGAAAGGGAAGAAAACCGAACGTGAATTTTTACTGCATTGGATAGATGTGGTTGATTATCAATAAGGAGAAAACGGAAATATGTTGAAAGTAACGGTATGTATAGGAAGTTCGTGTCATTTGAAGGGCTCACGCAGGGTGATCGAAGAGCTTCAGTATTTGGTAAAGAGCAAGGGGCTCGGGGATGATATAGAGCTCAGCGGAGCATTTTGTATGGGTAAATGCAGTGAAAACGGCGTAAGCGTAACGGTCGACGGAGAATACTATGCAGTGGATCCTGACAGAGTAACCGAATTTTTCGACGACGTGATTCAGAAGAAATTGAACGAAAAGAAATAAGACTATGGATTATCTGGATTTCAAATCGGCAAAATGCAGAGATTGTTATAAATGTCTGCGTTCCTGCCCGGTAAAAGCGATAAAGGTAGAAAACCATCAGGCGAAGATCATAACCGAAAAGTGTATTTTATGCGGGACATGTATAGCAGTTTGTCCGCAGGACGCGAAAGTGGTACACGGAGAAAAGGAAGAAGTCAAAAAACTGTTGTCTTCCGGTGGAGAGGTCATAGCCAGTGTAGCGCCGTCATTTATAAGCAGTTTTGAGAAAGCGGGGAATTTCAAGAGGTTCAGAGCCGCATTGGAGAAGCTCGGTTTTTCTTACGCGGAAGAAACAGCTGTCGGTGCGAACGCCGTAACGAATGAATACAGCAGACTGCTCAGGACGGGGAAGTACGAGAATTTCATTACTTCAGCGTGTCCTGCAATAAACAGGATGATACAGATATATTATCCGAAAGCTCTGAAGTATCTTGCACCGGTGGCTTCGCCGATGGTGGCGCACGCCCGGATGCTGAAGGAAAGATATCCTCAGGCAAAGATAGTGTTTATCGGACCGTGCATAGCGAAGAAGAGGGAAGGTGCCGAGAGCGGGATCATAGATAACGTACTTACATTTGAAGAGCTTGATTCGTTATTTGCGGAAAAGTCCGTAGATCTGTCCGTGATTGAAGCGGAAAGCGAGGATTACAACAACAAAGCGAGGTATTATCCCATAAGCCGCGGAATAATAAAGTCGTTTGTGGAGCTGCCCGAAGGGTACGAGTATCTTGCGGTGGACGGAGTCAACAGAAGTTTTGAAGTGCTTGAGGATATAGAGAGTCTGAGCGGGCTGTTTATAGAAATAAACTGCTGTGAATACGCATGTATAAACGGACCGTGTGCGTTGACTCGGGAAGGCGGTGCGTTGAAAGCGAACGAAAAGGTAAGGAAGTTTGCGAGGAACGCGACAGAGAAGTCAGAGCCCGTAGTAGTTGAGGCCGGAGGAATTTCTCTGGAAGAAGAAAGGAAGCCAATAACCGTGTATCAGACCATGCCCGGGGAACGTGAGATTCGTGCGATACTTGCAAGAACGGGCAAGCTTACCGTAGAGGATGAGCTGAATTGCGGTGCGTGCGGATATTCTACCTGCAGAGAAAAGGCAATTGCGGTTGCAAACGGATATGCGGACATAGATATGTGTATACCGTACATGCGAAAGCGGGCAGAAAGCATGTCTTACGAAATTATTCAGAACAGTCCGAACGGTATAATCGTAATGGACTACGATTTTCATATTTCCGATGCCAATACTATAGTCAGAAAGATACTCGGTATGGATAATTCTGATGTAAAAGGAAGGACGGCGTTTGATTATTTTGACGTTACCGAATATATGATAGCATTATCTGAAGGCAAGAATGTGCATAAAAAACGCGTTTACGTTCCTGAGACGAAAAAATATGCCGATTTGTCAGTGATACTGTTGCCGGAGCATAAAACTTTGTTTGGAGTATATAAGGACGTTACCGAAAGTGTGGAATATAACAATAAGTTTACGCAGGTGCGCGACGAAACGCTTCAGACTACTGACGAGGTCATAAAGAAACAGATGAGAGTGGCGCAGGAGATAGCGTCACTTCTGGGCGAGACCACGGCTGAAACAAAAGTGGCGTTGCTCAAGTTAAAGAAGACATTGTCTCAGTCGGGAAAAGAAGAGGAATAACACATGGAACTTTACCTTGAAAACGGCTATACTTCCCTGAACAAGGACGGAGAAGAACTATGCGGAGATAACGTTGAAATGCGTGTGCAGGATGATTATACCACACTGGTCCTGGCCGACGGACTCGGGAGCGGTGTAAAAGCCAATATACTTGCGACGCTGACAAGCAAAATTCTCTGCACAATGATTTCCGGAGGGATAGATCTGGACGAATGTATAAGCACGATCATACAGACGCTTCCGGTATGTAAAGTCAGGAATGTTGCATACGCGACATTTTCCGTGATATATGTAAACAAGGAAGGGGAAGGATACCTTTTTGAATTTGACAATCCGGACGCGATATATTATACGGAAGGGAAATGCAGGGATTTTGAACGCGAACCTAAGGTTTATTACGGAAAAACGGTCTACATAACGCGTCTGAAGCTGAAAAAAGATGACTGTATAATCGTAATGAGCGACGGAGTCATACATGCCGGCATAGGTATGTTGCTTAATTTCGGTTGGGTAAGGAAGGACGTGGTGGATTATCTGAACCGTACCATAGAACCGGGGATGAGTGCGAGGTGTATAGCGTGTATGCTTGCTTCCGCGTGCAACGACCTTTATCTGGGGAAGCCCGGCGACGACACAACGGTCGCAGCTGTCAGGATACGAGAAAAGTTATCGGTAAATATCATGGTCGGGCCGCCCGTGGATAAATCGCAGGATGATTTTGTGATCTCGAAATTTCTGACCGGATCGGACAAGAAGGTGGTATGCGGGGGGACGAGTTCCACGATAGTCGCGCGGCACTTGGGGACGACGGTTAAGACGTGTCTGGATTTTCCCGATAAAGACGTTCCGCCCATAGGTTTTATAGACGGGATCGACGTAACGACGGAAGGAGTCCTGACTCTCAGAAAACTTGCGGATATGAGCGAAAAGTATATAGACCCTCACGATCTTACGCCCAAGCGTTTTACCGCAAAGGACGGTGCGTCGCTGCTGGCCGAACTGCTGTTTGAAGAGGCGACGCATGTAACGTTTTTTGTAGGGCAAAGTATAAATAAGGCGCATCAGGGACTGCCGATAGATATAACGATGAAACTGAAGCTTGTTGAAAGGATTTCTCATAATCTTGAACTTATGGGAAAGACAGTCATTCTGAATTACGACTAAAGGGAGAGGATTATGGACAGATTCGATACAAAAGTCCAATATTTAAAATACAGCGTACTCCGCGAAGTTGCGAAATGTGCGTGGAAGGGAATGAATTATGTTGATTTGGCGGAAATTCCCGAAAAGATCATACCGGGCCGCAAAGCTACGATGAGATGCTGCGTATACAAGGAAAGAGCAATACTCGGTGAGAGGGTAAAATTGGCAATGGGCGGCGATAAGTCGAATCCGAACGTGATCGAGGTGATAGGTATAGCCTGTGACGACTGTCCGTCCGGAGGGTACGAGGTCACCAATGCCTGCCGCGGTTGTCTAGCACACAGATGCGAAGCGGTATGTAAGAAAGATGCAATTTATTTCGACCATACGCAAAAAGCGCATATAGATAAGTCAAAGTGTATAGGATGCGGGATGTGCAGCAAAGTATGTCCCTATACCGCAATAATAAACCTGAAGCGACCGTGTGAGAATTCCTGCAAGGTAAACGCAATTACCATGAGTAAGGATCTTTACGCCGAGATAAACAACGAAAAATGCATATCGTGCGGGGCATGCGTATATCAGTGTCCTTTCGGGGCGATATCGGATAAATCATATATCGTAGACGTAATAGATATTATCAAAAAGAGTGAAAACAATACAAAATATAAGGTGTACGCAGTGGTTGCGCCGTCGATAGCGGGTCAGTTCACTTATGTAAAGCCCGGTCAGGTGGTGACGGGACTGAAAGAACTGGGCTTTTTCAGTATAGTGGAGGCGGCTTTGGGAGCCGATATGGTCGCCGACGCGGAATGCAAAGAACTTGCCGAAAAAGGTTTTCTAACAAGCAGCTGCTGTCCTGCATTTGTGGCGTATATCAAAAAACACGTGCCCTCCATGGCGGAACATATCAGTCATAATCCGTCGCCCATGATGATGATCGCCGCATATATGAAGCATCTCGACCCTGACTCCAAAATAATTTTCATCGGACCTTGTACAGCGAAGAAAATGGAGTTCAAGGAAGGCGAGAACCATAAAATGATCGACAGCGTCATAACGTTTGAAGAACTGCAGGCGCTTTTCGACAGTAAGGAGATCGACCTTGCCTCCCTGGAAGAAGGACACTTGGATAACGCTTCGTATTACGGAAGGATATTTGCCCGAAGCGGAGGCCTTACGGACGCCGTAGCTCAGGCTCTTAAAGAAAACGGACTGGAGAATTTCGATTATAAGCCGATTGTATGCGACGGAATAGAACAGTGTAAGATCGCATTGCTGAAAGCGAGCAAGGGCGTGTTGTCCGGTAATTTTATCGAAGGCATGGCGTGCGTGGACGGATGTATCGGAGGAGCGGGATGTCTGACTCACGGAATAAAGAATAAGGCGGGCGTTGACGCCTACGGCAGAGAAGCAATGGAGAAAAATATCCACGACGCGATAGGCGTGCTGATAAAATAATCAAATACAGATAAAAACAAGAAGGGAGCTTCAGATTATCGTAAAATATCGGGCCGGTGGTAACACGGGTCCGATTATTTTTTCATATAATAATATGAAAAGTATATGAATATTATAAACATATAATGAAACAGAACGACAAAAAGTTTAAGGGTATGGGGGAGAGGGAAGGTGCGTGAGGGCGAGTGAGAGTGGGGGAATGGCGGGGGAAAAGCGGGCAAGAAGAAAGTGATGCGAAAGAATGGTGGACAGAGGAAGAAAATAAAGGCGGGAAAAGGGTGATGGAGGCGGTAATATTGATTGAGAAGAAATAATGGAGAACAATAATTGAAATTAATGTGGTTTAAAAATTGATAAAAAAAGAATTTAAAATAAAATGTGATTTTTTTAAGAAAACAAGTTAAAAATACTTGACAAATAAAAATATAAGTGATAAAATCAAGGCAACAAAGTAAATGAGCGGCGAGAAGCCGACTTTGATAATGATCAGGAGGTAGGGTATGAGTAAAAGGAAGATAACGATATCCGTATTATGTGTAGTACTTCTTGCGGCGGTAATGTGCATATGTTTTGCCGGTTGTGAGGACAATAAAGAAGAAGCTCTTGCATATGTAACGTTGGAAGTCAATCCGTCCATAGAGCTTATAGTTGATGAAGATCAGATAGTGCTGAGCATAAACGGGCTGAATGATGACGGTAAAGTACTTCTTATAAATGAAGAGTTTGTAGGGAAGAAGCTTGATGAAGTTGTCGCGAGGATAAGTGAGTTGCTTGAAGAGCTTGGTTATGTAGCGAAGGAGAAGCATCAGACGATGCAGATGCATGTAGTTACAGAATCCGAGAAGCTGAGAGAGGCAGTAGAGCAGACGGTAGAGAGCGGAGTAGCTGTGCTCAAAGCGCACTGTGATATGGCATTTGAGATAGCCGAAGCTGTGCAGCACGAGACGCTTGTTCAGGCGGTGCTTTATACAAATCCGGGAATGGATGAAGAAGAAGTGAGAGCCATGAGCGACACGGAGCTTATTCGTATATACAAGTCTGCCATGCTTGAAAAGGCCGAATTTGCGCTTTGTTATCTTGAGGATCAGTTTTATCAGATGAAGGAGATGGAGTTCAAATTCAGGTATTACGAAGAGATGAGGGGTGTGCTTGAGGGAGTAAATCAGATAATCGTAGCAGCTTATGACATACCTCTCGGAATACTCAGGACCGGTGTTGAGCATCTTACCGAATTGCAGGCTGATCTGTATGACGTAACCTTTGACGACGTTATAATCATTGTGAACGGGCAGAACGTGTTTGACGCTGCGACTCAGTTTGTTATAGATGCGATACAGAGTGCGATAGATTCTTTGAACAATACGATAGATCAGCTTGATGATTACAGACAGAAGTATATAGAGGCTTCTGATGCCGACAAGTTGCTCACAGATGTTCAAAACGCCATAAACGATGCTAAAGACGGGTTCTTTGCGGAGTTTGAGGATGAGTTCGGCGGAGCCATAAGTAAGGCTAAAGAAAGGATAACCGAATACAAAGCGGCTCTTGCAGGAACGGGTGAATAAAAGAGAAAAGCGTTTATACGGCTGAATAAGACAAATATTACCGACCGGTATTACCGGTCGGTTTTATTTTTTTATTTTGTTTTTTTATTTTCTGCATTTTTGAGATGACGGGAAAAGACAGATCGCGTGTAAGACATACAGTGCATGGCGGCAGCGCCGGGACAGAAGTTGTACTTAGCAGATGCAAAGAGGAAAAAGGAAAGTGCAGGTAACGTGGCAGCCGGGCGTGTCGCTTTTATACGTTATTAAGGTAGTTTGGGGGAAGAAAAAGGAGGACAAATTACGAATATTTCGCTTGACTTCATGATTAAATATGGTATGATAAATATGTTATCGGAATGTTAAAAGACGTGGAGTTCGACATTCGGCTATCGGTGACGATCAAAGTTGATTGGGGGGAAGAGGATCGGTTGTCGACCGGAGTGAAGAGGCCGGTTGTTGACCGGAGAGAATAGACCTGTTGTTGATCGGAGAGAAGAGGGTCGGTTAAGGACTAAGAATTATACGGAGAGGATTTATGCAAGGAGCTGAGCTTACCGAAGAAAAGAAGAATAATAATCAGGCGGTTGATCTGACAGTGGGCGAACCCCGGAAAGCCATAGTAAAATTTACTATGCCTTTTTTATTCGGAAATGTATTTCAGCTTTTTTATTCCTGGACCGACGCCATAGTCATAGGACAGAACGCACCGCTTCAGTTGGGTGCATTGTCGGCATGTATGCCGGTGGTAAATCTGCTTATAACTGTGCTGATGGGTTTTCTGGCGGGCGCGATGGTGGTATTGGGGCAGTATTTCGGGAAAAACGATATAAAAAATCTTCGGTTGTGCTATACTACGATACTTTGCGTACTGATGATCATAATAGTTACATTGATGATCGCGGGCACGTTGCTTTCCATGCCGTTACTGAGGCTTTTAAATGTCAGTGAGAGTCAGATAGGGTATGCGAATACATATTTGGTGTATTATTTTCTCGGTATAGGTTTTATGGGGATGTATAACTGCTTTGCACAGGTCCTGAGAGCGATGGGCAATTCGAAGGTCCCGCTTTATGTTCTTATAGTATGTGTGGTACTGAATATCGGTTTGGACATACTGTTCGTTATACCGCTTGAAATGGATATAGCGGGTGTTGCACTGGGGACTATGATAGCGCAGGCGTTATCGTCCGTAATACTGTTTGTGTACATACAGAAAAAGGTGAGTATAATAAGATTGGGAAGGAAGGATATAAAATTCGACAAACGCATTTTGCGCAGCATACTGCGCGTAGCTCTGCCTTCCACAATACAGCAGGCTTGTGCGTGTATCGGATTTATGTACATAAACGCTCTGGTCAATCAGAAGGGGAACGATTATGCGGTAAGTACGGGGACCACGGATCAGGGCAACGTGTATACGACGGCTTTCGGATTAGGGAACCGTATCGATGAATTGATGAACATGGTAATGAATTCATTTGGTATGGCTCTAACGAGTTTTGCGGCGCAGAACAAGGGAAAGGGCGAGATAGACAGGATAAAGATAGGGTATAAGATCACTTTGGCTCTTACGGCAGCATTCATGATAGGATTCGGCGCTCTGATACTGATTTTCAGAGAACAGCTTATCGGTGTATTCATGAGGCTTGACGGTGAAGTCAGCAATATAGATATAGCGAAGGTAAAAGAAATAACGTATGTATTTTTAGAGATAGTAGTTCCTTTTTATATTCTGATGGCGATAATGGTATTGACCACGAGCGTGCTGAGAGGCGCGGGTGACGCCAAGACGGCTATGTCGGTAAATCTTTTCAGTCTTATTATCCGAGCTTTATCGGCTACGATACTTACCGCATCATTCATAGTTGATCCTTATTGGGCAGCATACGGGATATTCTGGGCGTCGCCCATAGGGTGGCTTGCCGGAGCGGTATGGGGAATAGCAAGGTACAGCCGCGGCAAGTGGAAAGGTGTAAACATATTTCTGGAGGATGGCAATGAAACGGGGTCATCTCCTCAGGAAGGAGAAAACACCTGATTTTACGGGAACGATGTTGATAATGAGCAAAGAGATGAAGTTTAGATAAAAAGGCAATCATGGCCGAGTTAAACTCATTGATGTAAGGGGCAGAGAGAAGAATGCTTAAGTAAAAGGAGCGCGGAAAGTGCAATTCCTATAGAGATCAAAAAGAGCGAAGATTTTCAAAAATCTTCGCTCTTTTTATTTTTACTCAATAAATTGAAATTCATCTCAATTCCTTTACAAAGTAAATCATATCTATAAGCAGTATTCCACACTCGTAAATCGGGTGGTCGTAATTATCAGTAAAAAAGTTTTTAACTGTATGCGAACGTTTAAACCCACATTTCTCATAAAACGGAACGGTTAGCGGACTGTTTCCCGTACCAACTTGTAAAGTATTATATTTTTCCTTGTAATGCTCACAAACGAAATTAACCAGCCTTTGACCATAGCCTTGTCGCTTGAATTGCGGTTCTACGGCAAGATTTTTAATTTCCAAAACTCCGTTTCCCTCGTCGCAAACTACGATTTCCGCCTTTACGCCGTTATCGTTAAGAACATACATAGTACCTCTATCGAGATATTTTTCAATCATATTTTCTTGCTCGTCGGCGAGTAGTAACAATCGCACATAATCACGTTTATTATTTACTTGATATATTCTCATTGTTTTCTCCGCTAAATTACTGTTTACCTTACTGTTATTATATAATAAATAATTTAAAAAGTAAAATAAATAGGCGCACTGCCTTGCTCGCAAGGTATAGTGCGCTATACTTCTTTCACTGTGGTAAAAAATCTCTATGGGAACTGCGGTAAAGACCGCGCTTTTTCGTTTAAACAAAATATAATGAGATACGCAAGACTGATATAAAAGAAAATGAGGCTTCCGAGGTGAAAAACGGTGAATTTCAACAAGAAAACAACGGAGAGATAAAGGAAAATAAGGGCGCAGATGAGGGAAACAAGAGAACAGGCAAAGATAATAAAGATTATAAGGCGGGATTTGTAGGGCGGAGAGAATTGTTTTGTGTAAGCTTTCAAATCAATTGACGATTTGCGGAAAAATTGGTATAATTTTCTATTATGTGTATTTTGTGCGATAAATCGGAAAAATTTAAAGGATAAGATCGAAGATGAAAATGCCTGCGTTTGAAGGCGGGCGGTAAAAGAAAAATTCAAGGTGAAGGATGAAATGTATTTATTGCGGATGCGAGGAACTGAAGGTAATAGATTCGCGTCCGAGTGAAGATGGCGAGGCGATAAGGCGAAGAAGGGAGTGCGTAAACTGCGGAAGAAGATTTACCACATACGAAACTATAGAAATGACTCCTGTTTATGTTGTAAAAAACAACGGGAACAGACAGCAGTTCGATGCCCAGAAAATCAAGAAGGGCATACTGCTTGCTTGTGCTAACAGGCCGATTCCGATGTCTGAGATAGACAAGCTTGTGAAGGACGTGGAAAAGAAGGTTTATAACACCATGCAGGAAGAGGTGAGCAGCAGGTATATCGGAGAAATGGTGATGGAAGGATTGAAGAGTATGGACGAAGTGGCTTATATAAGGTTTGCATCGGTATACAAGCAATTCAAGGATGCTGCGTCGTTTCTGGAGGAGATGCAGAAGATGGTGAAAGAAGAAGGCGAAGGCAAGGGTCCCCGGGAGGATAAAGAATGAAAATAGCCCGCGGTTGGCAGGATTATGAGATAATTGCCACCGGCAACGGTGAAAAACTCGAACGCTGGAAGGATATAGTATTGATACGTCCCGATCCTCAGGTAATATGGAAGCCTGAGAGGGACTTAAGGAAGATATGCGAGCCTGACGGCGTATATATAAGAAGCGAAACCGGAGGCGGCAGATGGGAGTATAAAAGGCAGCTGCCGGATGAATGGGTCGTAGGATGGAGGGAGCTCAGGTTTGCGGTCAAGCCGATGGGGTTCAAGCATACGGGGCTTTTTCCGGAGCAGGCTGTCAACTGGGAGATCATGGCGCGGTTGATAGAGGGTGCGGGCAGGGAAATAAACGTATTGAATCTGTTTGCGTATACAGGCGGAGCTACGGTGGCTTGTCTGGCGGCAGGGGCGTCCGTCACTCACGTAGACAGCGCGAAGAATATGGTAGAAAGGTGTAAGCGGAATGTGGCGCTCAGCGGGTTGTCCGACAGGCCGGTAAGGTATATAGTGGATGACTGCCGGAAGTTCATAATGCGTGAGATACGGAGGGGACGGAAGTACGACGCTGTGATAATGGATCCTCCGAGCTACGGAAGAGGCGCAAACGGCGAAATATGGAAAATAGAAGACGATATATATGATTTTCTGCTGACAGTAATGGAGGTTGTATCCGACGATGCGCTTTTTATTTTGATCAACAGTTATACGACGGGTCTGCAGCCGGCGGTGCTGTACGATCTGCTCAGGCTTGCAGCCGGCGGGAGAAAGGGGAGTACGGAAGCTTACGAGGTCTGCCTGCCGACAGACGAAGGCATAGTACTGCCGTGCGGGGCGTCGGGATTATATTGCGGGGAGCGTAATAAAGCATGAAAGAATTCAGTATAGACGATGTATCGATAATGTATGAAGATTCGCACATACTTGTGGCAGTCAAGCCTCAGAATATTCCATCGCAGGCAGATGCATCCGAAGACACGGATTTATTGACTTTGCTCAAAAATCATATAAAACAAAGGGACAATAAACCGGGGAACGTATATCTGGCACTGCTGCACAGACTGGACAGGGTTACCGGCGGACTGATGGTATTTGCAAAAAACGAAAAGAGTGCGTCCAGACTGAGTCGTGCCATCAGAGAGAGGGAAGTAAAAAAGAGTTATATAGCCGTAGTTCTCGGGCAGCCGAGGGAAAAGCAGGGGACTTTGGTGAATTATCTTAAAAAGCATGCCGCAACGAATCAGGTATACGCTGCCACGGAAGGAACGGAAGGGGCCAAGAAGGCGGTGCTCAGGTATAAGGTACTTGAGAGTCCCGGAGTGATATCGTTGCTTGCGGTAGAACTTGAGACCGGGAGGTCACATCAGATAAGGGTGCAGTTTGCAGTTAACGGGAATCCTGTATTCGGAGACGTGAAATACGGAGGAGATAAGCTCAGTAAAGGTCACAATCTGGCGTTGTGGGCGGCGAGACTGGAATTTGTGCATCCCGTAACGGGAGATAACATGATATTTGTATCATATCCGCCGGAGGATAAAGAGCCGTGGAAGAAGTTTGATCTCGGTAAGTATCTGGATTATTTTAAGAACGGGCTGGAAATCAAGGAACAAATAAAAGATTTATATGCCGAAGATTGAGCGCATAGGGAAAATGATGGATGTAATTAAGAAAAACCGATAAAATCGTTTGACAATATTACTCCGGAAAGTTAAAATATATAAGTGCGACTGTGTAGAGGAATAAGTCGCACGTTAGAGCAACAATGGAGGAAAACTCTGAAAATGAATAAAAAAGTATTTATAAGTCTTTTAATCACAGCGGTGCTTTGTCTGAGCATGATGACTGCTGCGGTGTTTGAGCGGGCAGAGGCATTGGACGTAAGCGTGGACAAGATATTCAAGATTTTGAGCGGCGATACGACTGAGATCGAGTTTGATGACGAAGGTGTGCTTATAACGTTTCCCGCCAGCGCCATAAATGCATCGGTAAGTTATGTTCAGCCGGTAAGTTTTGAAGACTTTCGCTTTGATTTCAACGCTAATAAAAAATTTGACAAGCTGACGTTCTCATTTACGGATTATACGGATTCCTCGAATTTGGCGTATCTGATCATTGAAAACGATAACGGGAATATATTTGCGTATGTGCAGAAAGATTCGAATGACTACATGAAAACGAATTTGACCGATTCGCTTGTCCCTGTTGTTGAAGGTGAAACCGGAGACGAGGACATGTTTGCATTCAGTATAGAGTTCAAGCCGTTTAATGAAGCGGCAGGTGTGATAACATCTTTCAAGGTAAACGGATTGGATGTTGACAGCGGAAACGGCAGGGTGACATATGCTTATAATGTAGTGTATATGGACATAAGGATGGAAAAGTCCGAAGTCAATGAAGACGGCGACGATACCTATTTGCTTGCAAAGAGCATGATGAATAAAAAGGGTACGCAATATTTCAACAAGGAAGCTGATGTTGTGGAGATATTGTTCTGGCAGACGGCGCTTTCTAATATGCCTGAGGGAGTACCCGGCGAAGGGGAATACGAAGGTAAGACGGTATATACTTATGAGGGTCTGTATGCAAAAGTCAGCGGGGAATATACGTTCCCTGTTTACCCGATCAGTATGGTGGGCGATACTTCCGACGTGAATACTTATGTATACGTAGAGAATGAGGAAGAAGAGACCGGATGGGAGCTTCTGAGTGACGCCAAGAGGACCGTATATACCTTCGGAAGCGAAGAGCTTTTATATAAGATAGTGCTGACATCAAGCACGGAAGTGCATGTACTGTTGGTAAAATCGATACTTGACGAAGTGGCGCCTCTGTTCAATGAGGCTATATTGGAGGTCACCTTCAATACGGAGATGAAGGATGGCGTGATATACACGAAGGAAGGCGCGACATTCCCCGATTTCAAAGACGAGGACGGTAATTTTATCAACAATCTGTTTATATTCCCTGAAGAGGACAGAGGAATAGATACAGTGGATAATGTAGCGATAAGATTAGGTTATAAGAAACCCGGCAGCACAAGCGAATGGACATGGACAAGCAGCTTTACGCCGACATTGAGCACGGAAGGGAGCTGGACTTTCAAGTACAAAGTTGTTGATTCATCGGGAAACGAGACCGAGAGTGACATAGAGTTTGTAAGGTATGTAGTGGACAATACTCCTCCTACAATAAGTGTGACTCAGAATCTCACCGCATATCTTGGGACCGTATATACTATATCCGCACCTACAGTTACCGACACGGGCGTAGGCGTAGATACGAGCAAGACGTCAATAAGACTTTTCAAAGGTATCAGAGGCAGCGATAACGTAGAGGAGATCGAGTTATCTCAGAACAATAAATTCATACCCGATGTACTTACCGGGGATGAAGAAGACTATACCTATTTTGTTGAATTCAAGGCCTACGACTATAACGGAAATGAAGCTGAAACGGCATATTCTTATATAACCGTAACAGAGCCCGTAGCTGAAGAAGAAGAGGGGCCTGATTGGGTAGTTATAGGGCTGATAGCATTTTCGGTAGTGGTGATAGTAGTTATACTTGTGATGATATTCTACAGGCCTAAGGAAGTACAGCAAGAAGGGTCCAAGAAGTATATAGCAAAGAAGTAAGGATCTGGACGGTAAAAAGAACGCTTCGGCATAAGTCGAAGCGTTTATTGTGAAAAAAGGGACGAATAATAAACGCGGAAGTTATATAAATAAAAGGTTTACAAAAAGATAAAGAGTAAAGAGTAAAATTAAGGAGAAAAGGTATGAGTAAATATGTATATTTGTTCAAAGAAGGCAATGGAAGCATGCGTGAGTTATTGGGCGGCAAGGGTGCGAACCTTGCTGAAATGACTAATCTCGGGCTTCCGGTACCGGATGGTTTTACGATCACAACTGAAGCCTGCAACAGTTATTATGAAAATGGGAAAGAGCTCAGTGAAGAGATAGTGAAGCAAATATTTGAAGCATTGGAGACGACCGAAAATAAATTAGGGAAAAAACTCGGTGATACCGAGAATCCTCTTCTGGTATCTGTGAGGAGCGGGGCGAGAGCATCTATGCCCGGAATGATGGATACCATATTAAATCTCGGGTTGAACGATATAACCGTAGAAAGCGTAGCTAGGCTGACCGGGAACAGGAGATTTGCATTTGACAGTTACCGCAGGTTCATACAAATGTTTTCAGATGTGGTAATGGGGTTGGAGAAGTCCGAATTTGAAAAAATAATGGACGGTATAAAGGAAGAAAGAGGCGTAAAGCTTGATACCGAGCTGAATGCAGCTGATCTTGAGAGGTTAGTTAAGGAATTTAAAGCGTATTATCTTAAGGAGAAGGGAGAGGAATTTCCACAGGATCCCAAGAAACAGCTGATGGAGGCTGTACTTGCAGTATTCAGGTCGTGGGATAATCCCAGAGCGATATATTACAGAAGGATGAATGATATACCGGGGAATTGGGGAACGGCAGTAAACGTACAATCGATGGTATTCGGGAATATGGGAGAAACGAGCGGAACGGGAGTGGCGTTCACACGCAATCCTTCCACAGGAGAGAAAGGGGTATACGGTGAATATCTGATGAATGCGCAAGGAGAAGACGTTGTGGCAGGGATAAGGACGCCGCAGCCTATATCGCATTTAAAGGAACAGAATCCTGAGGTATACGAGCAGTTCACAAAAATATGTTCGATACTTGAGAAGCATTATCGTGACATGCAGGATATGGAATTTACCATAGAAAAAGGCAAGTTATATATGCTACAGACGAGGAACGGAAAGAGAACGGCGGTAGCGGCGTTAAAAATAGCAATAGACCTTGTCAACGAAGGAATGATAGATGAAAAGGAGGCTGTACTCAGGATAGATCCAAAGCAGCTTGACGCACTTTTGCATCCTCAATTTGTACCTGAAGCTCTTAAAGCGGCGAAACCGGTGGCGCATGGACTTCCGGCAAGTCCCGGAGCGGCATGCGGACATTGTTATCTTACAGCAGAGAAAGCAGTTGAGAGGGCTGTAAAGAACAAAGAGAAGGTAATAATAGTAAGATTGGAAACGAGTCCTGAAGATATCGAAGGAATGGCGGTTTCGCAGGGCATACTGACGGCAAGGGGCGGAATGACGTCGCATGCGGCAGTTGTAGCGAGAGGCATGGGGACATGTTGTGTAGCCGGATGCGGGGCGTTGATAGTAAATGAAGAAGAGGGATTTTTCACTATAGCCGGAAAGAAGTACGCAGAAGGGGATATAATATCTCTTGACGGATCGACGGGAAACGTATACGGAGAGGAGATCCCTACGAGAGACGCAGCATTGACAGGTGATTTTGCGACAATAATGGGATGGGCGGATAAGTACAGAGCGCTCAAAGTACGCACGAATGCAGATACGCCGAGGGATGCGTTGAAAGCGGTGGAATTTGGAGCAGAGGGCATAGGGCTTTGCAGGACAGAGCATATGTTTTTTGAGAAAGACAGAATAATGGCGATGCGTGAGATGATAGTTTCCAAGAACGTGGAAGACAGGAAAAAAGCGCTTGCCAAGATACTGCCGATGCAAAGAGGTGATTTTGAAGGAATATACAAGGCGATGGGTGAAAGGCCTGTAACGATAAGATTTCTTGATCCTCCACTTCATGAATTTCTTCCTCATACGAAAGATGAAATAGAAGAAATAGCGGCAGAGATGAATATACCTGCAGAGGTTTTGGAGAATACCGTAAAAGAATTGCATGAATTCAATCCGATGATGGGACACAGAGGATGCCGATTGACGATAACTTATCCGGAGATAGCCGAAATGCAGACGAGGGCGATAATAGAGGCTGCGATCAACGTAAGCAGGAGTGAAGGATTGCATATAGTGCCGGAGATCATGATACCGCTTGTGGGAGAGGTAAAGGAACTGAAGTATGTAAAGGAATACGTAGATGCAACGGCGAAGAAGGTAATGGAAGAGAAGGGTATGGAGATACCGTATTTAGTGGGCACGATGATAGAAATACCGCGGGCAGCATTGACGGCAGATGAAATAGCGGAATGTGCAGAATTTTTCAGTTTCGGGACCAATGATTTAACGCAGATGACATTTGGATTTTCAAGGGACGATGCGGGGAAATTTTTGAAGTTTTATTATGACAATAAGATATTTGAGTCTGATCCTTTTGCAAGACTTGACCAGGTCGGTGTAGGGAAGTTAGTAGAGATGGCAGTGAGATTAGGGAAGAAGGTGAGGCCGAATATAAAACTCGGGATATGCGGAGAACATGGAGGGGATCCGTCCACAGTGGAATTTTGTCACAATGTAGGATTGAATTACGTAAGTTGTTCACCGTTCAGGGTACCGATTGCGCGATTGGCAGCAGCACAGGCGAATATTAAACGTCCGAGGGGCTAATCGGGGATTTACACCCGAAAATCCGCTGTTTACCCTGACGGTAGACGCGGACACCGCGAAAAAGTATTACGAGCGTCTGGGGATAAAATTTTTTCCCACCCGCTATCAACCTTTGACGATGGTGGTGTATATAACTTAACAAAAAATAAAGAGACTGTTACCAGCGGTAGCAGTCTCTTTTTTATAGCGCGCGTGCAGTTATTGTAGTTAATTGAAGTAGTAATTTCAAATATTATATTTATAAATGCTGATAAAGTATTGAAATGAATTGATTTATATGTTATAATTATCTTGTATTATATTAGTTGAGGTGTGACTCGTGATGTTGAGCTACAACAAACTCTGGAAATTACTCATAGACAAGGGAATGACAAAGACGGAAATGCGCTTAAAGGCGGATATTTCCACGACTACGCTTGCTAAGCTTGGTAAGAATGAAACCGTGTCTATGGAAGTTCTGCTAAAAATCTGTAAAGTGCTTGACTGCAATGTCGGCGACATAATGGATGTCATAAATGATGAGGTGAAAAATGCAGACTAAAGGATTTATCTATATTTTAACGAATCCATCGTTCAAGGAATATGTCAAAATAGGCTATGCAGATAATGTGGAAACCCGATTAAAGCAGTTAAACAATAGTGAGTGTATCCCCTTTGCGTTCAGGGTTTATGCGACGTATGAGGTCGAGGAGCGTTTGACTGATAAAAAGTTGCATTCGCTTATCGACCAGCTTAACCCTGATTTGCGTTCGATTGAAAATATTGGCGGCAAAGTGCGAGTAAGGGAGTTTTATGCAATGTCACCCGAACAAGCCTACTCTATTTTGGAGACAATAGCCATTTTGGGCGGACATAGAGATAGGTTGAAGTTGTGGGAACCTTCCGTGCAGGAAAAGAAAGATGAAGACCTTGCACAGGAGATAGAGGAAGAACATATAGAACGTCAGTCTCCGTTTACCTTCTCAAAATGTAATATACCCGTAGGAGCCAATATTACATATTTTAATCGCGGCAAGGCTAATTCCGGGGTGGAATGCGTTGTCGTGGATGACAAGACAGTGGAGTATCAGGGTAAGAGATATTCACTTTCAGCTTTGGCAACCGAGCTTTCCGGGAGCAAACATGGAGTTGCGGGCCCCAGATATTTTAAATATCAAGGCGAGTGGTTAAACACTATTCGAGCAAGGGTGGAGGGCAGACAAGATCCAACAAGAGTAGAGGATGTCTGGGTAATCCCATGCAATCCTAAACTCTATGATATTGTTGGTGCGTTTGAAAAGCTTGATACGATTGAGTGGAGCCAGACAAATAATACTTCAGTTGGTGATACCGTTTATATTTATGTTGGCGGCGAATATAAAGCGATAATGTACAAATGTGAGGTTTTGGAAACAGAACTTTATGGTAATCGGTCGGATGAAGACCTTGAGTTTTATAAAACGTTATCAGTAAAGCCTGATGTCAGGTATATGAAGATAAGACTGATAGAAAAGTATGGTAAGGATAAATTTCCTCTTGCAGAGCTTCGCGAGCATGGACTAACGAATGTTCAGGGTAGAAGCAAGGTAACACCTGCTTTGTTAAATCATCTTGAAAATAAGAGGTAAAAGCCTATATGGAAAATAAAATAAAACATTTGGAAATGATACAAGCCATTATAACAAGAATGGCGCAGAATTCGTTTATGATTAAAGGATGGGCATTAACTTTAGTCGTTGCCATGTTTGCTTTTGTCCCAAAAACAGCAGGCTTGTTTGTTCCAATAGTATTAGTACCGATTTTAATATTCGCGTTGCTTGACGCTTATTATTTGCAATTAGAGAGAAGATATAGAAAGCTTTATGATATGGTGCGCAATAAGGAAGAGGCGGAAATCGATTTTGAATTAAAAATTACAAAAGAATGTGAAACTCGTAATAATAATCTCTTAAATTGTATATTTTCAAGGTCGATTATATTTTATTATGTTCCTATTTTGTGTGTTTCGGTTGGGATAATAATAGGTCTATTTATATAGAGGTGAAATATGAAAGTCTTTATAAGTTACCATAGGGCAGATACAAAAGCGAGGGAATATATTGAAGATTTATTAAAAGAGAAAGATATTCCTTTTTATGCCGTCTCTAAAAACGTGAATTTTGATGGCGAACACCACCAGTACATAAAAGATACAATATTGCAAGGGATGTACGACTGTGATGTGCTTTTATGTATTGTGGGTAAAGATACTTATACACGTCCACATGTCGATTGGGAGCTGCATGAAGCATTGAAAGGTGATATTAAAACTCGCAAGGGTGTATTAGCCGTTATGTTAGAAAATCGTAGAGATAGTAAAAATAATATTGACTACGCTACTTTCCCCAACAGATTAGAAGATAATGAGGATTATATAGTTATAGAGCAGTATGCTTCATTACAAGATAGACTTAATGATGCATTGGCTGCAGCCTTGGATAATAGTTGGAACAGAGATATTCAGGTAAATAATCGTAGACCGCCAATGCCGTTAAGACAAGGAAAATATTTTGATGCTAATTGATTTAATGCGCGAGGAGAAAAACAAATGAATAATGATCTTATCATGAATTATATTGATTCTTCCCCACCCGCTATCAACCTTTGACGATGGTGGTGTATATAACTTAATACAAAACGAAGAGACTGTTACCATTCCGGTTACAGTCTCTTTTATATGTCCGGTAAGCAGAAAATCAGTGTAAAATCAATACGCAAATCATGTTGAGACTTTGCCGAGATTCATTGTTATAAGAGGTCTTTTATTGAAGTGTTCGCTTGATTTCAGTGGTGTTCAGGAAAAATCTGATAAATTTCCCCTTAACTGTTGATTTATCCCTTAAAATAGGTTATAATATAAGGGAAAAGACAACTATATTTTGGAAATTAAGCGAAACAGGTGAACGAAATGAGAGAGTTTAACTATTCAGAACTGAAAGAGCAAAAGTGGGATTCGGAAATTCTCGGTCTGGTTGCGGCTGTTTATAAGGAGGCCGGCAAGCAGGAACTTTATCTGAAGCAGCGCCCCGGCGAACTTGAAAAACTGGTGGAGATTGCAAAAGTGCAAAGTACTGAGGCGTCCAACGCGATCGAGGGGATTGTTACCACAAGTACGAGAATCAGACAGCTGGTTGCTGAAAAGACTACTCCGAGAAACCGTGACGAGCAGGAAATTGCGGGTTACCGTGATGTTCTAAACGTCATACACGAAAATTTCGACGTGATTCCGATTACGCGGAATTACATTCTGCAGATGCACAAAATTCTGTACAGCCACATGAACAATCCCATGGCGGGCAAGACGAAGAGCGTGCAGAATTATATCAGCGCTACGCATCCGGATGGTAGTACGGAAATAATATTTACGCCGCTCGCGCCCTTTGAAACGCCCGAAGCGCTCGACAGAATTTGCGATGAGTATAACCGCGTCATCGGCAATCTGGAAGTCGAGCCGCTGATAGCCGTTCCTGTCTTTATTCACGACTTTCTGTGCATCCATCCGTTCAACGACGGCAACGGCAGAATGAGCAGACTCTTAACGACGCTTTTGCTGTACCGTAACGGTTTTTATGTGGGGAAATATATTTCTCTTGAGGCTAAGATCGCAAAGAACAAAGATTTATATTACGAAGTCTTGCGGGAAGCGCAG
Organism: uncultured Eubacteriales bacterium; assembly: GCA_900546875.1. Lineage (GTDB taxonomy): Bacteria > Bacillota > Clostridia > Christensenellales > CAG-314 > UMGS929. The sequence continues at coordinate 35,252 of URET01000007.1, forward strand.
ATCGGCTGGCACGAAGGAAATGAAAACGTCATCCCGTTTATCAAGTATTTTCTCGGAGTCGTGTTGTCGGCATACAGAGATTTTGAGGACAGACTTTTCATTGTTGCGGACAAGGTTCCCGCCATTGAAATGGTAAGGCGCGCAACGCAAGGGATTGTCGGTAAATTTACAAAGCAGGATATTCTTATGAGATGTCCGTCTTTGAGTTTAAGTTCTGTAGAAGGCTCTCTCCGAAAACTGACTGAGCTTGGCGAACTGAACCGCGCCGGTTCCGGTAGGGCAAGTTATTATTTCAGGGTGAAATAAAACGCAGGCTTTGAGAGACGCAGATGGAACATTCTGCAGATTTGATTGACGTGAATAAGGAAGACTGTTGCCTGATCGGTAACAGTCTTTTTATGTCCATCCTTATAGAGTATTGAGAAAGGCGACCGGCTGCAAAAATAGCAAAAATAATTAAAAGATGCTTTAATTTTTTAGACGTATATTGACATAATTCAACAAATCTGTTATACTTAACATTATAAATTTGCGAACGGAGAAGCAATCATGTCAGCAAGTTACAAGAAACTTTTCAAACTTTTAATCGACAGAGAAATGAAGATTAAGGATTTGGCCGAAAAAGCTGGCGTCAGCCAGGCAACCCTTGCTAAAATGAAGAAAGACGGAGCAAGTGTCAGCAGCGACGTGCTGGTTAAAATCTGCACGGCCTTGAATTGTGAGATTGGAGATATATTGGAAATTGTTCCCGACTCTAAAAAATAACAGATAGCAGTGATTGTATAAGAGGTATTGCAAAGTGGAAATTAAACATGAATATGACAGACATAATGTTGTTGTTTTGAATGTTGGTCAAGATGATGTCGACGGGATGTTAATTAATTGGGATCTATCTGATAGTGGTCAATATGAATTTATGGAAAAAGAATTTATAGAAGCAATTATGACATATTTGCCGGAATATGCAATGGGTTATGAAACAGAATCCATATCATCTACACATATAGTAGATTATATCCGCGAGTCTGCAAAAACAATAATCAAAATCAAAAAAATTGATACCATAAAAAAATACCTTGATGAAGGGATTTCGTATGAAAACTGGGATGATGAAATCTTGAAAATATATAATAACAAGGGCATATTTAGCGAGCTAATTTTACATTTTCTTTTGCGTGAAATGAAGAATTCAGTTCCACTAATATCAAAAATATATTTTAAAGACTCCAATGCTGTAGAAGCTCACGGATTTGATGCAGTTCATGTTTTACAGGATAAACTTTGTCTTGGAGAAACGAAATTTTATGGCAATGGGAAGCAAGGAATAAAAGCTCTTATAGATGACCTAAATAAGCACTTTAAACACGATTATTTAAAGGAGCAGTTTCTAATTATCAGTAAATCCATTAAAGGAAACCATCCTTTACGAGATAAATGGATTAAAGCTTTATCGACTGCTAATCGACTAGAGGACAAGTTTAAAATTGTTTACATACCCTTATTGTGTATATATGAGGATGTTGTTGCGACAGATTTTTTAAATGAGCTAAATTCTCAAGGAAACGCGGAAGATATTTATTTTGACCATGTACAAAAGATGAAGGAATATTTTGACAGCAATAATACTTTTCCTAATAGAGATAAAATCCAACCGATTCTTATATTGTTGCCGGTACAATCAAAGGATAAAATAGTAGCTACTATGCTAAAAAAAATATATAATATGCAAAATATATAGGAGTAGTCATGAAAGGCGAATTGTTTGATAAACTTCAAAGTCATTGTTCCTTGACAAATGATGAGTGTTTTGATATTGCGTCTGAAATCAGTCAGAAATTGAGTTCGACTGATTTGGCTGTAAACCAAGATGGACGTAATTTGATAATTCGTGCTCTTGACAACTGGGAAAACATATCCGATAGTTATAAGTTGATATTTATTGATTTAATTTCTGCTGCGGGCTTTTATCCATATCTTAAGAATATCGAAAAAAGAAGTTTTGATTTAGGTGATGAAATCAGGAAAGAATATCATAAATCGGAACATTTGCCAGATAAATATTTTCATGCTGAGCAAAAGAAAATTACAGATTTACTCATGCAACGGGTAAATGTTATCGTAAGTGCGCCGACGAGCTTTGGAAAGAGTATGTTGATTGAGGAAATAATTGCTAGTGGAATTTATAAAAACATAGTCATCATTCAACCTACGCTCGCATTGCTTGATGAAACCCGCCGCAAATTAAAGAAATATTCGGATGCCTATAAAATAATTATTAAAACGTCCCAGAGTTATAGCAATGAAAAAGGAAACATTTTTTTATTGACTGCAGAGCGAGTTTTAGAATATGTAAACTTGCCTCAAATAGAGTTACTTATCCTTGATGAATTCTACAAATTAAGTAGTGATAGAGGAGACAACAGAAGCAACATACTTAACACCGCATTCGTTAGAATAATGAAAAATCCTGCATGCCGATTCTACATGTTAGGGCCGAATATTGATTCAATTCCTAATGGATTTGTAGAAAAATACAATGCGGTTTTCTATCAAACTGATTTTTCTATGGTTATAACGGAATTGGATGATAAATATGATCAGGTTACTACAAAGTGCGGCGGAAAGGTTACCGAGACTGATTTGTTTAATATTTTAGATTCTATTGATGAACAAACCTTGATATATTGTTCGTCGCCTACAACGGCGAGAAATTTAGCATTTGCATATTGCGAACATTTGATATCTCAGAAAAATGTTCTGCCGAGGGGGCTTCCGTTAGTCGACTGGATAAATGATAATTTATCTTATAGGTGGTCTTTGGCAAAATGTCTTCAATATAGAATAGCAGTGCATGATGGGGCTATGCCAAAGCATATTACTTCATCTACAATTAATTATTTCAATCAGAGGGATATTAAATATCTTTTCTGCACTAACACAATTATTGAAGGTGTAAATACAAGTGCGAAAAATGTAGTATACTATGACGACAAAATAGGAACTAAAAAAATCGATTATTTCGACTATGCAAATATTCGCGGTCGTGCAGGTCGTATGATGGAACATTATGTTGGTCGAGTAATTAATCTAAAAAAGCCCCCGAAAAAAGAGCGAACAGATGTTGATTTTCCATTTTTTACACAAGATCCTATAGAGTCGGAGGTCTTGGTTAATCTTGATGAAAATGAAGTTAAGAATATAAATGATAATGTTCAAAGATATGCGAAATTTCGCGAAAAAGATAAGGAGTTACAGACATTATTAATACGTAATGCTGTAACGATTGAAGGACAAGAGGAAATTTTAAAAAGACTTTTTGCCGATTTGGCGCTTCCAGCGAAACGAAAATTTATTATATGGAGTAAAATAGATGGGAATCTATATGATCGTTTAAAGTATATTTTTGATCTGTGTTGGGAGAATTTATCTACAGTAGAAGAACGTAAGTCATTTGGTGCAAAAGGTTGGGTTGTAAACAAAATTGTTGGGAGCTGTTATCAAAGCTCTATAAATGATATGATTGAACGTGAAATGCTCTTTCGTGCAAAAAAGCTTGCCGAGGAAAAAGGCATGCGTTTTGTTTCTATAGATGACATGTTTATTAAATACCCTCAGGAAATGCAAGAGCGAACAGACAATATTATTGAAAAGTTGTTTTACTTACAAAAAAATTGGCTTCAATACCGAGCGCCCAAATGGATTAATGTTGTAGATTCGCTACAAAAATATGCAACGAAAAAGTTGGGCCTTCCAACTGGAGATTATTCATATGTTGCAGAAATGATTGAAAACGAATTCGTTCAATCAAACTTTAGAATCCTTTTGGAATTTGGAATCCCCAAATCTGCTGTTCAAAAAATTCAAGTTCTATTTGAATTACATCACATTGTGCCGAAAGATATGACGGAGGATGATATCATAAAAGTAATTGCCGCAAAAAAGGATTTTATCAGTAAGTATCTCAGTGTATATGAGATGGAAATTCTTAATAGAGCAATATAATTGGGTAAGAAATGATTAAAAAACTTGTGCATAATCCTATTTTTGTAATAAAATCTTAGACAGCTACGAAAGAAGATTTTCAATCCGTGCAAGACTTGCCCGAAACATTACTTGTACATAATGAAAGATGTGCTGGTATGGCATCCAATATGATTGGTGTTCGCAAATATAAATCATTTCATTTCTCGAAGATTGTAGACAAACTTCTAATTACACATTTATATTTAACTATAAAATTATAGAGTGCGGGAATATATGAAACTGAGGAAGGATGTTTATCGCATATAGGCGATACGCGTAAGTGTAAGTGATATAAAAGCATCAAAGTGCACTATCAAAGCATTGAGATGCAGAGACCTGAAAGTTTTAACTAATTTTATTACTTTAATTTAAAATTCTGATATAACGTAAGAGGAGATTCCTTATGGCACGTTGTTTGTATCATAGCAGCTTTCAAAATTTTATGAAAGCAGACAACAATTTCATATTCGGCACTTTATGTGAGAATTATCATGGCGAGGCGCTTACTACAACGCGAGATGCATGGCTGGGAGAAATTTCGATCTTAAAGAACGTTTTGCGTGGTTTTGATGATAACGGCGAGATCGTCCTTGAGTATGATATTCTCCGTCTCGGCAAGAGAGTGGATGTGGTATTGCTGCTACAAGGTATTATCTTTTGTTTGGAATTTAAGGTAGGAGAGTCTAGAATTTTAGAAGGCGATATCGATCAAGTGCTCGACTATGCGCTTGACTTGAAGAACTTCCATAAGTTCAGCGAAGACCATATAATCGTTCCGGTTTTGATTGCCGCAAATTATCGCAGCTCCTCCAAACTCATTCAGATGTCCGTCTATGACGATAAGGTGGTAAACCCGATCGTTTCGGGTGAGGCCGGGGTTGCCGAGTTACTTTCCGAAGTGCTGCGAAAATTTCCGGACGAGCCTCCGATCAACCCGAATTGGATCATCAGCCCCTATACGCCCACGCCGACGATCATTGAAGCGGCGAAAACCTTATACGAAAATCACTCGGTGGAAAATATCACGCGGCACGAGGCGGACAAGGTTTCGACCGATCAGACGATTGCCTATATTTTGAAGGTGGTGCAGGACAGCAAGCGCGAAGGGGAAAAGAGCATCTGTTTTGTGACGGGTGTGCCCGGAGCGGGCAAGACGCTGGTCGGCTTGGAAGTTGCAATTAAACAGACGTATCAAGGTAATGACGAACCAGTAAGGGATGAGGGCGCCGTTTATCTTTCCGGTAATGGTCCGTTGGTTGCGGTACTGAATGAGGCGCTCGCGCAGGACAATTACAAAAAATGTAGAGAGAAGGGTGAGCCTAAGAAGTTGACAGACTCTCGCCGCGAAGTTAGTAAATCCATTCAAATGATACACCGCTACCGCGATAATATGCTGGCAAAGATTAAGAATCCCGTCGAAAACGGTATATTGGAAATCGATCCGCACAAGGCGGTCAGAATGGAACAAGCGGGATTCGGAGAGGTCGAGCACGTGGCGATTTTTGATGAGGCGCAGCGCTCGTGGACACATAAGCGGCTTGCCGATTACTTGAAGCGAGGCGGAACATACGGAAATAAGCTTAAGGTTTCGAACTTTCCTTTGTCGGAAGCGGCATTTTTGATTTGGTCGCTCGATCAGAGAGAAGACTGGGCGACGATTGTCTGTCTCGTCGGCGGCGGACAGGAAATCAATACGGGCGAGGCAGGTATTTCCGAATGGATCAAGGCACTCAATGAAAAATTTCCGCATTGGAAGGTCTACATATCCCCCAAACTCACTGAGCCAGAATATGCCGAAGGGAAAGTCAATGATCTGTTGAAAGATAATCCCAATGTAACGTATTCGGAAAGTCTGCATTTGGGCGTTTCCCTTCGTTCTTTCCGTGCGGAGAAGCTATCTGCATTTGTTCATTCGCTTTTGTCTTTTGACGGTAAAGCATCCACTATCTATGATGAGATCAAAGAAAAATATTCCATCGTTTTGACGAGAGATATTGCAAAAGCGAAAAAATGGCTGCACGATAAAGTCCGCGGGTCGGAACGCACGGGGGTGCTGATCACCAAGGAATCGGCAAGGTTTAAGCCCTTGGGAATTCATGTTTTGCCTTCGGGCGACGAAAACGCTGTACACTGGTTTTTGGAGGATAAGGCGGATACAAGAGCATCCAATTATCTCGAAGATGCGGCGACGGAAATTCAGGTGCAGGGGCTGGAGCTCGATTATACGTGCGTGCTTTGGGATGCCGATATGCGTTACGAAAATGGTGCGTGGAAGTTCTATCGGTTTAATGGACAGACGAAGTGGATAGAGCAAAAGGCAGATACGGAAAGCAAGCAGGAGCTGATAAAATACATGCTCAACGCATACCGTGTTCTTCTTACTCGCGCGAGAATGGGAATGGTGATTTGTGTGCCGTATGGCAATTCCAACAAGAACGTAAGCGGTTTTTGGGAGGACAGCACAAGGTTGCCTGAGTATTATAACGGAACTTATGAGTATTTGAAGAGCTTGGGAATAGAGGAGATATAAGTAAAAAAATATGTTTTAATTAACATGAGAACATTAAGTCCATATAAATATGTAACAGGGAGCTCTGAATTTGAGCTTCCTTTTTTTGATGAAATTTTTGTAAAATTTTTGTGCAGACCACGTACTGACGGCAAAAAAGTGTCCTTTTATAAGTGAAGGGGTTATCAAAAGGAGGTAATGCTTATGCGCTGAAAAATGGCTATGCCGATGCGCTCAAAAGAAAATTCAGCAGAAAAATTTTTGTAAAATTTTTCCTGAAACCGTGTACTGACGAGAGAAAAGTGTCCTTTTATAAGTGAGGGGGATAAACAGAAAGGAGGTGGTGCGTATGCGCTGAAATAGGGCAAAGCCGATGAGTCAGAAAAGAAAATTCGGTGGCAGGAAGAAGGCAAAAAACTGTTGCAAATACCCGAAAAAAGCAAGCAGGTAAAGAAAAATGCAACAAGGCATTTTTGAGGGGCGGTCGAGGCGCTCTCGAAAAACAAGTGGGAAACCCACTTTTTACGCAAAAAAATAAGGAGAAAAGAAATGAAGGAACAGAACAAATTGACCGGAAACGTACAGGTGAGTATCAGCGACGTTGAACTCACGCACATGCTGAGCATGCTCGGCGAGCATCCGATGTATCGGTTCAACTACACGAAGGTTCTGGACAAAGTGCTGCAGGTAGGCGTAAGAACTCTGATGTTGGAACTTTACGGCATGGAGGGTTATCACGACGGGGAGACGGGCAAAACCGTAGACTTTACAGAATACCTCGATGGCATTATCGGGGAAGAAAAGCAAAGAGAGGAGGAGCGCGATGAGTAAGGAAAAAGAAATTACTGCGGGTGCGCGAAATTATATCCGCATCACGAACCCCGGAATTGCGGACAAGCTCAACGAGCTGTATCAGAGCGAGGAGTTTAATTGCAATTTCAACCGGCTCATCAACGATCTGGTCGAAAAGGGATTGGAGGCGTATTTTCCGGAAGAAAAGAGCGGCGAAACGCCGGAGACAGTGGAGACGCTTCGGGAAAAGAAAAAGAACGAAGAGGAGCAGATCGTGGAGTATCTGGAAGAGCTGGTCAATCTGATGAAAGAGAACATCGTTTATCTGTCGATCGTGAAATCGATTGTATCCTCGCTCTTCAACGGCAAGGTCGCGGAGCTGGACGGGCAGCCTTTACCTAAGCGAACGTTTGAGGGCGGCGGGTATCGGTTTACGCCCGATTATCTGAAGGGATACGAACTTCGCGCGTTCAAGGAGATTGACGGCGACAAGTAAAACAGAAAAGTTTGTAAAATTTTCAAAAACAGCTTGACTTGCGCCTTCGTAATAAGTATAATAAAAATACATAGTCGTATATATACGAAATGCATAAAACGGAGGGTAAGAGATGACGAAAGAAGAATTGGAGAAAAAATCCGAGACGGAAGGACTGACGGCGGAAGAGGTAACGGAGTATCGGAAACTTGTAAAACCTGTGCGGCACGTTTACGGCAAATACGGGACGATGAAGAAAAAATATCTGGAAGAGCATGATTGGGTAAAAACAGCGGCGCTCGGGAAAGATTTGCCCGAATATCTGCACGCGATCGACAGAGCGGCGGATGACCTCTACGAAACCATGTATGAAAAGCTGAAGAAAGACGAGCGCTTCCGAAGAACGGGAAACTTCCTTGAAGACGTCAGGCGTGAAAATGCGGTAAAAAGCATCATCGAGGAAGAGATTCTTTCCGAACTCATCTACGGGGAGGCTGAATTATGAAAGTTTTACGGATCATAGGGGCGGCGGCGAGCTTTGTTATGGCAGGCTTGCTGATTGCAGGAAATTTGATCATGAACGCAATCGGCGCACTGATATGTATAATTGAAAAGTGAGGAACGGAACTATGGTAACGAAAAAAGAAGATACGCCCGCAAGGCTTGCAAAGAGAAGGTATGAAGAGAAAAACAAAGAGAAGCGGCAGGAAAAGAGCGGCAATTTTCAGACGATGATTCCGCGCGAACTTCTGAATGAGATCAATGCCTTTCTGAAAGAGAACCGTATTTCCAAAGTGGATTTTATCAGGCGCGCCTATGAACTCATGAAAACGGAACACAGCGGAATGTAGCGATACACTTTACACACCCGTAATATCGGGAATTGATAGGGAGTATTTTGTGATAGGGGAGCCGCGCGCATCTTTCCGCTATGCGCGTGAGTGGTAAAACAACGGGAAAAGCAAGGCAACGGAGAGTAGTCGGCAACAGAATGATAATGAAAGACAGAGCCGCATCGGCATAAAAAAGAGAAGACAAAAATCCCGATCCTTGCGACCTATAAGGCAAAAACAGACGGAAGTTGAATTACAGTCAGAGGACGGATAACGAGACAAAAGAGGTTATAAAGAAATTAAGTGAAGATTACGATAAGAGGCTGGTGGCAGTAAAGTTTCTGAAAGTGCTTTGCAGAAAAGGCATTCTGCCCGGCGAAGTGATGGGAAAACTGATTCTGCGCGAAAGAAAGCTTATGAAGGAGGACGAATGATAAGGTACAGATTCAGAGACAGAAAAATGGTCTTTTACGGGCGAGTATCGACCGAGCACGAAGCGCAGCTCTCCGCCCTTGAAAATCAGATGCAGTGGTATGACGACCAATTAAAGTATCATCCCAACTGGACGCTGTGCGGAAGATATATCGATCAGGGAATCACGGGCACACAGGCAAAAAAGCGACCGGCATTCCTGAAGATGATGGCAGACGCGAGGGAGGGCAAGTTCGATTTAATCGTAACCCGTGAGGTCTGCCGATTTGCGAGGAACACCGTCGATACCCTTGTGGCAACGAGAGAACTCAAAAATATCAACGTCGAGGTGTATTTTGTGGAAGACAACATCTGGACGATGGACGGCGACGGAGAACTCAGGCTTACAATTATGGCGACGCTCGCGCAAGACGAGAGCCGCAAGATTTCCGAGCGCGTGAAGGCGGGGCAGCAGGTCAGCCGCATGAATAAAATGCTCTACGGCAACGGAAACATTCTAGGTTATAAGCGCGTGGGCGATACGTATGTCATAGAGCCCGAACAGGCGGAGACGGTTCGTATGATTTACGGCTGGTATCTGCAGGGCGACGGCATGCGGACGATCATGGGGAAACTCATCGAGAACAAAAGAAAGTGTGCGAGCGGCATCGTCAGATGGGATACGACCAAGGTTTCGCGCGTGCTGCATAACGCTACCTATATGGGTTATATCGGGTACAACAAGTCGTACAGAAACAACTTTCTCGATCAGAAGATTATTCATAACAAGGAAGAAGATTACGTACTCGTAAAGGGAGATTTCGAACCGATCATTCCCAAGGACGTGTGGTACGCTTGCAGAGATCTGCGGCTGGACAGGTCAACGACGGTGCCTGCTCTTGTAAAGAGCAAGCAGAAGAGAATCGGTGTAACGCCGTCGACCGACGTGTGGACAAACAAATTGCGCTGTGCGTGCGGTTCTAAATTTAAACGTTATAAATGGCGGCAGGATAAGGACGGACAAAGGCATTTCGGTTACAGTTGCTATTCGCGTTTTAACAACGGCAGTGCGGAAAAGCGTCAGGAACTCGGGCTCGATACCGAGGGGTATTGCGACATGCCTTCCGTGAACGAGACGAAACTCGACGTCATGGCGGCGGTGCTTTTCGACAATATTATTGAGAATAAAGAAGACGTGATCGAAGAGGCGGTAAAGACGCTGAATGAAACGCTTAAAGAGATTCGGACGGAGAGCAAGCGCGATTTTTCGGGATACCAAATGCGAATTGAAAAGGCGGAAAAGAAACTGGATACTCTTCTTGCCATGCGGGCGGACGGGGAAATAAGCAAGGAATAATACGTTCGGGTAAAGGCGAGATGCGATCAGGAGATCAAGGAATTAAAGGACGCCATGCTCGCAAGCGCGCAGGATCACCCGAAAGAAGAGAGTATCGACATGGATTACGTCCGCGACCTGCTCGGAAGGCTCACCTTAAACGAAAACGGAAAGGCGGACAAAGACGTGCTGACGGAGTTCATCGATACCGTTACGGTAGAGAAGGACAATATCTTCCTGTGGGGCCTGTGGCTGAGGAATAAGCCGACGTATTTTAGGATGACAACGGAAGGGCGCGGAAGAAAATGACGGCGCGTTGCGAAGAGGGAGAAACGTCCCCGAAAAGCAACGCGCCGCCCCCGAAATGGGGTAAAAACGGCCGTTTGCTCTCTGCGGGCTGTAGCCGGGACAGGCAAATATTAAACGTCCGAGGTAAACATATATAGTGGTTTAACTAAATTGTACCACAAGATATTGTGTTTTTAGGGCTTACCCCGATAATGGGGTAAGCCCTTTTTCTGTGCTGAAAATGCTCTGAAACAGGCTTTAAAAGCGTTATTTCCATATAAGTTGAACACTTGATTTTTACTATAAGATATGGTATAGTATAGGCAGGGTGAGGTAACAAAATGACGGATTATAAGTCAATACTTTTGTATTTTTATAAAGGGAATACAAATACGCAGATAGCTACCATTTGCGGTTGTTCGCGTACAACTGTCATCAAGACAATAAAAAGGGCAAAGGAATTGAATTTGAAATTGCCTCTACCGGCTACTCTGCGCGATTCTGATTTGTATTTAATGCTTTACCCCAAAAGAGGTAAAAGAAAGGGATACTATATACCGGATATTCACAGCATAGAAAAAGACCGCAAAAAGCGTAGGTTTTCTAAATTTCGTGCTTGGCAAAAATACTGCCGTGTTGCCAAAAGAGAAGGGTATAAAGCATACAGTAAATCAAGATTTTACAGTCTATTTCATGAATATGGCTCTGCGGGTGCGAGGTTTCATGTAAAAAAGAGCAAGAATATAGGCGACATACTTGGGTTTGCATTGTTGCAGAGCAGATACTCAAACGATGCTGCTTCTTTTGAACTTGTTGAAAAACAAATGGACGATTGGTGTAAAGAGCGAAGATTGGATAAATATAAGATCTGGGATTTGAGGGTAGCAGGATTTTAGTACAAATTTTTTAAGTAGGTGTCAATATGGTTGACATAAGGCTCCGTTTATCATATAATTCATACAAATATGAAAAGTGTGGAATATATGAGGAGGTAAAACAAAAGTGGAAATTCCCAAAGGACATTTTATCTTCGGTACAGTAAAGGTGGGAGAACGCGGACAGATCGTCATTCCGCGCGAGGCGCGAGATAAATTCAATATAAAGGCGGGCGATACGCTTCTTGTGCTCGGCGACGAAAAGTGGGGTATTGCCGTGACCAAATCGGACGTATTGCAGAAATTCGCGTCGGACATCTTTCAGAAGATGGAGGACGGCAGCGATGAGTGAGTTTGAAAACACAAATCTGCCTTTTCTGGAGCAGGACTGTATTGAAACTTTCGGGAAAGAGCGTGGGAAAAAGATATTCGGTAAAACGCTTGAAATTTACAGAGAACTTACCCGTAAAGCCGACTACCGCAATAACGAGGCAATCAGGTGTCATATGACGGCAAAGCTCTTTCCTGCTATGAGTTACTATAAAGCATTGCAGGCTTTTGGAATTGACGACGCTGTAGAAAAGGTCAGAAAGGAAACGCACAAAGCCGCCCTTATGAACAAGCAGAATAACGCAAAGTTTGTGCGCATGCCGTTCGTTTTTACAATGTACCGGATGGGCGTGAAAAAGCACATGGCCAAGAACTTTCCGCCTGAAGGCTGGGAAACGGAGTGGGTTCGTTGCGACGGAAAAGAAATACACTTCAATCTTCGTTCATGCTTGTATCACGATATTTGCGTTGAGAAGGGTTGCCCGGAATTATGCCGAGTATATTGCGAAAACGACAACATCGCCTTTTCCGGGCTTATGCCGAAGATACGCTTTGAAAGAGCAGGAACGATCGGTGAAGGCGCAGCTTGCTGCGATTTTCATTTTATTAACGCAAAAAAGTAAGCCGATAAAAATTGAATCATATGTAATATAGCGGAGAGCAAGCAGTCTCCGCTATTTTTTTGCGAAAAATTTTTTAATTATCGCCGCAAAACTCTTGACAGAAGAGGAGCATATAATTATAATGATAATCGAATTATCGGTAATTAGATTATCGTAGGAGGTAAGCATGTCGGTTGCGGACAGGAGCATAGATCCGCGCATCATCGAGAGCGCAAAAGAGGAGTTTCTGCAAAAGGGATTTTTAGATGCGTCCTTGCAGGAGATCTGTAAAAACGCGGGCGTGACCACGGGTGCGCTGTACAAGCGGTTCAAGGGCAAGGAAGAGCTTTTCTGCGCGCTGG
>URET01000008.1 GCA_900546875.1 uncultured Eubacteriales bacterium
TCCCGGCTCTATTCAACCTCTTCCGCTCTCCTCTCCCGGATCTTTGCTCTCCTCTGCCTTTGCACGATACAATACTTCACTTTTCCGCTCACGTTTATTCCTCCTCTCAACCTTCCCGGCTCTATTCAACCTCTTCCGCTCTCCTCTCCCGGATCTTTGCTCTCCTCTCCCGGATCTTTGCTCTCCTCTGCCGGATCTTTGCTCTCCTCTGCCGGATCTTTGCTCTCCTCTGCCTCTTTCCCCGATCTCCTCCGCTCCTCCCCACTTTCCTTCCCTTCCTATTGTATAAAAAATCCCCTCTTTCTCAATAATAATACTGCGGACTCTTTACTGTCCGACATTTTAAAGGAGAGTATTTTTTTATGTCTCAAAAAATCAATTGCGATGTCATGGCTTGCAAACACATCAATCACGAGTGCAATTGCTGCACCCTCTCTGAAATCACCGTCACCCCCTCAAGCGATATGCCTACCGCTCACTATTGTAGAAACTACTGCCCATCTTCCCCTTCCAAATAACCGCCTCACGGGCTTCCTTTCTTTCGAAGCCCCGCCCCTACATATTCCCTTTCGGATAATATCTGTTATGTACTCCGAATACCGCTCTGACTCGTTCCTCTGAATATCTTCCGAAAAGTCGACCGGAATGACAGCCGTATCGGAATTGCTTTCTCATTGACTTCGGTTCCGCTCCTCTTTGTTTTTCCGTATTTCATCGTATTTCGTTCGGACCCGCCCGTCTCCTTCCCTTTTACCTTATTCTCGTTCCTCATTTTTATTTTCTCTGAACTTCTCAACACATATATCCCGATATATGTCTTATTCTCTTTCCTCATTTTTATTCCTTTCTCGGGATCGGTATTTGAAATTTTTCCCTCCTCTTCGCCTCCTTCCGCCCGAATAAACTCTTTCACTCTTTTCCGCTGTCACTTCTGCCCTCTGTACCTCATTCCGCCTCCTAAAAAAATTTTTTATACTTTTCGGTTTGCGACGTACTGTTGGCAGTTATATTATGGTACAATTGTATCAAATATCACCTTGAGAAGCATAAATGTCTGCTGCTAAACTCCGACCCCGTGCAGATACTCTGTTTACTTCGGATACGCATCATAAGCCCTGTTGCTCCTTTTCGATATGCGTTTTGTGATATTTACGACATTTTCTGAGGTGTGCCATGTATTACAACAAATACCTTAAATTCCTGGAATCGGATTTTTGCCGTGAAGCCAGGTATCTCATGCGAAGCAAAGAAACTCCTTATGACAATAAAAGCGCATTTGCAGTCGCCATGCTTACCGTTTTGCGCCGCACTAAAAACTGTGTGCAGAAAATAGACGCCAAGGTCAATCAATTCGCGCAAAACGCTTTTTCTTTGTCGTGCACCGGCTGCGCTTTGGATCAGATCCGGGTACTCATCGACCTTTCGGACGCCAAAAACGATATGCTTTACATATCGCGTATCTGTACTGCCGTGCTCGAAAAGATCCCTTCGGGCGCTGCAGCTCTTCTTACCATGCATTTTATTGCAAGAAACGAGGCTCGAAATACTGCGCGTCTTTTCGGGATCTCTTCGGTCGTATATTACAAAGCTCTGAAAACCGCTCTTCTGAAATTCTATTATGCTCTCGAAGCTGAAAATTCCGGTCTGAAATGGGCTGAGAACATTCTCTTTCCTCAGCCCTGGTTCAATAAAATGATGTTACTGCTCACCTGCGGCCTTCCCTCCGGAAAAAAATCCCGCTGAGCTACTGTTTCGCTTTCCGCCTCTTCCTCCCCTTAATTGTTTCTACTTCCTCCTGAGCATCGTCCATGACAACAGCACCCCGAAACAAAGAGCAGCTGATACAAATATTATCATCGCTAAAGTGTCGTTTATTTCAGTAGGCTCCGTCAGCTTTTCTATCGGGTCTTTTTCCTCCGGCTTTTCAGGCACTTCCGTCGGATGCTCGGGTACTTCAAAGCTTACTTCCTCCGCCCTGACATATCCGTATATGTTTCCTACCCTTACGTAATAAAGCTTTTCCTCTCCTTCTCCGTACTCACCGTAGTAGACCGCTTCGCCCTCCGTTCTGAGAAAACCCTTCAGATCAGGCGCCGCGTAAACTCCCTTTATCCCTTCTGCCGTAACCTCAGGGTATACGGGCAGCACTACGTTTTCGGCAGCTATGACGTCCTCCTTCAGCATGTATCCCCACTTCATGTATCTGGGCTCCACGGGATCATATATCACTACCTTATAATAGTTCCCCTTTTCTTCCGATACCTTGAGATAATATCCCTGTGGAGGACTCATAAGCTTGTTTTTTTCCGAAGCGTTATCCCGGGTGTACATATACGCCCCCTTCCTGACAGTCCTTACCCACTCCGGTATCTCCACTGCATCCGCCCGGCATGTCCTTGCCGTGAGTATCCCCATCATGACCAACGCGCACATTATCACTATCACCGCATATCTCTTCATGCCTCTGACCTCGCTTCGTTCCCTCTGTTTCTTCCTCCTTCGCAGACGCTGCTCATGTGTCTTTTTCGATGTGTTTCCTGTTTTTGTTGCCCGCAAGAGACGGGCGTGCCGTCGCAGACATGCGCATCGCTCTGTCCGTACGTAAATTACGAGACACGCCCGCCTCTACTTTTCAGCCGTATTTTACGGCTGTTTCTCGGGCGTCTTAATTATACTCTCCGCACGACCTTGTTTTATTGTCGTTTTTCCCCGTTTGTTCGGGATTTTTGTTATATGCGATCCATCCTCAGTGAACTGAATGCCATCTCCAAAGAAATCGAACGCCGGAAATCAAAACTCGACGGCTACAATTCCGGACCTGTCGTCCATACCAAACAAATCGAATTCCATTCCTCACTTAAACGCAACCGCTGGGTCTTCGGCGGCAACAGAAGCGGAAAAACCGAATGCGGCGCCGTCGAAACCGTTTGGTTGCTTCTCGGCAACCATCCTTTCCGTCCCAATAAGCCCGATCTTTCAGGCTGGTGCGTCAGCGTTTCGCAATCTGTCCAAAGAGATGTCGCCCAAAAAAAAATCCTTTCCTACCTTCCTCCCGCTTCCATTGAAAAAGTCGTGATGATAAACGGCTCTTCTTCTTCACCGTCATACGGCGTTATCGACTACATCATGGTCAGAAATGTTTTCGGCGGACTGAGCCGTCTGGGCTTCAAATCCTGCGAAGCTTCACGTGAAAAATTTCAGGGCGCCGACCTCGATTTCGTCTGGTTCGACGAAGAACCTCCGCTCGACATCTATGAAGAATGCCGTATGCGTCTTCTGGACAGAGCAGGCGAATGCTTCGCCACCATGACCCCTCTTAAAGGCCTCTCTTGGGTCTACGATAAAATCTACCTCAACCCCAACAACGACCCTCAGATTTTTACCCTCTTCATGGAATGGGCAGATAACCCCTTCCTCCCTAAATCGGAAATCGACGCCATGACCGACGTCATGAGCAACGACGAACTCCTTTCCCGCCGATACGGTCGCTTTACCTCGGGCTGCGGACTCGTCTATCCCGAATTCGATCCCGCCGTTCACGTCATAGACCCGTTCCTCATCCCCGATCACTGGCAGGATAACCTCTCCATCGACCCGGGACTCAACAACCCCCTTTCCTGTCATTGGTACGCCGTCGACGGCGACGGCAATATCTTTGTCGTCGCCGAACACTTTCAGGCAGGTAAAGACATCAACTTCCACGCCGCCCGTATCCGGGAAATCTCACGTTCTCTGAACTGGAAAACCGATAACTCCGGCTGCGTATCAGCCCTGATAGACTCTGCCGCCAATCAACGCACCCTGTCGGGCATCAAGTCCGTCACAGAGCTCTTCCGCGAAGCAGGTATCGCCGTCAACCCGAATGTCAATAAGGACATCTTCAGCGGTATCAACCGTGTCAAGGCACAGTTGATGAGCGCCGACGGCAAACCGCGCCTCTTCGTTTTCAGCAGCTGCGTAAACCTGATCCGCGAATTCAAAACCTATTCCTGGGGAGCAGGCGACCTGCCTAAAAAATACGATGACCACGCCCTCGACGAACTGCGCTATTATCTGCAGTCAAAACCGCGTCCCTGCTCCCCCTCCTCTCTCCCTGAACCTTCCGCTATCACACGCGATAAGCTCAGGCTCTCCCGCAAAGCCGTTTTCGAACGGCTCAATAATCTATGCTGAATACTTATTATGACTGACTTAAACAAGTTAAAAAAACTTGCCTACAAAAAAGCCAAAGGCTATACAGTCAAGGAGGTTACCGAGGAATACAGCGTAAACGCCGACGGCGAAATGACTCTTGTCAAACGCCGCGTTTCCACCAAACCCATACCTCCCGATCTGGCAGCTCTTCGCTACCTCCTGGATAACGAAAACGTCTCCGACAATTACTCCTCCATGACCGATCAGCAACTTCAGGATGAAAAAACAAGATTGCTTAACCTGCTCATGGAAAATACCGATTAAAGGATCTTATAATGTCTAAAATCAAATATGTCGACGAATTAGTCTCAGATGTCATCAAAGATTACGAATCCCGTCGGGAAAGAAGGCGCTCTTATGAGCTGACCTGGCGTCTGTGCCTCAGCTTCATTGCCGGCGACCAATATTCCTACATTTCTTCCCGCGGCAATATCGAAAACTCTTCCAAACGCTACTTCTGGCAATCTCGCGAAGTCTTTAACCGTATCGCTCCGATCCTCGAAAGCAGACTCTCTAAACTCCAAAGAGTCCGCCCTACCGTCACCGTCCGCTCCTATACCGACTCAGAAGAAGATATCGCTTCCGCCAACCGCTCGGAACTCGTCTTGGGGGCAACCTTCGAACGCATCAACTTCCCGAAACTCATCAACGAAGCCACAATCTGGAGCGAATCCTGCGGTACCGCTTTCTACAAGATCCAATGGGATACCGAATCCGGCATCGCTCTCCCCGATAACCCTCAGATAAAAGTCGGCGACCTGAGCGTTGAAGTCGTTTCGCCCTTCGAGATCTTCCCCGACAGCGACGAATGCTCGGATCTCGAAGATTGTATGTCCGTCATCCACGCCCGCCCGCTATCTCTTGCCGCCATCAATAATATCTACGGCTTCGAAGTGTCTGAAAAGTATACCTTTATCCCCTCAGCCAATTTCTACACCCCTTCGCCCTCCAACGCCATCCCCTCCGCCCTCGTAATCGAAAAATACGAGGCTCCTTCCCGCGATCTCCCCGAAGGCCGCCTAATTATCGTCGTCGGCGATCGTCTAGTTTACGCCGGCAACCTTCCATATGCCTGCGGGGAAAACGGCAAACGTACTTATCCTTTCGTCAAACAGCTCTGCGTAAAAGTGCCGGGCAGCTTCTGGGGACGCTCCGTCGTCGAAAGACTCATTCCCGTCCAAAGAAGCTATAACGCTGTAAAAAACCGTAAAATGGAGTATCTTAACCGTATAATCTCAGGTGTGCTCGCCGTCGAAGAAGGCTCGGTAAACTCTGAGGAACTTGAAGAAGACGGCCTCTACCCCGGAAAACTTCTCGTTTACCGCCAAGGCGCAGCTCTGCCCGAATTCCTTAAAGAGGATCCCCTCCCTTCTTCCTTCCGCGACGAAGAAGAGGCCCTTATAAAAGAATTCGTCTCCATCAGCAATAACCCCGATATCATGAGCAGCGGCGAATCTACCGTCCGCCTCGCCAGCGGAACTGCACTCAGCCTGATAATCGAACAGGATATCGATAAACTTTCTCACGTCGCGGAAAATATCAGATGCGCCATCAAAGAAACCGCCAAACAAATGCTGCGTATCTTCAAACAATACGCAAACCTTCCCAGAAACCTCAGAAGAGGCGACACCAAAGAAATCCTCCTCCTGAAAGGCAACGATATCACGGATTTCGACGTCGTTCTTACCGCCGAAAGCGAACAGACTCTGAGTGCTTCAGCCCAAAGAGCCGCACTGCTCGAACTCTATAACTCCGGCCTGCTCTTCAACGAACAGGGTAAACTCCCGGAATCCGTCAGAAAAAAACTGCTGACCTCTATGAACTTTGAAAACCTTATTGATAAAGGAGAGTACGACAATGCAGGAAAATAATAACACTTCCTTCTTTTCTCGTCTGAGATCATTGTTTGAAAAAAAACGCAAAAATCCCCCTCAGTCTGCCCCCTCCGACACCTTCGTCTCCGAAAACACGACTCCCCGTCCGGATCCCTCCGAATTTCCGTCGGGACCTTTCTCCCTTCACCACGATCCCGCATCCGATCTGCCCCCTGATCCCGTTTCGGAAGATCTTGCCGAGTTCTCACGGACCTTCCTTCCGAAAATCACTCCGAAAGCCTCTTCCTTCGGTTTCGCTCCCCCCGTAAAACCGAAAAACCTCTCGGAAGCGGGCTCATTCGTTTCGGATATGCTTCAACAGAACCTTTCCGAAAATAATAAATAACTTTTTTCAGGCAGAACCGCCCTTTCCCTTGTTGCGCCTGCCTCTTTCCAAACTATACTTTTCAAAAGGAGATTTTTATGATTACTCTTGCCACTGCCGAAAAAGCCCTTAAAGAGGTCTACCTCGACGTCGTAAGCGATCAGCTGAATACTACCGTGAACCCGCTTCTGGCCCGCCTGGAAAAAACCGCTCGGGACGTCTACGGCAATAACATCAATAAATTAGTGCCCTACGGCCTCAGCGGCGGTATAGGAGCCGGTTCAGAGGACGGCGACCTCCCTAAAGCTATGGGCAATAAATACGCCCGCTTCACCGCATCCCTCAAAAACCTCTACGGCACTATAGAAATAACCGACAAAGCCATCCGCGCTTCCTCTAACAACGAAGGCGCCTTCGTGAATCTTCTGACGGCAGAAATGGAAGGCTTGCTCAAAGCAAGCAGAATAAACCTCGGCCGTATGCTTTACGGCGACGGCTCAGGTAAGCTCGCCGATATAGCCAGCAATACGGAAAATACTTTAATCGTACTCGATGCGCAATACCTCACGCCCGGTATGATTGTGGACATTTACTCGGACGCCGTATGCTCCGCAAGCGGCAGACAGATACTTTCCGTCACCGAAAAAAGCGACGGTACTTTCTCGGTCACCATAGACGGCACCACCCTGAGCACTCTTACGGGTACTTCTATCGGGATCTATCTCCAAAACAGCTACCAAAACGAAATAACCGGACTGGGCGCTATCTTTTCTTCCACCGGTTTCCTTTACGGCATAAGCAAATCCTCCAACAGCTGGCTCATCCCTTATTCGTCGGACATCGACGGCTCTTTAAGCGAATCGGATATCCTTACCGCTCTGGACGAACTCGAAATACGCGGTTCTGCCCCGAATCTCATCATCTGTTCTATGGGAGTCCGCCGCGCTCTCATAAACATCCTCAACACCAACAAGCGCTACTATGACACCCTTAACCTCGAAGGCGGTTTCAAAGCGATCTCTTATAACGGCATCCCCGTGATCGCCGACAGATTCTGTCCCTCAGGCTGTATGTACATACTCAATACCGACGACTTCCACCTCCATCAGCTCTGCGACTGGAGATGGCTCGAAAGCGAGGACGGCAGAATCCTCCGTCAAAAAGCCGACAAACCCGTTTACACCGCTACCCTCGTAAAATACGCCGAACTTATATGTGACAGACCTTCCGGTCAGGCTCTCCTTTACGGCATCAGCGAGGCTTAGCCTTTATTCCGCGGCTTCCCGAAAGGGAAGCCGTTTCCCGCATTCACTAAAGGAGTTTTTATGACCATCAAATCCATCCTTCATCTTGCCGCACTCTTCTTGGGCGAAAACCGCCTGTTGGACAGCGGCGTTTTCAACGATAACGTTTCAGTTGAAAAAATCTCGGCTGTCGTCGCTTCCGACCGCGATCTTCAGCTCCTCATCAAATGTGCAAATTCCGTAATTAAGGAAATCTCCTGTTTTGAACCCCTCTCCTTCTCAGAAAAAGTATATACGGAGTCGGGCAAAATACCCCTTTCTTCCTTGTCCAAATGTCTCAGGGAAGTTTCTGATATCACATGCAACGATCTGCCCGCCGACTTCTCCCTCTGCTGCGACCACATCATGACCGTTCCGGGGAACATCACCGTGACATATCATTATGTGCCCGAGGATAAGTCCTTCGACGAATCCGCAGAACTCTCGCCCCGTATCACCGACAGGCTGGTCGCCTGCGGAGTCGCGGCGGAATATTCCCTCATCAAAGGTCGCTACGATGACGCCGCCATGTGGGACAAAAGGTATAAAGACGCCCTCGCCGTTTCTCCCTCAAGACGCCGCTACAAAGCCATGCCCGTTCCGGAATGGAAATGATCCGGTACGTCGTTTCGTTATTGTCTGACCTTATACGCTGTTTATTTCAGTTTTTCAGGAGCTAACATGCATTATCCGAATTATATTTCTCTCCCCTCGTCAAAATGCGTTGACAAGTTATTCACCGATTTCTCGGGCGGCTTCGATCCCGATACCGAAACCGCCGATCTGCCCGCCTCAACGGCTCGCTTTTGTACTAACCTTACCGCAGCCTTCAACTCCCTCACCCCTTCTATAGGTCTTTCCGACGATAATTTCGCCCTCCCCGCCGGCACTTTGAAAGTTTGGTATTTCGAACAGGCACAAACTTTCTTCGCCATTGACTCTTCTTTTCAGCTTTATTCCAAGTCTGCAGGAAATTCGAGCTTTACAGCCGTCACCGACGCCGTTTTCAATGCCTTGCCGGAATTTTTCGTTCTCAAGATACAGAATTATTTCCGTGCGGTGTTTTCCGCGCCGGGCGAACCTCTTATCGTTTGGCGCTCAAATTCGGAAACCTACTCCGTTATCGCCGACCTCGATATCAGTCAGGCTGTTTTCTTCGACGGCTCCCTTTTTGCCATCTCCCACTCTTCCCCGTATATTCACCGCTCGGCCGTCACGGAACTCACGGACTGGAATTTCTCCGAAAAAGAAAGCTTCGACCTTTCGGCGATAGGCTGTTTGCGCAAGCTCGTCGTCACGGGCAACTCTCTTGCCGTTTTCGGCGACCGCGGGATCGCGAAAATCGGACGCTACGACTCCTCTCTCTCCGCTGCCGTGGTTTTTATTTCACCCGGCGACATCTTTAAAGATACCGTTGCCGCCGTCGGCGACTCCATCTTTTTCACCACCGATAAGGCGCTCTTTTCCTACAACGGCGTCGATACCGTAAAACTTATACGCAGACTTGCACTTTCCGACCCTTTCGCGTTCGCCTCCCGCGACGGCTATAATCTCTTTTCCTCCTCCTTCTCTTACCTCTACGATATTTTCACCGGAAACTTCTCCGCAAACGACTTCGCTGCCGAGATCACCTGCGCTCTGCCCCTCCCCGAACCGCGAGTCTTTATCCCCTCCCTCTCCAACAACCTGCTCGCCCTTTCTCCGACAAACAGCTTTGCCAAAGCACCCGTTTCGGGCGTCTGGACTTCTCCCGTGATCTTTTCCTCCAAGCAGGTCCGTATCCACAGCCTCTCTTTAAGATGCAACTGTCCCGTTTCGGTCACCATAAGCAAGGAAAACTACTGCCGGACCTTTACTGTGATCCCTTCGGGCAATATGGCAAAAATACCCGTCGATATCACCGGAAAAGATTTTACCTTTTCATTTTCAATACGCCTCGAACACGAAAATAAAGTCAACTGGGTCCGCATACAATATACACCGCTGGGTTGACTTTACTTTGTCTCCCGTCCTGAGCCCCTTCAGAACGCTTTTGATTTAAAAGGAGTCACCATGAAACTATCTTCCTTAATTGAAGAATTACGCGAAATCCAAAGACGGTTAAACAAAGAAGAAAAAAATTCTCTCACCCCGTCTTCAACCGTTTCCTTCTATACCCCGTCTTCCTCGGAACCCTCCGTCTACTGTCCTTTCATAGCTCCTGAGGGCGGTGAACTGTCCGTCGATCTGGAGATCTCTTCCCTCACCCAAACCGATTCCGTTCTCTACGTTTACCTCGGCGACACTGCCCTCTATACCTTGAACCTGCTTCTGGCACCCTCCGAAATCCGTAACGTCTCCTTCAGAAAAAACATCCTCTCTGGCGGCACACTCTCTGTTTTCGCTACGGGAAACGTCACACTGGGAAGCGTTTCGGTAACAGTAACAGGCGTCGGGGTCAGGAAACTTTATTCGTACAACCTGCTTCAGCTTACGGGCTCGAACGATAAAATGCGCCTCGCCGCAGTAACTGACGGGACATTGTCCGTTTACTCCCTGCCCCTGTCCAAAGAAAAAACCATCTCCCAAAATAAAAAAGCCCTCCTCTCCTACATCGGCGAAAATCTTATCCTCGCTCGCATTCACGAAAACAACGCGCTGATGATCTCCGATACCTCGGATTACAATGAATTCAAAGTCGCAGACGACGTCGTCGACTTCACCATCGCTCAGAAAAACAACATCACTCATATCATCTATCTTCGTCAGGGCAAACTGTACGCTAAAAACATCTCTTTTGCAACAGCCCCGGTTCTGTCTTCGGAATTTGCCGTTTCCGGAACCGGCCTGAGAGCTCTCATTGCCTTAAACGCCGCCTGCTTCGGCAACGACTGTGTCCTCGTCGTCGAATCCTCGGGCGCTGACGAAATCTTCGAACTATCTATGACCCCATCGTCTTCCGCGCTCTCGGCTCCCGTTTCGCTCGGAGCAAAAAACCTTACCTCTTCATATTACTCCCCCTCAGAACAGCTGCTCTATTTCTACACTCTCAACAATGACTACATCTTCCAAAGTAAATTCAATCCGTCGACAAAGTCCGTTTCTTCCCCTGTTCCCATCCGCGCCGCTCAGGCTTACGCCCGTATAAATCAGAACTCCGCTTTTTTCATCGACTCGGGACTGCTCCTTTCCGCACCCCACGAAAAACCCGAAAACTGATCCTCCCCACAACAAAAAAGCGTCCCTCAAAGGACGCTTTTCTTCATGGAACAGGCTGTTTTTTATTTTTATAAAGTTGTTTTCAAAATATTTTTTCTTTTTTCGTGTTTTTTAAAAATATTTTGAAAGTATTTTTTCCGTTGATTGCTTTTTTCCCGTCTGTGTGTTAAAATTATATCATTATCGGAAAGGAGTAACTGGATATGTCAAATCAGGTATGTATTCACGGAAAAATGTTTTCACTCTATGATAACGCCCTTTCTCAGCCCGCCTCCCGTAACGCTTTCTTTTATCTCGCCGAGAAAGTGTTCGGCCTGCATTTGCAAAAATGGTACGACACCGGCTTAGATACCGAAAAATATGTCCCCTTGCTGCTTACCGATAACGATCTGCCGGTTTCAAACGTCTCTTTCAGCATTCTCGAATTCGATTTCCGCGGCGAGAAAAAATTATTTGCTCAGATAGGAACGGTAATGTCTCACCCCGACTACAGAAATATCGGACTTAATTCCTTTCTCATGCATACCGCACTCGAAAAAACCAAAAACCTCGACGGCACTTTCCTCTTCTCTAACGCCGAATGCGTCGGGTACTATAAAAAATTCGGGTTTGTCCCCGGCTCCGAATTCCATACCCGGAATATTCCTGTCTCTCACCTGAAACCTGCTTTCAGACTCGCGGATATCAACTCACCCTCCGATCTCGAAGCCCTCCGACACGCCTACTCAGCAGGAAATCCCTATTCCCTCCTCAAAATGAAAAATAACTTCGGTCTTGTCCTCTTCCACCTCCGCTCAGGACAGTTCTCTTTCTACCTGGGCAATAACGACGAAACCGCCGTCATCACACGTACAAACGATTCCCTTCTGCGGCTTTCCGCCGTGTACGGCAAATACTGCGGCAATCTCAAAGATATCTGCTCCGCTTTGCCCGATACCTCTCAGACAGCCTTCTCTACAGACTTTACTCCCATCGATCAGTCACTCCCTCTCTGCCCCTCCTCCGACAATAACTCGGTACTGATGCTCCTTAAAGGCTACCTCTATCCAATGCGATCGTCAAAATGCGCCTTTCCCTTCTTTCAGTAACCTGATCGGTCATCCTGCCTCTCAGCACTCCTTCTGCGTACAAAATAACTCAAGCTTTGCTATAAGCAGTTTCTTTTCGGTGTCGGTTATGCTTTTGCCCTGAAAATACCTCAGCATGCTTTGCAGCTCACTTAATGTGAAACATTCGGTACGATATATATACTTGCTCGGTATATAATACCCTCCACGCCTCCCCTTTGCAGCCGTGACCGGCACCTTGTACATCGCAAGTTGCTCCATGTATCTGTATACGCTCCTCACCGATACCTCAAGCTCACTTGCAATACTTTTTGCAGTCATCTTTTTACCTGTCAGAAGTATTATGTAACATAAATGCAACTTTCCCAAAACAATTTTTTCTCCTTGATAAATACTCATCCGGATCTCATCCGGACGGCAGAATTATTATAGCACATATGTTCTTATTGTCAACAATGCAATTGCGTAAAAATATTTTAATATACAAAATAAGGTAATTGTCCGGTACTTCAACAGATAAAAATCGCAAAAAAACTCACACATGCAAATCGTTGTTTGCAATATGCCGTTCGTCAGGCTGTAAAATCCTCTCCGGAAAAGGGACATTGCAAAGAATATATTTTCGCAAATACATTAAAACGCTCACTTTTCCCTTGACAAAAAATCCGAAATGGCATATACTTTTCTGTGCAATTGGAATCAAGCTTTTCGGAAGTTTTTCCGATACGGGCAAAAGGACCGTTAGCTCAGCTGGATAGAGCGTTGCGCTACGGACGCAAAGGTCAGGGGTTCGAATCCCTTACGGTTCACCAAATGCGAACAAATCCGAACACTCCTGTTCGGGTTTGTTTTTTATGTAATCGCCGAGTTCAGAATCCTCTATATCTTCAAAGGTGATTTTCTCCTCGCCATCCTTATAGTTGCAGGTAATGATGGCGTAATCGTCAAAGAGATAGATTGTGTTCACAAACCCGTCAATGAGCGCCCGCCTGCCTTTCTGCGTGGACAAATCTAATTTGCGGAACCTTGTCAGCCCAAATTCTATCTGTTCCCTCGTGAGCAACGGGTGTTTTATCTGTTCCTGTGCAATTTCAATCTCCAATTCTTTTTTGCGGTTTTCCAAGTCGGAAAGCCGCTTTTTTGTACTTTCAAGCACGATACCCTGTTGAATGGCGTTCAGCATATTGTCTATGCCGCTCTCCACATCGGAGAGTTGTGCTTGCAGAGCAGGAAGTATGGAACTGCCCTGCATCTGCAAATCGTACAGCTTGTACGAAAGTTGTTCCATCAGCTTATCGTCCATAATCTTATCCATTACGGCTTTGATGACGGCGTTTTCAATCTTCTCTTTACCGATGGCTTTTTTGTCGCAGGTGTGTCTTTTCTTTGTGTTCACGCACTTGTAGTAATGATAAACGGTGCCTTTTTTGCCCTTGCCGCTGTCGCCTATCATCATCGCCTTACACTTGCCGCAGAAAAGGTGTGTGGTCAGCAAGTACTCGTCTTCCGCTTTATGTATAGCGGGAGCGCGTGTGTTTACGGCAATGCGTTTCTGCACTTTCTCAAACAGGTCTTTGTCAATGATAGCGGGAATTGCGTCCTCAATCACAATGTCTTTAAAACGGTATTCGCCGATATACTTGCGGTTGGAGAGCATTCTGCGCACGTTGTTATAGCCGAGCGGCTTGTCGTATGCCTTTTTACCCGCTTTCTTTTTCATTCGCACGGTAATGCCCACGCCGCGATCGTTCATATCGTCGATTATCGTCTTTATCATCTCGCCGTCGGCATACCGTTGAAAAATTTCTCTCACGAACGGCGCTTTTCTTTCGTCTATCTGCAAGTGCTGTTCGTCATCGAGATAGTAGCCGAGTGGAGTAATGCCGCCGTTCGACATTGCTTTTAAGGCATTGTCCGTCATACCGCGGTTGACTTTCTCCGCAAGCTCAACGGAATAGTATTCTGCATAGCCTTCCAGCACAGACTCCAAGATAATGCCCTCTGCGCCCTCCGATATGCTTTCTTTTGCAGAAATCACCCGCACGCCGTTCTTCTTTAAGATATTTTTGTAATAAGCGCTGTCAAAGCGGTTGCGGGCAAAGCGGTCTAACTTCCATACAATGATAACGTCAAACAGTCGCTTGGCACTGTCTTTAATCATTTGCTGAAAGTTCGGGCGATTGTCTGTCTTGGCGGACATAGCTCTGTCTATGTAGCTGCCTACAACTTGAATATCATTGTACTCAGCGTATTGCATACAGTCGCGAAGCTGTCCCTCAATGCTCTCTTCTCTTTGGTTGTCGCTCGAATAGCGGGCGTAGATGACTGCTTTCATAATTTTTACCTCTCTGCGGCATTATAGCATAGAAAATATGACAGCTATAGTCATATAATTAGAACTCTTTACGCTTTGATACTTATTGTATGTAGACTTATTGTCGTCAATAGCGTATACTTATTATAGTTTATATTTTTGGATAAAGCAATGGATATTGTAAAAGTTTTTGGCACAAACGTTAAAAAATATCGGAAAGCATTAAATATGTCTCAAGAAGAGCTTGCGGATAAGAGCAATTTGCATAGAACTTATATTAGTGCGATTGAATGTTTTCGACGA
This sequence comes from uncultured Eubacteriales bacterium, assembly GCA_900546875.1. GTDB lineage: Bacteria > Bacillota > Clostridia > Christensenellales > CAG-314 > UMGS929. The sequence goes on from URET01000008.1 coordinate 14,559, forward strand.
AGTATTGCATTAGAGAACATTCAAAGAATAGCCGATGCGCTTGAAATCGAACCATATAAACTTTTGTTGGAGGAAGAAAAATGATTGCTACTTTAGAAGACTTTGTTAAAGGTTATAAAGAAATTAAAGAAATGGGTTGGATCAGGACTCATCGCAGTGGGCCTACCGGAATAGGAAAAACCCTCGAAGATTTATTGGGTATCCCAGAAAACAATCATGACGAGCCTGATTTTGGGGATTATGAATTGAAATCATGCCGAATAAATTCTCAAAGCATGTTGACCATTTTTACAAAAACCCCTCAGCCGACGAGAGCAAATACATATTTACGAAAGAAATATGGATATTCAAGCGATGCCTACAACAATGATGAAAAAGTACTTCATTCAACATTAACGGCTGCTCGTTTTGTGCCTATCGCAGATACGGGTAGGTCTTTAAAAATTGTATGCGACGAGTCTAAAATTTCTATTGCTTCCGATTTAGAGGTTGAAAATGTTTTTTGGGATAAAAAAGCTCTCCGTACTGCATTTGAGAAAAAATATAAAGGTAAATTTATCTATGCAAAAGCATTGAATAGAGGCTCTGGTAGCGATGAAGAATTTTGGTTCCAAGATGCCTATGAAGTTTCTGGATTTGATTACGATGCTTTGATAAAATTACTAGAGGAAGGGAAGCTGTACATTGATTTGCGAATTGGACAATATCGAGACGGCAGAACGCATGACCACGGGACAGGCTTTAGAATTCGAGAAATCGACCAACCATTATTATTTAAAATTGTAAATAAAATAGTATAATTATAGGGGGGGACGTCGTTAGATACGTTCCCCCCTATAATTATTATAACTTTTTCAAAACAACGATATGCTCGTTAGTCATGGTTGCGGACTTAACTCCCGTTTCATTTGACGGAGAATTTAATGAGGGCATAACTTTATTGATAATATTTCGATTAATAGAGTAAATTTTCTCAAGTCCACAAGTTTCTGCGATTTCTGCGATAATTTTATCGGTTTGAAGTGTTACACCTTTTACCGTTCTATTTCCGACAACCCAGAACTGGTATCCATTTTTACGCATTTTTCTGCTGATTGTTTGAATTGATTGCGCTAAATCGTGATAAAAACTATATACATCTCCTGCGCGTTCAATATCCTTATCTTTGATTTTATCTAAAGCATTACGCAACTCTACGCTTGGAATATCATACTCAAAGCCATTTCTAAACTTTATCCCCCCCATTAACGATTTATCGATCCGCATAATTTCCTGCTCAGACAGGTTAAACATATCAATCCATTGGAGAGATAGCCTGCTATATTCGCCGTAAGCCACGGTGGTGCGACTGTCACCATATGGCGGAGAAGTAATTACCAAATCGATAGAATTATCAGGAATGCCGCTTAAAACCATAGCGTCGTTATTAACTATTGTCACAGATGATTTTGTATCGCTATCTGCACAAGCTTCCACAAACGCATTCATCTTTTCGACATTTCTGTCAAGAATCGTTTTAAATTCTTGAATTACGTCCGGGGCAAACTCATCAACCTTTTTCGGCGGCATGCGAAATAGCTTGAATTCACCATTTCTACGATTGGATACAAATCGAATTGTTTCGCTAAAAGCAGTAAAAATAAATGCTTTAATGGGCTCATCTTGGATTATACAAACTTCACTTTTGATTAAGGACAATAATAGAATAACTCGTGGTTTAAACCAGTAGCCTATATTCTTAAAGTTCGGTATCTCAATATCAAGATTGTTTTCCTTGGTATATTTTAACAAAAACTTGGGGGCATCCATTCCCCATCCATTTTTGTCTGTTAAATCAAGTCCGTATACATGGCGCATTATATCGTCGGCATTTTCAATTTGCAAATCCATAGACGTGAATTTTTCAGAAATCCTAGTATATAACTTTTCCACTTCACTTTGCAACTTACTTATGTCAATGCAGGTGGTTTTAACCTTGCTCAAAAAAAGAGCCAACGGATTAATATCGTTACCGTAAATCTTCTTTATTCCTGCAAGCATCCCTTCAACAAGTACGGTTCCAGAACCCATGAATGGATCGGCTAAGGATTCAACGGCCCTTATTGATTGAACAATTTTTATAATATTTCTACTAATAGGGCAAACCATCATTGCCGGGTAACTGTGTAACCCATGGGTATATTCTTTTACATCAATTTCTTTAAAATCCCAATAATCGATAGGAAGACTTTGAAGTTTCTTTATCAATAATTGGTCTTGCTGAACTGGGTTATAAGTTTTTAATTTCACCTTTTCTGTCATACCTATCGCTTTTTTCGAGAAAGATTTTTCATCCGGTTCATGAGTTTTAATTTCAACTGTACAAATCGTATCGTTGTGCCATCCCCCATGGGGAACCATTAAAATGCGTGTAATCTCAAAACCATACTTATACCCTATACCGCCACTGTTCCAGCCAAACGTTATGACCTTTCCGCCAATTTTCACTATCCGAGAGATTTCTCTTTTATGATTTCCCCAGAAAGATGCTTTTGTGGTATCCCAAGTAACATTGTATCCAACATCATTATAACATTCGCTAACTTGCCGAGGTGAATAGGGAGGATCGTATAATACGCCATCAACTGAACTGTTTTCAAAAATACGCATAAAATCAAGCGCATCTAAATGATAATTTGTATCATAAGCAGGGTTTAAATCATTTGTGATCGTAGCTAATTTATTACGATTTGCAAATGGATCAATCCATAAGCCCTCTGTGAGCTCCTGGTTGATTAATTCTCTAATTGGCTTTATTTCAAATGTATTTTTGTTTGGCATTGCCCATGATCGTTCGATATAGATTTTTTTTGTCGATAACATAGTGGAATTATTGAGTTTTTTACGCCCATCAAGAGGTTTTTCGGCTATTTCTGGAATCATCCACACACAACCAACCTTCTGTGCGCCTGTTATACGGCCTTCATTGCATAAAACTTGCACCCTTCTTGGTGACATACTCCATTTATTTGCAGTTTCGGCGACGCTAAGATATAACATTTGAATACTCCGCAAGAAAAGCTATTCTTATTATATACCGATTTGCGAATAAAAGCAAGGGTTTTGTCATCGCCGCCTCCAAAAAAATACAAACAAATGTTCTTATTTTTCTTGACAACGTCGCTTCTATATGATATAATGCAGGAGTACAGGCGTGAAAGTTGTCTGTATTCTTTTGCCATACATTGATTTTATGTATGGCGTACTCCCTTATGGGAGGAAGGGCGCATAACGAGATTGCGCCGCGGAGTTGTATGCTCCGAAGTTGCCGCGCGGAAAGAAAGCGCGGCGGGAACCAACCCGAGCCGTCTGAAAGACGTGCCAAAACGGGGCTTTTATAAGCATACGCTTTTTTAGGAATAAAGCCTCGTTTAAGGTCAGTTTTTCGTCTGGCGAAGATGGGTTTTTTCAGTATACAATTTTTTAGGTAGAAGCGAGTAAGGCATAAATCAAACGACAACTTAACAGAATGGTTGACCACCATAGAGCAATGAGGAGTTGCTAAATAAGGTACAAGTCGGTGATTACTTCAAAGGTGTCAGCGACTTTTTTATGCCTTTTTTCAGTTATCACACCACACCTCTTCGGCGTGGGCAAAGATAAAAATAAATCAAACTTGGAGGTGAATTATGAATAGACAAGTCACAAACAGACCGCCGTAATCGCTCGGACATAGCTATGACATAGTGATGACTTACGGCAAATCAAAAGCCTTATTTTGGGAAGCAAACAGCAAGAAACCACTTTTTGTTTCGACGAGAAGTATAGCCCACTATACTTCGTGCCGAAGCTTAGTGGGCTCTGCGAGGCTTTTTAACAAGAAATAACAGGAGGTAAAAATTATAAGCTACTTAGTTTGTCACATGGAAAAATATCACAAGACGGACATTGCGCCCGTAGAAAATGAAAACGAGCGCGACGACACTTATCAGGCGGTAAATCCGCAGATAGACTTCACGCGCACAAAGAACAATTACAACATTATCAAAAGGCAGCGGTCGTACACTCAGTTTATCAACGACAAGATTGAGGCTCTCGACCTGCCCACGAAAGTACGCAAGGACGCCGTGCTTATGTGTTCCTTCGTCGTGGGTTCGGACAGAGAGTTTTTCAGCAGACTGTCGCCGAGTGAGCAACAGCAATTCTTTGTTGATTGTACTCGCTTCTTTGCGGAGCGGTACGGCGAGGACAACATTATCTCGGCGGTTGTCCACATGGACGAAACCACGCCGCACTTGCACCTGAATTTAATTCCGATAGCCGACGGTAGGTTATGCGCAAAGCAACTGTTTGACAGGAAAGAGTTACAGAACTTGCAGACGGACTTTTATTCCGTCGTGGGGAAGAAATGGAACTTACAGCGCGGCAAAGAGGGAAGCACGGCCAAGCACCTTGATACGGCAGCTTACAAGTTAAAGAAGATGAAAGAAGAAACAGCTGCCGCGGAAGAACAAAAAGCTATTGCCGAACAAGCAGCGACGAGTGCAGAGCAGCGGCAAGTCCACGCCGAACAGAAAACTCAACAGCTTGAAGATAGACAAAAGCAACTTCAACGCGACACCGCTCCTCTTCAAGCCGCAGCAGATATTTTGCAAGAGTACAACGAAGGCAGGCGCAAGCTCAACAAAAGGGACTTGCCCGTCATCGCAGCAGAAGCCGCAAAGCTCAAAACCGAGAACGGGCAACTTGAAGAAAGATTACAAATCAGCGCACGCGACCAAAGCGATGTGTTTACGCTCTATCAAAAGACGGAGCGAGAAAAGCAGGCACTTCAAAGCGATGCTGACGTTCTGCGCGAGATAAGAGAACACGCGCCCGACAAGTTACAAGAAGTTATGGAAATGGTCAGGCAGCGCAAGCTGGACAAGTACCGCCAGCCCTTCAAGTCGTCGGGTAACCACTGGGGCAAGTAAAACTGAATAAACGCTTTAAAGGAGGAAAGTTATCGAACAGACTACATAACAACGGGGGATGGCGAGGAGAAAACGAAACACTACGGGAATACCGGATTATGAAATCAATGCGCTTGCAAGAGCGATATTGCCTGCCATTCAGGCACTCTTTGAAACTGAAGAGGGTCAAAGAGAGTTTGAAGAATGGAAGGAACAAAAACGACAACTGAATATGAAATAGATAGAAAGATGTCCTGTTGAAACCATAGGGACTACACCGCTCAGACGGTAATACGAAGAATTCGCAGTCAAAGGCGAATATCTGGATAATAGAAGAATAATGTTACTCAAAGATGTTGAGACAAAACGGAGATTGCCAATTGGCAATCTCCGTTTTGCTCTTTAATTAAAATATATTTAAATGTTATCATATTATTATTTCATTAAACAGTTTATAGAAAACGGTTGGATATAGCTTCAATTTTTCATTAAGTTCTTCTTTTTTGTTTTGAAGTATAGGAATAATATAACTATCATCAACATCATCAAAGCCAATTAAAGAAGCTAAATCTTGTGCTATAGCTCTATCACAAATTCCTTTCTCATATATAGATATTGATGTTGTTGTCGGTAGTCCGTATTTAACTCTTTTTTGCAGTCTTTTTAAAAACAGTTTTGTAGATTCTGTTAATTCTTCACTTAAATCAATTACATTACCAATCAAAAAACTTAAGGTATACGACAAGTGGCGCCGACAAAATTTCTCTATTGAATAAATTGTTTTATCTATATTGAACAGGTTAAAGATTTTATTTTGTATTTGAACAATAGTATTCCCTGATAACCATAGTTCTAAGACCTTTAGAGCTACAGTTTCTTCTAGTTCAATGTTTTCATTTACAGAATAATACAACAAATAAAAAAGGTTAATTGTTTTCTGTACATCTTGTTTTTCTACCTCATCTGCATTTTTCACCAACCATTCTTTAATTTGTTTAGTTAAATTTATGCTTGTCATGGCCTTTGCTTGGTAAATTACGTTTTGTTCTTCATCAATGCTGTTAATTTGCTCAGCTATAGCCAAGAATAAATTATTAATAAATGTTTTTGTTTTGTCATCTGCTAAGGCATATGCTAAAGTAGTTTTACTTAAATTTTCTGCTATTTCTTCAAAAGATAAATCAGGCTCTATACCCTTTAGAAAACACAAATGTGTTTCTATTGAATCCAACGTGTATAAAGTATTGCGAATATATTTATTGATATTCCTGATAATTTCTTCTTTATTGTATTTTGATTCTATTTTTTCTGCAACTTGAACTAATTCTTTATTTAGCTCCGATAAAGTAATATCACCATTTTTTATTGCCTCAATAACCTCACCGCCTAAAAAAACTGGTTCATATCTATTGCAAATATTAAGCGGAATAAAAATTTCCAAAATACAACTACCACATGGTTCACTATTTTGAGGATTAAAAAGCGCAGTCTTTTTTTCCCAGTTGTATTTACCTCCCCATTGAAAAATATAACCCTTTGAATTGTTTCGCTCTTCGTAAAATTTTATATCTGTTACTATGATGCTTCCTTCTGTATGCATACCTGAACGTGCTGTTCTACCAATAAGATTTTGAATTTCCTTAGCTTGAAGCTCTCTTTGATAAGCACTAAATTCTGCAATTAATAAGTATTTGATTGGAATATTAACGCCTTGAGCGAGAGTGGACGTGCATATAACCACTTTGAAAAAATCATTTTTAATTGCATATTCTACGGATGTCTTAATCCCATCTTCTAAATCGGCATAATGCGGAAGCACCCCATATAATACGCCCTTGCTAAAACTCGAATTTACTCCATAATGTATATCCATTAATCGTTTTAATTTATCACGTTCAATCTCGTTAATTTCTGATCTTAAATTTTCAAATAAAATTTGCGTGCTTTTTATTTCGATTATTCTTTTTATATAAGTTTCTATCCAATCCGGTCGTGATAAATAAATTGCCACTGAACCATTGCGGCACAATAAATTTGCTAAGTAAAGCGACACATCTTTAGCTGTTGAATCTGGAAATTTTTTTGTTTTTGAAATTCTACCAGTAGGAGTTAATAACGGGTATTCTTTAATGACATTTTGAACCCAATAGTTTCTAGTAGAATAGTCATTATCAATATAATAATCAACAGAATTGCTTGTTGTTGAAAGAAAACCTATATTCTTTTCTGTTGTTCTTATACTTTGGCTTGAAACCAGTACTCCCGCATCGTTAAATAGCCAATTTTTAATAGCATCTGCATTTTGCATTACCGCCGATATAAACACACATTGTTTGTTTGTATCGTTTAGGCATAATGTCTTGATTGTTGTAACCAATAATTCATAACTTGCTCCGCGTTTAGGAGAATCAAATAAATGCCCTTCATCAAAAACAAAAAGACCTGTTGCGTAAAGCACTTCCATATTATGGTGCATAATGTATTTTAATTTTTCGGGGGTACAAATAGTGATATGTTTTTTATCGTCGTTGCCTACAACATAGTCCTCTTGTAGCGCATCCGACAGCTGATTAATTTTAATCTCTTTACCGAATGCTTTATACATATCGATTTTGATTTCGGAGCATAAAGCTCGTAGTGGGGAAATAATAATAACTGAATTTGTACGATTACTTAAAAATGAAGATCTAATTATAAGTTCTAGACTTTTGGTTTTTCCCACACCAGTAGGAAGTTGAATTATTCCATTATTGCCTTTTAATAAACCGGCTTCTCCAATAAGTTGTTGCGCTGTCCACAAAATCTTTGGAGCATATGATTGTTTTAAAAAAGGAGACCAAATATCAATAGAAAGATTGCTATAAGTAGGCAATAGTCGCCAAGAAGAATTATTGTCTGCTTTTTCGATGATTGCATATAAAATTTGGCTATAATAAACGCCTAAATCGTCTTGTTGACGCAAAAGAAAAGATATATAATTCTCTACTTTATTATAGATGTTGTCTATATCATTACCAGTATCAAGAAAAGCTAAAAATTTTTCATAAATATCCCGATTGTTTTGTGGGATATTCTTATTATTATTTCTATGATACATGGCATAGAGAACTGCAAAAAGTACGCGACGATCGTCATTCTCCAAGTCCCTATATAACAATTGATCCAACAAGGCTTTGGCAGACCCAAAGTCATCTAACAAAAAATATGTACTTGCACCAGATAAAAGATAGTCTATAGAATAATCATGATCTCTAACGATGTTTGTAGCCGCGTTGAAATACTGAGATACAACATCTAGGTCTTTATAAAATTCAGATATGTTGTTTTCTTGTTTATCAATGATTGCCTCAACATATTTAGACAAAGCATAAACTGCAGAGTAATCGAGGTCTTTTGAGTCTGTTACATATCTTGGATAATCTTCAACGTCTATGTTAAATTCTTTTTGTTTAGCTCTAGACTTAGCCTCTCTAAGCATGTATTGAACACTTGATGTTGTTATCATTTTATTATCCTCTCGTAAAGGTTGTAAGCTAAATTCATTAGTCTATCGCCATGTATTAAAAAAATCTGGTCATCAACTTTAATATTTAAGTCGCTACCATTTATTCCGGTTATGGTTTTATTTTTTATTTCTTTTTGAGTGACAACTGCTGCTGCCCCATAGCGTATCTTATATGGCATATTTGCTTTTTGTTGGAAACGCTCAGCAAGTCTCATTAAAACATCTTCATGTGCTTCTAAATATTTTCTTCTCATAAAATTTAAAGAAATTGAATGTCTAAAAGTATCATCCTCAGAATCAAGTTCCGCTTTAACTAATTTATTATAGTCACATTTAGACAAAGATGCTTTAACTTCTATTATAAATAATTCATCGTCTGAAGATGAAGTTTCTTTTTTCATTTTAGCTCCCAATATATCAGAGCCTGCTACTGGGGAGGTGGGAGTTGGCTTATTCCAATGTCGACCTCGTAAAGCTACATAATCTAAAACATACTCTATTAAATCATACACTAGTATCTCTGCCCATTCTGCAGATATAGTACTTGGTCCCATAGTATGACATTTTTGTGGAATTTCATAAGAAGACAAATATTCTTTTTTTGTTAAATGTAACGAAGATATGCTTTCTTCAAGAGCTTCGTCCCTGATGTAATGTTTGCGTATATGGTCCGCCCATTCATCTAGGACATCGTCCTTAGTTTCATCATAGTCAATTCGATAGCTAAGTAATGGGACTTTGTCTTCAAATACAATGCCATTTTCTTTTATTATCCAGCCAATATATTGCGGTTTTGGAAATTCTTGCATGACTAGCTTTCCCTATGTACATATAATCTTTATCAAAAAATATTGTAACAAATATTTAGTCTTATGTCAATTGCCATATATTTCATTACTTGAATCACCATGTAATCCTTATTTAATAGAGATTAACTTACTTGAATTATGAAGCAAAATCCATTTTTAAAAGTAAATAAGGTGTTCGGATAATTAACATTAGGGTCGCCAAAGAGGTATAATCCGAATTATTTGCCGATAGCCGGCGAATGGTTCGGATTTTCTCTTTATATAAGCAATGCTGAAGCAGTTGGTGCAAGGCGCAAAAATTACCGTTCCGTCAGTTCGCTACTTATGGATTTTTTTATATTTTAAGTAAGGGGATTCGGGCTGACACTCCATCCAGGAGATCGCTCTGAGGGTGAAGATCACGGTAGCTGCCGCAAAAAGCAGGGCTATATTGACAATTTACCGATCTTCCATTATAATTGTAAAAATTTATTCAGGGAATAGAAAATGATTAAAGTTACTTGTATAGTCGGCAGCGCGAGGAATAACGGCAGTTGCGCCTGTCTTGCCGATGCTTTTATCAATGGTTTGCGAGGCAGAGCGCAAATCAGAAAGTATTGCGTAGGCGATATAGATTTACATTTTTGCAAAGGCTGTAAAAACTGTTATCAAACGGGCGAGTGCGTAACGCATGATGATGTACAGACGGTAATAAGCCATATAATGACTTCGGATTATGTATTTATGGCTGCGCCTTCATATTGGGCGGGCGTCCCTGCTCAGCTTAAAGCACTTTTCGACCGCACAACCCCTTACGGCGATACAAACCCGAAAAGAATTATAAAACCAAAGGACGGAATAAAGGGCATAGCTGTCGCAGTGAGGGCAGGCACGCGTCAGGCTGAAAACGAGCTTATACTCAACTCGATAGATCACTACTTCGGACATCTCGGAATTGAAACAGTCAAGAAAATATCGGTATTGCAGACGGACAATTTATCCGATCTGCACGAAAAGAATGCTCAAGTAATAGCCGAAGTTACTCGCATAGGCGAAGACATTGCAAACAAAAAATTATAGGATTAAAAGGTTTGTATGGCGATAAAACAATTAAAAATAGTACCTTTTGAAGACAAATATCTCAACATTGTATATGAAATTCAGAAAAAAGCGTTTTTGCCTTTGTTTGAAAAATACGCTGACATTGAAACTAACCCATATTGCGAAAACAAGCAAACAATTCTTACAAAATACACGCGTTCGGACATGGACGGTTATTTATTTTGTGAGGGAAATACCTTTGTCGGGTGTGTGAGAATAGTTAATAAAGATAATGTTTGTAAAGTTGCGGCACTTGCCGTTCTTCCCGAATTTCAAAACAGAGGAATTGCGCAGCGTGCGCTTGCCGAGATAGAGCAGATTTATCCGCTTGTTAAAATGTGGAAGTTGGATACAATAAAACAAGAAGCCGGCAATTGTCACCTGTATGAAAAACTCGGATACAAGCGGACGGGTGTGGAAAAATATATTAAAGACGATATGACGATTATCGATTATGTAAAAGCAATAGAATAATCATGGCTCAAAAAACTTAAAAGCGGATGGTGCTTCGCGTTAAGCGCCATCCGCTTTGCCGTTATTCATGATTTCTTCGACCTGACCTTTTGACCGGTTGTAAATCTGCTTATATACCGTACACTCGGCGGTTTTACTATACCGTACACATTTAACGGTTATCCATGTACATTTTAAAGATAACAAGTATGAAGTTTTGATATTAATTATGAATTTCTCTGCTCCCGCCATTCTTCAAATTCGCGTTGTCCTTCTTCTGTGGAAAGGTATTCCTGAATGGCGGGCAACATTGCCCTTCAGAAGAATCGATTATGTAATCGGGTATTCCCGTATCATTTTTCCTTCTTCCCGACAAAAATCTTATTCGATCATCATTTTTCCTTATTTTATTCCGTAAATTTTTCCGCTTGGTGACAACGGCAAAATTTTACGATTTTAAGCGGCTCTGCCGCTCTTGCCGCAACCTTATTTATGCTCTCATATTATACAGTTGATCAATTCACACTGCCGAGGTTGCTGTAGCAACAAATGCGGTGCGCCGGCGCAAAAACGTGGTTTTGCTTGCGCCTTTAATTTATTCAGTTTTATAAATTTAAATCCGATGTTTTCCGGAACGTGCCGGAAAAACCTTAATATATGCGCTTTTCTGTTACGGCTTGAGTCCCGTAAAATATATACGGCGCTCTTTTCCTGCCGAAGCGTCAGTCCCTCCGTATGATCGCGCGTATGACGATAATATGCGGGAAAAGTGTTTCATATACTTTTGAGTTCCGTAAAAAGTATATCGCACGTCCGGCTTTCAGTTTACCGGGATCTCATTTGCGTACCGCTTCATTCTGCAGCAGCTTTCCGTATCGTTCCGCATTTTACGGCAGCGGCTTTTATATTGCCGCCGCCGGTTTTCTGTACAAAAAAGGATTCAGTTTACCTTCCTTCTAGTGGATTTCTTGTTCTTGAACACTATAGTCAGTGCTACGGCAACCAATACCGCTACAACTACTATGACTATTATGAAAATAAGCACCGTGGGATCGTTATCCTGTGCTTTGACGCGCTCCCACATATTTACCAGACTGCTTTCCTTATTGCCGAAATCCTTCATTACTCCAAGGTCGGCGGTTCCGGTATAATACATTACCTGATTAGAGAAAAACTCCTCTTCATCGTATTCGTTTTCCGCAAGCACTTCCATTGCTTCCTCGTCGGCTCTCAGTATCTCGGGATCGACTGCCGATGAATATCCTATAGCCATCATGTTTCTTACCGCGTTCACAGGCTGATTCAGATACTCCACAAACATTATCGCCGCTTCGGGATTCTGTGCCTTCTTTGTTACCACCCAGCCGTCAAACCAAATGTTTGACCCGCTTTCGGGAACAAAATAATCAAGATTGACTCCTTCTTCCGCAGCTTCCTCTATGGTGTACGCCGCGTCTCCCGACCATGCAAGATCCACGTATGCTCTGCCTGCCTTCATCTCGTCCTTGTCAAAATCTACGCTGTATCCCATTACCTGCTCTTTCTGAGCCTTCAGCACCTCTTCGACTGCCGCTATAAGCTGATCGTCAGAATTATTTATCAATTGCTGTGCAGTCATGTTTTCGTATCCGACAGGCAGCTCTCCCGTTTCCTTGAGCCTCATCACTGCTGCCACGTATGCGTCGCGGATAGAGTCCTTCATATATATCTTTCCCTTGAGCTCGGGATTATTGCCGCTGTTCCACAAAAGTCCCCAGCCTTCTTCGAGATCCTTTTCCGTAACTTTGTCGGTATTATACATTATACCGAGCGTTCCCATCATATATGGTACGAAATAATCAGTAAGATCCACTCTCTGACCGTTTATTTCCAGGTCGCTGAAAGTTTTCTGTATTTCTGTCGTAAACAAAGGCTGAATGCCGTTCCAAAGCTCTTCCTTCTTTTCTCCGAGCGGTTGTATAAGATCGAGAGTCAGAAGCTTTTGTATCGCGTATTCCGACGGGCATACCAAATCAAGATTCATCTTCCCTCCGCTTGCCGCCGAATCCGCATTTATGGTCTGAGTGATCATGATCTCATTGGTATCCTGAGTGATGTAAACCACCGATATCGTTTTACCGGTCTTTTCGTAGTAGTACTCTTCAAATTCCCCTAAAAGGTCTTCGTCGATATACTCGTACCAATTCATTACATAAAGCATTTCGTCCGTCTTTTCACATCCGGCAGCCATCATTGTCACTGCAGCAAGCACCGTGACAATAAGAACAGCTAACAATAACGATCTTTTCATTTTCTATTCCTTCCTTTTGTTTTTATGCAGCGGGACCCCGCCTCCTTGTATTTGTTTTGGAGCATCCCGTTGTAATCTTGTTTTTAAGCCGCTTTCCTTTCCTTCGAATTCTTCAGATTGACGGCAAGCACTATCGTGAGCACCACTACGAATATTATCGAAAACACCGCAAACCAAAAAGGCTCCAGTCCGCCTACGCGCGCGTCTCCGTAAATATAGGTAGAAAGCGTTTCCACTCCCGACGTCCCCTTGTTCATCTGAGTTATTATAAAGTCATCCATCGACAGAGTAAAAGCCATCACAAAACCGCTTACCACGCCCGGCATAACGGTAGGCAGTATAACCTTTCTCATCGCCTGCATCGGCGTCGCTCCCAAATCGAGGGCGGCCTCGTAAATATTCGGATCCATCTGATTCAGCTTCGGCATGACAGAAAGCACCACATACGGCGTACAGAAAGAGATATGTCCTATTATCAGTCTGATAAATCCGCCGGTTTTATCCGTCGGAAAGCCGAGCGTATTGAAAAGTATCAGCAAAGCCACAGCCATGACCACTTCCGAGTTTATAACAGGCAGCTGATTTACTCCCATAACTATCTTCTGGCTCCTCTTGCCCATATAAAATATCCCCACCGCGGCAAATGCCCCGAGTATCGTGGATATCACCGATGCCGCCGACGCTATGATCAGCGTGTTTATCAAAGCACTCATCAGTCCCGCCGACTTCTCACTCGTGAAGATCTCTATATATGAATCAAACGTGAATCCGTTGAAAACAAAATTGTTGTTCCCGGAAAACGAGAACACTATTATAAACAATATCGGCAGATACAGAAACATAAGGACCAATATAAGGTAAAATACCGAAAAACTTTTCTTTACCATAAATTCTTCGCCTCCGTTTCTTTGTTTCCTTTCCTGTTCATCAGTACGTTGGATATTATCACGAATATCATCATGATAAGCGACATCGCACTCGCTATTCCGTACAGATTGTTCATCACCTTGCTGTTTATCGAGTCTCCGAACAAATACATCGACCCTCCGGCTAAAAACTCGCTTATCGCAAACGTGGATATTGTCGGAATAAATACCATTGTTATCCCGCTTATTATGCCCGGCACAGACAACGGAAGTATCGTTTTTGTAAATACCGTAAATCCGTCCGCCCCGAGATCCTGCGCCGCTTCTATATAGCTTTTGTCTATTCCGCTTATCGACGTATGCAGCGGAAGTATCATAAATGGCAGAAAATTGTATATAAGGCCGATAAGGAGCGTTTCTGTGCCGAGAGTAACGTCAAGAGCAATGAATATTGCCTGCATGGACAATGTACGGATCAGAAAATTCACCCACATCGGCAACGCAAACAGTATCACGAGTATCGAATCCTTGAAATACTTGCTCAGAAAGTATGCCGCCGGATACCCTATGAGCAAACACAGCAGGGTCACTACCAACCCCATCACCACAGAATTTAACAGCACCGTTACATTCTGCGACTGAGTGAAAAACTCTTCGAAATATTCCAATGTCAGCCCGTTTTCGTTCACAAAAGCCTTCTGGAGCATTAGTATCAGCGGCAGCAGCACGAACACTAGCATGAACAATACGTAAGGATATGCAAAAACCTTCCTCTTTATATTCAGCCCTTTCCTCTTCTTCACTCCGCCGCCTCCTCCTCGCCGACAGGCTCAATGATTATCTTCTCGGGTTTTACCGAAATCCCTACTCTGTCTCCTTTGAGCCAGTCGTCTTCGGAATCGACGAAGAAATCATAATAAGTATCCGTGCGCACTATATACTGATAATAACTGCCCTTGTATATCGACCCTACTATCTCGCCTCCGATTATTCCGTCCTCTTCATCGTCAAACAACTCCACATCGTCAAAATCTATGCTGACCTTCACCTTCGTACCTGATGGCTTGTCGTAATTGCACGGAAACTTTCCGCCGCATATCTCCACCACGTTATTATCCCACATCTCTGTTTCGATGACGTTTATTATCCGGCTCTTGTGCATTATATGAAGATCAAAAGGCTTTATATATAAACCTATATCCTCTCCTACCGTACACTCTACATTATCGTGTATCAATATTTCGCTTCTGTCTTCATCGTATATAAGCGCGGTCGTCTGATAATGATCGCCCTTGAATACACAGCTTTGCACCTCTGCCCTCATCATGACCGCACTGTTGTCCTCTTTCATGATGTATATGTCCTCCGGACGTATTATCACGTCTATCGGTTCATTGTACTTGAAACCCTTGTCCACACACTCGAATTGCTGCCCGCAAAATTCCACCAGAAAATCCTTGCGCATTATCCCGCTGAATATGTTGCTCTCTCCGATAAAGTCGGCAACAAACGCATTCGCCGGCTCATCGTACACCTTCTGAGGCGTAGCTATCTGCTGTATGACCCCGTCGCGCATCACTATTATCGTGTCCGACATCGTGAGCGCCTCCTCCTGATCGTGCGTAACATACACAAACGTTATCCCCAGTTTCTTGTGCATATTCATCAGCTCTATCTGCATGTCCTTGCGCATCTTCAGATCCAACGCACCCAACGGCTCGTCCAGCAACAATACGTCCGGCTCGTTTACAAGCGCTCGCGCTATCGCTACCCTCTGCATCTGCCCGCCGGATAAAGAATTGACGTTTCTGTGTCCGTAATCCTCAAGATCCACCATCGCAAGAGCCCTCTCCACCTTCTCCTTTATCTCGGCTTTCGTCATCTTGCGCATGTTTTCATATTTGTCTCCCTTCTTGTCCACATAATATGTCCCGTCCGGTATCACCTTAAGCTTCAGCCCAAACGCCACATTATTGAATACATTCAAATGAGGAAACAACGCGTAACGCTGAAATACCGTGTTTACATTCCTTAAATGAGGCGGTAAATCGGTTATATCTTCGCCGTTGAAGTATACCCTCCCCTCGCTCGGCTTCTCAAATCCCGCTATCATCCTCAGCGTCGTCGTCTTTCCGCACCCCGAAGGTCCGAGAAATGTTATGAACTCCCCCTTCTTTATTGAAAAACTTACATTCTTTACCACCGGCTTGCCGTCGTAACTCTTGCTTACGTTTTTCAGCTCTATTATCTTATTGGTTTTTTCCGTAAAGACCATTTCCCTTTCTCCTAAAAATTAGATGGGGTCGTTATCCAAAGTATCTTCGACCTTCCTTTGTGTATGTTGACTATCTCGTGCTGCCTTTTTCCGTTTATATAAAAACTCTCGCCTCTGCGCGCTTTGTATACTCCTTTATCCGTCTCTATCCTTACGCGCCCCTCCAGCACATACCCTATCTCCTCTCCTTCAAACGGCACCCTGACTCCTCCGGTCGCCCCTTCGTTGAGTATCAGTATCACCGGCTCCATCTCGTGATCCTGCGAATTGGGAATTATCCATACCTTCTCTACTCCCTCCGCCTCGGATATAAAATAATCCTGCGGCGTGTATACCACCTTCTCCTCCTTCTCCTCCGAAAAAAATGAGGCAGGCGTCACTCCGAGTATACTCAGTATATCCACCAGCGTCGCTATCGACGGCGACGCAAGATCATTCTCAAGCTGCGATATATACCCCTTCGTCAGCTCACACCTCTCTGCCAGCTCCTCCTGCGTCAACCCGCGCTGAAGCCTCAGCTTCTTGATGTTTCCTCCTATATCCATATAAAGCCTCCTCGAAGTTTCCCCCGATATCTTCTCCCCCCAGATCATTCAACAGTATTTGCTATTTTAACAGATACATTTAATCTTGTCAAACATTTAAATTAGTATTATTAAACTTTGTCCGCCTTTTTTTGAGCTTCGTCGTCAAATTGCGATTTTTTCTTTTTTTTGCTTCTGTTTTTGTTCTTTTGTTACTTTTTTCTGATATATTTGTTTTTTATTGTCGGTTTGTGGTTTTTTCGCGATCTTGCGTCGATTTATTATATTAAACCTAAAACTTAATAGCTTTAAACTTATCTTCCATTGCACGACAGTCCGGGCTCCTCAGAGCTTATGCAAAACGCCTTTTCAGAAGTTGTCTTATCGCGGCGGATGTGTTATAATATCGGACAGAATACGCATCATTTATCGTCGGAGTTCGGACTTCGGTATTTTTTCGCTTATTCTCAATCCATCTCTGCCTCACGGCATCGGAGCTTACATGCGGCCTCTTGAAATAATTCTGACCGCCTTCTCGGGCACCATGATAATTATTGCGATTTCGGCAATAATAATCTTTAAATATTACCGGCGTTTTATGGCGGACAAGGTAATGGAGCACAGAATCATGAACAATTTCTCCGGAAAAAGAAAAATCGTATTTCTGGGAGACAGTCTTACCGATTTCTATCCGCTTCAGGACTTCTTTCCCGATTTCTCCCTCTGCAACAGAGGTATCGCCGGCGAAACGTCCTCCGACGTGATCCGTCGTATCGACGATGTATTCACGCTTGAGCCGGAAGTGCTTTTTCTTCAAATAGGGATCAATGACTTTATCACCGGACCCCGAGAAAAGCCCGTAAACGTTGCGTCCCGCATTTTCTCCATAGCAGAAGCCTTTACCGGAAAGGGAGTCAGGGTGTATGTGATATCCCTATATCCCGTAAACCGGAAGGCGCTTTTATTTTCGCCTTTTGTCTGCAAGGGAGCGGTGAACGGCAAAATTACCGAAACCAACTCTCTTCTGGAAGAGGGCTGCAGGCAACGCGGAATACGGTATATCGACGTCTACTCTCACCTTGCCGATAAAGACGGCAATCTGATCAGAAAATACACTCCCGAAGGGCTGCATCTGAACGCAACAGGCTATGCTGCGGTAACGCAGGTATTGCTGCCCTATTTAAAGGAAAATCTCGGAAACAACTGACTATACATTCATTATGACAACGCACGGAGTTTACATGCGGTCATGCACAGTATGACACGGCGTTGGTCACGTATAAAATTATGGCAGAAAAAAAACAAAACGAAAATAACGTAAAAAAAGCTTCCGATAAAAAAGAACGTACTCTGAAGCTGATGGAAGCAAAAAAACGCAGATCTGTCGCAAAGGTACGGCTCAAAGCTTATAAAAAAGAAAAACGGCGGCTGAAAAAAGAAGAAAAAAGACAGGCCGTCGCAGCGAAGCTGAACAAAAAACTCAATACAGAACCCACAACGGCTCAGAAAATAAGTATGCTTGCGAAAAATCAGCGCAGGCCGGACTCCTGGCTCAATCTCGACAACGCCGCTCTTATCTTTCCTGCAGCGGAAAACGCCGATATCAGCAATATGTTCAGGCTGAGCGTACTCATGAAAGACCCGGTGGATCCGATAGTGCTGCAGCAGGCGCTGAATGAACTTATCCCGCGTTTCCCTTCAATGACTTCGGCTGTCAAAAGGGGGCTTTTCTGGTATTATCTCGAGCCCTCAGGCAAACCGCTTACAATCGAATGTCAGCACGATTTTCCGTGCAGAAAAATACCGGTGGATTCACGTCACCCTCTTATCAGGGTCACCTACTACTCGCACGAAATCTCCGTCGAGTTTTTTCACTCCGCTACCGACGGCACTGGCGGGATAACGTTTCTCAATTCTCTTGTGGCTGCTTATCTGCGCCTTTCCGGAAAGGGTGAGGAAGACAATGAAAATTGCCTCGATACCCGTGACAGACCGCGTGCAGAAGAATTGATCGACAGTTTTCAGACTTCATTTGATAAAAGCGTAAAGGGCGGAAACGACAGTCCGCAAGCTTATAACTACAAAATGCGCCGTCTACCCGCTACCGCACTCATTCTGGTCAAGGGGACTGCCAAGGCAGACGAAATAAACCGCATCGCCAAGCTCTACAACGCCACGGTCGGCGAACTGCTTACAGCGATCTATATCCTTTCTTTTGCCGAAGCTATGAAACTTTACGGAAAAAAAGGGAAAAAATCCATAGTAATAAGCGTGCCCGTAAACCTCAGAAAGCTTTATCCTTCAAAAAGCCTCAGAAATTTCGTATCCATGATGTCGATTGCCCACAGAGGAGGAGATACTCTCGAAAAGATCATTTCGGAATGCAAAGATCAGTTCAGGGCTCAGTACAACAGAGAATTTTTTGACAAGCTGGTAGGCTACAACGTATGGGGGCAACATTTTTTCCTTATCAAGATCGCTCCCCTCCCCGTCAAAAGACTTGCTCTCAAACTTCTCAATCTGAAATACGGCGATAATGTGCGAACCTCTACCCTTTCCAACCTGGGCAGAGTCTCCGCCCCGGATTATTTCAAAAAGCATGTCCTCAGATATGAATTTTCACTGGGCCCTCAGATCCATGAAAGTATCGACCTCACCTGCGTTACCTTTAACAACATTCTTACCATGACTTTTACCAAAACTTCTTCCGAAAACGATGTGGAACGCTTCTTCTTTTCAAAACTTTCGGAATTAGGCGCCCATATCGCTATCGATGCAAACTTCGACCCCGAAAAATAAAAATAACGGATCTGTTTCCGTTGACCGACTGTTATGAAATACTGTAAAGAATGTAAAGTATACCTGAATGAAAAACTGTCTCATTGTCCTCTCTGCGGCAGTCATCCCGAAAATGCACCCGAAGGCGGCGAATTCTACCTCAACGATATTCAGCCGGCTGTGAGTTACCCACCTCTGAAGCTCAGAGGAGACGCCTACCATAATTTCCTGAGAAAAAAATCTCTTCTTATCATTTTCGTTTGTGTGATCATATGCGTATTCGTGAATATTTTCGCCACACCCGAATCTCTTTGGTCGGCATATGTTGCCGTATCGGGGGCGGTCGTGTTTTTTTGTATCCTCGAATCGCTTTACCGCCACAGAAGATTTTACTCTCAGCTTACTCTCTTCGCTTTTATCCTGCCTGTCGCCGCTTTGTTGTATGACCTTATTCACGCACTCAACTCGGGTCATGACTTTTCGTATATCGGGATAAGCATTTCATATGTGTGTCCCACGATACTCCTCGGTCTGCACATCACCTGCATGATCATGGCCTTCGCCGACAAACGTGAAAACAAGTACTACTCCACATCCACGCTTCTCATTTCCATACTTGCCGCGTGGCCGCAAATCATAGTGTGGATAACAGGCAACCATTTCGTGTCCTGGCTGACTTTTGCCGTCTTTTCATACGCAATGTTATCAGCCGCGATCGTATCCATACTCAACTGGAAAAAAATCCAGGACGAATTCCGGCGTAAATTTTATCTGTGAAAGCAATCCGCTGATCTCGTCCATGACCGTACGACCGCCCCGGAATATCCGATTTACGATATTCCGGGTATTATTTACCGACTTGCACCTATACTGTTTATCTTCAAAGCCGATCCTCCGGCAATACGGACAACTATTATCCCCTTCAGCTCTCGCCCGTTTACATACCGAGCCACAAAAAAGGCAGCTTGTTTAAAGCTGCCTTTTTACCAATTCTTTCTTTACTCATAAATTGCTCAGATCCGCCGCATTGCGTATCGCAAGTACAAATATATACCACTGCGGCACGAATCCCTTCACTTTACTGATGATCCTGTTCTCCGGCACCGCACCTGTCTGTCTGCTGTCGGTGGAGTTGTTTCTGTTGTCGCCCATATAATATATACATCCTTCGGGCACTATAAATGGATCCTCTTCGCTTGTGCCGGCAAGATTTCCTTCTCTGTTTTTCTCTATCCTGCTCAGCTCCGCGCCCTCCTCTTCGGTTATGACGTATTTATCCCCCTCCGAGGTCTTTACCCAAACATAACCGTCTTCAAGCCATATGCTGTCGCCTGCGAGTCCGATTATCCTTTTTATCAGGTAATTGCTGCCATCGCGGTAAAGGATCACGACATCTCCGCGTCCTGCCTGCTCCTGTTTGGTGTAAACGTAACTGCCGTTCACATAGCCGTAATATTCGGTAGTCTGATCCGCGCCCTCTCCCGCCGTGACGGTTATGGTCATGGAATTGCCCGATACTACGTATGAATCGGAATATTCTATCATGCCGTATATCAGCATTACGCAACAAAACGCCAGAATCCCCACAATGATCCAGCATAAAGCGCCGTATGATCTTCTTTTTTTTGTTACGCTTTCGCCTTTTGTCCCGGAAAACGCGACGTCATTTGCCGGACATGCTTCCGATCCCGAGGCGTCCGCGGCGTGCCCGATATTTTCATCCCGGACCTCTTCGACGGCTCCGCTTTCACTCATTTCCGTGAACCCGTCTGCGACGCCTGCCCACTCGGTACCCGGCTGCTGTCCATTTTCTTTTTCGCCTTCCGATGCGGCTGCCTTTTCATCCGTGATCTCAGACTCGGGTACCGGGTCTTTATTGATTTGTTCTTCGTCTTTTTCCCGGAGGACCCCGTTATCGTCGTATATACTTTTATCGTCCATTTATGCCTCAGGTAAACAAAATATTGTTCAGTATGATTTCTTCTTCCGCCACAAACGCAAGAAGTTTTTTATTCTGTGTTTCCTTGTTCTGTGCCGATGTCCCCGAAAGACTCTTGAAATCTTCCTGCGTTATGGATACTTTCTGCCACAATTTTCCTCCGACGAGAGATACCGAAACCGAATATCCTTTACTGTTAGCGTTTCCCCAATCGGTGAGATAATATACTTTCATTTCCTGCTGAACGGCAGAACATACGTCAAATGTCAAAGCGCTGTCGGGACTGATCCTGACGTTATCGTCGTTGAGAGCGAAGGTGGCGAGCGCTCTTCCCTTGATCCCCATCACGTCAAAAGCCCCTGCAGCCGCAACTACGGGATTATTCCTCACAAACTCCGGAGTCTGAGGCTTGGTCGGATCCATCGGGACGAATTCCGCTACTCCGAACTTGCCTTTATATATCAGCTTCGTAGGTTCTGACGTGACGCTGACCCCGATCCTTGAAGGCACTACGCTGATTATTCTTGAAGAAAAGACCTGTCCGTCGGCAGTGACATTGGCAAACATATATACCGGAGCGTCAAGATCTGTCACCTCGATCTGCACAAAACAGTCGTCTATGAGCATTTTCACATCGTTCGCCTTAATCCAGTTGCGCACGTATTGCGGCGCGTTCCCGCGCGAAAAGTATATTTCCGCATTTTCGGCATTATCCATCCTCATCAGATCGACATGTGCCTGAAGACATCCGTTTTTGACCTCCGCCTTTATTTCGGGCTGCCTTGCCGGCGGCGGCGACGAAAACCATACCGCTATGAGCTCATCCACGTCTTTGCCGTAACCCTGCGTCATGCGAGGCAGGTATACAAAGGTGCTCCCGAATAAATTCTTCATTCTGAAAGATACTTCGTAATTCTTGATTATATCGGCGTTTGTCGCGTTCGTGCCCTGCACTATATATACCGGGACCTCGATCATGGCGGCGTAGGTCTGCGGCGATATCCCCGCCAGACGCCTTTCCTGCTCTTCTTCCATTTCAAGTCTGCTCTTCAGGTCGAAACCTTCGCTTTTTTCGCCGGCGATATACTCCTTTCCTACGTCCTCCCACAGACACCCGAATAACAAAGCTCCCGCCTTTATCCTTTTGTCCAGCCCCAGAAGCATCATCGCCAGTCTTACTCCCTCATACCTTCCGTAAACGTAAAATTCACTGCTGCCGTACACCTTCTGCACATAGGCTAAAGTCCGTCTCATGCAGTATGCCCAGTTATACCAGCATGTGTCTTTAGCGGAAGTGTCGACATGGGTATAATGTCTTCCCGCCTCGGCGTAATTGCAATACCTGAGCTCCTCGGGATATATGGTTCGCATACCGTTTCCGCCGCAATAGTCGGGCAGTATCACAAGGTATCCCTGACGCGCCCAGAAATGCATCAGTTCCTTATCGGTATTCCTGTTCACTCCGTCGATAAGAAGCATCACCGGCTGCTTTTCGGGCTGCTCATCCTTCACGTGCGCCGTTACGGCAAATACACGCGCCGTGTTCCTCTCTCCACTTACGCCGTCATAATATACCTCGCTGAAATTTACGCCGTCCTCTTCGTACGAATGCACGGTCCTTTCATTGAGTTCAATGTCGGTTTCATCGTAATCTTTCCACAAAGTCTGCGGAGTCAAAATCTCAGACATGTTACTTCTCCGTTCTTCCTATCTGCGTATGACCCAGGCCGAGACCGCCGCCCCCAGTGCAAATACGCTCATCGCTATGCTTCCGCCTGAACTTATCACTTTGACGTTTACGGCGTTTACCACAACAGATTCGGCACTTATGACCTGCGTAAACACCATATACACGCACGTCACCGCAAAAAACGCCAGACTTAACCACTTCACGAAAGGTTCGGTTTTCTTCGCTCCCACTATCCCCAACATAGAACACACAAATAATGCCGCGCTTACAACCATCACACATATGCCCGCTATTACCGCTGCCGTAAGATTGTCTATCGCCTTATTGAATTCTGCCGAATTGTCGCCCACTATCAGACTCCAGATCACATTGCCTTCAAGTATTTCTTTGAAGTCTTCCACCGACCCTATATCTATACTGCTTCCTTCTGTCCCTGCAAGAGAAAGCGTGGCAAAATAATTCAGCGAAAACGTATATCCGCTCTGAGGATATATGCCCAGCTCGTTGCTCCATACCAGCACCTTCACCAACGGAAACGCCACCATACATATAAATGATATCACCACACACAGAAATACCACTATATTCATCAACGGCTTTTCCGTCCTTTCAGCCTTCACTTCGTTTTTGCTCAGGTAATTACCGTAATCCCTGAGTACCACTTTCTTACCTTTTTTTCCCATATAAACTCCGATACTATTTGTGATAAGTCTTTCCCGCTTTTATCGTCAGAGCCCTGTACACCTGCTCGCATACCACTAATCTCATTAATCTGTGAGGCATTGTCATCCTTCCGAACGACACCCTTACATCAGCCGCCTTTTTTATCGTTTCGTCAAGCCCGTAAGAAGATCCTATCACGACAGTCGTTTCGCCTTTTTCCGTACATCCCTTTATTATCTCTTTACTGAACTCCTCACTCGTAAGCGTTTTTCCTTCCACGTCCGTAACCATCACATACCCTGACAGCCGTGCCGATATTCCTTTACTTTCCTGTGCAAGCACCCGCTTCACTCCGGCTTCGCTCTCGTCGGTAAGCGGGGACTCTGCCGCTTCCTCAATCACAAGCCTTGCATAAGGACTTATCCTCTTTGTATATTCCTCAACACCTTCCCTGAGATATCCTTCCTTCAGTCCTCCGACTGCTACTATCCTTATTTTATACATCCGTCACTGTAACCCGAACAGAATGATAATATAGCTCATCACACACAGTGCAAATGCTATCAGAAAAGCCCCTTTTGACAGCATTATCCTGTTCTTTTCCTGCTGAACGAGCAAAAAAGCCAGTCTTTTCTGATTATAAGTCTGCGGCACCTCTTCATTCATTGATCCCGTATCGTCCGCAAGGTCTGAGATCGAGGCTTCGGAGCCGTGATCCGTATCCACCTGTCCAGAACCTTCCTTTGCTCCGCCGCTTGCTCTAAAGGCACCGTCAGTACTGCCCTTTCCGCGATTATAAAAATACACCCCGACAAGCAATCCCGCTGTCAACACCAAAGCTATCGCAAATAACAGCCATTCTCTTCCTTCGCCGAAAATAATATCTTCTTCATCCCCTGACACAAGGGAAAGCGTCAGAGTAAACGTATTATTCACTCCGTGCAAAAGCATGGCGGGAATAATACTGCCCGTTTCAAACACCAGATACGCCATTATTGCCCCTACTATGAAAGGATGTATCAGCTGCACGGGATTTCCGTGAAGCAACGCAAACAATGCAGCGCTTATAAATACGGTTTTCCATTTTCCGTAGTTTTCCGCAAGCCCGTGAACCACAAGTCCTCTCATCAGGAACTCTTCTCCGAATGCCGGCATGATACCTAAGACTAAAAACGCTGCAGCAACGGATAAGAAATCGTTTCCAATAACTATTTCGGTATTCTGCAAGTTAATCCCAATAAGCTCTAAAAGCTCTATCCACAGGTCAACAAGAGGCAGGCTCACAAACAATGTTATCAGTCCGATCAGGATCCCGAAAACATAATTCAAGGGCTTTGTACGCCTGAGACCAATCATCTGTACCGAAAATCCGTTTTTTAACGAATAAATGAGTACAAACGCGATAAGCGTCAACTGCAATATCGCCGATCCCCCTATATCGTCAGTCAAAGCAATAGCAAATACCGCCATTATCTGACTTATAAGCATACCAAGCCCGAAAGCCATCAAGGCGTCATATTTATCGGGCTTTTCCCTTAAATATACCTTTTCAAGCCTATCATAATTCCCTCTACCCGACATCCTTATATAAACTCCTTTTACGCTGCACCAGCGTTTTGACTTCTATATCCCTGCCTTCGCATATCCCGTTGGACTTCAAAGCTTCGAGACTTACGCTCATGGCAAGCTCCTCGGTATTGTTGTTTTCCGATATGTGACCAAGCCATACTTCCTTTACGCCCATTTCCGGCAGCTTCAATAACATCTGAGCAGCCTGTTCATTCGATAAGTGTCCTTTCAATCCCATTATACGCGCTTTCAGCCTCTCGGGATAATTTCCTTTTATCAGCATGGTACGGTCATGGTTGCTTTCAAGCACGGCAAGAGTGCTGTCTTTGAAAAAATTCTCGGCGCCCTCCGGGAAACACCCCGTATCCGTCACGGTACAAATACTTCCACGTACTCCCGTCAGCTTGTATCCGACACAATACGCCGCATCATGCGAAAGCGGCAAATACTCCATAAATAAGTCGCCTATCGGCAAAGCTCCGACATAAGGTCTCAGCAGCCTCACGTCTATTCCGCTTCTGCCGACAAGCGCTTCCGCTCCCTTTTCATGCACATATACCGGGATTCTGTATCTTCCGCAGAAATCCTTGAGTCCCGCTATATGATCGGTATGCTCGTGGGTGATCAGTATGCCCGAAAGCGCGGACGCCTCTTCTCCCAATTCATTCAGCGATTCGGCGACCTTTTTTGCGGAAAGCCCGCAGTCTATAAGTATACTCGTATCGCCCGACTTTATGAATGTCGAATTTCCTTTGCTCCCGCTCGCCAGCACACACACCTTCATCCGCTTCGCTTTCCTCTTCCTCCCGGCACTTTTTCTCTCCGCACCCTCTGTGCCGACATTAACTCACATTACATAATACAATAAATCCCAAAAAAAAGCAATCCATTTTAAATGACTTGCAATAATAAAATGAGATAAGAGCCTCCTCTTATCTCATCGATCTTCCCTTATCTTCATCAACCCGTCCGGAACCGCCTTCTCTTACGCAATAAAACCGTTCCGGACTTTCATTCCGTCCTCAGAACCTCGTAAGCGTGAAAATGAATCCGCCGTCCGTATAAATAAGCTTTCCTAAATTGAATTCCGAAGTCGTCGTGATTACCGAAGTCTTAATGTCCACTTTTGAAGAATCCTCGGCATTGACCTCCCATGTCCCTGTCGTCGAATAAGATAACAACGATCCCAATGACACGGTAATTTCACATGTATTGTCCGACTTTAGCTCCAATACCACGGAATCTTTCGTTATTTCGGTGCCTAAGAAAGAATCCCCGATCTTATATTCGGTAGTTCCGCCGAGAGGCGATGTATATTTCATTGACTCGAATTTGTAAGTACCGGGATAAACCAGAGTACACGCCGACAACGATATACATAACACAGTAAACAGCAATGTGATCAACAGTAATTTCTTTTTCATAATCCTTCTCCTGTTTTTGCCGCGACGATCGTCGCTTTTTTGAATATTATAATTAATCTCAATTGTTTTGTCAAGCATTTTTAGTGTATTATACTTATTTTTACACGAAACTGACAAAATTCAAAAAAGTTTTCATTCCCGCACGGTCTCCGCAGTCAATATTTTGACTTCAGCGCACCGATAGCTGACCCGATAATTTACTTTATTCAATCATTATGAATTTATATGAGCATATGTCTGTTTTCGATTTTTATTCTTTTTTACATACTCTTTATATTTTACATGATTTTTATGCATTATGCTTACGATCCTCGTTTGCTCCTGACTGACTTCAGTCCGCCAAATGCGGATTGACCGGGCTAAGACATAAAGCCGGACACACTTTGCCGGTACCGCAGCAAAGGCGTATGGTGTCAGGTAACTCTTAGCTCTCGGCTCACATTTCAGTGTACCGAAAGCCTACGAGTAATGAGCTCATTCTTCTGTTTCGCGTCGGATGCGCTCAGACGCTTTTATGCGTTCTGCTTTATGCGTTCTCCGGCAGTGAACGCGCTGTTCCGCTCAGGAATTTTGTCAGTATCGCCTCGGGCTTTCTTCTGTTTCGCGTCGGATGTGCTCAGACGCTTTTA
>URET01000009.1 GCA_900546875.1 uncultured Eubacteriales bacterium
AACCTCTGGCGCCCTAAGACAGACAAAAGACCCGTCAGAACGGGTTCGGGCTTCGAAAATCTCTCAAATATCCGGAAAACCCTTCAGACTCGGCAATAATTCCGGCCGGCGCAGCTTGGCGACCAAACCCGAACAAACCTCTGGCGCCCTAAGACAGACAAAAGACCCGTCAGAACGGGTTCGGGCTTCGGAAATCTCTCAAATATCCGGAAAACCAAGACGCACAAGCTTTCGTATCCACATAACGAAGGCGGAAGTTAAACTTCCGCCCCGAGCTTTTTTCGATATATTTTCTGTTTTATTCCGTTCTGTCACGATATTGTCGTTTATACTGCTGCCCGCAATTTTATCTCGGCGTAAAATATCGTTCCTCGGCTGTCTGTTTCCGGAATCTGCCGGTAAACGTCCGCCTGATCAGAACGAGAAAGTTCTGGCTATGCGACTAAAACCCTCACACCGACTATCATCACAAAACCAAAGCGTCTATTTCTTTGAGCAAAATATCAACGCCGTAGTACGTGTCGTTGAGCGTGGTTATACCTGTCGAAAAGACAAAAATCTGCTCGTTATACCAAAAATGCAGGCTGACAAGATAAGGAATTTCCGTATCGTTCCTTTCAACGCGTTCCACGTACACCGGATAAAGCATTTCGGTATCGCTTTCTGCATAATACGGCTTGGTAAAACCCTGTGGCGACTGTATGAGCGAAGGATCAAAAACCACGCCGTCGGTACAGGTTGCGGTTATTATATAGCCCACGGAAGTTCCTTCGTCGTTGATACGGCTTACCACCATCTCATATTTCACTATATACTCGTCGTTTTCCTTTTCGGACATCTGAGCCGACGTCAGACTTCTGTTGAAAAGGAGCGTGCCTGAAGTGCATTCCACGTCGGGAACGATGTATTTCGTCGCAACGCGTGCGCGGATCTCGGCGCGGGAGGCAACTTCGAGGGAAGAACTCCCCGTTGTGCCCACTACCCCGACTACGAGCCCCACCACCAATCCGACGGCAAGTACGGATATAAGCGCGATTATGATCGTTTTCCCCTGCTTTGTGGAAATAAACTCTTTGAAACTTACTTTAGCCATCTTTTCACCTGATTTAAATATGATTTAAATATAAGGCAGAATAAAGTCGGGCTTTTCTTCTTCTTTCCCTTCCACGGTGACTCCGAAGTCCACTCCGTGCTCTCTGCATATGTTTTCCATTTCCGAGAAAAGCTTTTTCATATCTTCGTACCCGCCGGAAATTATTTTTGCGGCACTGTCGATGTAAACCATTTCAATGTCGCTGTTTCCCGCAAGAAGACCCTTGATGAATGAAATCAGTGAGGCTCCGTCGCGGATGCCGAAGTCGTATACGTTGACCAGTCTTATTTCGTGGACCAGATCGTGGATACGGTTGACGTCTCTGTCAAGATACACGACGTTGCCTTTTGCGGAAAGCGCATAATCGTTGGCATGATCTACCATTCTTTTTGTTTTTCCGCTTCCTCTTTCCCCGTAGAAGACCTTTATCATCAGGGCACCTCCGTTAATTTATTTTTTCGGTAAAAGCTTTTATCCTTTTTATTCCTTCGATTATTTTGTCGTCGCTCAGGCTGTAGGAAAGTCTGATATACTCGTCTGCGCCGAAGCACTCACCCGGTATCACCGCGACATTAGCGTTTTCTATCAGTACTTTGCTCAGCTGCATGGGCGTTGTGATGATCTCGCCGTTTACGCTTCTGCCTATTATTCCGCTCACGTCGATCATGACATAAAAAGCTCCCGAAGGCGCGACAGGTTTTATATATTTTATTCCTTCGAGCAGAGAAAGCATGAGTTTTCTTCTTTCATCGAAAACACGCACCATGGAATCTATAACTTTATCGCCTTCGCTTCCGAGCGCCGCAACAGAAGCATACTGCGCCACACTGTTGGGATTGCTTGTTTCATGGCTCTGAATGGACCCCATGGCTTTGGCGGATTCCGCGTCGGGCGCGGCAACATAACCGATACGCCATCCCGTCATAGCGTAAGCTTTGCTCAGCCCGTTGACCACGAATGTGCGGGATTTCGCGTCTTCACTGACTGAAGCGAAAGAAACGTGCTTCTTCCCGTCGTAAACAAGTTTTTCGTATATTTCGTCCGAAACTATCCACAGATCGTATTTCTGCGCCAGCCGTGCAACGGCTCTGATCTCCTCCTCGGAGTACACCGCCCCCGTGGGATTATTAGGAGAATTTACGATTATTGCCTTTGTCTTTGAAGTGACGGCTTTTTCTATATCGTTTATATCGGGAATAAATCCTTTTTCGGCTTTCGTATCCACATAAACGGGAACTCCGCCGTTGAGCTTGATTATTTCCGGATAAGTGAGCCAATAGGGTTTTATTATTATGACTTCGTCGCCTTCGTCAAGCAGTATCTGCATCACGTTATAAAGCGACTGCTTCGCTCCGGATGAAATAACTATGTTTTCGGGAGCATATATAAGCCCGTTTTCCCTTTCAAGCTTGCTGCACACGGCTTTTTTGAGTTCTGCCGTACCAGAAGCGGGAGTATATTTCGTGAAGCCTTTGTCCAATGCCTCCTTCGCCGCGTCGACTATATATTCGGGAGTCCTGAAGTCAGGCTCGCCGGCGGTAAATCCGACTATATCAACACCCTGCGCTTTAAGCTTGTTTGCCTGTGCCGTAATTGCCAAAGTCAATGATGGAGCGACTATTCCGGCTCTTACTGCTAATTTTTTCATAAGTTTCACCGTCCTGAGTTATTTTTATGTTGATTCCTCAACTTGTATTCTGATATTGTTCGTTGCACCGCAATTGTTCGTTGCGCTGCACACGGCTTCACTCGCCACCCGACTGCAATTTCGCCGTCCTGTCGGCTATGGCGAGAGCTTCTATCATTTCGTCCATATCGCCGTTCATAAAATTTTCCAAAGAATAAAGAGTCATACCTATCCTGTGATCGGTCACCCTCCCCTGAGGATAATTATACGTCCGTATCCGTTCGCTCCTGTCTCCGGTCCCGACCTGTGTACGGCGCGTCTTTGCATATTCCGCGTCGGCTATGGACTGAAAATGATCATAAAGCTTGCTCTTCATAGCTTTCATTGCCTTGTCTCTGTTTTTTATCTGGCTCCTTTCGTCCTGACATTCCACTATTATTCCCGTGGGTATATGTGTCATCCTTATCGCACTTTCCGTTTTGTTTACGTGCTGTCCGCCCGCACCTCCGCTTCGGTAGGTGTCAATCTTAAGATCCTTTTCGTCAATGACTATGTCAACGTCCTCAGCCTCGGGAAGCACCGCCACGGTTATAGTGGAGGTGTGTATTCTGCCCTGAGATTCGGTAGCCGGCACCCTCTGCACACGATGCACCCCGCTCTCATACTTGAGTTTACTGTATGCCCCGTTCCCGACAACGGTAAACGAAGCTTCCTTGATTCCGCCAAGCTCCGTTTCGTTGAGTCCGAGTTCTTCTATGCGCCAGTGCTTCCTTTCGGCGTACATATAATACATCCGTCTTATCTGTGAAGCAAAAAGACAGGCTTCCTCGCCTCCCGCACCCGATCTGATCTCGATTATGACGTTCTTTTCGTCATTGGGGTCCTTCGGCAGCAGCAAAACCTTGAGTTCCTCTTCCGTATGGGAGAGTTTTTCCTTCAGCTCATCCCTTTCGGCCTGAAGCATTTCAAGCATTTCGCGGTCTTTTTCCGTCCTGAGCATACCTTCGGTTTCTTCAAGCTGATCTTCATACTTCCGGTACTCATTATATTTCTCCACGACAGGTTCGAGACCGCTATGCTCTTTAACCAGCTTCTTCCACATTTCCTGTCTGGCTATGACTTCGCTTCTGGAAATCTCCTCCGTCAGAAAATCATAACGCTTTTTTATATCATCCAACTTCTTAAACATCGCTTTCCCCTGCGGACACTTCCGCGATCCTGTCTTTCCCTTCCATATCCTTTATTATTTTTACGCTCCGGCCCGCGAATATCTCCTTTACGCTTTCGCCCTGATCTTCTCCTATCTCCATTAAAAGGACTCCCTCCGGCTTCAGGAATGAAAAAGCTTCGTGTGCAAGCACCCTGTAATAATCGAGGCCGTCCGAACCGCCGTCCAGTGCGGAAAGAGGTTCATAGTCCCTGACGCACTTATCTAGAGTACCGAGCTTTTCAGTAGGGATATAAGGCGGATTGCATGCTATTATGTCGAATCTGCCCTGCACGGCAGAAAACATGTCGCTTTTTACTATCTCGACTTTCGCTCCGAGCTCCCGGGCATTCAGCCTACAATATTTCAGAGCTTCTTCACTCTTTTCGGCAAGGACCGTTTCGCATCCCTTCTTCAGCGCAACGGTTATTCCTATACAACCGCTGCCCGCACACATATCGAGAAACCGGGAATCCGCTTCGGCAAGCTCTAAAGCTCTGACCGTAAGCTCTTCGGTTTCGGGACGAGGTATCAGCACTCCCTTGCCCACTTTGAAACGATATTCGAAAAACTGCTGATCGCCTAATATATACTGTAAAGGTTCTCCCGCCTCAAGACGCAAGAGTCCTTCCTTTATCCCGGGCAGGGCATTTGCGCTTATATATGACTTATCGTCAAGAGCGTTCCTTTTTATGCCTGTTTTTTCACAGATGAGCCATTCTGCCGCCGCCATTTCCGAAACGCCTTTTTCTGCAGCCTCTTTTTTCAGTTCTCCCACGGTCGTGAATTTCATAAGGGGGATATCGGGGTCTTTCTCCATTTCCAGCACGGTCTTAAATGAAACTATCGCCACTTCCGCCATCGAATCTTCCGGAGTCGCCGTAGTGAGTCTCTGCATTCCCCTGCCCAGAGCTTTCAGGGGCTTAAGTATCAGCCATTCGTGCCTGCTGTTGAACATCAGGAACTCATACGATACTGCCGCCACCGGAATAAGACACACCAGTCTTATTATAAGTCTTACCAGCGTTTTCAGCGCATTGTTTCCGAGCAGCGCGTAAAAACCCGGTAAAAACACTTCTATCACGGCATTTATGATTATTGAAATTATGATCACATATATCAGAAACGCAGTTCCGCATCTGTCATGATAAGAAGAACACTTCTGTACGTTTTCCACTGTAAGCTCAAGCTCTTTCTCAAAACAGTTTATGGTTCTGTGCTCTGCACCGTGGTACATGAAAACCCGCTTTACTTCCTTTATCCTTCTGACGCAGACAAGGTATAATATAAATATCGCGATCTTAAAAATACCCTTGGCTATATTGCCCAGAATAAGCATCCCTGCCGAACTCTCTATAAGATCGTTGCTTGTAAGGGTCGAAAAAAATTCAGAAAAGCCCGAAAAATCCACCCTGCCCCACGAAAGATTGAAAATCACTCTCGTAAGAAAATCCGGAACAAAAATAAAAAGCAATACGGCAGCGAGAATTCCAAGCACAGCCCCGACCGCCGTAGCTGCTTTCATAGATTTTTCGGACACCTGTTCTTCGGTTTCTCCGTCCGCACCCCAGATTTCGGCCGATCTCGTTATATAACGCATACCGCCCGAAAAAGTACCTATCAAATTCACGACGCCCCGTATAAACGGGATTTTTGCGGCGCCTTTCCTTTCGGGAAGACGCTCTGTTTCCAATAAAATATCTCCTTTCTGATCTCTTACCGCCAAAGCGATATTTTTTTCGCCGCGCATCATTACGCCTTCAAATATCGCCTGACCTCCGATTTTGGTTTTTGCCAATTTATTCTCCTCAGATGTCTGCCGGACGCTTCCCTTTCCGGCAGCAACTTATATAAGTCCACCGCAAAAGCCTGATCATGCCCGGCAGCATATACTATACTCTCTATATATGTTACTACATCCCGAAAAATTTGTACAGCATTTTCAGCACGGCGGGCGCATTTCTCTCCCGACCTTTTTCAGGATTCAAGCCGCCTGAACGGATTCTGTCCCCCGGCGGCTTGAAAAAACTCAGCAATTATAGTATTCCGCTATTTCCGCAGGATTGGGTATCGACTCCACTCTCGCGGCCTGTGCACGCTTACGCTTTATCCATGCCGATATCAGTTCCTTCGGGAACACGCCGCCTTCCGTCAGGAATAAGTTGTCCTTTTCGAGAGCGTCGAGCGCCTCATTCAGCGAACGTGGCAACGAAGCTATCTTCTTCTGTTCCTCCTGAGAAAGATTATACAGATTGAAATCAAAAGGTCCCCACCCGCGGACAGAAGGATCGATCTTTTTCCGGATACCGTCGAGTCCCGCCATAAGTATCGCGGCATAGGCAAAATACGGATTACAGGTAGCGTCCGGATTTCTGAGCTCAAAACGCTTTGTTTCGGGTGTTTTGGCGTATGCGGGTATCCTTATGACGGCGCTTCTGTTAGCCGTGGCGTAGCCGATGGTCACGGGCGCTTCGAAACCGGGCACAAGCCTCTTGAATGAATTGGTAGAAGGGTTGGTGAATGCGCACACCGCAGATGCATGCTCGAGAAGTCCGCCTATAAACCAATGCGCCGTCTGAGACAAGCCTGCATACCCCTTCTCGTCATAAAACACACCCTTTCCGTCTTTGAGCAGCAGCATGTGGACATGCATTCCGTTTCCTGCCTGTCCGTATATCGGCTTGGGCATGAACGTGGCACTCCTTCCGCTCTTTTGCGCCGCATTTTTTATCACGTACTTAACAATCATGGTCTTATCGGCCATATCGCTCATTTCGCCCAGTTCCGTTTCTATCTCCAGCTGCCCCGAACCGCCGACTTCATGGTGATGGTATTTTACCGCCACACCCCATTTCTCAAGCAAAACGCATATCTCACTCCTGAGATCAGCAGTTACATCCTGCGGAAGATCGGCATGGTAACCGTCATGTCCGCTCAGATGATACCCGTGATTTTTTTCGTCGTCGCTGAAAGCGCTCTCCTCGGATTCCGCTGTTTCCAACGAATATGCCGCCTCACCCGGCTTCACCTTGTACTTCACTTTATCAAAAACATGGAATTCAAACTCGGGTCCGATTATCATCTTGTCCGCCACGCCGATATCGCGCATATACTTCTCCGCGGCAATAACGATATTTTTAGGGTACTGCCCGAAAGGAACATTGCTGTCTTTGCCTATTATACATACCGTGCCCGTCATCGACAGGGTCCTGACAGAAGCAAAACTGTCCGGCCGCGCCGAAGCCATGTCCGGAATAAATACCATATCGCTGTTTTCAAGAGCCGCATACCCGTAATTTGACCCGTCAAAACCGATACCGTATTTAAGCGTGTTTTCGTTGAAATTCTTGGCGGGAATGGTCACATGACGCCATTTTCCGTCAATATCCACCATTTTGAAATCTATCATCACTATTTCGTTTTCTTTGCAATAACTTCTGAGTTCTTCAATGCTTTTGAACATTTATGTGCCTCCGATCTTTTTCTTTGAAATATCATACCACGAATACATTCGAATTTCAACCTCTGTCAGAATTTTAGACGTTTTTTCTTGTATCAGTCCGCTAATATATTGCATAAATAAAGTCGGACGCCTCACAAAAAATCTTTCGCCGACATATACAAAACAGACAGCTATAAATATATCGGACGTACGTTTCCGCTCCTGAGTTTGACTTGACAACGTAAGGCGGATATGGTATTATAGTAAGGTTGGATTATTGTTTGATATGAGACGAGAGGACTGCGTGAGAGTATATGATTTCGATAAAACGATTTTTAAGCATGAGAGTTATTCCCGTTTTTATCTGTATTGTCTGGTGAGGCGGCCTTACATCATCTTTCTTCTGCCCTGTCAGCTTATCGTGCTGGCGTTGCTTTTCCTGCGGATTATCCCCAGGGGAAAAGGGAAAGAACTCTTTTCCGTGTATCTGCGCTTTACCGGAAACAACGAACGGCTTGCCGGAAAATTCTGGGAGAAAAATGCCGGCGGGATAAAAAAATGGTATCTCGGTCAGAAGCGCAGTGACGATGTGATAATTTCGGCGTCTCCGGAGTTTTTCTTGAGACCGATCACCGATAAGCTCAATGTCAGTCTGATCGGCACAAGGATGGACAGCCGCACAGGAAAAATAAACGGTGAAAACTGCTACGGAAAGGAAAAACCGCGCAGATTCAGAGAAATATACGGCGAAACAGTAATTGAATGCTTTTACAGCGATTCATACAGTGACCTGCCCATGGCGAAAATCGCCCGGGAGGCGGTAATGGTAAAAGGGGACGATCTGAGACCTTTCTTCGGCAACGAAAAGCCCGAGAGAAAGAAAAAATAAAATGCGGAGGCAAAAAATGGACGCGAAACTTATCGGCGAACTTATCGAATGTTGCGGATACTGCATAAATTACCTGATTTCATCCTTGCAGGCAATGGAAAACGGAGATATCGCCGAGTGTCAGAAACAAAGCAGTCAGGCGAAAAAACTGCTTTCTTCTGCGATCGGAGACGTCTTCACTGAAGTGAAAGAGCTCGCGGAAGAAACGGACGGCACCTTCGATTACCCCGAAGCTTCCATGACGGAACTGATGCGTCAGATCAGCGGAACGGTAATGTATGCGGGCGGGCTTCTGACAGTGGAAGAAGGTACGCTGCCCTATTCCATTACCGTCACGAGTCTGGTAAAAGCCATAAACACCGTAACGGAATTATACGATCTGCTTTACGCCAACGACTGAAACACCATCAAACAAAAACGGTATCGAAAAGCCGTTTACAATACGCAATAACGGAGAAAGAACATGAGTAAAAGAGCAGAACTCAGAAAAAAACAATTCAAAGCGATAGCCGATGAACTGAAAAAAGGTGCTTTGAGCGATATAGACATAGCTTCACGATTCAATTATTTTCCCGTATCGGAAATTGCCGATGATCTCGGAGTATCGGAAGAGAACGTGGAGTTTTACGGAAGATACAAGGCGAAGATAAACGCTCCCATAAATCCGCACGGAAGACTTATCCTGGTAACAGCGCTCAACCCTACGCCCGCGGGAGAAGGAAAAACAACGGTGTCCATAGGACTTGCCGACGCAATGAACATCCTAGGCAATAAAACATGCCTCGCTTTGCGCGAACCGAGTCTCGGACCGGTATTCGGGATAAAAGGAGGAGCAACGGGAGGCGGGCTTTCACAGGTAGTACCCATGGAGGACATTAATCTTCACTTTACCGGAGATATCCACGCCATCACTACAGCAAACAATCTGCTTTCGGCAGTCATAGACAATCACCTGCACCAGGGGAATAAACTGGGCATCAATCCCAAGCGTATCATCTGGAACAGAGCCGTCGATCTCAATGACAGATCCCTGCGCAACATAGTCATCGGGATAGGCGGGGTATCGGACGGAGTGACGCGTACGGACAAATTCAACATCACAGCTGCAAGCGAAGTGATGGCGATAGTATGTCTTGCGACTTCCCTTGAAAACCTCATCGAAAGACTCGGAAACATCACTGTCGGGTACACCTACGACGACAGACCCGTATACGCCAGAGAACTAAACGTACATAATGCGATGGCGATACTTTTAAAAGACGCCATCAAGCCTAATCTCGTACAGACGCTTCTCGGGACCCCGACATTTATCCACGGCGGACCTTTTGCCAATATCGCTCACGGATGCAACAGTATCATAGCCACAAAAACAGCCATGACATATGCCGACTATGTGGTCACGGAGGCAGGCTTCGGAGCCGATCTCGGAGCGGAGAAATTCCTCGATCTGAAATGCCGGATTGCCGACATTCAGCCTTCCTGCGCCGTGATAGTAGCCACCATACGCGCGCTCAAGAGTCACGGAGGCGTCGCCAAAACCGAGCTCTCGCTGCCTGATACAGACGCCGTCGAGGTCGGATGCGCAAACCTCGGACGTCACATAGCGAATATGGCGGCTTTCAATCTGCCGGTCGTGGTCGCACTCAATCTTTTCACTTCGGATACTCCCGAAGAAATCGAAGCCGTAAAGGATTTCTGCGCTTTCCTCAAAACCCCCTGCATTCCCGTAAAAGTATGGTCGGAGGGCGGCTTCGGCGCACTCGAACTGGCAAGCAAGGTAATCGAACTCGCCAACGCAAAAGTCCCTCAGATTACCTACGCCTACAGCTTCAAAGACTCGCTTGAAGAAAAAATAAAAAAACTCGCCATCAATATTTACGGAGCCGGCGAAGTTGTGTTCTCCGCAAAAGCAAAGACCAGTCTGAAACGGATAAAAGAAACAGGCTGCGACAAACTGCCCGTCATTGTGGCAAAAACTCAGTATTCACTTTCCGACAATCCGAAACTGATCAACGCTCCCGAAAATTTCACCTTCACGGTGGCAGATCTTGAGCTCAGGACCGGAAGCGGTTTTATTGTGGCTGTCTGCGGGGATATCATGCTCATGCCCGGACTTCCGAAAACGCCTTGCACCGAAAAAATGACGATATCTCCCGACGGCGTAATAGAAGGACTGTCCTGAGCTAATAAACTTTCCGAGTTTCTGCTCCGGTAAAAAGGCTGTCCCGTATACTGCTCCCGCATCTGAGGATCGAGTCTGACGGAATAATATTTCAGGGCGATCGTGATCCCAATGCAGTTTATAAGTGAAACCTTACGGATACAACGGATATCATAAGTAAAACCTGCGGAAATTCGGTTTTATGTAAAAACATACAGTGATTCGGTTTTATGTAAAACATACAGTAATTCGGTTTTATGTAAAAAAAAGAACGGGAATCCGTTCCTTTTTCATACTGAATGATTTATCAGATTTTATCTGCAGAACCGAGAACATTGATGATTTTACGTTTGACCATTTCTTTGATAGCTGTTCTTGCCGGCCCGAGATACTGACGAGGATCAAAATGCGTGGGATACTCGGCAAAATGCTGACGAATGGTTGCGGTGCAGGCAAGACGGATATCGCTGTCGATATTGATCTTGCACACTGCTCCCGCGGCTGCGCGGCGAAGCATATCTTCCGGAACACCTTCCGCACCCTGCATATTGCCGCCGTACTGCTGAATGAGTTTTACGAATTCCTGAGGCACGCTCGAAGCTCCGTGAAGCACAATGGGAAAGTCGGGAAGCCTGCGGGCGACCTCATCGAGGATATCGAAACGAAGCTGGGCATTCCCCGAAAACTTAAAAGCGCCGTGACTTGTTCCGATAGCTATTGCAAGCGAATCCACTCCGGTTTTGAATACGAATTCCTCCACTTCGTCCGGATCGGTAAACTGAGAACGTTCGTTGACGACATGCTCTTCGATCCCGGCAAGCTTACCCAGCTCCGCCTCCACCACGACGCCGTGATCATGCGCATATTCCACCACAGCTTTGCTGCGTTCGATATTTTCTTTGAAAGGAAGAGCGCTGGCGTCTATCATGACGGACGTAAAGCCGTCGTCCACACACTGCTTGCAGATTTCGAAAGAATCGCCGTGATCGAGATGCATGCAGATAGGGATCTCGGGGGCGTCTATTACAGCCGCCTCGATAAGCTTTTTAAGATAAATGATGTTTGCATATTTCCTTGCGCCCATAGATACCTGAAGTATCACCGGAGAACGGGTCTCTTTAACGGCTTCGATAATGCCTTGAATGGTTTCCATATTGTTGACGTTGAAAGCGCCGATTGCGTATCCGCCGTGATACGCCTTTTTAAACATTTCCTTACTTGTTACCAACGACATAAACATACCTCCGTTTCTGAATATATTTTGACAGGGATTTTTATAAGAAATAATAAACCCGATTATATTTCTTGCAAAATTTGGAAAGATGATGTATAATCACCCTGCAATGATTCTATCACAACAGTGATTTAAAGTAAAGAATTTTGCATGCAACTGTGAGTATTATTTTTCAGGAGGAAAAATTATGGAAAAAATCAGACTCGGTATAAACGGTTTTGGCAGGATTGGCCGTCTTGTGGTAAGACTCGCTGCGGAAAGACCCGACGTTGAAGTCGTGGCAATAAATGATCCCGGCTTCCCAGACATGAATTATATGGCTTATATATTCAGATACGACACCGTTCACGGACAGTTCAAAGGAGAAGTATCCGCCTGTGAGGAAGGTATCATAGTAAACGGAAATAAAATAAGGGTTTATAATCTTACCGACCCCGCTTCGATCCCCTGGGGAGAACACAAAGTGGACGTCGTTGTTGAATCCACGGGTATATTCACCACTATGGAAGGAGCCGAAAAACATCTTCAGGCCGGAGCAAAGAAAGTTGTGATAACCGCGCCCAGCAAAGACGCGCCCATGTTTGTTATGGGAGTCAACGACAAAGAGTATAAAGACGAAATGAAGATCGTCAGCAACGCAAGCTGCACGACAAACTGCCTTGCGCCTCTTGCTAAAGTAGTGCACGACAAGTTCGGGATTACCGAAGGCCTCATGACCACCGTCCACTCCACCACCGCCACACAGAAAACCGTTGACGGTCCCAGCAAAAAGGATTGGAGAGGCGGAAGAGCAGCTTCCGGCAATATTATCCCGAGCAGCACGGGAGCAGCTAAGGCAGTAGGAAAAGTTATCCCCTCCCTTAACGGCAAACTTACCGGAATGTCCTTCAGAGTGCCCACTCTCGACGTGTCCGTCGTGGACCTCACCGTCAACCTCGCTACACCTGCCACTTACGACGAAATCAAAGCCGAAATCAAGAGAGCAAGCGAAAACGAAATGAAAGGCATCCTCGCCTATACCGAAGACGCCGTCGTCAGCAGCGACTTTATCGGAGAACTCAATACCTCCGTATTCGACGCCAATGCAGGTATCATGCTTACCCCCACTTTCGTAAAACTCGTAAGCTGGTATGACAACGAAATGGGATACAGCAGCAAAGTCGTTGACCTTGCCTGTCTTGTTATGGGCAGGAAAAAATGCTGCTGCAAATAAAAGCGATCTGTAACATGCCGCCGTCCTCAGGACCATATGGCGACGGACATTCAGGAAACAATAAAATAAATTCGACGACCGGACTGCGCTGTGTTACGCTTTTCCGGTCGTTTTGGTATAAAATCCGGTTTTTTTGGTATAAAATCCGGTTTTTCCGGACGGTTCTAATGAAATTATAATGTTTATCATGTATAATATAAAGACAGCTTGAACAAGCGCACAATATTATCATAAGGAGAGGATAAAAATGAGAGTATTGCTTGCCGAGGACGAAAAAGACCTGAACCGCATCATAACGCAAAAGCTCGCCTCCGAAGGATACAGTACCGACAGCTGTTTTGACGGAGAAGAAGCTTTAAATATCTTGAAAATGACCGATTATGACGTCATAATACTCGATATCATGATGCCGAAAGCAGACGGTTTCACGGTACTCAGACAACTTCGCGCGTCCGGGAAAACGACTCCCGTACTGTTTTTGACCGCACGCGACGCCGTTTCGGACAAAGTAAAAGGACTGGACAGCGGCGCAAACGATTATCTTGTAAAGCCGTTTTCATTTGAAGAACTTATGGCACGGCTGAGAGCACTTACGAGAAACTCTTTCGGAGTTACGAGCAATGTGCTTTCGGCTGCGGACCTGACTGTAGACTGCGCGACGCAAACTGTCAGAAGAAACGGCAGGATCATAGAACTTTCCGCCAAGGAATATGCGCTTCTGGAATACCTGATATTCAACAAAGGGATCGTTCTTTCAAGAGAAAAAATCGAAAATCACGTGTGGAATTTCGACTACGAAGGCGGGACCAACGTTGTGGACGTTTATATCAGTTATCTCAGAAAAAAAATCGACGACGGTCAGAATAAAAAACTTATCCATACGCTCAGAGGACGAGGCTACGTGCTCAAAGAAGAATAAAGACAAATCACGGTCATACCTCGTCCGGCAGGCTTGTCTGAAGCGGCAAAACTTCCCGTAAGAAGGCGTTCGTGCCGGGGAACAAGCTTTTCCGATTTGCGAGCAAAATTATATTCAGATCCGCGTCTGAGTGCCGGAAAAAAATAAAGAAATATTCCGAACGGAGATCACACGCATAGAAAACAGCCGCGTCTGACTGCCGGAAAAAATAAAGAAATATCCCGGGTTTTCGGGGACAGCTTCAGAATATAAATCTCAAAAATCAGTTATCGGGTATAATTGACCCGGACCGTTTGCGCCGAGGAGGAAAAACAAAAGGTGAAAAGATTGACTATCCGTAC
The DNA here is from genome assembly GCA_900546875.1 of uncultured Eubacteriales bacterium. Classification (GTDB taxonomy): domain Bacteria; phylum Bacillota; class Clostridia; order Christensenellales; family CAG-314; genus UMGS929. The sequence goes on from URET01000009.1 coordinate 14,127, forward strand.
AAAAATTACGCTTTGGTTTTCCGTTGCTTTTATAATAATTATCGCACTGACCTGCGTACTTGTTTTGGGAGTAAGCAATCAGGTGCTTCAGAAATCCATACGTGACAGTCTTATCGAAATGGTCGAGGACAGCACAAACGATATCGATTATCACGATAATATCGATGATGTCGATACTTCTGGCGACGTGCGCTATTATATAAGGTACAACGAAGGCTATCTCGAGATAGACAACAGCTTCCTGATCGCAACCAATCAGGTATATACTTCTCTTTACCTTCAGGACGGATCAATGCTTTACGGTGAAAACCCGGTCGCGCGTTATACCAAGGATATCGAGTTTTCCGATTCGGAAATACAGCGCATCACCGTGAACGGTACCATCTATTTCATTTATGACCGCAAGCTTTCCGAACCGGGATTAGAAGGTTTATGGCTCCGAGGAGTTGTTTCCGAAAAACAGGGCGAAGTACAGATGAATTCCATATCGCGCACTACCCTGATAATACTGCCTTCGCTTGTTCTGCTGGCGATAGTCGGAGGCTATATAGTTGCGGGGAGGATGCTCAGACCTGTCCGGAAAATCACCGATTCGGCAGCGCACATAAGCGAAGGAGGAGATCTTAAAAAACGCATCGAAATAGGCGAGGGAAAAGACGAGCTACACCTGCTTGCAGACAGTTTCAATAAAATGTTTGACAGACTGGACGCTTCTTTTCAGACTGAAAAACAATTCACCTCAGACGCTTCGCATGAACTGCGTACACCCGTCGCCGTCATTCTTGCCCAATGCGAGCTTTCCCTGGACACGCCCCAAAGCAACGAGGAATACAGAAACGCGCTTTCTGTAATACAAAGACAAGGCAAAAAAATGTCAAAGCTTATAAATGATATGCTTGTTTTTACCCGACTCGAATTAAAATCGGAACAATACGTCAAAACTCAGCTGGATCTGGGACAGCTTACCGAAGATGTATGTACAGATATGTCTTTGATAAAGGAAAACAATATCACGCTTAAATACCGCACGATAAAACCTCTGATGTATTACGGCAACAAAGAACTGCTGACGCGTCTTCTGACCAACCTCATAAGCAACGCCTACAGATACGGAAAAAACAACGGCAATATATACGTAACCCTGACGGAACAAGAAAATGAGACAGAACTGTCGGTGAAAGACGACGGAATAGGTATAGCGGAAAAAGACATAAAGAAAATATTCGACAGATTTTATCAGGCAGATAATTCGCGTTCAAATACAGGAACCGGACTCGGCTTGTCGATGGTAAAAGAAATCGCAAAAATGCATGACGGCGAAGTGAGCGTAGAAAGCGAGCCCGGCAAAGGAAGCACCTTCACATTGCATCTTCCGCACCGAAAGTCACGGGAATGACCGCGGAAAAAAACACGAAAAAAATTTTTAAAAAAATTCCGAAATTTCCATTTTGCTAATGAATGTCTAATGTTCGCCTGTTAAACTGTCGACATCAAAAGCAAAGGAGATTACGCTCTATGAATAAAAATAAAAAAGCAAAAAAAGTATTTCTGACATTGATATGCGTTGCACTGCTTGCGATATCGGCTTTGGCAGTAACCGGCTGCCTCTCGGACAATAACAAAGATTATTCGATAGGCACAAACAACGCATTGAGTATCGCTTTCGCAGACGCCGGGATCCAAGGTGTGGACGCAAAAGTAGTCAATACCGAATATGACGCGGAAACCGGCATGAAAGTTTACGAAATAAGTTTCGTTGTGGATAATACGGAATATGTTTACTGGATCCTTGCCGAAGACGGTACAGTAGTACGCAAAGAAATGAGACTCGTAACCAACGGCAATGAAACGATCGTCCCTTCTAACGTGACTCTCGATCAGGCAAAGAATATAGCTCTTGCCGACGCCGGATTGACCGCTGCCGAGGTCACATTCACTAAAGCCAGACTGGACAACGACAACGGCGTTGCGGTATACGACATCGAGTTCTTCACCTCAACCCACGAGTACGATTACGAAATAACCGCCGCTGACGGAACAATCCGTTCAAAAGAAATAGACGGCCTCATTATCGACCCCGATCCCTCCGGTTCATATATGAGCGTGGAAGCAGCTAAGCAGGCGGCGCTTGCAGACGCCGGTCTCACCGAAGCGGAAGTCACATTCAGAAAAGCTCAGTTCGACTTCGACGACGGTATCGCGGTATACGACATCGAGTTCTTCACCTCGACCCACAAGTATGAATATGAGATCAATGCCCTTACAGGCAACGTTCACAAAAAAGAAAAAGAATTAATTACCGGCAGTTCTGTTCCTTCCGAGAATTATATAGGCGTGGAAGCCGCTAAACAGGCGGCGCTTGCAGACGCCGGAATTGCCGAAGCGGAAGCAACTTTCCAGAAAGCTCAGTTCGACTTCGACGACGGCATCGCGGTATACGACATCGAGTTCTTTACCTCCACTCACGAATATGAGTACGAGATCAACGCCGTAAACGGAAGCATCCACTCAAGAGAAATAGAAATGATCTCAGGCGGATCGGCTCCTTCAGAAGACTATATAGGCGTGGAAGCCGCTAAACAGGCAGCGCTTGCAGACGCCGGCCTTACCGAGGCGGAAGTGGCCTTCAAGAAAGCTCAGTTCGACTTCGACGACGGACTTGCGGTATACGACATCGAATTCTTTACCTCCACTCACGAATATGACTATGAGATCAACGCCGTTACGGGCAGCGTCCACTCAAAGGATATTGAAGTGATCTCAGGCGGATCGGCTCCTTCCGAAAATTATATTGGCGTGGAAGCCGCTAAGCAGGCGGCACTTGCAGACGCCGGCCTCACCGAAGCGGAAATCACCTTCAGAAAAGCCCAATTCGACTTCGACGACGGCATCGCGGTATACGACATCGAGTTCTTTACCTCCACTCACGAATATGAATACGAGATCAATGCCGTTACGGGCAAAGTGCACTCCAAGGAAGCGGAAAGATTTACTTCCGGTCAGGGCGGCAATAACGGAAATATAATCTCACTTGACGAAGCCAAAGCGATAGCCTCCGAACATGCTGGATTCGATGTATCGGAAGTGATATTTACCGAGGCGGAGTTTGACTCGGACGACGGACTCATGATATACGAAATCGAATTTTTCGTGAACGGCGTGGAATACGAATATGAGATCAATGCATCGACCGGCGACATCATAAAATATGAGGTTGACAGAGACTGATCGGTGCGGACCGGATAAAAGCAGCACGACAGGATGTCACAAAGTGTCAAACAGACAGACCCCGATATCCGACTTAAAATCCAATAAAATTAAGACCCTCCGGAAAGGGCAGGAAAATATAAGGGCGGCATGTAAATGCCGCCCGTTTCCATTAAATAAGTCGATCGGGATTTTTATACGACACTTTGCTCGCAAAGCTTTAAGAGCTGCCGTCATTTTCGGGGAGCTCACGGAGCTGTGGTATTTTCTTCGGGTCGATTTATGGGACAACGAGGATCACGGGGCATTTTAGGGCCTTTGGAATCTCTTCTGAGCATATCCAGAAGTATTTCGTAAACTTCCATGGGACTCAATCCTTCGTCGAGCTTGCTTTTGAGTCCTGTAAGCATATAATAATCTTTTACCCGTGTAAGAATAAAGATATTGTTATATTCCGGAAAATTCTTTTTAATGCTTTCTTCTATCGCACTCTTCAATTGTTTATCCTGTTTTGCTGAAAATACTCCCGACGTTTTTACTCCTACTACAAGACTGTCGCCGTAACCGAGAACCACGCTCTCTTCTACGCTTTCCACCTGATTGACCGTACTTTCTATCTTGGCGAATTTTTCGAGAGCGTCTGAGGACATGTATACCTCTCTGTCGACGTCAGCGGAAAGCCTGTACAAAGGCAAAGAATTATCCGACGTCTTTTCCTGCGGATAACAAGCGGCAAATATTCCGGCAATACATACCAACACGATCAATAAAATCAATTTTTTCATAAAACCTCCTTTAGACGTCCGGCGCCTTAAATGCCGATACTTTTTTTCTGTCAAAGCAAAGTCGGCATTTACGGTGTTGCTTATCTAAACCGGCAGTCAATTCAAATCAGGGTAGTATTATCCTGTTTGAAGCTGACGCCTTTAATTTAACGGACACGCCTTTTAAACAAATTTAGAATGTGCATCCGTGAGAGACCGTATACATTTTTTATAAAGAATGCTTTTCCGGACACCCGGAGCTTTGAAACAGGCTGAAAATACAAATTATATCGATATCGGCAAAAAAACCCGTAATTATACAATATATTGCTCCGGGCGATAATCGAATAACATTATAATGCTTAAAAGGAGGCGTAAAATGGAAAATTACATTATTGCCGGCATATGCATAATCGGAATGATGGTATGTGTGGCATACATAGGAAAGCAGCTTTATGCAAACTATCTCGAAACTCGTAACCGTCGCATAGAAGAAATAAACAAAAAACTCAAAGTAGAAGCGCTCCGGAACGAAAATGCCGATATTTCAGGCAGAAACCGCCGGAGCGCCAAAAAACTATTCAGAAAATAGAAAAAATGCTTGTTTTATCTTTTACGACAAAAATTCGTAAAAATTTATTATATCCACCTTTTATCGCCGGTGAGAACGGGCGCTTTCTGCGCCAATGAAGCTGCCGCGTCCAGGACGCGCTGATTTGAGCTGCCTTTGAACTTGAGATCGTAACTTTTCAGTTCTTTGACGAATCTGCCGTCCACGATAATATCGCATAACCCGATCAGTCTTATAACGTTTTCGTTTTTCATGGCCATCAGCTCTTCAAATGTATATCCCGTATACACGGCAAGATGAAGGCCTTTTCTCTTTACGTGCTCCGCTACGGGTATCAGTTCCTTTGCCTGACACATCGGCTCCCCGCCGGAAAATGTGACTCCGGTGATAATGGGGTTGGCGTCTATGAGAGCGGTCACCTCCTCCGCCGACACCTCTTTTCCGCCGTTGAAGTCATGGGTCTGCGGGTTGTGGCATCCCTCACAGCCGTGCGGACATCCCTGTGTGAAAAGTGCAAATCTGAGTCCTGACCCGTCGGTTATCGAATCGTTGACATACCCTGCTATCCTTATCATAAGCCGTGCTTTACCCTGTCGCGTTCTTCTGCGCGTTTGGCGTCGTTGAATCTGTCAAGGGTCCCCACAAGATAACCCGTTATTCTGCGGATACGCTCAAAATTCTGTTCTCCGTCCCCCTCGTGACGATGACACTTAGGACATTCGTCGCCTATGATACCGTTGTAGCCGCAAACCGGATCTCTGTCCACGGGGTGGTTTATGCTGCCGTATCCGATGCCGGACTCCTTCATACACCTGATTATGCTTTCGAATGCTTCGAGATTATTTGCCGTATCGCCGTCGAGTTCCACGTAGGTTATATGTCCGGCGTTTGTGAGAGCGTGATAAGGCGCTTCTATTTTGATTTTGTCATAAGCGGAAATATTGAAATACACCGGCACGTGGAAGCTGTTCGTATAATATTCTCTGTCTGTCACCCCGGGGATTTCGCCGAATTTTTCTTTGTCCATCCTTATAAACCTGCCTGAAAGTCCTTCTGCGGGAGTTGCAAGTAAGGTGAAATTGAGCTTATATTTCTCGGAAAGCTCATCACAGCGCCCTCTCATGAACGAAACTATCTCCAACCCGAGATTCCTTGCCTCTTCGGATTCGCCGTGGTGTTTGCCTATGAGTGCGACAAGTGTTTCCGCCAGACCTATGAAACCTATCGACAAAGTGCCGTGACGGAGCACTTCGGCTATGGAATCATTGGGCTTTAAATTCTCGCTGTGTATCCATACTCCCTGTCCCATAAGGAAGGGGAAATTCTTGACCTTCTTGCTGCATTGGATCGCGAACCTGTCAAGAAGCTGTTTTGCCACAAGATCTATCTTTCTGTCAAGATCCTCGAAAAATCTTTCGATATTTTTGTTTGCGTTTATCGCGATACGCGGAAGATTTATAGAAGTAAAGGACAAATTTCCCCTGCCGTATACCACAGAGTCCTCAGGCGCGTAAACGTTTCCCAAAACCCTTGTGCGGCAACCCATATAAGCGACCTCTGTTTCGGGATGACCGGGCTTATAATACATTGCGTTGAAAGGCGCGTCCACAAAAGAGAAGTTGGGGAAAAGCCTTTTTGCGGATACCCTCATTGCCAATTGGAAAAGATCATAGTTCGGATCGCCGGGATTATAGTTGATGCCCTCTTTCACTCTGAATATGTGGATCGGGAATATGGCAGTTTCCCCGAATCCGAGGCCTGCTTCGGTAGCCAGAAGCACGTTTTTGATAACCATTCTGCCCTCCGGGGAGGTATCCATACCGTAGTTTATTGAAGAGAAGGGCGTCTGAGCGCCGGCGCGGGAATGCATGGTATTAAGATTGTGAACAAGCGCAACCATGGCTTTATATGTTGCTTTATCCGTCTCCTCTTCGGCTTTTTCCAATGCAAAAGCGTGAACCTTTTCATAAACGTCCTTCCCCAGACTTGAAAACTCTTCCGCTTCCCTCTCGTTATACTCCTCGTTTCCGCCCAACGACGGCATAAGTCCCGATCCTTTCTGCAAAGAGGTGAGTTTTTCAAGTGTATCGCTCTCTTTCGCCCCTCCTGTAAGATCCAGAGCTTTGGCAAAATTATCATTATAAAGGTTCCTGTAAGTCTTAGCAACTCCGTCCGCCAGACCGTAATCAAAATTGGGGATACTCTGCCCTCCGTGCTGATCGTTCTGATTCGACTGGATCGCTATGCAGGCAAGCGCCGCATAACTCTGGATATGCTGAGGCTCACGAAGAAATCCGTGTCCCGTGGAAAAACCGCCTTTGAAAAGCTTCTTAAGATCTATCTGACAACACGTTGTGGTCAGCGTGTAAAAATCAAAGTCGTGTATATGGATATCTCCGGATCTGTGAGCCTTGCACTGCTCCCTGGAAAGTATATATTTCTCATAAAAATCCTTGGCCGCTTCACTGCCGTATTTGAGCATCGTGCCCATGGCAGTATCTCCGTCTATATTGGCGTTGTCCCTCTTCATGTCGCTGTCAAGCGCGTCGGTAAAAGTCAATTCGCCCATTACCTGCATAAGATGAGAATTCATCTCACGCACCCTCGTGCGGTCAGAACGGTATTCGCTGTACCTCTGCGAAACATACGCGTATCCGTTTTCTTTCAGTACGGCCACTACCATATCCTGAATATCCTCAACGGTGGGAATATTATCGGCAAATTTTTCTGTCAGCTTTTTTTCCGTTATTTCAGCCAGCCTCGCTGCAGCCGCTTCGTCTTTTCTGTAACATCCGCTCATGGCTTTATTAATGGCGCCGGTTATTTTGCTTCTGTCATACGGGACCTCTCTGCCGTCTCTTTTCTTGATCGTACTAAACATTTTCTATTCCCCCCGAAAATTCTTATGATAAAAAAAACCACTACATCTTGTGGTGCAGGAGTATGATACCACACAAGATATAGTATTGTCAAGACATTTGCATTCAATTATTAGCGAAATATGACAAAATAATTTCACGACAGACACGGCAGTCCGAAATCGAAAAGAGCTTCATTGATCTCCCAGATATCGTAAATCCCTCTGGAAATAAAATATTCCACGACTATATCGGACTTTACCGAATCCGAAAGAGCATAGCCCGCTTTCCCGAGGAGATCGCGAGTGTCGTCCAGACTCAGCTTCAGTGCGACGGCAAACGATAAAACGGTTTTTTTCGAAGGTCTGTAATTATCGTCGCTCCGGATCTTGGAAAAGAGCTTGCGATCGATGTTTGCTCTTTTATATACCTGGACATCCGTCATACCGCTTCTGTCTATAAGTCTGATAAGGTACTGCGAGAATGTTTCCGCGGGAGTCGAGATCAGTTCTTCGAGCGATTTCTCTCCTTGTTTATCCCGGGAAAGCATGCGTGCGGACGATACTCCGAACTGTCTCTCTTTAAACTCGCCGATATTGGCAACAGAAAAAACCCCTTGTTTTCTCAGTCGATTTTCTTTCGGCATCCTGTGCCGCGACAAAAATCTTTCAATATCTGCGTTTTTTATGGCAGGCAGAAGCCGGGGAGCGTTCATAAGCACCATATATACGGTCATATCCTCATTTCCGACAAAATCCAGAATGACCTTTTTCGCTGTGTCATAAGCCGCCGCAAAAGGATAACCGTATATGCCTGAAGAAATCAGAGGAAACGCGATACTCCGCGCCCCGGCCTCCCGTGCAAGAACAAGAGCTTTCCTATAAGCCGAAGCAAGCAAAAGTTCCTCCCCCTTTTCCCCTCCCTGCCAGACAGGACCTACGGCATGTATAATATTTTTACATAAACCGTAACCTCCAGTGATAACGGCATTTCCCGTTTCACAGGGAGCAAGGCGACCGCACTCGGCTTCAAGCCCGGCGCCGGCAGAAGAAAAAACTGCGCCGCAAACACCGCCTCCCGGTAAAAGCATACGGTTAGCCGCGTTCACAATAATATCCACATCAAAGCCGAGTTTAGTTATATCTCCTTCACACAAAATAAAAGGCATACGCTTCTCTCCGAATACCCGCTTTAAAGCGTCAATACTCCCAAATGTTCAAGCAAAATCTTCACCCCTATAAGAATAAGTATGACGCCTCCGGCGATTTCTGCTTTATTTTCAAACCTGTTCCCGAATCTGCTCCCTATAAGCACGCCCGCTATACTGAGTAAAAAAGTGATAATTCCTATAACGGCTATGGAAAGCCATATGTCCACTTTGATAAGAGCAAAAGAAACTCCCACAGCCAAAGCGTCTATGCTTGTGGCAACAGCTGCAAGCAAAACGCTGATCAAGGAAAATCTGTCTTCTTTTTTTTCGCGGTCACTCTCTCTAAGTGCGTCAAAGATCATTTTCCCGCCTATCAGAACGAGCAAAGCAAACGCTATCCAGTGGTCGATGTCGGAGATCGCCTTCTGAAAAGCCGTACCCAGCAACCACCCCACAAGAGGCATAAGAGCCTGAAAGCCTCCGAAAAACGCCGCCACGAGAAAACATCTTCCCCACTTTATTTTTTTCATTTCCACACCGCGGCACAAAGCAGCGGCGAAAGCGTCCATAGATAAACCGATTCCCAAAAAAATCAGATCAACTGTTCCCATCCGGTTTTCTCCTCCGATCTCAAAAGCTCCGATCGAACAATTCTGTATGAAGGCAGATAAAGACGTCTGTAATCTGCCGAGTGCGAGATGACGGGCATCCCGGATAAAACATACTCCCGGATAAAATCCGAAGCTTCTTTTTTCCCGAAAGCAAAAATACCTTCGGAAGCCATACCGGGCAGTATTTCCAGCAAACACTTTAAACTTTCTTTATCGCCCTCTTCCGAAACAGATGCCGAAAAAAGGTCTGCAAGCCGTCCGACGCTCATGCGTCCCGAGTAAGCGACAAAAAGGTCTGCCCTCACATATCCGCCGCCCAAAGGAACAAAACTGTTCTGCACGAGATGCTCCTTGCCTAAAAACCTTTCTCTGTTTTGTTGTTCCGGCATTTCGGCGATCAGCGCTTTTGATACGCTCCCATTATCCGAGATGAAATGTCCTGCTCCCGTCACACTCTGAAAAAGCAGTTTGACGGCGTCACGGACAAGCATGCCGGGGTAAAGCGAAGCATGGTACCTTAAAATCCTTTCAGCCTGATAATAACGATCCTCACTGACAAACATAGCTTTTTTATTATATTATTCTGATCCGATATTGTCAACCTATTTAAATCGGGGATAAACATTCTTCCCCTTTATCCCGGAGCCCTTCCGAATTACCCTTTCCCCGCTCTCCCGGACTTCGTCTTTTACCTTGACCATCTGCTCCCGCCCACTTCCGAAAAGCATCCGCAAATCAAAGCGCTTTTCCGACCCTCCACTTCCCCGACGACAAAAACCGGATATATCCGCAGTTTACCGGAAAACACCAGCTTATAAACTATGAAATACGCTTTTAAAATGTTTCGGGAGAAAATTCCGATCATTCCGACCGGATAAATGTCAAAGTAAAGCGACGCCCTCAACTGCCGTTCAGGTTTTCCGTCGTGAACCGCCTTCGGACGCCCTTTTGATCACACACGCATGTGTGCCCTTTACTCGGAAATAAACGACAGCTTTTCTTTTTCTTTATTTTACACGAGCGACGACAGAAAATAAACAAAACTAAAAAAGCGATTTCACTTTGAAATCTATTTACCAAGTGAAACCGCTTTGTAACTTAAGACACAGGCAAGGTTACCGTCAGAGTTCGGTCAGCTCATAACCGTCGGGCAGGTCCTTCACGGAATAACCCATTTCTCTGATCTTTTCGCGCAGACGGTCGCTTTCCGTCCAATTTTTCTGAGCGCGGGCGATCTTACGTTCTTCGGCGACGGCGACCACTTCCGGAGGGATCTCTTTTTTCACGGGCTGAGGGAGTTTATCCAAATCCAGGCCCATCACCTGATCCATCTCGAGGGCAAGGGAATATATGTCGCGTGATTTCGGGAGCTTTACGGCTTTCCAAAGCGTTCCGAGAGCAAGCGGCACGTTCAGGTCGTCGTTCACGGCTTCACGAAATTCGTTTCTGAGCGCGGCGATCGTCGACTGATCGGCTTTTTCTTCGCTTTCCTTATGAGCGCGGAGAGTTTCGATGAGACGTTCGTAGGCTTTTTTTGCGGAAGCGAGAGCGTCAAAGGTGAAATTGAGCTTCTGACGGTAATGCACGTTCAGGCACATATACCTGAATGCCAACGGAGGATATCCCATTTCTTCAAGGTCGCTGACCGTATAGCAGTTCCCCAGCGACTTGCTCATTTTACCTCCGTCAAAAAGCATGAACTCGCTGTGCATCCAGTAATTTGTGTTTTTCACTCCGGTATAAGCTTCTCCCTGAGCTATTTCATTCTCATGATGGATGGGGATATGGTCCACGCCGCCCGTATGGATATCGAAAGTTTTGCCGAGATACTTCAGGCTCATAGCCGTACATTCGATGTGCCATCCGGGGAAGCCTCTGCCCCAGGGACTGTCCCACTGCATGATGTGATTGGGCTGAGCTTTTTTCCACAATGCAAAATCTGCGGGGTGTCTTTTCTGATCGTTGACTTCCACTCTTGCTCCCGCCTGTTGTTCTTCGAGAATGTTTCCGGAGAGTTTCCCGTAATCGGGGAACTTCGACACGTCGTAATATATTCCGTCGTCGATTTCGTACGCATAGCCTTTTTCGCAAAGCGCGCTGACTATATCTATCATTTCCCTGATATTATCCGTAGCGCGGGGCGTAACGGTAGGACGGACGATATTGAGACTGTCGGTGTCGCGGAAAAACCTTTCGGTGACCTCGCGTGCTATTTCGTAAGGGTCGGTATTGCGTTCGCGGGCGGATCTTTCCATTTTATCCTCCCCTTCGTCGGCATCGCTGAGCAGGTGTCCCACATCGGTGATATTCATTACGTTCTTTACCTTATAGCCGTCGTAACGAAGCACGCGCACAAGCAGGTCCATAAATATATACGTGCGAAGATTGCCTATATGGGCGTACTTATAAACCGTTGGTCCGCAAGAATATATACGTACTAAATCATTTATAGGCTGAAACACTTCTTTTTTGCCTGACAATGTATTATAAACCTTTAGCTGAGTCATGATCCCTCCGTTACTTTATGACGTCGAAGCCTGTGTATTTCCTCAGCACCTCGGGGACCGTCACTGATCCGTCCTCATTCTGGTACTGTTCAACTATTGCGGGTACAACGCGGCTTGTTGCAAGACCTGATCCGTTGAGGGTATGCACGTATGCTGTTTTGCCCGTTTCGGCGACACGGTATTTTGTATTATTTCTTCTTGCCTGATAGTCTTTCGCGTTGCTTACCGATGATACCTCCTTATATATCCCCATGGAAGGAATCCAGATCTCTATATCGTAGGTACGCGCCATGGACGCCGAACAATCCCCCGCCGCAAGTTTCGATATCCTGAAATGCAGACCGAGTTTCTCTACGAGGGAAGCGGCTTTGTTTACGAGTTCCTCGAAGGCGGCTTCGGACTGTTCCGGGGAGGTGATCTGCACCATTTCCACCTTGTTGAACTGATGTCCTCTTATCATACCTCTTTCTTCGGCGCGGTAGCTTCCGGCTTCTTTCCTGTAGCACGGTGTATACGCGAAAAACTTCATGGGCAATGCGCTTTCGGGGATGATTTCCCCCGAGTACATATTGACCAGAGCCGTTTCGGCAGTGGGGAGCATAAAGCGATTTTTGGTTTTATCCTCCCCCTCAAGCCAATAGACTTCGTCCAGAAACTTGGGGAACTGTCCCGACCCGAGTCCGCAATTATATCCCAGCTGATGAGGAGGAAGTATAAATTCATAGCCGTCCGCAAGGTGCTCGTTCACAAAGAAATTAAGCAGCGCCCACTCCAGAACGGCCCCTTTCCCGCGATAAAGCCAAAAGCCCCCGCCGGAAAGCTTCACGCCGCGGTCATAGTCGATAAGATTGAGTTTCGTGCACAGATCCACGTGATTTTTCGGTTCGAAGCCGAACTCGGGCTTTTTACCGGAAAGCTTTATCACGGCGTTGTTTTCTTTTCCTCCGGCAACCAGATCCTCATCCGGCATATTGGGAAGTGAGAGCAGAAACTCGTTGATTTTTTCAGAAAGAACGCTGAGCTTCTCATCTCCGGCGGCTATCTCATCTCCAAGCTGTCTCATTTCTTTGAAAAGAGACTCTACGTCTTCGCCGGCTTTTTTCCTAGCCGGCACGGAAGCGCTGACTTTATTCCTCTGCGCCTTCAGAGCTTCTATATTCTGAAGCAAAGCCTTTCTTTCTCCGTCCATTCGGAAGAACGAAGAAAAATCAACTTCAAAGCCCTTTTTCCTGAGCGCATTCCTGACATACTCGGGATCATTCCTAATAAGATTAATGTCTATCATATACTCTCCTCAAAAACTATATTATATCTATTCCCGCATTTTTCATAAGTTTCAGAGAAATAGCGGTAAATTCTTCTTTTCCGTGGACGGGGGCGTCGAATGTGGAAACGCAGTTTTTCAGCAGCCTGACAGGCACCGTCATATCGTACTGATCGTAAAAGCCTTTCAGGGTAAGCGCAAGCTGAAGGACGCATATATCGGTGCAGACTCCCGCTATCACAACTTCATCGTACTTTTTAAGATCGGTCTCGGTACTCAGCGCAAAAAAACCGTTGGTGCTGTTTTTGTACACTATCCTCGTCGCATACGGAACGAGCTGCCCGATAACTTCGCTTTCTTCCGGACTGACGCAGTGAACGGGATAAGAAAGAAATTCCCTGCTGTTTTTATTATGCTTGTCCGCAAGGAATATTACGTCGCCGTCATGCGAGTCAAGATACCCGATTATTCCGGGGACGATTGCCGCCGAAGAAGGATCAGCCAGAGCGCCTTCCTCTATAAACCCTTTTATCATATCCACTATAAGAATAAGTCTTTTCATTTCAGTTCCTTCTTTACGGTTTCACGGTGACGGACCAGTTTTCTCTCGAAGGGATTCCACAGATTAAGTATGTTGTTATTGAATACCAGCTCGGGATTGCTTTCAACTTCCCTGATACCGTCCTTTTTAAGCTCTATTATATTTTGTCTGAGGATCATTGCCAAAGCCCCCGACATCCTGTATTTTTCTCTGCACCCCACGATTCCGAGTTCCAGCCCCGTAGGATGTTTGACCTCCCTGAGTATTTTTAAAAGCACTCCCGGATAAAGTCTTCCGCCGCTTTTATGAAGAAACTTGCTGATCGTCGGGAATGACAACCCGAAAGCCGCCACTTCGTTTTCTTCGTTTACGACCAATGTAAGATACCTCGTGTTGATCACAAGCAAAAACTGATCGGCAAGCTGACTTCTGAGCTTCGGGGACAAAGGCACGGTCCCGGGCAGAACTGAGTAACATTCGTCATAACAGTCCAGAATGGCGTGCATCCATTTTTCCTTCAGCTCTTTTTTGGGAAGCCCGTTGAGAACCTTCAGTCCGTAGCGTTTTTCCGCAATCTGAGCCACCCTTTCGACCTTTTCCGGCACCTCGTCGGGAATAGTTATCCTGTACTCCAGCCACTCATTTTCCTGAGTGTATCCCGCCTCATTGAAATGCTTCCGATAATACGGATAATTATAATAAGTGGCAAAGGTAGCGTCAAGGTCAAAGCCGTCAAACAGATACCCTTCCCTGTCCATATCGTTGAAGCCGTAAGGTCCGTGGACCAGCTCCATGCCCTCTTCCTCGGCGTACTTCTCCACCGCGGCAAGCAACGCCCTGAAAACCTCGGCGTCGTCTATGGCGTCGAAACGGGAAAAGCGCATGGCCTTTTCATTATGGATCTCGTTGCTTTTCAGCTGTATGAGCCCGCATATCCTGCCGGCAATGACTCCGTCCTTATAAGCTAAAAAATAACGGGCTTTGCACTCTTCAAAGCTGACATTCTTTTCCGGATTCAGAAGATTGATCTCGTCTGAAAAAAGACAAGGCACGTAATGCGTACAGTTTTTGTACAGTTTATTCGGAAAATCGACAAACTTTCTGAAAAGCCGTTTATCCGAAGGGAAAATTTCTCTGATTTCTATCATTATCCGCTTCTCCTTTTGATCGGAACAGGTTTAGGTATAAATAAAAATAAATAATTCCGAAGTCTGTTTTTAAATAGCAAAACCGTGTTGCTTCACCTCCGGGAAAGCAACCGCCATTCCTCATTTCAGTCTTTTGCAGAGACTTTATCCGATCACGATAAGCATACCACAATTTTTTCACTTTGACAAGCGTCAAAAACTCCTTTGTGCAAAAAAACAGACGCCGACCGTTATGTCAAAGGACTATCGGGCTGAGCGTAATGACGAAGTCCTGATCGTACCGGCCGGCGTCCGCAAAAAAAACCTTGCGGTCATTTTTCCGTAATTTAATTTTTATCCGTATAATATTGTGCCTGAGCATTCCAAAGTTTGAAATATTCGCCGCGGACGTCAGAAAGCAGCCGTTCATGAGAACCGTGCTGAATTATCCTGCCCTTGGAAAATACGGCTATTTCGTCACAGAACTTGCATGAGGACAAACGGTGACTGATATATATTGCCGTTCTGTTTTTGGCTATCTCATCAAACTTCGAGTATATTTCCGCCTCTGCAATGGGATCGAGGGCGGCTGTAGGCTCATCGAGAACAAGGATCGAAGCCTTCTTATAAAGCGAACGCGCTATGGCTATTTTCTGCGCCTCTCCTCCAGACACCGATACGCCGTTGTTATCGAGTTCTTTATACAGACAGGTATCAAGTGTTTTCAGACTTCTTTGCTTTGAAAGGTCGAGCCCGACTTCCCTCAGACATTCTTTGACCTCAGTCTTATCGTAGCTGCAGCTTCCCGCAACATTTTCTCCCAAAGGCAAAGCAAACAAAGAAAAGTCCTGAAAAACCACGGCGAACATTTTCATATATTCTTCGTAGTCGTAATCTTTTATATCCGTACCGTTAAGAAGGATCCTTCCTTCGGTGGGATCATAAAGGCGCGCGAGCAGTTTGATGAAAGTAGTTTTGCCGCTGCCGTTCACTCCCACTATCGCCGTTTTCTTGCCGGCGACTATACTGAAGGAAATATTACGAAGTGCATAGTCTTCTGCTCCGGGGTACCTGAACGATACGTTTTCGAACCTTATCTCATTGACAATGCCTTCTTCGGTACTCCGGTTCCCTTTGTGCATTTTTTCGGGAAGAGCGAGGAAGTCGAAAGTATTTTTAAGGAAATCGGCATTGATACCCAGCCGTTCTGCGGTCTTCATCAGCGCGACCACGCCGCCGAAAACTCCTGTCACCGCTCCGATATACTGAGTTACATCGCCTATCCCGAACGCGCCTCCGTAAGCTTTCAGGCAGACGAACAGATAGATGACCAAAGTGGCGATGACCAAGATGCCGTCTGCCGCGGCTCCCAGAATACCCATGCTCCCGCGTGCTTTTTTTGCTATCAAAGACGCCACGCCGAAGCCGTTGCATCCCTCCAGATAAGGATTGCACAAATTTTCCTGCTGCTTATAAATTCTCTGATCCACGGCACGCTGATTTTCAAGTACCAGAAAACCGAAGAAACC
Source organism: uncultured Eubacteriales bacterium (assembly GCA_900546875.1). Taxonomy (GTDB): domain Bacteria; phylum Bacillota; class Clostridia; order Christensenellales; family CAG-314; genus UMGS929. The sequence continues at coordinate 30,256 of URET01000009.1, forward strand.
GAATACCCTGTTACTGAGACGGGCACCGGCAGCATAATCCGACCATGTTTTTTCCGATCTGCCCATAAGAAAAGAGGACAAAATTGCCGAACCGAGAAGTACGGCCGGAATTATGACCGACATAAATGGACTGTTGAGAAAGACAAGCGCACCCGCGTCTTCGGGAACCGCTTTTAAAAATAATGTTACGGAAAGTCCGACGCCGCCCAATATTCTGAACAATGAATTGAGAGCCTCGGTAAAGTATTTGATCGTTATGGAAACGCCGTAACCGGACCACATGGTATTCTGAGCTATCTGCTGATACATATCGATCGCTTTTGCGCTTTCGATATCCAGATAGTCCACTGAGCTCATTTTTTTCATGAATATTTTTTTGGAGTTCAGAGCGGAAATCTCGTTTTCGTATTCATGCCAACGTGTGAGCAACGCGGTGATAAAAGAGGTCAGGGCCGTTGCGGCAAGTAGCCAAAGCACAAGGTGCAGCAAAACTTCGGGATCTCTGTTTGCGGAAAGTTCCTGTATTATTCTTGCCGAAAACCATAAAGTCACATAAGGGCTGCACGCGGAAAACAACGAACTCGATACGGAGGAAAAAAGTACGCCCGGAGTTAGTCTTACGACCATTTTCAGTGCTTTCAAATTCGCCGAAAAAACGCCGCTGTGAACTGAAGAACTTTTATTTTTATGCTTCGACATTCTTTTCCCCCTCCTCTTTGTAGTAACTGCTTTGCACGTTGAAAAGATAAGAGTAGCCGCCGTTAAGAGAGAGAAGGTAATCGTGAGTTCCTTCTTCGGCGATCTTGCCGTCCTTAAGAAAGAGGATCCTGTCGCAGAAACGAGTCGAGGCCAGACGGTGAGAAACAAAAACGGAAGTTTTCCCGGCAGTTAATTCATTGTATTTATTATAAACATCGCTTTCCGCAAGCGGATCGAGAGCAGCCGTAGGCTCGTCGAGCATCAGTAAAGGCGCGTCCTTGTATAGAGCACGGGCGAGCATCAGACGCTGCATTTCGCCCCCGGAAAGCTCTGTTCCGTCCTCAAAGACCTTTTTCCCGATCACGGTATTTATCCCCTTGGGCAATGACTCCGCTTTTTCCCTGATCCCCGCTTTTTCCAGACATTCCGTCACGCGTTTTTCGTCAATGCCTTCTACCCGCTGCGCTACATTTTCCGCTATCGTGACATCCAGAACCGAAAACTCCTGAAATACCGCCGCGATCATTTCATAATATTCCCGTCGGTTAAAAGTACGTATATCCTCTCCGTTAAGGAGCACGCGTCCCCGGGTCGGGTCCAAAAAACCGCACATCAATTTCACAAGCGTAGTTTTTCCCGCGCCGTTCAATCCAACCAACGCCACCTTTTCTCCCGCTCTGACTGTAACGTTGATATCCGAAACAGTAGGCGTTTCCGCCCCGGGATATGTGTAAGATACGTCTTCCAGAGTGATCTCATATCTGCCCTCCGGATCAATCGGAGGCTTTTTGCCTTTTTCAAATTCAAAAGGTTCATTCCAATCGAGATATTCTCTTATGAGCGACAGATCCAAACTCTGTCTGTTCAATTCTGCCGTATTCTGCAGTATCCCCGTCACCCACACAGTAAAGCCGCTCAGAGCATTGAAATACAACAGAAACTGAGCCGCCGTCAGTCCTCCGGAAAGAGTAAGATTTATAAGGTAATAATAAGCGATCCCGTTTCTGAGAAAAGACAAAACTATATCGGCGATATTTGCAACGATATATTTTTTCTCCCGCCTGTATGCAAGAGCACCGTAGAAACGCACGCTTTTCCCGAAAAGTTCATTGAGCCAGTTCCCGAGCCCGAATATACGCAGATCCTTTGCATAAGCTTTTTTCAGAAAAGTTTCCGATAAATATTCGGCCCTGTGGTAAGCGGCAGCAAACTTATCCCTGTCTGCATACACCAGATCGTACACCTTTTTATTTACCGCAAAACTCAAAAAAGCGGTCACCGTCACGAGGAGTATAAGCAGGAAGTTGAGTGAAGAAAGCAAAAAAACATACACTATACAGCCTATTATATTGACAAGTAATTTTTCAAGCGTGGTCCAGACGGCTTCGGACGCGGCATCGTTACTGCCGGTCGCGTCTGCGGCTTTATCTCTCAGGTCCAGAAAAGACGAATCGAGGAGGTTGACGTAAGATGTATTTGCAGTTTTGAGCGCAAGCATGTGAATGATGGTCTCGCGCACCGTTATCCTTCCGAAGATCTTGTTGATATCGGCATACGAACGCAGACATTCCACGCAAAGCAAAAGCCCGCACATAAGAAAAATAGAAAGCAAAAGCTCAGACAAAGGAGCATTGCTTTCTATTTTGTTCAGGACAACGGGAGCGATAAGCATTTCGATCACGGATTTCCCGGCTGTGAAAACCGAAAGAAAAACAAGGATCACCAAAACGCTTTTTGATTTTCTGCCCTTTTTTAAAGCACAACGGAACATAAAGGCTGTATTTTGCCACATGTTATATTTTGGCGCTGTTTTTTTTTGATTCGGAGCGGAAACATCTTTCCCTGACACTGAATAACACCTCTTTAATACATTTGCATCGACAGCAATGACAAGGTTTTTCAAAGTATAACGGGCAAATATACAAAATATCCCCGTTTCAACAAATTAAGACGCGGAACCGGTTCATTTTGTCCTTACTGATCTGAATTCGGAAGAAACTTTATTTTTAAGGTAATTATCCAGTGCGGGAGACACAACAAAAGCCGAAAGCAATACGCCGTTTATGACGGCGACAAGCGCCTGCAACGGAAATCTTCCCGCAAGATAGACCCAATAAGTATTTTTTTCCGCCGAATATACGTACCACAGATTAAAGGTATTCAGTCCGGCAGTACAGACAACGAGTATCAAGGCGACGCTTATCCACACGAGAATAATACGCGAAACAGAAGGATTGATCTTTGATGACAGCCTTTTTTCTGCAATTCGGAATATGATACCGGGTATGACTCCGAGTAAAACGCTTGCAAGAGTTATGAGCGGCATCCAAGGACCCAAAGGATTTATAAGGCAACCTAAAATATCACCGAGTCCGCCGACTACGCCTCCGGCAATCGGCCCCATGTAAATACCTGCTATAATTAACGGCAAATAAGCAAAGCTGATAAATTTACTTCCCCCGTCGATAGGAACGGAAAATATATTTGCCACAACGGAAAGCGCCGTCATAACGGCAATATAAACTATCTGACGCACTGTGATCTTCATTTTGAACTACTCCTGCCGTGTTTTAAATATTATACAACAGAAAAAATTTCCTGCCGTGTTTTAAATATTATACAACAGAAAAAATTTAAAGTAAATCGAAATTAAACTTTCCGCAAAACCGAAAATATTTACTCTGTATCACGAAATACTGTGCTACTGAAAAAAAGTACGCGAACCTCAAGCTCCAAAGCAAAAAAAGTACAAATATAAAAATATCTGAGGTTCGATAACAGAATAATAAAACAGAACGATAAAACCGGAAAAGAAGAATAAGGCGGGAAAAAGTATACAAACTAAAGGTATGATTACGGTTTTCATTAGAGCGGTTATAGTTTACATTATAATAGTTGTGATATACAGGCTGATGGGGAAAAGGCAGGTCGGAGAAATGGAGCCCTACGAATTGGTGATCACATTGATCATAGCGGAAGTAGCATGCGTTCCCATGGGAGACAAGTCGATCCCGCTTTCCGCCGGGATAATCCCTACTCTCACGCTTTTCATCATGCACCAACTCACAATACTGCTGACTAAAAACACTAAGCTGCAGCAGCTTATTTCGGGAAACCCGATAATCGTGATAGATAAAAAAGGGATAAACTATGCAAATCTGAAAGCCCTCAATATGACGGCAAACGATTTATTACAGGCCATGCGTACCGCAGGATACTTCACTCTGGATCAGATAAACTATGCCCTGTTCGAAACAAACGGTCAACTTACCGTGATACCCAATCCCGAATTGCAGAACAACGAAAAACAAACGGCTCAGCTGCCGATACCTGTCATACTTGACGGCAGCTGGATGGAAGACAAGCTTAACGAAAGAGTCAGGCGTGAGGTAATAGAAGAAGAACTGTCAAGAAGAAAACTCAGGATCAAAGACGTAATATTTCTGACGGTGGATTCCGAAAAGCACATGGTGCTTCAGACCCGACACGGTAAATGCGTTACGGACGAACTGAAAAATCAGGCGGTAAAAACAGATTAGGCAAAAGAAAGAGGGTTGTACTCATAACAAAGGAACAAAGAAAAGGAGAAAAGATGCTAAAAACACTGGTTTCGCTTTTGATAACGCTTGCGCTTATTCTTACGGCAGGAATTTTCGAAGAGATCAGACTCAGCGGGATGTATAATAAATTAAAGTTGCAGCTTATAGACGCAAGCATAGCCGCAGAGAACGACGAACTTGACCCTGTCATGTTTGACAACATTTACAACGGCTGGATATACCTGAAAGAAGCAAGCGAATTTTGGGTAAATCATAACGACACTAACGAAATGAATTTGAGAATGTGCGAATGCCGCAGCTATGTGGAAAGCGGAGATATGAAACAAGCTCATATGCAGTTGACAGTCATGATATTTCTGGCCGAATATATACCCGAAGCAATACTTCCCCACATTGAAAACATTTTTTAACGGCGGAAAAACACTGAAAACGAAAAACTTGTGCACGGAAACCAAAGCGCGGATCACGTTTCCCGAAAAAGGCAGTATTCTGTCAGACAATATTCTCACGGATCCCGACAGTACGGATTCTTAAATAAAACCAGATTTATACTGAAAAAAAATCAGATTCATAATACTTCCTGATGAAATCGGAACAAATATCAGCGAAGTATTTTTTATTTTAAATTTTGTATTCGGTTTGATAATTTTTTGCTTTTACTTGACAGAATGATAATTATATGTTATTGTATAATAAAATGATGCAATTTGGTATTACGGTAATAAATTGTATCATTAAAACATTCAAAAGGAGGAGTAAAATGAAAACAAATTTAATTTTATTGATCGTAACCATAGTTATTTTAGTTTTGACTACAACGACCTCTGCAATGGTTGCTGCAACTATTGACTTTCCGTCACTTGCCGCGACAAGTTACATATCGTTGTACAGGTTTATTATTAATAGTTATGTTATCACAGCACGTCATGATATGACCGATTTCGCAGGAAACGAATATATTTTATTTCAATATATGGCTAATCCGATTTCTGGTTATGTAGTTATGTTTGTTAACCCAGACAAGCCTGAAGATGATTGCTACGATTTTGTAGAATTAGTAGAAGGAGAAATGAGCCCATTTGTTTATTTCAATACAAATAATATCACCGGTGATAAAAAATATGCTGGGCCAGGCAACTATTTCATGCAGTCAGGCAATATTATATACCCTCTCACGGGAAATACCTTTACAATTGACGATCCTATATATAATATGTATTATCAAATATCTTTGAATTTAGGAAATTCATTGCGACTGGAAGAAGAGCCAATGAATGAAGACGGATATACATATATAAACGATTATCAATATTTTATGGGATTAAAACAATATAATGATTATAAATTACCAGATAACAATGAAGGCACCTGCGGTTTCAACGCGCTTGCCATTTTATTAGGATATTACAATATCTATGAAGATCCGAATTTGCTGTCTGCCAACAGCGGCTTCATGAAAGCAGTCAAAGATACTGATCTTACTATGCAGGATTTTGATCTTAATACCATTTCTATTGACAACATTAGACCCATCCCTACAGTGTCCAACCGTCTGGTTACCACGCTGACAGAATATATTTATCCTCAGTATCAGCAAAAAACAGGAAAAATATTTGGAGGATACCCATCAGACGGCTTTATGTTGGCAAATGTATTAGATCAGTTTTTCGATGATTACCTCACTCCTCAGGAACGCGAGAAATACGAATTTTCCGGCAGTCTTTACACATCATCTTTTGTAAAGAATGAAATAGACAACAATAGGCCTGTAATACTTTCCATGTTGGTTTACTATATGTATAATTATGACGCAAACGGAAATCTCCTCAGTGAACAGTTATGCTTTGGTCATAATGTTATTGCATATGGATATAAAAACAATGTATACCGGGTCTTTGATGTTAACAGCAACGGATATAAATCTATTAGTAAATATTTATTAGGAGACTGTATGGTTTTGCAATATAACGGAACCCATACCCACACTGATTATATGCGTTTTTATAACAGAGGTTCTTATGGAACGTTCTGCCCGTGCGGTGCACACACTGTATGCAATCATGACAGCATTGATCCCGGGAATAACTGTTTATGCAGTTCCTGCGGCATGCATGCCCATAATTATACCTTTAATACTGTCGGCATAACCTCATCATATCATCAATGCGTCTGTACCAATTGCGGTCACTCTTACATCGAACAACACACCTTCCGCGCCATGAACGGCATAAACTACTGCATTTATTGCGGATATGTGACCGATGAGCCCGGAATACCCGTAATTTTCAATCTTTAGGAGGTGATCCGAATGAAACACATAACTCGAATTGTTGTTTTGTTGCTTCTCGTTGTACTGCTGTTCACCTGCAGCTGTGTTTTTAATCCTTGGTATGTCAGCTGTAACGGTCAGATATTTAAACATCGCGGTGTGTGGGTAGTTCAGAGCGAAATACATGAGTTTGCGGAAAAATATATTTTCTCCCCCTATTTCACAATCGAACTGCCTGAAGATTATCCATCCCTGAAGAATATTTATTATGCAATGGCGGATAGGAGCAAACAAATTTATACACCTGATGAAATGTATATTAATCGAATAACCACTATATTAGAATTTGACTTTTCCGGAGAACCGGTTTATATCTTTATCGATTTACTGGACAATAACCCGTATCCGGAAGGAACCAAAAACCGCACGGATACCGCCGTATTCTATTCGGTCCCTGCCGGCTCCATGGCAATGCCTCTTCAAATAGATTACCCATTCCAAAATGTAACATTTTTTGGGTCTAGCATAATACTTCCGGGTTATGAGCTCCCTGACTTTATGAAAGAACTTTGGAAAAATGATTTCCGCAAATTGCTTGATCCTTTATATAATGGCATAGATGGAGAGGGTTTCAATGGTTTTGGAGGTATCATTGGTGTTTACGATCTGAGAGATATTCCCGCAGATGAGAAACAGGCGTGGCAGGAACAGGTATTGACCGATATCGTAGAAAACACATGGTATCACTATTGGGAGGAACCGCAGTCTGAATAAAAACGCAATTTCAAACTATATGATGTAAAATTTAATAAAGTACCGAAAAGTTCAGGTACAGCGGTTATGACCAAGCCTTCTGATGAAGCTGAACGATTATTTTAACTGTTTTATCTGTCAAATAAAAAATACCGGATCCGTCTTTTTCCGCAATCGGACCCGGTATTTTTATGGCGGAGGCAGAGGGATTCGAACCCCCGTGGGCTTGCACCCAAACGGTTTTCAAGACCGCCTCGTTATGACCGCTTCGATATGCCTCCGCAAACGTTACACTTATTGTATCACCTTTTTTGATCATGGCCGCTTTCCCTTACGACAGCACAAAACACAATCAAACCCGATCCTTCAAGTGTCACGCAACATATATTATACTAAAATTTTTGTTTTGTCAAGTTATCTGAAAGCTTGCCCGCGTTTTTATACCGATTTTTCACATGTAAATTTCCGTCCTCTTTATGCCTTTTTCTGCCCGAATTGCTCCCCTCCTATAAAACCCGACGGAGTAAGTCTCGCAAAAGGTATTACCGGCAAAGATAAAAATGACAGCGTAGTAAAAGGCTCCGTTTCTTCGTCCAAACCGTGTTGTCTGAGAAAAGAGTGCATCTTTTCAAGTATTTCCGCAGTATGCACGTAGGTATCATCAGTCATAAGTCCCATTATCTCAAGCGGCAAAACTATTGCATCCTCCCCGGAAACTACTGCAAATCCGCCGCCCTGCTCCTTGAGCAAACCTATCGCACGTAACATATCAGCGTCATTGTCCCCGGCAACTATAACGTTATGACTGTCGTGCCCGACTGTCGACGCCATTGCACACTTTCCGATATTGAATCCTTTCACGGCACATACTCCGACTTTTCCGGTAGCTTTATGTCTTTCTATCACGGCAAGCTTTGCGTATTCTCTGTTCGGAACAAATAAGCCGTCTTTCTGCGGGAGCGCAATGCGAAGATGGTTTGTGACAAGCTGACCGGGTATGATCTCGATAACGTCATTCAATGTCCCGCATTTAAGAGCCAAGTCTGATGACTTTACAGGCGCGATATTTACGGTATTCAGCAGCGCCGGATCAACGGCTTTTGGCCGCAATGAATCAAAATCATAATCATTTATATCTTTTCCGTGACAAACTACTCTGCTCAGCTCCACTTCCTTTCCGACTCTTACCGTTAAGAAATCTGCTCTATACCCCGGCAGAATAGCCCCGCACCGCCTCAGCCCGTAATGACGGCAGACATTATACGTCGCCATCTTCACCGCCTTCGCAAATGAAAGACCTGTCGACATCGCTTCATTTACATTATGAAGTATATGCCCCTCGTCCAATATGGTTTTTATATGTTTATCGTCAGTGCAAAAGCCCATATTGTCTGTAGGAAGTCCGCGTTTTATAAACTCCGGCAAAATATCCCGGATATTCCTTGCCGTGGACCCCTCTCTTACAGCTATGAAAATCCCTTTGCAATACTTCGCATAAGCTTCTTCGAAGCTGTCGCTCTCGTGGTCAGAGCACACCCCGCATGCTACAAGTGCCTGCAAGGTTTCTTCCGAACAGCGGATCATATGCCCGTCTGCATTGCGGGAAGAAAACAACGACAATTTATCCATCATACTGTCCTCGCCTTCCGACACCGCTGCCGTATCCATGACCTCGCCCAGACCTACCACGCGCGGATTAAAAATAAGCTTTTTCATTTCTCCTGCAGTATACTCGCAGCCGTTGAGTTCCCCCTTTACCGCAGGCACACACGAAGGAAGCATCACGTATACATTGGCAGGCAATGCGGCCGTGTCATCCAGAATAAACTTTATGCCCGCTTCTCCCTTTACGTTCGCCGCCTCGTGCGGATCCACTATAAACGTAAGGGTACCGCTCTTCATGGCGCATTCGATAAAATCAAAAGGCCTTACCATCGATGACTCTACATGCAGATGCGCGTCACAAAAAGCAGGAACTATCACTTCCCCGCGGCAATCGATTTCACTTTCCCCCGAATAACTGCCGACTCCGACTATATAGTCTCCCCATACGGCTACATCGCTTTTCTCGACGGTCTCGGTGAAAACATTGAGCACACCGGCATTTTTATAAACCACCGGCGCTTTCTTTTTTTTTGTCGCCATGCGCACTAAAGTCTTCAATATTTCCTTATCCACTTTGCGCTCCTGTATTTCTTTCGCTGTCTCCTTCAACGCTTCCGATTCTCTGCAGACTCCCCTCGTGCATTTTTTTATATACACTTCTTCTTGATCACCAGCTCGACCTTCCCGTTTTTCACTCCCACGGTAATATCATCCGCAAGCTTTGCTACCACAGACTTCTCCAGCTCGTCCCACTCCTCCTCTTTTGCGTCTTTCTGCAGCTGATATCTGCTCAGCGACCATTCGTTCACCAACCCGAAATTTTCTATACCTCCCATCATTCCGCCCATATACGGTATATAAACCATGTCGTTTGTCGTATCGGAATCACTGTAAAGGTAGACTTCGAATATTTGTCTGAGTTTTCCCATAAACCCTTTTGCAAATTCATTCTTCCCGGATGTGGCCATTTTGAGGAGTTCCTCTCTCCTTTCGTGCGGAACGTCAGCCGCGGCACTGAGATGAATCTCGTATCCTTTCTGATCGGCCTCTATCCAAAGCTCCGCCTGAAACACATCCAGCAACTGACGCGCAAGCCCGATAAGTTCTTCGGTAAGCAGCTCCAGATAGGCAGAATTTTTTTTGCTGTAACCATTATACAGCGCCGTTTTGGACGCTATCTCTATTCCGGATGCGGTCTCGATTGAATTATTATCAAATTTTAAAATGTCGCTTTTCATTATAAAATCTCCTTATTCTATGTTAAATATATCCGAAAAACCCGTGATATCAAGGATCTCTCTCACTACCTCGTTTACGCCGACTATAACCATACCGTCTTTGTCAAGCATGATCTTGTGAGCCCAAAGCAGGACCCTGAGTCCCGCTGAAGAAACATATTCCGTATCGCTCATGTCCACGATCAGTTTGCGTGCTTCAAAAAGCCTGTCCTTCAACAGCTTTTCAAGCTCCGGAGACGTCACGGCAGTAAGCTTGCTGCCCGGTTTTATTCTCAAAACTTTATTTTCCGCATCAAAATCCGTTATCATATGACCTCCGCAACGCGCGCATCTTCCAGAGCCCTGACGCCCTCATAAATACGCGCGCAAAAAATTAGTTTTTCGCAAAGCAAAAACCATTTTCAGAGTAACACAATTGAAAAATTTTGTCAATTTTTTCAGGGGAAGCATATTCCAATTAACCGTTCTTACAAAATTATTAACCGTGAACGCATACATAAAACGACAGTTCTGTCGTAACTCGCAAACAGAACAGGTTCGGCTGAAACGAAAAAGCCCGCGCTTATGAAATATAATCTTATCGGCGGATTCGTCTAAATGGAATATTCCGTAAAAACAATAGTTTACAACATTTATCCTTACTTTGTCCCGAGAAATATGCCCCCGTCAGATACGTACGCCGGTCGCGCTTACGGCCCGGTCGTTTTTCGGTGCAAATGCTTTTCAGTGAAAAACCGACTGCCTGCCATAAAGCCTCGTGGCTATAATTGGCAGCCTTTTCAGCGAATATAGCTGACGTTATAACAAATAATAAAAATACAAGCTCGATATTCAACTTTGCTTTGAAAGCCGGATTTCAGAGGGGAAAATTTACTTAAAAAGCCGGTTGTATATATCAAGCTTAATCTAAGGAGGAAAAAATGGCTGAAAGAACACAGAAGTCCACGACTAAGTCAACTGCCCGTCAAAGCGGGACTAAGAGCAAATCCGTTCAAAGCAAGACTCGTTCCTGCAAATCGAGCGGTGAGAACAATACAAAAGCCTGCAAATAAGGTGAACTGAATCAGAATACCGCACGAAATCGCGGTAAAAAAGAAGAGCTGTGCTCTTCTTTTTTTTTCGGTGCGGTGAATTATACTATTAAGTGCAACAGTTGAGAGAAAAAAAAGGAGTTCATACAAATCTGTGGTATAATAAAGTTGCGAAACCAAATTTA
>URET01000010.1 GCA_900546875.1 uncultured Eubacteriales bacterium
TTGACCGTATCCCGCCGGATATACTGGCGGAACTGAAACGGCAGCAGCGGCACACGGTAAAGGAAAGGTGATAGATATAAGCAGAAATTTTCGCCGCTCCTGTGCGGCATTGTACCTTGAAAACTGAATATGGAGGACACTGGATGGCAAAAAGCGAAAGCGATATTTTTACACCCCGGACAGGGCAGGTCATACAAGCAGAGAACGGCACGCAGTATTTTGTATGTGGGAACAACCGTATAAAAATCTCCGAACACTTCGCCGCAGGCGGGAAGCCCCTCGGTGATCTGATTGTAGATGTGGTGCGGCATACCGCAGAAAAAGCCGCTTCAACCTGATAGCCCATCATTGATAACACGCCCACGCTTATGATATAATTGCCATAGAGCAAAAGTATTGTAAGCGTGGGTTGTTTCTTTAGAAGGAGGATTTTTAACGGTGAAACAACCTTACAATACTACGATTTACAACACGGCGCTTTATATGAGATTAAGCCGGGACGATGAAAACTATGGTGACAGTGTAAGCATTGAAACACAGCGGACAATCCTGCAACAGTACGCAAAGGAACAGGGACTTCATGTAGTCGGTGAGTATGTGGACGATGGCTGGTCGGGGACGAACTTTGAACGCCCGGATTTTCAGCGCATGATGGACGATGTGGAAGCCGGAAAAGTAAACTGCATTGTTACGAAAGACCTGTCCCGTTTCGGGCGGGAACATGTGATGATGGACTACTATCTGGAATTTCTGTTCCCGGAAAAACGGGTGCGCTACATTGCCGTTGCGGAGAATGAGGACACAGAGAAAGGGCTTTCCGATTTTGTCCCGTTCAAAAACCTGTTCAATGAATGGTTTGCGAAAGATACAAGCCGCAAGGTAAAGGCCGCTTTCAAAGCGAAGTTTGCCACAGGACAGCGTATCGGCGCCTATGCTCCCATCGGGTACAGGAAACACCCGGAAATCAAAAACAAGCTGATAATCGACGAGGAAACCCGCTGGATAGTGGAGAAGATTTTTGACCTTGCCATTCATGGCAGAGGGGCGGCCAGTATCACAAGAATACTGATTACGGAAAAGGTTCCCACGCCGGGATTTATCAACTTCCAGCGTGACGGGACTTTCGCAAACATCTATGCGGGTGCGCCGGAGGAAAAAAGCTATGCATGGACGATAGCGCAGGTCAAGAGCATTATGAAAGACGAAACCTATATCGGCCATACCATCCACTACCGGGAAACAAATATTTCCTTTAAGAACAAGCGGAGGGTACGCAAGCCCCAAAGTGAATGGGTGCGGGTGGAGAATACGCAGGAGCCGATTATCAGCGAACAGGTTTTCCGGCAGGTACAGGAGCAGATAGCAAACCGCCGCAGGAAGTGCAAGGATGGTACCACGCAGATTTTTTCCGGATTGGTAAAATGTGCGGATTGCGGCTGGTCGCTGTCCTATGGGGAGAACAGGCAGAACAGCAAGCCTTACGGCCATTATCATTGTAGCAAGTACGGACAGGGCACACGCCAATGCTCCATGCACTATATCCGCTATGATGTGCTTTACGCCTATGTCCTCTCCCGTCTGCAATACTGGTCGGGGCTGGTACAGCATGATGAAGAACGGCTCTTGAAGCGGCTGTTAAATGCCACTGATAAGGGACAAGCCGCCGCAAGAAAGAAGCAGGCCGCAGAACTGAAAAAGGCAGAGAAGCGAAAAACCGAAGTCGATACCCTGTTTGCCCGGATGTATGAGGACTGGGCGGCGGGGCGTATCACGGAATACAACTTCTCTATGCTGTCCGGGAAGTACCAAAGCGAACAGGCTGAGCTGGACGAAAAGATTGAGCGGCTTCAATCCGCTATCGCCACTGAAAGCCAGAACGCCGCAGACGCAGAAAAATGGATTGCCTTGATGAAAGAGTGCGTCAATCCAACAGAACTGACCGCCGAACTTTTGAATACGCTGATTGAAAAAATCGTTGTCCATGAAGCGGTCAAAGGTGAGGACGGAAGCCGGGAACAGGAGGTAGAAATCTTCTACCGCTTTATCGGCAAAATTGATTGAATGATACCAATATCTTTAACTATGTGATACCGGATGAGCGGAGCCGAAAACATCGCAAACTTCTCGGAAAAATCTTTCGCTATGCTCTTGGGCGAAATTTCTCCGAAAATAAGCACGACAATAGTTATCACCACTGTGGATATTGTCGCTCCGATATCCCCGTAAATATGAACGAACATCACCGTGCCTAATGAAGCTATGGCGATATTCACGATATTATTGCCGATAAGGATAGTAGAGATCAGTCTGTCGTAGTCATTGCTTAGCTTGAGCACAAGCTTGGCGCGGCGGTTCCCTTCCTCGGCGAGGGTTTTGATCCTTGTTCTGTTGAGTGACGAAAACGCCGTTTCGGTGGCGGAAAAATATGCCGATCCGATCAGGCACGCCACCATTGCTATTATGTAATATACGTAATTCATCGTTTGATTGCTCCTTAAAAATAATAATCCCGAAAAAAGCCGCACTAACAGAGAACTTTATGATAATATCTGTAATACGCTTTTTTTGTTTTGCAAGCAATCAAACATGCATAATTCTGAGGGTGGTTCGGATTTGCAGATAAACTACAAGGACCGCCGTCATCGCTATCCATAGTCAGATATCAACCTCTCCTTTTTAAATATTATCTGTTATTCTACCATAAAAAAACTTTTTCGTCAACGGCATACTATCCGATTCCCAAAATAAGCCGCACGGCAAAAACGTTTTGTTGCCGCATTTAAAAATTCCCGCCAATCGATTGCTTTTTTCGGGAAAAGATGATATCATGTATCAGGCGATACAGTTGCGCTTCCGCGCATCAAAAGGGAACACGGTGAAAATCCGTGACAGCCCCCGCTACTGTAAACGATTTGTTTTGCAAAATACCACTGTCTTGAAGGCATATTGTGTCTGCGGATGGGAAGGTGTAAAACGTGCGTCGTGAGCCAGGACATCTGCTGTATTGTCAAAGCATAAGTTTCGGAGGGAGACGAGTGCGGAATCATTTCCGAAGGTAATCGTGTTTTTTACCGTATAACCTCGCGTCCCGCTTTGTGCGGGTTTTTTTATGCGCTCCTGCCCTGCAGGACGGATATTTTATTTTTGCATAAGAACTCCTCTCGCCTGCATCCGACTTGTCCTCCTCCGAAAATACGGAAAATCTTAAAGCTGTAAGACTGTCGGACCGAAGTGCTGTTCCGGCAGCCTGCAAAAGGAAAACGTAATGAAACTGCTTTACTCTCTTCATCCTGCCGCGGTATTACCCGTAATACTTTTTACGATAATACTTTCCATGCTGAATATCAATCCTTTGTTTTCAGCCTGTTCGCTTGCCGGTTCGCTGATACTCATCATTGCGGTCTCGGGAGTAAAAGAACTGCTGAAAACTCTGAAATTCGCACTGCCGGTATTTTTATTGATGTCGGCTGTTAACCCGCTCCTGGTCAGAGACGGCTATACCGTCCTCTTTACGGCGGCGGGCATTGCCTTTACGCTTGAGGCTGCATTATACGGGATATCCGCTTCCATGTCGGTGATTTCGGTTTTCTGTCAGTTTAAATGCCTGAACGCCGTGATCGACGGCGATAAATTCCTGTATTTATTCGGTAATATATCTCCGCGGCTGGCGCTCACACTTTCGGCTGCCATCGGCTTCTACCCGACTGCAAAAAAAATCATCCGTGAAACAGATGATTGTCAGCGTCTGACCGGGATCTACTCCGATAAAAATTTTTCGGACAAAATAAAAGCCAAAGGCGGGACCCTCTCCGCCGCTACCGGACTTTGTCTCGAAAAGGCGATGGAAAAAGCTGATATGTGCCGTGCGCGCGGCTTCTCGCTGAAAAACCGGACGCATTATTCTCCGTACGACTGGAGACTCAGAGAATGGCTGTTTTTCACACCCGCCGCCCTCCTTTTCGTTTCTTCCTGCGTACTCCTTCTGGCCGGAGGAGGTAAATACGATTTTTACCCGCTATGTACCTCCCTGCCCTCGGACCCCCTTTCCCTCTCCCTTTATTTTTGTTACTCCGCACTGCTCCTGACAGCGCCGGCTGCTGAAACCTTCCACTCTCTGCGCGTCCGCCGTGCTTTGGCACAAACCTTCGGCTGATCACCGCACCAGTATCTGATACGCTGTCCGTATTCGACAGATTTCAATCTCAATATCGGTATAAAATCATGGATATCCCCCTCGTCAACATCAAAAACCTCAGTTTCAGATACAACACTTCTTCGGATTTTGCCCTGAAAGACATTTCAATATCCTTGTCCGAAGGTTCCTTTACTTTGCTCTGCGGAGTGAGCGGAAGCGGGAAAACCACTTTGCTCCGGCTGCTCAAACCCGAACTTTCTCCTGAAGGCTGCTCCCGAGGCGAGATACTCTTCAGCGGAACACCTCTTGAAAAACTTGACAAAAAAACTTCAGCTTTTCAAATAGCTTTCGTCCCGCAGGATCCCGACACAGGTATCATAACGGATAAAGTGTCGCGGGAGCTGGCATTCAATTTGGAAAACATGGGCATGGATCCCGGACTCATGAACCTGAGAATAGCCGAAATATGCGGATACCTCGGACTTTCGGATAAATTCTCAAAATCAACGGGGGCCCTTTCGGGCGGCGAAAAACAATTATTGAACCTGGCTTCAGCACTTGCAGTGCGTCCACGGCTGCTCCTTCTCGATGAACCTACCGCTCAGCTCGACCCGGTTTCCGCGGCAAATTTCCTTGCCTGCCTGAAACGCGTGAATGACGAAACAGGCGTTACCGTGCTCATTACGGAACATCGCCTCGAAGAAACGCTCTCGACAGCCGATTATGCCGGAGTACTGGAAAAAGGCAGACTCGCTCTTTACGGCAAACCGCGCGATGTCGCACGGAAAATATACCTTTCAGACAGCTCCCTGAAACCCGCCGTTCCTGCCGCCGCGGCAGTCTTTACTGAAATCGAAGGGAAAGGGATACCGCCATTAACCGTACGCGAAGGTATAAGCTATCTGAAAAGCCTGCCCGGCGTCGGTCCCTCCGGCAATGCAGACGATAAGTCTGAAGTTTCCGTCCTTTCCTTACCCGAACGCGTCGGCTCTTCAGACGACACGAACTACAAAAGAAAACAAAAACCGCCGTCAGATACTCCCGTATTCAATCTGAAAAATTGTTTTTTCCGCTACACTGCTCAAGGAAAAGACATACTGAACGGTTTGGATCTCGAGGCTTTCGCCGGCGAGTTTATCTGCCTCCTCGGAGCCAACGGAGCCGGCAAAAGTACCTTGCTTCGCATTCTGGCGGGACTTGACTGGGTTTACTCGGGGAAAGTCAGGATTTTCGGGGAAAATCCGAAAAAACTTCCGGCAAATACTTTCGGACGCGATATTTGTCTGCTGCCTCAAAACCCGCGCGCCGTGTTTACCGACAACACCCTCAAAGAAGAACTTTTATCTCAGTTAATCGGCTCTCCCTCGGAAAAAATCGAAGACTCCTCCTTCTTTCAGAACACGGTCTCGCTTTTTTCCCTTGAACCCCTCCTGGAGAAAAACCCTCTCGACCTCAGCGGTGGAGAACTTCAAAAAGCCGCCGTTTGCAAGCTTATTTTACGGCGTCCGAAGGTGCTGCTTCTCGACGAACCTACTAAAGGCCTCGATGTGGCAGCAAAATATCAGATCGCCGATATCCTTTCCGACCTCAGCCGAAAAGGTACTCTTATCATTACGGCAACTCATGATATGGATCTCGCCGCCGGCTACGCCGATCTGTGCGGTATGTTTTTCGACGGAAAACTCAGTATGCTCCACGCACGCAGCTTCTTCACCGCAAATAACTGCTACACCACCTCAGCCTCCCGTATTGCCACAAACCTTTTCCCGGGCGTGATCACAACCGAAGAATTGATCAGATGTATTCGAGAATTAAACAAAACAAATCAGATCTGATCACGAAAAACAGTATGAAAAATATAAAAAAACTGAAGTCTGCAATAAAAATATCCGTTTACTTTCTTCTCATTCCCGCACTGATCATAGTCGGAACAGCTCTTTTCAACAATAAACAGTATGTTCTGGTCGCTGCGGGTATAGCTGCCTTATCTTTTATCCCGGTCTTTCTGAGCTTCGAAAAAGGCAGACATAATGAAAGAGAATTGCTTGTCATTGCCTGTATGACGGTATTGAGTGTATTATCACGGGAAATTTTCATGCTGGTTCCGCATTTCAAACCCGTGACCGCAATGATCATTATCACCGCCATAGCCTTCGGCAAAGAAGCAGGTTTCCTCACGGGCGCCCTGACCGCTCTCCTTTCTAACATTTTTTTCGGGCAAGGTCCATGGACTCCTTTTCAGATGTGCGCATGGGGACTTACGGGTCTGATAAGCGGCCTGATATTCGGGAACGGTAAAACGAACCTCTTCAAACTTATTCTCACCGGGATCGTCAGTGGTATATGTTTTTCGTTTTTTATGGATATATACACTGCACTTTCACTCGGAAGCTTCAGTTTTTCCGTGTACCTCGCGGCATTGCTCAGCGCAGCGCCCGTCACGGCGATATACTGCTTCTCGAACGTGGTATTCTTGCTGCTGCTCTCCAAGCCTCTTTTGAAAATACTTACAAGAATCAAAACAAAATACGGAGTTTTTCAGAAGGACCAGAGCCGAAAAATCGACTCCGCAAACAACAACCCGAAATACTCAGACGTCTCAGGCGAACCGGCAGAAGTTACGGAGGAAATTTCGCAGATAGCGCATTATGATGAAGACGGTGAAAATGTCAGCGGCGAACCGGCAGAAGTTACGGAGGAAGCCGAATCAAAGACGAGATTATCTGAAAGCGACGATGAAGGTTTTCGGGAAAAAAATCAGGCTGAAAGAGATAAAGAAGATGTCGTCCGGAAAGACGGATGAAAGAATCAGCCGAGCGATGCTTAATATGAAGTCATTTTGCCAATTGCTGAAAAAAAACTTGACTTTACGCTTAATTTACTGTATTATACTTAATGCTGAAGAGCTGAGGGAAAAATGCTGAATGGTATTTTGAAAAGCGGCTTCGGAAGCGTTTACAGGCCGGAGTATTCCGGAAAAAGTTTCGAGCACGTATGAGACGGGAATTTTCCGAAAGGAGAAGGAACGGCCTAATAGAAGGATATTTCCGGTCATTGCGGCGGCGAAGTCAAATAACAGCAGTATTCATGAAGGAGCGGGAAGGCTGTTTGCGAACGAGCGAAGATATTTCCGGAGTGACGCGGATCTTGATTTTATTCGGCATGATACGGCAAGCTTCCTTAGTTAAATGGATATAACAAGCCCCTCCTAAGGGCTAGTTGTGGGTTCGATTCCCGCAGGGAGTACCATAAAGAAGACTGAAAAAGTCTTCTTTTTTTTCGGCTGTTTTTTATGACCCTTTTCGGTCTCGATGTTTGCAAACTGATACTCCTCAACGAGAAATAAAGCATCTTTCTGTATTGCTTTGCAGTCTCAATGTATGCATTCCCTGATTATTTGAACTTTCAAAACGATATCAGCTTTGCAGATTCAATTTATGCAAACTGATACTCCGCCTTTTCAGCCAGCTTCATCCTCTGTCCCGATTTTCTCTCCCTTACTTCCTGCCGCTGCCGAACCAGCTGCTTCTTTCCCCTTCACTTCCCGCTCTTCCTCTTTGTCCCTTCCGTAAAACTTTGCCGTCTTACTGTATTCTTTCAACTCTTTACCCGTCAGCCTTCTCTTCAAACGAAATTTCCAGTTCTGTCCTACTGTGCCGGGCAAATTCATACGCGCTTCGTTTCCGAGTAACAGTATATCCTGTACAGGTACCACCGCAAGCTGCGAAGGCGAAAGCAGGGTCAATCTTATCACCTCTTTCACGATCTGCTTTTTCGTCCGCAACGACCCCTTTATACCGTAATGCTCAAGCGTCGTTTCCACTCCTTTCCGAAATGTCCCGTACTCCCCCTTCCCCAGACTCGTCAGATAACCGAGCATTGTATCATTATCATGTGTCCCCGTGTAGCAAACTGAATTTTTTTCGGTATGCTGCGGAAGATAAGAATTATCCGGATCTCCGTCAAAAGCAAAACCGGTTATTTTCATGCGCGGGAAACCCGTTTCGGCGACCAACCGCCTTACTCCTTCATCCTGTACCCCGAGATCCTCCGCTATGATATTCAGTTTTCCGAGAACTTTTTCTGTCTGCTCAAACAACTCGCTCGCGGGGCCCTTCCTCCATACGCCGCGCTCTGCAGTAAGCGAGTCCGCATCTACTTCATAGTACCTGTCGAAGCCGCGGAAATGATCCAGCCGCACAACATCGTACAATTCAAAAGAACGCCTGAGTCTTTCTATCCACCAGGAGTATCCGTCTTTCCTGTGCTCTGACCATCGATATACGGGATTACCCCATAATTGACCCGTCTTCGAAAAATAATCGGGAGGAACTCCGGCTATTTTTTCTGCTGTCAGATCGCTTTTTAACTTAAAAAGTTCGGGATGACGCCATACGTCGGCGCTGTCATAAGCTACATATAACGGCACATCTCCGATAATATATACGTTCCTGTCGTTGGCATACTTCTTAAGAGCTTTCCACTGCCTGAAAAATTCATACTGAACAAACTGCCAGAAAAGATACTCTCTGTAATTTTCTTTTTTAAATCTGTCCGTATAACTTTTTCTTGAGAATTTATATTCTTTTGGCCATTTGTCAAACGATTTCCCGTCGAAGCTCTGCTTAAGCGCCATAAAAAGAGCATACTCATCGAACTCTCCTTTTTTCACAAAATCGGTAAATTCTTCCGAATTACAGTCAAAACGACTGAAGGCTCGTCTTAAAACGGCGTATTTTTTATCATACAAAAAAGCATAGTCTATATCGTTCCCCTCATACTTACAGCCGGTCACGTCATTTTCGGTCAGCAGTCCTTCCTTTATAAGGATATCGAAATCTATAAAAAAAGGGTTCCCCGAACCGCTGAAAACCGACTGATAAGGCGAATCTCCGTAGCCCGTCTGAACAAGAGGCAGGATCTGCCAGTAACGGATATTTTTACGTGAAAGAAGCCTGACAAAACCATAGGCTTCCTTTCCCATCGTACCGATACCGTATTCCCCGGGTAATGATGAGATATGCAATAGAATTCCCGCTGATCTGTTTGAAATCATTTTTTCCTCCGGTGGACGATATTTACTTTATATCCATATTCCGAGATGTAAAACGTATTTTTCTTTGTGCTCCGGCGTTACCGTGCAAGAAAACCGTATTGAAAAACGCCCGACATCTTTTAACGCCGATACGTTTTTGAATCTTTCTTTTTTGACCGAACTCTTTCATTTGCATCTCTTCGGCAGTTCTCTCAAAAAGCTCCGGGCCTTATTTTCTGTCGCTTTTAAGTACGCAGAAGGAACAGGCAGGCAAGACCGTCCCTGTCTTACTATCGGTTTTTTCGTCCGTCGTATTGTTGACGAGCAAGGTATAAGGGGCTCTTTCCATTATAAATATATCTCCGCGCGACCCTATTTTCACTTCATCGTCAAGAAAATCCCTTTTCAGGCCGGAAAGCATCTTTACCGTGATCAGAAGTTCACGATTCCACTCCGACTCTTCCCATACAAATCCGCGGCGGCAGTCGGGATCAGAACCTCCGGTCATGCCCGTCTCGTCTCCGTAATATATGCACGGCATCCCCGGATAAAAAAACATCACCGCCATAGCACATCTCATTTTTCCGACATTTCCTTTTACCGATGTGAAAAATCTTTCGGTATCGTGGCTCCCGAGTAAATTCAACATCATACCGTTTACCGTATCGGTATTCTTCATCAGCAAGGAGGACAGTTCCTCGGCAAAGGACTCGGCACTATCTTTCCCGAAAACAAAATAATTCCTGCAAGCCGCAAGAAAAGGATAGTTCATCACGGAATCAAATTCATCACCCTTCAGCCACCCCGACGCGTCATGCCAGACTTCTCCTATTATCAAAGCGTCTGACCTTATGGACTTGACTAAAGTTCTGAATCGCCTCCAGAACACATGAGATATTTCATCGGCAACGTCAAGCCTCCAGCCGTCTATATCGCATTCCCGCATCCACTTCTCGGTCACCGATAATAAATAATCCTGTACGGCAATATTTCCGGTGTTCCATTTAGGCATCCGCCCCATATCGGCAAAGCTTTCGTAATTGACATTCACCGTATCCACGCTGTCGCCATGCACGATAAACCACTCAAAATACGGAGAATTGCGCCCTTTTGCGACAACGTCTCTGAACTCGGGAGCGTAAAACCCCGAATGATTGAACACGGCGTCAAGTATGATTCGCATACCTTTTTTATGTGCATCTTCCGTCAGCGCCTTGAGCGCGGTCTTCGTACCGAATATGGGATCCACAGTAAAATAATCGACAGTATCGTATTTATGATTGCTCGGAGCGCTGAAGACCGGAGTCAGATACAAACAATCGGCTCCCAGCTCCTTTATATAATCGAGCGACTTGCGTATCCCTTCTATATCGCCGCCGTGAAATCCGTTTTTTTGAGGTAAAGCACTCCATTCAGCATTTATATAACCGTCGTTTTTTTCAAAATCTCCGCGTCTGAAACGTTCCACGAAAATCTGATAAAATACGGCTTTGTCACACCAGGCGGGCTTTCTGTGGACATCCGCCTCGTTTATCCCGGGGCATTGGAAATAAGTATAGAATCTTTCGTCGTCATCTTCGCTCACGCCGTTTTCCGTATAATAACACACCGTATTCCCCTTTCGGATACGGAATAAATACAATATATGAGAGTCGGAAAGCTTCAGCCTTACGCCGTAATAATCGAAAAGGCCGTCGGAAAAACCTTTTGTCATATGAAAAACCGATGGCCCTTTGTCCCTGTGATACTTATAGTATAATATAAGCTCCACACCGTCGACATCATCCTTCGCAGTGCGGAATCGTATACGGTATTCCTCAGCGGAGACCGCATATGCCCATCCCGAGTGCGGAAGGTGCCAGAGCGCCCCCGCATTCGGTTTTTCGGATATTTTATTTTTCAGCATACTATATCAGTTTTATACCTCTGTCCGCCTCAACGATCCCTGCCTTGTCAAAATCCGGCATGATAAAGACTTTTCCGGTCACCGGTCCTTCCGTAAAGACATTTACCGTTTTGTCGTTGACGCGCACTCTGAGAAATTTCTCTTTTCCGTAATCGCTCACGCCTTCCACCGTCCCTTCTATTCCGGAATCCGCGATCCTGACGGTGTAAGGTGTAAAATCATAGTAAAAGCGTGAGGAAAATACGCTCCTCGGACTCAATGTGGCAAATATCTTTTGAGAAATATATTCGGGCGACGGAAATTTTACTCCGTTAATGTTAAGATAAAAATTCACTTTCTTGACGGTTTTCCGTGTTCCGCTTTTATTTTCAACGACCTTCTCCTTTACCTTATCGAAGGTGCCTTCCAGCCTTACAAGCTCCTCCATGGGCTCTATGATCGTTTCTCCCACGCAAAGCGTTATGCGCTTGAAATCTATCGATATGTGCGCTTCGCCGCGCGGCACCTCGGTATCCGTCACTGCAAACATACGTCTTCCGCCTGTTTCAAAACTGACCAGATATTTATCCGATATCTTTTCACAGTCTACAACATTGGTCTTTATATCACCGTCAAAGCTTATTGCGTTCGAAGGAAGCAACATTTTCCCCTGTCCGTCACCGCACATGAGCGCAGGCGGCAGTTGTACCGAAATACCGGAAAAATTCAGCTTTCCTTCCTTTACCGTACATTCTACGTCGTTTATCTCGGGCAGACGCGGAACAATAGTTTCCTCGGTTTCTTTATCGAAGAAGTGCAGCTTACTTACGTTCACGGCCGCTTCGTACACATTTCCGGGCACAAATTCTCCGTTAAAGGTTGTTTTTATGATAACTCGCGTGGAACTTTCGACATACCCGTCTCCTCCCATGTTTATATCGCCGTATACGAGTGATTCGTCTCCAAGCTCCTCTACGTGGGAAACCACTACCTTTATTTTGTACGGACTTTCGACAACCACGGAAGGCTCAAGAGTCATATCCTCTGCCCTGACTCCTATGAACACCTCTTTATTTCCGTCTAAATAGCCCGGCCTTACCTTTATCAACTGTTCATAGGGTACGCTGATTGACGCGTCGCTGTATTTGAAAACTATATCTACCTTGTCTCCGTTTTTCTTCATCGTGCCTTCGAAGAAGTTCATCTGAGGGGTCCCTATAAACCCTGCCACGAATTTGTTGCCCGGGTACAAATAAAGATTCTTCGGTGTGTCTATCTGCTGCACAAACCCGTTCTTCATCACCACGATCCTTGTGCCCATCGTCATGGCTTCCACCTGATCGTGCGTGACGTATATGAATGTGGTTTTCAGCTGCGCATGAAGCTTCAGGATCTCGGCGCGCATCTGAGTACGGAGCTTCGCATCGAGATTTGAAAGAGGTTCGTCCAGCAACATAACCTTCGGGTTTCTTACTATCGCTCTGCCAAGCGATACCCTTTGCCTTTGTCCGCCGCTCATCTCTTTGGGCTTCCTTGTCAGATACTCCTTGATACCGAGTATTTCGGAAGCATGCAACACTCTTTCATGTATCTCATCATTCGGCATTTTCCTCGCACGAAGACCAAACGCTATATTTTCATAAACCGTCATATGGGGATAAAGCGCATAGTTCTGGAAAACCATCGCTATATCCCTGTCTTTAGGTTCCACATCGTTCACTACAAGATCGTCTATGCTCAGTTCTCCGGCCGAAATATCCTCAAGTCCCGCTATCATTCGCAACATCGTGGATTTTCCGCATCCCGAAGGACCTACGAATACTATAAATTCCTTATCTGCTATTTCCATGCAGAAATCGTTGACGGCTTTCACACCGTTTGGATAAACTTTATATATATGCTTCAGACTTAATTTTGCCATACTATACCTCTTGAATCACAACATGACCGCTATCGAATACCCCGGCATACTTACCTCTTCGTTGCGTATTCCGATCTCGCCTTTCACGGTAAGCAAGGCTGCCGGCTGCAATTTCTGCCCAATATTCACGCTTCGGTCTTCCTGAGAAAAATTGATAATGATTATTATGGTTTCATCTTGCCATGTTTTCCTTAGCACCAGGACATCCGAAGAATCATACCGTATCCTTTCGGTCTCCCCTCTCATGATGCATGGAAACGCGTTTCGTATCATATTGCAGCGTTTGTAATAATTGAGAATGGAATTCTCGTCCTCCGACTGCTGCTTCACTCCGTCGAATTCATATTCGCAGACAGTTGTCCCCGGCGGACAGATTGTATTTTTCTGATCGGTGTCCCAAAGCATTCCTATTCTTTTGTCCGGATCTGTCTTTGATCCCACCATTCCTATCTCGTCGCCGTAATAAGTGAACAAATTTCCGCTGAGCATAGCCGAAAGTCCGTAAGCAAACTTGATCCTGTCCTCTTTCCTTCCCACCACTCCGGCTATCCTGCCGGTATCGTGGTTGCCGAGGAAGGGCACGGCTATCCCTTTTTCACTTACCGAAGCCATCTCCGAAAGCGCGTTGAAATAAAAATCTGCGGGCTCCGCTGACAAAAGCGTCTGATTTATGAATCCCGACGCCTGCGACATGGGAAAATAAAAGAAACTGTCCGCCCCTCCGCCGTAAAACTCCTCTATCACCGAGGAAGTGGACCATACCTCTCCCACTATATAACAATCCGGATCGTACTTCTCCGCCTCAGACTGCAGCCAGCCGGCAAATGCCGCACTTTTTTCGTTGTTTCCCGTATAATAACTCGTGCATGCGTCCAGTCTGAAACCGTCCGCTCCCTTATCGATCCAAAAACCGATTACCGACGATATCTCCTCCCTTACGGCCTGACTGTCAAGATTAAGGTCAGGCATTCCGCTGTTGAAGCGAGCCTCGTAATAAACGTTCCCGATCTGAGCGTAACCGCTGAGCAGCTGATCGCTGAAATTATAATATTCGTAATAAGGATCACTCGTATCTCCTTTTATTGCCGCCGTCAAAGCCGCCTTGAACCATGGATGCTGATCGGACGTATGGTTTACCACCAGATCGATGATCACTTTTATCCCCTTTCCGTGCGCCGCGG
The DNA here is from genome assembly GCA_900546875.1 of uncultured Eubacteriales bacterium. GTDB lineage: Bacteria > Bacillota > Clostridia > Christensenellales > CAG-314 > UMGS929. The sequence goes on from URET01000010.1 coordinate 14,158, forward strand.
CTACAAGATCTTCAAAATCGCTCATACTGCCGTAAAGCGGATCCACGGCTTTATAGTCCGTCACGTCGTACTTATGGTAGGAAGGGGAAGGCGATATGGGCATGAGCCAGAGCGCGGTATAACCCATTCCACGGATATAATCCAGTTTTTCCGTTACGCCGTTCAGGTCGCCTACTCCGTTGCCGTCGGAATCGAAGAAGGAATAAACGAATATCTCGTAGAAATTATCGTATTTATCGTCAATGATATTTTCGGAAAGCTCAAATCGGCTGTCGCATCCGGCCGCCACGCATAAAAACATGCACACCGTCAGCAAAACCGAGAAAATTACTATCTTCTTTTTCATGTCAACAATTTATCAGCCCTTCACGGCGCCGCCTGTTACCCCCTCGACATAATATTTCTGCAGCCAGATGAAAAACGCCGCTACAGGCGCCGATACCACTACGGCCCCCGCACAGAATCTCGTGAAATACTCCGCTATATTCTCCCTTTGCAGCATCTGACGCAAACCGTTCGCAACATTGAATTTCGTCTGATCGCCCAACATGAACAACGACGAGAACATGTATTCGCCCCATGGCATCAGAAAAGCTACCAGCATCGTATACACGATTATCGGCTTGGACAACGGCAGAATAACCTTGAAAAATATTGTATGCACGCTTGCCCCGTCGATCTTCGCGGCTTCGTCGAGCGACTTGGGGATCGTATCGAAAAAGCCCTTGCATATGTAATACTGCAACGCGCTGCTTGCCACATACACTATTATCAGACCTACCAGACTCTGAGTCAGTCCCACTTCCTTAAGCACGAAATATATCGCCGTCATGGACATGAATCCCGGAAACATACCGAGTACAAGCATAAGATTCATCAGCCCTTTCCTGCCCTTAAAACGAAGTCTTGAAAGAGCAAAGCTTGTTGCCAGCACGATCACCGTCTGCACCACGCATACTACAATCGCCGTTATAAGTGTATTTATATACCACAGCGGAAAATTGAACAACGATCTGTCGGTGAACAACTTCACATAATTGTCGAAAGTAAGCTGTTTCGGGATAAGATACGTGGTATAAGCCCCCGGCTCACCGCGGAAAGACTGCAATATCAGATATATATACGGGATCACCCATATAATGCTTATTATGACCAGGATCACGTATCCTACGGCATTCGAAGTATGTTCGAGCCGTTTCTTGCTTCTGAATTTTTTCGCTTTTACATCTTTCATATCACATGAATTCCTCCTCGTTTTTGACAGCCTTGGACTTATTGTAGAAAATGAGAGATACCACCGCTATGATAACGAATGTGATTATACCGATAACCGCCGCAAAACTGTAATTCTGTTCACTGTAAGTGAGCTTATAGAGCCATGTGATCAGAAGGTCTGTCTGTCCGGCGTTCTGATAGTCCAAGGACAGAGGAAATCCTTCGGTCAGAAGATATATCACGTTGAAATTGTTTATGTTCCCCACAAACGTACTTATCAGATAAGGAGTCGTCACAAACCACATATATGGAAGCGTGATCTTCATATATGTTCTGAAGGGACCGGCTCCGTCTATCTTTGCCGACTCATACAAGTCTGCCGGTATGTTCATAAGTATTCCGGTAGCGATAAGCACCGTGAAAGGTATACCTATCCATATATTCACCACGATGACCGTTACCCTCGCCCATATCGGGTTGGTCAAAAACGGCAGAGCTTCGCTTATAACTCCCCAGCTTTTGAGCAGATTGTTTATGATCCCTTCCCCTCCGAGCATCTGACGCATCAGCAGCAAAGATACAAACTGCGGAACGGCTACCGAAAAAATAAGAATGGTACGCCAAAGCTTTTTAAACCTTATGCCCTTCTTGTTTATCAAAAGAGCTACGAGCATACCCAAAAAATAGTTCGTGAAAGTAGCGAAAAAAGCCCAAAGAAGAGTCCATATAAGAATTTCTCTGAAAGTATAAGCAAACGCCGGACCGGTGATCCCGGTCCCTCCGAGAATGGTTTCAAAATTTTCGGTCCCTACCCATTCAAAAAGATGAGCAGGCGGCATATGTACCTGGTCGTAATTCGTAAACGCTATCAGCACCATAAACACTATCGGGATTATCGTGAACAACAAAAGTCCCAACATAGGCAAAGAAAGCAACGTCTTATAATACTGCTCGTTTATCATGGAGTTGAGCGTATCTTTAGTATCGGGCAGTTTTTTGCCCACCTCTTCCATTTCCTGCAAAACGTTATTCGTGCGGATATTCTGATACCACATGTAAAGAAATGCGCACATAAAAAAGATCGTCAAAACGGAATACAGCAGTATAAGCATACTGTTGTCATAGTACACATACTCGAAAATACCCGTTTCCTCGTTAAACTCCTCCACCATTGCAATTTCTCCGAGGCTGCCCATTTTAGCCAGGTATTTCCATCCGAATAACACAAAATACAGGATAAAAACCACTTCGAAAAGCAAATACATTATCCCGCGCAAATACTGCCGGCGCGCCAGATGACCGAACCCCATCACGACAAAGGACATCCTTGTTTTCCAATCTCCGTACTTTGCGGCGCGGTACACTTCCTTAAAAACGTCTGCCACACGCATCGCAAACGCACAGATCAACGACCACAGCTTTTTAAGCAGATTCCACAACCCGACAGGTATACCGCGGAAAAACATACCGGTTCTGTACATAAATTTTTGCAATGGATTTTTCTTCAAATATTCCAGATCCAACATATTTCTCTCCCTGTTTACGGCAAAGGGCATACACGTTTACGTGTATGCCCTTTGCTATTGCTTTGTATTAGGTGGTTGATGCCCTTATTGCGTCCGCCATGACTTTAAGTTTTGCCTGAAGATTTTCAAGCGTAACCGTCTTAGCCACGACTTCCTGACCAAAGGAATCAAGTGCCGCCCAGAATCCGCCGGGAACGGCTACCTGAGCTGTTGCAAATTCAGCCTGCTGCGCAAGCGCGGCAAGAGCAATATTTGCCTGCACTGCTTCCGAAGCAGCAACCTTGATATTGGAAGGACCTATCTGCATGTCCTCGAAACGCTTTGTCTGCATAGCCTCGCTTGAAAGGAAAGCAGCGAGTCTGTGTGCATCGGCAAGGTGATCGGAGGTAGGATTCACACCTTAGAGCTTGCAGCCGGCAAATGAACCCATCTGATATGTCTGACCATCCACCGTGAAGGTAGGAAGCTTGCAGGCGGCATAGTTTTCACCGAGTAAATTCTGTACATTCTCTGCATTCCATGTTCCCGAAACGGCAGCCCCGAAGGTCCCGTCGCCCAGAGCGGCGGTTATACTGTTATCATCGCCGTTGAGGAAGGCTGCGGAATTGGCAAGAGCTATCATCGCCTTACCGGCTATAACACCCTTGACCTCGTCGTCAAAGTCGCACAATACTTCGGATACGGATCCGTCGGAAGCATAGGTGACATTGTAGCTTGCACCGGCGCCGAAGAAGAAACCGGCTTCATACCAGGAGTTATCAAGGTCGAATATAAACTTTGCTCCCGCTGCGGTACAATCGGCAAGTATACCCTCTATGGAACCGGGATTGCTTACCTTGGATTTGTCATAATAAAGGAAATAGCCGTTGTCATCGGAATAAGGATATGCGTAAACCTTACCGTCAAATGTGGCAGCCTCAACAGAGCTCGCTGAATTGTTCGCCTGTATGTCGGCAAGATACGTTCCGCCTACCTGTGCAAGCGCTCCCGCACGGTGAAGCACAAGAAGCTGATCGTTTGCAAACGCATATACATCCGCACCCTGACTTACGTCGGTAGTGATAGTTCCGGCAGCATCGGCCTCAGACACGATATTATATGTAATGGTATAATTCTTGTCCGTATACTCCTTTTTGAAGGCCTCGATCATTTCTTCTGCCATTTTCTGCTGCTGAGCAGGTCCCCAGAGCACAAGTTCGACATTTTCTTTTTCCTCCGGATTATCCGGATCGCAAGCTGCAAATACTATGCAGGCTGTAAGCACCAATACTAAGATCAGCGCTATTTTGAGCAGATTTTTCTTCATTTTTTATCCTCCTGATAAAAATTTTAGTTTCAAGATCAGCATCGTACATCTATCACAATTCAGTTACCTTTTTTATTCGACCGTTATAACCGAATTGCGTCCTTCGTCAGGCAAAAAAGCCGTAACACCGTGCGCTTCAACAGATACCTCTCCTTCAGCACGGTACAGTCCTTCGGGATCAGCTTGTCTTATGTCTGCCAGAACCGTCCCCCGACCGGTAAATTTTATCTTCACAGGCCGGTCCGTGTTGTTCACACAGTACAGGTGCTCTCCGACATAATAAACTGCAGTCCCGTCGGGAGATCCGATCCTTTTACAAACCTCCCTCGGATCCGCTGTCAGATCCTCATAGGCTTTGTTTCCTTTCCGCAACGCGATAAGTCCTTTGTAATAGCTGACTGTCTGATCAAAAAGCTCTCTTCTTTTCCAGTCAAGTTTATTGACTGCATCTGAGGAACGGTAACTGTTCCCGTCCATATACTTTGTTCGGCAAAATTCTTCTCCCGCCTGTATAAGCGGGATCCCGTATCCCGACATCAGCATGAATGCCGCCATACGCTGAGCCCTCTCGACGTCGAAACCCTTCTCTGTCACGGCGGATATGTGATCATACAATGTATAATCGTCATGACATGCGCAATACAGTATCTGCTGACACGCCTTTTTGACTTCCACACTGTCGGCATCTCCGTCTATGCCCCTTGTTCCGCCCAATATGCCGCTCATTGCCTTCTCAAGCGACGACAGTTCTCCTTCCACATACCCTTTCCTGAGACCGCCGTAATGCCTGCCTCTTATTCCGTCCCGCGCAAAACCGTTGAATATCGCAATCCTTTCGGACAGCTCCCTGATATGCCCGACATCCGCCCCCGCTATGCCCTTAGGCGGAGCACAGTACCACGGCTCTCCGTACATCAGTATTTTCTTTCCCCTGCCGTCGGGAAACGCATCGTCCAGCGCCTTCCTTATGCCGTTTATGGTGTCAACGTCGTGAAGCCCCATAAGATCAAACCTGAAACCGTCTGCATGGTATTCCTTAGCAAGATGCAATACACTGTCCGTCATCAGCCTGCGAAACATCTTCCTTTCACTTGCCGTTTCGTTGCCACAGCCTGACCCGTTGCACAATTTCCCGTTTTCATCCCGTCTGTAGTAATACCCCGGAGCACAGTTTTCCAGCGCTCCGCCTTCAACAGTATACGTATGATTATACACCACGTCAAATATCACGCCGATACCTGCACCGTGAAGCGTTTTTACAAGCTGTTTCAATTCCCTTACCCTTGACATCGCATCATCGGGATCGGATGAATAGCTTCCCTCCGGTGAAAAATATAAAACCGGATCGTAGCCCCAATTATACTGCCTCCCGTCCCTCTCATCGGGAACGGCAAAATCCAGCACCGGCAACAAGTGCACATACGTAACGCCGAGCTCCGCTATGTAATCCACCAACGCGCTCTTCCCTCCGGGCGTCACGACCCCCGTCCTGAACGCACTGTATTTTCCCGCGTCTTTCAGCCCGAGATAAGGATCGGAGGAAAAATCCCTCACATGCAATTCCCATATCACAGGAGAACAAGCTTCAAACTCGTCTTCATCCCATCCTTCGGGATCTGTCTGACTCATATCAAGTATAGCGCCATGCGCAGCGTTCGCATCGGTGCTGAGCGCATAGGGATCGACAGTATCTCTGCCGTCAATTTCATATAAGTAGTATTTTCCGTCCAGATCTCCTTCGCATTCCGCGCTCCATATGCCTTCGCCGCTTTTCGTGAGCCTCTCCTTCCTTAAAAGCGCACCGCCCCCGGAATCATATATCTTCACGCTCACTTCACGCGCATAAGGAGCAAACACCGAAAAAAAAGTCCTCCCGGAACTCCATCGCGCTCCTAACATTATGTCTTTTCCTGCTTATGATTTTATCGTCAAAGGAGCCCCGCTCCCTGCAAATTCTGAATGATGTCCTTATGTTTTGTGTCCGATAATTTCAATGCAAAATATTTATAATGAAAAACGAAAAAATTTCGTAATAATCTAAACTCTTTTCGCAATAATTATAACATATCTGTAAGATTTGTCAAGGATATTTAAGAATCTTTTTCAGCTTCCCCAAACTTCACTTTTTTATTTTTTGACCCTATTTTTGAAATTTCTTTTTTTATCCTTGACTACCATACGTTTTTTATGGTATAGTTATTCCAAATTTACGAAACATATATAGTGATTTACGAAACTTTTCGTAATATCATAAAAAGTTTCGGAAAGAGGATGCCAACATGACGATAAAACAAATAGCTCAGGATCTGAATTTATCTGCGGGAACCGTTTCGAAGGCGCTGAACGACGCGCCGGATATTTCAGAGACGACAAAAACCATAGTTTGCGAATACGCAAAAAAAACCGGTTACCGCAACAACAAAGCCAAAGGAAACAGAATTGCGTTGCTTTATCAATTCATGCAGGCAAAATATCAGAACCAATTGTTTTTCAGCGTGACCACAGCATTCAATATAGCAGCGTCAGATTCCAGATTCGAAATAGTTACGGACATCCTCGCCAACAAGGATGAAAAATTCGACATAAACGATTATATGGAAAATCACCGGTTTTCCGGAGCTTTTGTATTAGGAGTAAATTTTGACAGTCCCATATATCCTCAGCTCAAGAATGCGAAATTTCCGTTGGTGCTGCTGGACATGTACATTCCCTCCAACACTCTGCTCAGCTCTGTCGGGAGCGAGAGCATAGCCGCGATAAGGTCTGCGGTAGACTATCTTCGGGAGATGGGACACAGTAAGATAGGATTTCTGGCGGGAGAACAGCAGTCGTTTGTTGCGTCCGAGAGATTTGCGGCGTATATACTTGCACTATCTTCCGCCGGAATAAAATTTGTAAGCGATTATGTATGTTTCGGTGATTTTACCAAGGAATGCGGAGTACGAGCAGCCCGGCATTTCGAAAAAACAGATGTGTCGGCGGTCATATGCGCTTCCGACATGATGGCGATAGGTCTTATAGACGGATTGAAAGAAGACGGAATAGATGTTCCCGACGATATATCAGTTATAGGGTTTGATGACCTTGAACTGCTCAGATACACCAATTACGATCTTACCACGATCCGTCAGGATTTTATAAAACTCGGCGAAACGGCCTTCCTTCAGCTTCGCGACCTCATCAAAGGCAAGTCTGCGCAAAGAATAATCCTCCCCTGCACGCTGATAAAGCGCGGCTCCGTAAGAAATCTGAATACGACAAAACCGGAATTTTCCGAAGAATAAAACAGAAAAATTTAATCCACTGCCTGCACCGGAAAAGGGTATACTATACCCCGGGAAAGTGTGCGAGTATAAAACTAAGAAATTTTTATCCTTTGTATATGCCGGAAACAGGTATACTACACCGGTAAAGCACGGAAATATAAAGCTCGGACAATTCTGTCCTCTGCTACAAAAAAAACGGGTATACCGCACCCGGAAAGCACGGAAATATAAAACTAAAGGAAATTCTATATTATCAGTCTGCGGGGGGCATACATCTGTTTATTTCGGAAACAAGCTCGGATTTTTCCTGCAGAGGGAGAAAGGCGGCGTTTGCCGAATTGAGCAGTAATTTTTTTATATCTTTTTGTTTCAAAGAAAAAGCTTTTGAGATCTTATTGAGTTCTTTTCGCACGTCAGTATCCGAAACGCTCATATTGTCGGAATTGACGGTCACGGCAACGCCTGCGCGGATCAGGTCAGGCAGAGGCATAGAAGATATTTCGTGATACACTCCGGTATTCAGGTTGCTGGTCGGACAGATTTCAAGCGGAATATTCTTTGCCGCAAGCATTTTGACGAGTTCAGGGTCTTCGACGGCTCTGATCCCGTGTCCGATGCGTGAAGCTCCCATTCTTACAGCGCTTTCAACACTGCCTGCACCGGCGGCTTCACCGGCGTGGATAGTAAAGGGCAGGCCTTCGGCAGAGGCAAAGGCGAAAAGATGTTCAAACAAACTGTTCGGGAAGGCTTTTTCGTTGCCTGCGAGGTCGCACGCGCATACGCCTTTATTCAGATACTTTTCGGCAAGCTCAAGGGTGGTGAAGTTTGCTTTTTCGTTTGAAGGATCTCTCATGCAACATAATATAAGACGGGCTTTTATCTGTGAAGATGCGAGTCCGGAAATTGCTGCTTCCACTGCCTCCTCCTGCGAAAGACCGTCATGGCAGTGTTTTTGAGGTGCAAAACGTATTTCAGCGTAAATACATCCGACAGTTCTAAGTTCGTCGCAAAGCTTACGCACGGCAAAACTTATACACTCGCTTTTCTGCAAAAGCGACACCGGCAAGGTAAAACAATCCAGGTAAGACTCAAGGCTGCCGCACGTTTGCGGACATACCAGGGAACTCTTAAGTGCTTTATCGTCGTCGGGGATCTTTATCCCCGCCATTTCGGAAAGTATCCTTGCACTCCCCGCCGAAACAGATCCGTCAAGGTGCAGGTGCAGTTCTATAAGACAATTTTCCTTCACCTCGTATCCGTCTTCCCGGACGAATTGTTCACAATTAGCTTTCATAAAAGGAATTTTATCATAGTTTTCCATTTTATTAGAATATAAGTCCTTTATCCCTCAAAGCTTTTTCTGCCTGCTCAAAAGTCTGCATTCCCATACTCGTACTGAGAGCAATCTGCGAAGAAATCATATGCGTCTTTCCGGTTCGGATAAGATTCTGCATGGCAGGATTGAACAACGCCACTTCCAACGCCAGATAGCGGCGTCTGTTTTGTTTATCGGGGATAAGCCTTTGGGCAAAAATCGCCTTGAGTACCATAGTCAGCTGACTTCTTACCTGCATTTGCTGATTTTCGGGGAATGAATCTATGAGTCTGTCGACAGTGGTCACCGCACTGCCGGTATGAAGCGTAGATATAACAAGATGACCTGTTTCGGCGGCTGTAAGGGCAAGTCTGATGGTCTCAAGGTCTCGCATTTCTCCCACGACTATCACGTCGGGATCCTCCCTCAGTACCGCACGGAGCGCTGTGGAAAAAGCATTGGTATCCTTGCCCACCTGCTTTTGCGATATTATCGATCTCTTGTGCCTGAAACGGAACTCCACGGGATCTTCTATCGTAACAATATGACAATTCCGTGTGGAATTGATATAATCCACCATAGCTGCCATAGTCGTACTTTTCCCCTGACCTGTGGCACCCGTAATGAGGATAAGCCCGTTTTCATATTCACACGCCCTTTTTACCGGAGGCGTCAACCCCAGCTCTTCAAAAGAGTATATCCTCCCGCTCAGAAGACGCATTGACAACGCACAGTATCCCTGCTGCCGGAAAACGTTCACGCGGAAAAACCTGTCCCCCGCCTCAAGAGAAGTGTCTATTTCTTTTAGAGCGTCGAGTTCGGCAAATCTTTCCCCAAGCACCTCCTCAGCCAACGACAAAGCAACTTCAGGCGTCAGAACCTCGTCGTCCTTGAACGTATATGACCCGGTTATCCTGAAAGCAACAGGCACTCCTACCGTTATCAGCACATCAGACGCCGAATTTACGATCGCGGTATCCAATATTTCTTTTAAATCTTTCATATTATTTTCCTGTTTTTGATCTGAGCGAAACCGATAAAAGCTTTCCGAACCTCTGCAGTTCTCCGCATATGTCGCTTTTCCTCACAAAACCTCTTTCCTCGCTTGCACACGCCTAAACGCCTTGAGTGCCTTTGATTCCTCCGATGATCCGGACCTCCTCTTCGCACACCCGCGCAAACACTACGAATATTTTTCTTGTCGGTACAAAAAAATATACCGCTCCCTTTCCCTATCCAGGTTTTCCTTGTAAACCGCACGGCTTGCTGCCGACCGGTTCAAATTTTTATCTTTCCCGAAATACTCGGAGCTATGCACTTTTACCGGAATACTCTGAGCCGTGCTTTTTCTGTAACGATCACTCTGCTCGGAGCCGCGCTTTTTCCCGACGGACTCGGGATCATGCACCTTCCCCGAGACAGCTCGGACCGCGCTTTTTCTGTAATGATCATTCTGCTCGGAGCCGCGCTTTTTCTGTAACGATCACTCTGCTCGGAGCCGTGCTTTTTCCCGACGGACTCGGGATCGTGCACCTTTCCCGAGACGCTCGGACCGCGCTTTTCCCGAAGCACTCGGACCGCGCTTTTCCCGAAGCACTCGGACCGTACTTTTTTCCGAAGCACTCGGATCGTGCTTTTTCCCGACGGACTCGGGATCGTGCGCCTTTCCCGAAGCGCTCTGAGCCGTGCTTTTTCTGTAACGATCATTCTGCTCTGAACGCAACGCGCCATAAAACCCGGATCTTTTACTTAAATACAAAATTACGGCTGTCGCAAACGACAGCCGTAATATAAATCTCGGTTAAACAATCATTCGATGGGTTCCAGTATAGCTCTTACTGTCATATTTCTCGTAACGGGAGTATTGAAATCGAAAGGAAGAGTAATGACATTGCCTTCAGCGTCCACGTCTTCCATTTCCCATCCGACGATCCTGTAACCTTCAGGGATAATTGCCAAGTCGGCGCCGGGTATTGTTTCGGGATCCACAGCACATCCGTTTTCAGCGACAAACTGCGCCTGGAACAACTGTCCGTTGATCACAAAGGCTACCTTATAATATACTCCGTAGAGATATTCGGCGTCCGCTCTGACCTTCCACACCTCTCCTGACTTATCTATCTCGGAGAATTTCCATCCGACAAAGGTATAATTCTCGATTTCCGGAGCAACGGGATACACTACTGCACTTCCGTAAGGTATAGTGTAAGAATAAAGAAGTTCACCGTTGAAGCCGTAAAAAGAGTACTCGACATCTCTGCCTTCATATACCGCATATACCTCTACATTCCCCGTAATGAAGCTTAGATCCGCGCCTGCCCACTCTATAAACACAAAGCCTTCGCGTTCGGGAGCCTCGGGAGCAAGTTCAAGCGCTGAGGAACCGTAAGGCACGCTTATCTGCGCTATGATGTTCTGACGGTTGTGGTCATAGAAAGTTACCGTGTATTCGACAGGCTTATACTGCGCCGTGAAACGAAGCACTTTCCCGCCTTCTTCTACCGTCTTAAGCCATCCGTTGAAGGTATGATCCGCAAGCACGGGAATCTCTACCGTGCTTTCATCAACAGGATCAAGATAATACACGTCTTTGAACACTATCGTTTTGCTTCCGTCCGCAAACTCTCCTTCACCGGCGTCGAATATGTAGTCCATAGTCTCAAATACGTACATCGCATTCACAACAAGATTGCTCTGAACATTTGTGAAAGGCTTATCCCACACAACTATCTGCCCTTCCGGAGGCGTAAGCTCGGGAGCAACCGCATCTTCACCCCTCTTTACAAACTGCGTGGAAACAGTGAGACCATCAGGATCCTTGAAGATCACCACGAACGTGTCATACGATATATCCGATATTTCAAATATGGGCTCAACATCCATATTCTCGGTAACATCGATCAAATCGCTGCCCCATCCCTTGAAGGTACAAAAAGCCGTGAAGGCCTGCCCGTTTTCATCTATAAGCATCGCATACCCGTCCGGCAGGATAATATCGGCAGCATCACGATGACGCCTTACGCTTTGCGTCGCATATACAGAACCGTCATAATTCATGAAGTTTACTTCATAATATACAGGTATCACACTGCATCCTGCCGCCAATAACAAAGCTATTATTAATAGCAGCGAAAGAATGATTGTTTGTTTCTTCATAAGAATCACCTCATAGTTATACTCAAGGAGAGTCCCCCTCATACTGTCTTGTTTCATTGTACCATATCGAAAACTAAATTACAAGTATTTTATCAGAAATTTTTGATTGTTTTTTTCATTTTCCCTTCAGCTTTCCTTTTTTATTTGTTTCGCGGATACAACGTTTTCAGCCCCATCTCAGGTAACGTTATCTTTTCTGAACAACCGCCTTAAATACGCCTGCCGCTAACACCGGAGCTCTCGTTACCGAACTTTATACCTCCGTCCGCCGCCTTATACTCCGCCTCGCTTTATGCTCCGAACCGCTTTATGCTCTGCCTCGCTTTATGCTCTGCCTCGCTTTATACTTCGCCTCGCCTTATACTCCGCCCGACGGAAACGAACTATCCTGTTATTTGCCTTTGCATTTTGCACATACGGTTTTTTCCCCGAAAAAACCGGCGATATTCATATTACGCGATTTCCCGTAATACTCTTAATTATGAAAACATATGACCGTAACGGATATACCTACATAAACAAAAGAAACAAAACCTTTTCAGTTTCTTACCGATCGCCGTCAGGCCGGGCAAAAAAATATACGGCAGCGGCAGCAGGACTTATCTTAATCATTGTTGTCGCCGTCTTTATCTCGGGAGCGGCAGTAAAAGAACGTGAGATCCTTTTCCCCGAAAAAAGCTTTTATGCAGTACAGATTGGCGCGTACACCACAGCCGAAACGGCACGTACCGTTTCCGACGTGATAATAAGAATGGGAGGAGCCGGGGTTGTCATCCCGGACGAAAATTACAGAGTCATCGCCGCTTTTTACGTAACGGAAGAAGAAGCTCTCTCCGTTACCGACAAACTGAAATCAAACGGTATGAATGCTTCTGTTTACGAAACCCTGCTCTCTGAATGCCGTTCGAAAGCCGAATGCAGTCTGTCGGAAAAAAATCTTGTTGAAAACTCGATGAAAACGCTCATAGGCTCCATTGAAGAAATGCTGGATCTCAGTATCCTTTTCGACAAGGGAGATTACAATAAATCCGAAGCCTCCCATATCCTGAACGAAACCGCCGAAGATATCGAAGAAAATATCGGCAAATTGTCCAAGTTTGATTTTCAGCCGGCAAATTCGGTGCGGTATTTGCTGTCGTCATGCGCGGAACTGCTTTCCGAAACCGCTTCGGACTTGACCGGCGGCAATATAAAATCGGCTTTGGCACAATGCATAGTCAACCTTTGGGAACTCTATAATACTTTCTCCGACTGACCCGGCTCATTTAAAAACCGTTTACGTCCGCACCCGCATCATACGATCATTTTTTGTCAGAAATATAAGCAGTATGATCCTTTACGCTTTTTTCCGAACGACCGATAAACCGTCACATCTGCGCTCAATACTTTACGAACATAAACTAAGCAATAAATATCCGTATTACGGCATGTCGGCCAAGCGAAAGCCGACGAACTTTATCCGGTATGCATGCATATTACAGAGAATATATTTCATTTTATCAGAGTCTCCCCGAAAAAACGTTTATTATTATGAAAAATATATACGGGCCCGACAACGCACCCTATAAATAAAAAATACAAATCGTATTTGAGCCTTAAAACGCTTGCTTTTTTGCAAATATTGCGTTACAATAAAGTGCGGTCGGGGAAAACAGAATTTTTTATCGGCTGCAGACCTGACAATAGCAATAAAGAATATGCGGGGATATGGCTCAGTTGGTAGAGCGATGCGTTCGCAATGCATAGGCCAGGGGTTCGAATCCCCTTATCTCCACCACACGAAACCTAAAACGAACCACTTTGAGTGCAAGTCGTTTTAGGTTTTTTATTTTTCATTTGCTTTGTTCTATGGTATAATTCATATATGGAAAAACTAATAACGGATTTCAAAATCAATTCTTGCCCTTATTGCAACACTAAATTAATTTACTCTAATGCAAGTAAAAAGGTTGACGATAAAATCGTTAATACAAAAAGTGAAGAGCATATCATTCCTAAATCATTAGGAAATGATGAGCTTATTTTGCCAAAAGGAATAATATGTGACAAGTGCAATAATTATTTTTCTACAAATATTGAAAAAGAGTTTTTAAGTTTGGAATCAATTAGACTTTTGCGGTCTTATCATTTACTACCAAGCAGAAAAAATAAAGTTCCATCACAAGATGTATTATTCTGTGGAGATATTGCAACACTAGAATATGATATGCATACTAATTCAATGTTTTTAGGTGTTTCCCCTCAAACAGTAGCAAAGTTATATTCTGGTGCAAGACCAACAACGCTCGTTTCAAGAGCAATCTTTGTCGATGAACTAAAAAATAATTATGTTGTAAGCAGGATGTTGATCAAAATATTCACCGAGATGACACTTTACTACACTTTGCTTTCTATACAACAAGACAATACAGATAAAGAAATTGATTTTGTCATGGACAAAACTATAAAAGAGTTCTTTGACTACACTAGATATGGCAAGCCAAATAAAATATATAATTACGAAGTAAATCTAACTAGACCAATATTACCATATTCTGGCGGTGATTTTGTATCAAGTATAACATTTACATTCAAAGACGGACGATACCATACTATGATTTTTAATTTAAGTGAATTACAATTTGTATTGACTATTTAAGCAAACGGCGGTTTATGCCGCGAAAGCCGCTTGACATGAGGAAGGCGTGCGGTAGGCTGTTCGCCTATGGCAAACAAAAAGCCCCTTGGGGCGTTTGGTCTTGGCTCTTTGCCTTGATACCGTACGCCGCAGAGGCTCGTGTCAAGCGGAGCGTGGAATAAATAGCCGTGACTTGCTGTCTTCACAGGTAAATTTCCACTTCGAATTCATACTTTGCAAGGTCGGCTCTGAACGGCACTCTGAATGAGAGTTTGACGGTTTTGGAGCATAAAGAAAAGTCCCGACGGCTTTCGTCATCGGGACTTATGTTTATCGGGGCGTTGAATTGTATTTCTATCTTGCCGTCATAGAGCGTAACCTGCTTTACGAGATAATTTATAAGCAGTTTCGGTTCCAACGCCAATGCTTGGCAGTAAAACTCTCGTATCTGTTTTTCGGTAAGCTGTACGGCAGTCTTGCTCTTTTCTATGAGTATCTGCCGTTCCAATTCGGCTTGCCTGTTTTCGAGTTCACGCAGGCGGTTCATTACCGTATTAGTAGTTCCGCCGTTTTCTATCGCGGTCATGATGTTCTTTATCGCGTTCTCGGTAGTTCGCCGCTCTTTCAAAAGCAAGTTGAGGACGATGTTTGCCTGTGCTTGCCGTTCCTGTTCTTTCATAATGCCGTTCACGATAAAGTCAAGGGAATTGTCTTTTTGTATCTGTTCAATGACGCATTCCAGCACGATCTTTTCGAGTATGTCCTTCCGTATGGACTGTTTGCGGCAATCCGTCAATTTCTTCTTGCGCCCTTGGCATGTGTAGTAGTATTTTCTTTCGCCGTTATGCGCCGTGCCGTTATCTCCTATTACGGATCTACCGCAATAGCCGCACTTTATCTTGTCTTTCAGCAAGTAGGTGATGTGTTCGCTCCGTTTGCCGAACTTGTTGGCGTTCACTTTCGCGCGGACTTTATCAAAGGTTTCTTTCGGTACGATCTGCGGATAGATGTTGTCGAACACTTCGCCGTTATGGCGGTATATGCCCGAATATCTCTCGTTCCCGAGTATCCCGTAAACCGTGTTGGCGACGAAGGGTTTGCCCTTATGCAACAAACCTTTGCCGTTCAACTCCGCGATGATGTCTTTAACATACACGCCGATTGAATACCGCTCGTAAATGTAGCGCACGATGTCCGCTTCTTCGGGGACGATCACGGCTTTCTTGTTCACATTCTTGTAGCCGTACGGTATCTTGCCGCCCGTCAGGTTGCCTTTCCTGCGGCTTTCGTTGTTGCCGCGCCGTATCTTTTGAGAGAGTTCCGCGCTGTAATATTCCGCATAGCCTTCCAGCATACTTTCAAAGATGATGCCTTCGGGCGTGTCGGGCACGAACTCTGTCGCCGATACGACTTTAACGCCGTTGTCTTTCAAGGCTTTCTTGTGTATCGCCGTTTCGTACTTGTTTCGCGAGAATCTGTCGAATTTGTAAACGAGCACATAGCCGAAAGTCCTCTTTGCGCTGTCCCTGATCATGCGTTGAAAATCGGGACGGTTGTCGTTCGTCCCCGTCATCGCACGGTCTATGTAGGTGTCGAGGACGAGAATGTCGTTTTTCTGTGCGTATTCTTCACACACGCGCAGTTGTCCGTCAATGCTTTGTTCCGTCTGACTGTCCGAACTGTATCGGGCATAAATGACTGCTGTTTTTATCATGTTTTTCTCCTTTGAAAATGTTTTTTGTCTTTCGACAAGGGGCGGACAAACGAAGCCGCGTTGTAAAGTCATCTGCTTGTGCCGCTCACTCCTTTTTTGCAAGGGTTGCGCCGGCAATGCACTTTACCCTTGCGAAAAAGGGCGGTTTCGTTTACGCTCCGCAAACCGAAAGACAAAATGATTCAGTTGCACTTCGGCAGCCGTGAAATTGTTTCGGGACAGACTTTGCCGACAAGGCAGCCGTCTTCCCAACAGTTGAAATCGTCATACAGCAACATTTTCTTGCCGTCTATACCCGTGGGGCAAACGATGTCCTCGTCCGTGATGTCCGACTTGAAATAGGTCGGCAGATCTCCGCCGTATACAAGCCGCTCGTCGCTCTTTTCTATGTATTTGAGCAGATAGCGGACGGATTGCACGACATCGTTTTTGTCTATCTCCTTGAAATCGTTTCTGCCGAAGTACCGCAAAAAGTGCGTGTTTTGGTATGTCGTCTGCATTCGGTGTTGTTTGGTGCTGTAATCGCTGACTTGTTTCAGTTCTCCCACCATAGCGTTTTCGGGGATATAGAATATCCCGTGGAAGTGCAACCGCTCGCTTGCGGAACGCTCCCACACACCGATATACTTCCAGCCTTTACGACTTACAAGGTGTTTCAAAGTGTTGCGTAGGCTTTGCCGAAAGGACTCTTCCGTGTGCTTGTCGTTGTCATAGGTAAAGGTCACGAAGTAGTCCCATTTGCTTTGCAGATACACTTTGCGCCAAAGCCTCGTATAACGCTTGCAGGCGTTGTTCCTCTTGCGTTCCGTCTGTCTGCGCGCATATTCTTCTGTCTCTTCGGCGGTGGCGAAATCGTCTTGCAGTTTCTCCGCGATATACTGTTTGCGTTCGCGTTTAGGCAATGCTTGACTTTCCGCGTATGCCGTTTCAAATTTGGCTTTTACGCTGTCTGTTTGCGTATCACTTTTCCTCGCCGCTTTTCCGCATTTACGGCTCGGAAAGTTTTCTTTCGGGACGGCGATATAATGACTGCCGTCATAGTAAATTTTGCTTGCTTTGTATGGCATGGTTGGTTCTCCTTTTGTTTTGGTTTTTGAGATAGAAAAAGGGCAAAATATAAAACAGATCGTTATCGTTTCATACTTTGCCCTTTGCTTTACGGCGCGTCCCCGTCACTTCTCGGAGATCTTAAACGCCTGCCTTCGGCTTATTCGATTTTCGTTTGTCCGTAATTTTTGTTCGTTTATCTATTTGACGGAGCGGCGCAGTGCGTTGCGCTCCGATACGATGTCATTTAATCCGTTACATTTCGGTTTCGTTCCTGTTCCGTTCTTTTGCCAATTCCAAAACCCTTGCCGCTATCGTTTCAAAAAATATCCGCTGTTCGTTTTCCGATAACGCCGCTACATCCGGCGCGCCGACAGTAACGACCTCGAGTTCTGTTTTCAGCACGTTTATCACCTCCTCGTACTTGATTTTTTGAGAGGCAGAAAAATACCCCTCACTATTTAGGCTCGAAAACGGCAAAAAGCAAGGGGCTAAGTGGAAAATTTTGCAGAAGTTCTGCTTAGAGGCTTACTTTTCCGTTTCGACACTTGAAATTATACACCGTTTTTCGCTTTGAGCGTGAGTAGGTGAAAGTATACTTTCCGTAGTAAAACCGACACTTCCCGATACTGAAAGTATACAAAAAGCGAAAAACCGTCGATATACGGATACCGACGGTATACATTAGCGTTACAACTCAAATACAGTCGCACGGGAGATAAGGGCGGATCGCCAAGCGGTTCAGCGGCGAACGCCCGTTCCCGTGCGCTTTGAGTTTCGCCTTATTCCGTCTGCCCATATGGCGGGTGCTTGAACGGCGAGGCGCAGCCGAGCCGCTCGTTTATTCAAGCACCCGCCATGGTGCCATAAAATATCTAATCGACTAAAATCTACACAATTTGACTTTTGATTTATTAAGTGCTATAATATTTGCAACTGATTTAGGAGTCTTTTCAATGATTTTTGCGGTTATTGCAATTGTAATTACGATTATAGTTATAGCCATTATTATTGGCAAAAAAACATATTCTCCCGAGTCAAAGGGGGAACGTGGTGAAAATCGTGTTGCCAAAATATTAGGTGATACTATTAGTGGCGAACAATATGTAATAAACGATTTATTGTTTCAAAATGAAAATGGTCAATCGTGTCAAATAGACCATATTTTTATCAATAAATTCGGGATATGGGTAATTGAAACAAAAAATTATACTGGCAATATTTATGGGCAAGAAGATCAACGTGAATGGACGCAAGTTTTAGCGTATGGAAATGAAAAAAACAAATTCTATAATCCCATCAAACAAAATGCTACTCATATATATCATTTATCAAATTACTTAAAAGTTAAAAATGTGTTTATAAATGTGGTTGTTTTTTTATCGCACGCTGACATAACAAATATAGTGTCTAACAATGTCTATTCAATATATGAATTACCTACAATTAAAAATCAAACAACCAATATAACTTTATCTATTGATAAAATGGAATATTATTATAATAAACTTTTAGAGTTAAAAAACAATGCGACCATAACAAAAAATGAGCATATAGAAAATATTTATAAAATACAACAACAAATACAACAAGGAATTTGCCCAAGATGTGGTGGAAAACTTGTGTTGCGCAATGGGAAATATGGGCAGTTTTATGGTTGTTCTAATTTTCCAAACTGCAAATTCAAAAAGCGCATTGAATAAAATTCGTTTTACGTTACTATCGTTCCACCATAAGAAAAGCAAAGGTTTGATACAAAAGTATTGAACCTTTTTTCTTTGCATAAAAGGAGTTCTTTCCTTTCCGTAAGAAAATATCAGAGCCTTGTAGGAGTGTTTAACCGCACTTTCGCAGGGCTATTTTCCTTATATATAATAACTACGGAACGAAAGGTCTATCAACGGAACGATAGATATTGCTACGGGACGATAGGTTTTTTGATGAATTTTATAAAAAAATAAATAAAATTTTAGAATTTTCATTGTTAAGTGACAAAGTTTATGCAACAAAATAACAAGTTTCGTATCTACGGGACTTGTTTTTATAAATAATTGTTGCAATCATTCTGTCAAATAACACTTGATATTATTATACTGTCCAGAGAAGCAAACTGATTGACGTTAGACTAAAAATAGGGTAAAATTAGTCCATCACTAGAAGGAGAATGGGATATGGATGAGAGAATATACTTAGACACCTTTCTTTTGCAGCAGGACATGCGAGTTCGCTTGCCGAAGTCGGTAATCTCCAATTTAGGGGTCGAAAAAGGAAAAACAAAGTTTGATATTTATTTGGACTCAAAAGAGCATTGCTTAATATTTAAAATCCACGATGAGGAGAAGTCTGAAATAAGTAAAAAACTTATAGCCGTTTCCCTGTTTACCAGAGCCGGTGGCATGGATGTAGGCTTTGAACGACCCGGGATTAAGGTTGTATTTGCAAATGAGGTTATGAAAGAAGCAGCTCAGACTTATATAACGAAAAGAAAGCTATAAAACTGCTTGAAACTTTTGAATATAAACCTGAAAAATATGCCAAAAGGGTTAATCATATTTTTGAAGTACTCGGTCTTTCACTTTTTGAATGCTACGATATGACCGAGAAGCTTTATAAAGAAGTGAAAAAAATTGCAACGGAGATAAATAACTTTTTAAACGAGGGGAATTCAGATGAAAGAAAACAAATATGACGATAATATATTTTTTCAAAAATACAGTCAAATGAGTCGCTCACAGCAGGGACTAGCCGGTGCAGGAGAATGGGAAACATTGAAAAAGCTGCTGCCGGATTTTAAAGATAAGCGTGTGCTTGATTTAGGATGCGGCTATGGATGGCACTGTATTTATGCGATGGAACACGGTGCTTCTTCTGTTGTAGGTGTTGATATTTCTCATAAAATGCTCGAGGTAGCCAAAGAAAAAACACATTTTCCACAGGTTGAATATAAATGCTGTGCTATGGAAGATGTGGAATTCCCAGAGGAGAGTTTTGATGTAATATTAAGTTCACTTGCATTTCACTATGTAGCAGATTATGAGATTTTAGTAAAAAAGATATATAGAATACTGAAGTATGGTGGTAAGCTAGTTTTTACGGTTGAACATCCTGTTTTTACTGCCTATGGAACACAAGACTGGCATTATAACGAAAAAGGAGAAATACTGCATTTTCCGGTGGATAATTATTATTATGAGGGCAAACGGACAGCTGTGTTTTTGGGAGAAAAGGTTACAAAATATCATAGAACACTGACCACATATCTAAATACACTGCTTTCAAATGGTTTTATAATAAATCAGATTGTGGAGCCACAGCCGCCGGAAAACATGATGGATATTCCGGGGATGCAGGATGAAATGCGCCGTCCCATGATGCTGATTGTATCGGCCAACAAAAAAATGGATAGATATGAGTAAAATACTTATTTGCCCTGTTTAATAATAGTCTATGAAAAATAATGGAAAGAGTAATCGGGAAGTATGGAGGCTTAATGCGAATGGAACAAGGAAGAATTCTTGTGATTACAGGTGCGCCAGGAACAGGAAAAACTACAATATCTTCTATCATTGCGAAAGAATCTGACATGGAAAAGTCTGTGCATATGCATACAGATGATTTTTATCATTATCTTAGCAAAAATGCCATTGCCCCACATTTGCCACAATCTAATGCCCAAAACTTGGTAGTGATTGAGTCCTTTTTGGAAGCCGCAAAGCGTTTTGCCCGCGGTGGATATGATGTAATTGTAGATGGCATTATCGGCCCGTGGTTTCTGGCACCATGGCTAAATATTGTTCAAGAGGGATATGAAGTAAACTACATTATTTTAAGAACTAACAAAGAGGAGACAATGAAACGGGCGATTGAACGCTCAAAATTAGATAAAGATACAAATATCGAATTAGTACAAACGATGTGGGAACAATTTTGCAATCTTGGAATATACGAGAAAAATGTCGTAGATACTACTAATTTTTCGATTAGCGATACCGTTCTTGTAGTAAAAGAAAAAATTACAAATAAAGACTGTCTGTTACATAAATAAATTCGTTTTACGTTATCACTTCTCCACCAAATCAAATGATCCGGACCTTTCGGCTTCAACCGATCGGTCCGGATTTTTTTTATCTGCATCACACTATATCTGCCGACTCGAAATATCACTCTGAAATTCAATGTATTTATGCTCGAAATATTACCTTAGAAATATCAATGTTTTATGCTCGAAATATCACTCTGATTTTTTATTCTCAATTATCCTGATCCGTTCTTTCTTTTTCTTCTTCCGCTCTTTCTTGTATCGACAGGAAAATACCCGTCAACATAAAAAAATATATTCCTTGTATTAACCGTTTCACTATACGTCTGCGGTATCCTTTCAAAAATAAACATGCATTTTCGATTTTTCACTCCCGAAATAACATTTACCCGAAACAAAAGCCTCCGCGGCATATAGCCGCGGAGGCTATAGGAAGAAGACCGGTCTATCATGATTTGACCGGAATTCAGGGAACGAATATTTTTCTTCCGACCAGAAAAATCCCGCTGTCGGAATCCCCACTCTTTCCTCGTCAATTCAGTCGGGACATTCATCTACCCGACATGTCGTTCAACCCGTTATTCTGTTATATTGTCCGATAATACAATTCTTTTACTTAAAAATCGGGAGTTTATCACGTCACGGTTTTATCGGCAGCAGACAAAACAACACGCTCTGCCTTGCTACCATATTATCATATAAAATCTATAAATACAACTGTTTTCAGCAAAATTTTTCAGACTAAACGCTTTCCGATATGAAAATACAGAAATTTTCGCCCTGTGACATAATTAATCAACAGCATTTTTTTGTTGCATGCACCGTTGCGACCTGTTTTTATGTCAAGATCCGCCCCTCCTTAGATCATATCCGCTCCGTTTACACGAAAATGATCATCGTTTTATTTATAATAAACAATTTGAATATAATTACGGATATAAGCTTTGAAGTACGGCTTTTATAGTATATAATTACTGACGAACACAAACCGAAAAGGAGTATTTAAAACGCAAATTCAAGCTTTCTTAAAAAACACGGAATTATTTGTTATGATAAAGAAGTAAAGTTTAAAAAAATATCTTGAATTTTATCTTGACAAATCCGAAAAGGCATGATATAGTTATAATGTATAAATACCGTAACGATATTCATATTTTATGACTATATACCCCCGAGAAAGCGGTGTTCAAATATTTAAATAATATACCCTGACAGTCCGATCGGGTAAAACATAATCGTTGCGGTTTTAAATACTAAAAAAGGAGGTAATATGGATCGCAGTTTTTTTGTAGAATTCAGCAAAACAGTAGATTTACTAAACAGCGCGGAAAGTAAAGCTCTTACGCCCATCCACAGAAACGTTATCGATAAAGGCTGTGTGCTTTCGTCGATGAAGTTCAGTGAAGGGCATGTGCTTTGCACGTTATTCAAGCTTGACAGACCTATTACTGTAGCACGTCTTGCGGCTCAATGTTCCATAATGGTCAACAATATATCCAAGCCGCTGCGCACGTTGATAGAAGGCGGTTTCGTGTCGGAAACGAAAGATACCGGAGACAGAAGAAAAAAATACATAGAAATCACGCCTCTCGGCAGGCAAACCGTATCAGATTTCGACAACATGTGCATAGACGAATCCGCCACTCATCTGCAATCGATTTTCAGTGACGATGAACTTATACGCATTCTCGAAGCGATGCAGGTTTTATGTGCGTTATGGAATAAGGAAAGGTAAAAACTCGAGGAAGTCCGGGCTTATAACGACTGCGCTCAGCACCATTTTCAAAACCAAAAATCAATCAGGAGACATTTATAAAAAAAACACTTTATATATATTTGCACTGATTAATCTTGTTGTATTTGTATTAAGAGCCTGCGCAACGGAAATAAATACTGACAGAATAGCAGAAAACACTCTTAAAGAAGAAAGCTTGCTTTATAAATCCGACGAAACCGACTATACCGAGGATTTCACTGAAGAAGCCGAAATATACCGTTCTGTTATGACGGCTGTCAACGACGGGCATTTTGATGAAAGCACCGAAGTCAGCGTTATAATAGAAACGGAAGGTCAATCGCTCATTGAAAGGTGGTTTGACTACGCTTACAAATATTATGATTCTTTGAACGAATTCATACTTTCATCCGAAGGCTCGGCCATATCCGCCGAACTTGAAAAGACTCAGAACAAACTCATTAAAAAAATTGAAGCATCAGGCGTGGAGATCACTCTGGAATTCACGTACACTTCCCTGCTCAACGGAATAGCAGTAAACATGAGATTCTGTGATGTGGATTCGTTACTTGAAATAAACGGGATATAGGACATTGCCTTCTCAGAAACTTACAGCATTCCGGATATGACGATATATACTGATGACGCTCCGGAAACCGAAACGATCTATAATGTATCAAATTTCAACAACACCATGGAATTTGACGGAGAGGGAATGCTCATAGCAATAATCTATACCGGCCTTGATTATACCCACGAGGCGTTTCTGACCGATCCCTCCTGCCCCGCTCTTAACAAAGACACCATCGACACATTTATAGCGTCGACATGCGCTAATTCGTTGGCTACAAACGCAAAAAAAGATCCGCTTACAGCAGACAGCGTTTACATCAACGCGAAAATCCCGTTTGCATACGACTATGCAAACAACGATACCGATGTTATGCCTAAAACGGCAAGCAACGGATATCACGGGACGCATGTTGCGGATATAACTGCAGGCAATTCCCCCACATTCCGCGGAGTAGCTCCCAACGCTCAGATCGCGGCAATGAAAGTATTTTCCGATTCCGCAAGCAGCGCTACAACATCTACGATACTTGCCACTCTATGCGATGCCGTTATCATTGACGCCGACGTTATAAATCTCAGCCTGGGAAGCGTTGACGGACTCTCATACGCCGCAGACGAACTCACCAATCAGATATATCAGGCTATCGAGGACGCTAATATTCTTGTTGCAGCTTCTGCCGGCAATAGTTACAATACCGCCATGGGTTCGAATGCAGGCGACTTTCCTGTTACCGAAAACCCCGATTACGGTATTGTTTCATCCCCTTCCACATACGAAGGAGTTATTTCCGTAGCCAGCGCGAACAGCCACATTATAGAGGAAACCTATCTTAAATCCGATGAGCTTTCCTTCACATACATAAGCGCATATAACTCTTTAACGGAAACGACATATAACATTTTCGATTTCATCAATGCGGGAACATACGAACTCGTCAATATCGAAAACTACGGTTCAGCCGACGCTTATGAGAATACAGACGTGAAAGGCAAAATCGTGATCACTCAAAGAGGCGGAGGTCTGAGCTTTGAAGAAAAAGAACTTGCCGCTTACAACGCGGGCGCCGCAGGCATTATCATTTACGATAACGTCACAGGATACGGTATCAATATGGTAGTTGCTCCCGAGAACATGAAAATAGCCTGTGTTTACGTATCTAAGGAAGCAGGCGAAGCCCTTATAAATCAGAAAACAGTTACTTTTTCCGAAGAGTTTATAAAAAGCACTCCTTCTATGAGCACGTTCTCGTCATGGGGTCCCACTCCCGAGCTGCAAATTAAGCCCGAAATCACGGGGATCGGCGGATCGGTATACTCTGCCTATACGAACGGCGGATATGCTTACGCAAGCGGAACAAGTATGGCTTCTCCCTATGTAGCGGGCATTCTTGCGCTTGTAAAACAAAGCATCCAAGCAAATTACCCTTCACTTACGGATGAAGAAATTTATAACGCCGTATATCAGCGCGTAATGAGCACAGCGGACATCCTTACCGATCTCAACGGCAATTATTACCCTGTACGTCAGCAGGGCGCGGGCCTTATAAACGCTGTCTCCGCGATCGAATCCGAAGCTTACATCTACGTGCAGAATTCTTCAAAACCAAAATAGAACTCGGCGACGACAAAGAATGCAGAGGCATATACAATCTTACTTTCAGAGTAATGAATCTTTCTGCTTCACCTATAACGTATTTCGTTGATCCGATAGTGCTTGCAGACGAGGTTTCCTCAGACGGCTATACCCTCACTCAGATGGGCAAAGTCCTCGAAGGAGCCGCATACACGGTGAGAGTTGCGGAAGGCGGCAGCGCAGACGGATATTATATCACGGTCGACGCTCAGGGCTATGCAGTTGTTACAGTGCGCATCGAGCTTTCCGAAAAAGACAAAGCTTACATAACCGACAACTTATATCGCGTACAAAAAGGAATGTAAAATTAGTTTTTGTTTAGGATTGCGTGTTCTTTATCTATCAGTTTGTAATAGATATGAATGTTACGCGGTGCGGGGGAGTGCCAGCGATTATTGCGTTCCGTCTTTGCGTCGATTGTAATAAATTCAATCAGTTGCAGGCACATTTCCCGCGTCAGTTCGGGGCAACTGCCGTACAGTTTGATGCGTCGGATATACTCTTCGACGTCGGCCGCGTCCTTGCTCTCTTCCTGTAATTTCTTCTCCAATGCGCTTATCTCGGCTTTCAGTGTTTCCTGCTCCGCCTGATATTTTTCGCAAAGGGAATTGCAGAGATTTTCGGGCATTTTCTTCAAGACTTTATCTTCAAACGCGGATTGAATCAGAGCATCCAATTCTTCCATGCGTTTGCGTTTGGCTTTGAGCTGTTTGTTGTCGGCAGCTCTTGCCGCAGCCGTCCGCTTTGCCCTGCCTTTCAAGAACTCTTCCCTCGCCGCCGCTTCGTCCTCTAAAACAAAATTAAGTTTCGAACGTATGTCCGCAAGTACAAGAGCTTCGAGATCTGCCCGTTGTATTGCGTGCGTTGTGCAGTAGTTTTTGCCGAGGTTTGCAAAGGTACGACAGATATAGCATTCGCAGTTGTATTCCTTTCCGCTCTTTAACTTTGTCTTTGAGTAGGATATTCTCATCTTCTGTCCGCAATCCGCGCAGAAGAGAAATCCGGACAGAGGATGCGAAACGCCCTTTTTCGTGTACTTTGTCCTGCTGACGGATTTTGTGACTTCCTGTGCCTTATCCCAAACCTCGTTGCTCACGATAGGCTCGTGGGCATTTTCTTTGACGATCCATTCTTCCTGCGGCCGCCAATAGGTGCGGTGGTTTTTATAGGAAACCGTGGAACGCCTGTGCTGCACCGTACAGCCTTTGTATGTCGGATCGGCAAGCATATCCCGAATGGTTTTATGGCTCCACCACGGCTGTATCTGCCGATTGATTTTGCCGCCGTCTTTCTTCGTCCGGTACAGCGTAGGATTCGGAATACATTCGTCGGAGAGCGCCCGTGCAATGCGATAGGGCGAGGCTCCTTCGATTCGCATCTGAAAGATTCGCCTGACGACTTCCGCCGCAGGTTCGTCAATGATCGCCGTGCGGTTATCATCGCCGCCGACAAGATACCCGTAAGGATAATAACCCGAAGTGTATTTGCCTGCTTTCTGACTTGCTTCCAATACCGCGCGAATTTTCTTCGAGGTATTTGCCGAATGCCATTCGTTAAACACGTTCATGATCGGCATCATGTCCATACCCGTGCTGTTCCTGTCCGCTGTGTCAACGTTGTCGCTTATGGCTATAAAGCGTATGCCGTAGGCGGGAAATATGTAATCGAGATACTGTCCGACCATGATATAGTTTCTTCCGAAGCGGGAGAGGTCTTTTACCACAATGGTATTGATGCGACCCGTTTTTGCATCGTCCAACAGCCGCTGCACTTCGGGGCGTTCAAAAGCTGACGTTAGATAACGATACTTTTGAAAACACTGGAAAATCAAGGTTT
>URET01000011.1 GCA_900546875.1 uncultured Eubacteriales bacterium
CGTAGGCAGGTCTCGTTTTCCCGGGCTTCGCAAACGTGTTTCGCTTTTCCGGGCTCCGTAAGCGTGCCTTGTCTTCCCGGGCTCCGTAAACGTGTCTCGCTTTCCCGAATTACGTAGGCAGGTCTCGTTTTCCCGGGCTTCGCAAACGTGTTTCGCTTTTCCGGGCTTCGCAAACGTGTTTCGCTTTTCCGGGCTCCGCAAACGTGTCTCGCTTTCCCGGGCTTCTAACGCGTGCTTTGTTTTCTCGAGCTTCGTAAACGTGTTTCGCTTTTCCGGGCTCCGCAAGCGTGCCTCGCTTTTCCGAGCTTCGTAAGCGTGTCTCGCTTTCCCGGGCTTCGTAAGCGTGCTCAGTCTTTTTGATTGAGAGTCCATCCGAAGTCGTTATGGTAGATCATGAGCTTAGTCATACCGCCGTCGACGCAGATATTTTCACCGGTTATAAAGCCTGCCTTGTCGGAACAAAGAAAAAGCACTATATCGGCGATATCCGCGGGTGTACCCACTCTTCCTGCAGGGTGCTGAAGGGCGTCGGCACCGGAATGAGCTTTGAAGGAAGTATCTATCCAGCCGGGTGAAACGGAATTGACCCGTACTTTTCCCGCAAGTGTGACCGCAAGCGCACGGGTTAAAGCGGCGATCCCTCCTTTGGCGGCGGTATAGCTTTCCGTTTCGGGCTGACTCATCCTGTCTCGCGTGGATGAAATGTTTATTATAACGCCGCCCTCGGAAAAATAGGGCGAAAACAGTTTGGCAAGGTAAAAAGGCGCAGTTACGCCTACTTTCAGTGCATATTCGAATTCCTCATACGAGCATTCTGTCAGACCTTTTGAAAGGGGAGGCGCATTGTTTATAAGGTAATCGATTTTACCGTGTTTGGCGACGATTGTTCCGGCAAATTTTTCGAGCGTTTCTTTATCCGAAATATCTCCGACGAAACATTCGTTGGGAAGGATATCGATAATATACGCTTCGGCTCCGTTTTTTCTGAACTGTTCCGCAATGTATTTTCCTATTCCTTGAGCTCCGCCTGTTATCACGGCGACTTTATTGCCGAACATAAATCACTCCTTATCGATTTTGCTTGATTATACCACATTTTTCGTCATTTGTCATATTTTTGAAGCTGATGTGAACACAATAAAAACCATGTCGGAGAACAGGATTTTATCGGTCGCCGGAAAAGAATGAATACCGATATATAGATCATGTCATAGTTTCAGGAAACGATATCTCCCGAATGAGCTGTTAATTCCGTTTATGGCTCTTCACCGAAACGTGCGCAAATTCCGAGCAGGCGCCGTTTTCGTAAAATCGAAAGCCGGACGGCAATGTTTTTCGTGTTTTTTGTACGCAAAGTGCGGAAATGCGCGTCTGAGCTGAACAACTTGTACTATTATTGCCGAAAAACGTTTTTTCGGGCTTGCCTACGCACGGATACAACGAAACGGTATTACCGCCTTCTTTGGCAGCGGAGCACGTAATATGCGGTTAAAATCCGAAGGGAGTTATTTTAAGGACAAAAGGCATTAAGAAAAAACTTTTTCGGCGTCTTAGCTTCAAATTCCTTTTACGCAGTAAAACTCTGTCTGAGTTTTTTAAAGCTTTGCCTGTTTGCAATTGCAGAGACACGACCGAACAAATCGTGCTTTTGTCTGTGATGACATATGAAACCCGGCCATTTTTCTATGGTTTTATCTGAGCCTGAAACAGTATGCCGGATTTTGTACGCGGCGAATCGCTTTTTTTCGCCCAATGTCGTTTGACTGACTGAAAGTTGCTGTTTCGCGCGGTATTCCGGTACGGCGCTTCTCGGATGGCAGTTAAGTGTATTTGCTTGATTTTTGAAAAATTACATGATATACTTACATCGGAAATGCACTAAATATCTTTTGCAGGGGCGGCGTTTGTCTTTCGGTATGGTATATGCTTTGTTTTTATTGTTTTTCCGCCATAAGAATTAAGGAGTATAAGATTATAAGTAAGAAACTGTTGATCGTTCTTGTCATATTCACGGTGTTTTGTTTTGTATTGTCACTTTCGGCATGTGTTTTGAACACCGTAACGCCTCCCGGAGGTGACGTCGGTGAAGACCCCGGGGGAGATATAGGTGAAGAACCGGGCGGTGACGTCGGCGAAGAGCCGGGCGGAGACGTCGGTGAAGATCCCGGCGGAGATATAGGCGAAGAGCCGGGCGGAGTTCCTACGGAAGATTTAGAGTATACGCTGTCTTCGGACGGTGAATATTATATCATTTCCGGTATCGGAAGCGCAACTGAAACCCATATAGTTATAGCCTCTGAGATTGACGGGATACCCGTAAAGTCCATAGGCAATAATGCTTTTGCGGACAACAACGATATCAAGAGCGTATACATACCCGATGGAGTAACGAGTATCGGAGAAGGTGCTTTTTTAAGGTGCGGTTTTCTCGAGAGGGTCAATATACCCGAGAGCGTAACGAGTATCGGGAAGGGTGCGTTCATGCACTGTGAATTTCTTGAAAGCATAGTTATTCCTGACAGCATAAAGGAGATAGAGGAGGATGTGTTCAACTACTGCATGTCTCTTAACAGTCTTGAAATAGGCGAGAATGTGGAAAGTATCGGAACGCAGGCATTCTATAAATGTGTTTTGCTTAAAAAAGTTACAATACCTGACAGTGTAAGGACAATAGGTGACTATGCTTTTGCCGAATGCGGATTTCTTTGCGAGCTGGATCTTGGAAACGGAGCGGAGAAAGTCGGAAAGAGGGCTTTCAGTTATTGTCACTCACTTATCGGCATCGACATTCCCGACAGTGTGACATATTTGGGTGAAGGCGCATTTGCTTATTGCAATAATGTGAATGAGATCAGGATAGGCGGCGGATTGACGGATATAAGCAATGACGCGTTTACGGGCTGTACTGCTCTTATCGATCTGGTCATAGGCAGCCGAGTCGAGCGTATAGGTGATCGGGCGTTCAATTCCTGTGTGTTGTTGAAAGATTTTTCGATGCCTCAAGGCTTAAAAAGCATAGGTATGTACGCTTTTGCCGACAGCGAAAGTCTTAAGCAGCTCGATCTCGGCATGTATGTCGAGAATATAGGAGAGGGTGCTTTTATCAGATGCAAAGCTCTTTCAAATATCCGCATACCCGGCAGTGTCGTGGAGATAGGAAACTGGGCGTTTGCCAACTGCGACGAATTGAATACTCTTGAAATTTCGGACGGCGTCAAGAAAATATGTAATTACGCGTTTTCCGAATGCGGCAAGCTGGAGTCTTTATGTATCGGGAATGCCGTCGAAAGTATAGGTGATTGGTCTTTCAGAGGGAGCGGTAAGCTCAGTGAAGTCGTGATACCCGAAGGTGTAAGTAATATAGGAGAAGGCGCGTTTTCGGGCGGGGCAGTAAAAGAAGTGGAGATCCCCGACAGTGTGGTTACTTTAGGCAGTTCCGCATTTGCGCATTGCGCTTACATTGAAAGGGTGTTTATCGGACGCGGCGTTTCCGGAATAAGCAGTTCGATGTTCGTTAATTGCTACAATCTTCACACTGTTTATTTTGAAGATAATATATCGGAAATAGGCAACGACGCTTTCAGAGGGTGCAGCAATCTGGGCAGTATAATGATACCGGGCAGCGTAAGAAGCATAGGCGACTGGGCGTTCGGAAACTGTATAAGTATAAGTTCAATTGATATGCATGAAGGCACGGAGTCTATAGGTAACAGTGCGTTTATCAACTGCACTACGCTTCAGAATATTGATATTCCCGTCAGCGTTGACTTTATAGGATTCAGCGCTTTCGAGAACAGCGGGTTAACTCAAATCACTTTATCCGAAAATATTACGCGCATCAGACAGAGGACATTTTCCAATTGTTCAAATCTTACATGGGTCAATATTCAGGGCAAAATGACGGAGATAAATAATTACGCTTTCTTGTGTTGCACCTCTCTCGGGACTTTTATGATACCCGATGGCGTAACGGATATTGGTATCAGTGTGTTTGAAGGGTGCGAACATCTCAGCGAGGTGATCATTCCCGAAAGCTTAGTGCGTATAGGAAACGGCGCCTTTATACAATGCTCCTCTCTTGACATCATAACTTACAACGGTACGGCAGAACAGTAGAACAGCATAGAAAAGGGCGAAAACTGGGACCTTTATACGGGAAATTATGTGGTGAACTGTTCGGACGGCACCATTCCGAAGAAAAATAACGGATAACTCCGTTTTTCATAAAAATCCGAGAATCCGAAAGGACGAGTATCGGGATCAACACATCACAGGAAAGAGACAGAGACGGCTGAAACAGAAAGCTGTCTCTGTTTTTTACAGCATACAGAGGGAGAGTGTGGTGTGCAAAGAAATGTCAAAAGGGAGTTGCTTTCAGCCCGGTCCGTACGTTGCCCCCGACTGCGTTTTATAAGCTTGGCCTATTCACAGGAAAGAATCAGAGACGGCTGAAACAGAAAGCTGTCTCTGTTTTTTTACAGCATACAGAAGGAGAGTGTGATATGCAAAGAAGTACCGGAAGGGAGTTACTTTCAGCCCGGTCCGTACGTTGCCCCCGACTGCGGAAAGCCTTTTTATCTGCTTCACGGTGCGGACGTAATTCGGACGGTTTTTCCGGGAATGGCGGAACAAGACCGATAAGAAGCCGTATTGAGCAGGAAAGCGTCTGAAAACGAACGTATGGAAAATATGGGTTTATAAAGCAATGTGTCAAAGCCATGTTCAAACGAAAGTCGGAAATTTATGAGTCTGTCCGGATTGAAGACGCGCGCCGGCGGTGATCGACAGAATGAAGAGTGCCGGTGTGTTGCGGCGCCGTAAACGGGGGCGTTCGGGTAAAAGAAGTTTTCTTCGCACGCATATGTGCAGCCGAGAGTTATTTGCGTATTTGCGGAGCATATTGCAGAGAGAAGATAAACGGATACGGTTGACAAATTCTGTATATATGTTATAATAGATACGATAACATGATCAATGAAAGCTTTCGGAGGTGCGGCGATGAAAATAAGGTAATTCAAATCATATTGACGGCAAATGCACCCGGCATTCGGATATGATTGTGCCGGGAAGCTGAAAAGATTTGGATTACGGCTGTTTTTAACGGCTTTTCATTGTTGCACTGTATTATATTTACAGAATATTTCCGTGCAAACGAACTCCATTTTCGACCGGCTGCAGATTGCTGTCGAAAACGGAGTTTTTTTTCGGAGGTATTTTATGCTGCAGTTAAAAAATATAAAAATAGTTCTTAAAAAAGACGGCAGATTTCTTGCGGACGGTTTTTCCTTCACGCTTGAAAAAGGTGACAGGGCGGTCATTATCGGTGAGGAAGGAAACGGAAAGTCGACGCTTCTCAGGTTTATATACGACCCCGGAAGCACAGATTCGTATTGCGAAACGGAAGGCGAGGTCATCACAGACTGTAAGATGGCGTATTTGCCGCAGGTACCCGATAAAAGAGATTTCGGCAAAACTTTGGCGGAGTATTTTGAGGGCAAGGAGCACTACAGGTATTCGGCGCTTTTAGCTAAACTCGGAATCGACATCAAACTGCTCGCCTCAGAACGCAGATTCGGAACTTTGTCGGGAGGCGAGAAGGTCAAGGTGCAGCTTGCGAAACTGTGTATGGAAGAACCGGATATCTTCCTTTTGGATGAGCCTGCAAACGATCTCGACATACCTGCTTTAAGGTGGCTTGAGGATTTTATATCCTGCAGCGGATCGCCTGTTATATTTGTGTCGCACGATGAAACGCTGATCGAAAACACTGCCAACGTCATTATCCATATGGAACAGCTGATCCGTAAAACGCAGTGCAGGATAACTGTGGCGCATTGCGGATACATTCAGTATGCAGAAAATCGGAGGAGCAGTTTTGAGCATCAGGACATGGTGGCGCAAAAACAGCGCGACGAGTATAAAAAGCAGATGGAGAAATGGCGGAGGATATATTCCCGCGTGGAATATGAGCAGCGTTCGATAACGCGTCAGGATCCGGCAGGCGGAAGACTGCTGAAAAAGAAAATGCATTCGGTCAAGGCGATGGAAAAGCGTTTAGAGCGCAAAAGGGAAAATTTTGTAAGTTATTCCGAACAGGAGGACGCCATAATCGTAAAATTCGACGAAGATATATCCGTACCTTCGGGCAAAACGGTATTGGACTATTCATCGGATGTTTTGTGTGCGGGCGGAAGGGTACTGGCGCGAGATATCAGACTTTTTGTGCGGGGAGGTGAGCATGTAGGCATCACCGGTAAAAACGGAGCAGGGAAAACTACTCTTCTGAATCTCATTTTCAGATATATGAAAGAAAAGGATGTATTTGTTTTGGGTTATATGCCTCAGAACTATGAAGAACTTCTGGATTATGCAAAGACACCTTTGCAACACTTTGCGGAAAATTATTCGAAAGAGGAAATGACCGAAGCGCGTACGCTTATGGGCAGCATGAGATTTACCGGGGAAGAAATGACGGGTCCGATCGGGAATCTGAGCGGAGGGCAGAAGGCTAAAATATTATTTCTGGATATGGTCATGAAAAGGGCAGAGGTATTACTGCTGGATGAACCGACAAGGAATTTCAGTCCGTTATCCGGTCCGGTGATAAGAGCGGCGTTGAGGGACTTCAAAGGGGGGATAATAAGCATATCGCATGACAGAAAATATCTGAGCGAGGTCTGCGACACGGTATACGAACTCGGCGAAAACGGTTTGAAGAGGGTCAATTTGCCGTGAAGCGCAACAGAAAACACCTGTGATATTTCGGATAAATTGTTTCTTATTGAACCGATGACGGCGGAAAATAAAAAAGCGGCGGAAAATCAGAAAATACGCCGAAAAAAATAGAATTAAGCAATGACCGCTGTATACTGAACATGAAAGGTGTATCGCGCACAGGTCGCCGGAGGGGCGGCAGCGGATGCCGTTTACTTGCGCGGCCGAGCTTTGTTTTTTTGTCGGTTTGTCTGCGGCGGGAGCTTGAAAGGCGAGGCGAAGCCGAGCATCTCGTTATTCAGGCCCCTGCCATAGCGCCAAAATCTTTTTGAGGATTTTCACTTAAAAAACAATTTGATTTATGCTATAATAAATTTGTTGATCAATATGATAATCAGTTATTTAGGGAGGAAATAAATTTGAAAGTTGTTTATGCTGTATTGCAATGTACATGGGGAATTTTTCAAACAGTATTAGGTTTATTTATTTTTATTAATCATATAAAGAACAAACATTTTTATTATCACGGAGCAATCGTTACCGAGTGGCAGAATAGATCAAGCGTATCGCTTGGATTATTTGTTTTTGTTGCAAAAAAACCGTTTTTTGCGGAAAAATTTAAAGTAGAAATAACGGTTACAGAGTTGTCTAGTAGATTATTAGTCCATGAGTATGGTCATGCGATCCAATCTTTGATTTTAGGACCGCTATATCTTATCATAATAGGGATACCGTCAGCTTTATGGGGATTTTTGCCGTCATTGTCTGCAAAGCGAAAAAAACGCCGCATTTCGTATTTTATATTCTATACCGAAAGGTGGGCTAACTTATTGGGCGAAAAAGTTACGAAACAAAAGTCAATGGAACAATTGGTTATAGAGTAGATCTTCGATTTTACAAAAAAAACGCAAGTCAGACTCGTGGTTCAACTTGCGTTTAGATTGGTGCAGTGAGTGATGATAAATCCGAACCAAAGGCCTCTTCAATTTCGGCAAAGGTGATAGTTTTTGTGCCTTCCTTGTAGTTGAACGTAATGACCAAGTAGTCGTCGAACAGATAGATCGCATTGACAAAGCTATCGATCAGTCGGCGGCGGTGGTCAAGCTGTTTCATATTGAGCTTGCGATACTTGATAAGATACGCGAGTATATCTTCTTTTGTAACTGTGGGTTTAGCAATTTCTTCTTTGAGAATCTGCACCGAGATCTCGCTCTTCTCGGCTTCAAGCTGCTCAAGACGTTGCTTTGTGGATGCGGTCAGAATTCCCGCTTGAATGGCATTGACAAGATTGTCGATGCCTTTTTCTATTTCTGCAAGCTGCTGCCGGAGAATCGGTAGAGCACTGCTCTCGGCATTGAGCTTGGCGATCAGCATATCTGCAAGTCTATCGAGCAATTCATCGTCAAAGATGAACTTCTGAATAAGCAGGATTACAACTTCCTCAATCCATTTCTTCTTGATGGTTTTCTTCTTGCAAGTTCCGCCCTTACGTGTGCCTCGGCATTTATAATAGCGGTGAACCTCCAGCGTATGACTCGTTCCACTTTCGCCCGTGATTAGACACTTACAATAACCGCAAAACAGTTTACTTGCTTGCGCAAATGGACAATACGTTTGTATTGCGTCAGGATTCTTTACCTAACAGTTTGTAGTAGATGTGGATTCCTCTTGTACCCGTCTTATCGCCGGGCTTTGCACCTATGGTGATATACTCTATCAGTTCCATGCACAATTCCCTCGTAAGTTCAGGCACGTTCGTGTAGTGTTTCAACCTACGGATAAATTCTTCCACATCCGTTTCGTTTTTGGTTACGACAGACAGTTTGTGTTCAAGTTCGTCGATCTCGCTCTTTATTGCGTACTGTTCCTCGGTATATTTGGCGAGAAGTTTCAGGCAAACCTCTTCGGGGATTTTGCCTATCACTTTATCTTCATACACCGATTGTGTCAAACGTTCGAGTTCCTCGTACCGCTTTGTCTTTTGCATAAGGGCTTTGCTGTCGGATTTATATTGCGCCGCAGACATCTGTTCTTTATGTTTCAGAAAGTCTGTCCTCGCTTTATCCTCGTCCTCCAACACCAGCCGCGCTTTCGAGCGAATATCGTCAAGTACAATTTGCTCTATGTCCTCAATGCGGATATAGTGGTTGTAGCAATAATACTTTCCGAAGCGTGAGTGATTGCCGCAGATGTAGTGGTAGCGCGAACGCTTTTCGGGGTGTGCTTTGGACGGTTTCAAGTCTTGCCGTCCGAGTTTCATCTTTCCGCCGCAGTCCGCACAATACATCAAGCCCGACAGCGGCGGCATGATTCCCCACGAAGTGTGTTTGCCGTGCGATACCGATTCGTCCAATTCCCTGCATTTGTCCCAAAGTTCCTGCGTTATAATGGGTTCAAAGGCGTTTGGAAACACGATAGGCTCGCGCTCTACGCGCCGCTTGTTTTTGTATGATACGGTCGTATAGCGCAATCGCACCAAATGCCCGAGGTACATGGGGTTTTTGAGAATGCTCCGCAGTATGCTGTCCGCCCACAGGTTTTTATTCGGCTTTTTATTCGTGATGCCGAATTTCTCAAACAGATAAACGGCAGGGATAGGCACTTTCTCGTCGTTGAGAACGGTGTAAATCTCTTTGTACGTTTTACCGCTCGCCCTCATCTCGAATATACGCCTTACCACGCTTGCCGCAGGCTCGTCTATTACGGGTAAACATTTATCGCCCGTCCCCTTGACATAGCCGTATGGGGCGTGTGTGGAGCGATATTTTCCCGCTTTTGCATTCGCCTCGGCTACCGCACGTATCTTCTTTGAGGTGTTTGCCGAATGCCACTCGTTAAACACGTTCATGATCGGCATCATGTCCATGCCCGCGCTGTTCGTGTTCGCCGTATCTACATTATCCGATATGGCGATGAAACGGATGTTATACATCGGGAAGATATAATCGACGTATTGCCCGACAAAGATATAGTTTCTTCCGAAACGGGATAAATCTTTGACGATGATCGTGTCGATTTTTCCTGTTTTGGCGTCCTCTAACAGTCTTTGTACTTCGGGACGATCAAAATTCGTTCCCGAATAACCGTCATCTATGTATTCATCCGTGATCGTCCAGCCGCGTTCCTGCGCATACTTGGTCAAGATGATACGCTGGTTTTCTATGGACAGTGATTCGCCTGCGCGCTCGTCGTCTTTGGAAAGACGCATATAAAGCCCGACTTTGCTATTCAGTTGTAATTGCTTTGATCTCAATTCTTTTACTCCTTTTTCAATCAAAGCAGCCAAATTCAATGTACGGATATTATACCACGATACACCGAATTTGGCAATGCTCTGACCGAAACTTCTCCTTACTTTATGCCGGGTTCTCCATATCGGAATAAGCGCGTTTTACGGCGATTTCGCGTAAAACGTTATCTACATTCTTTTTCCCCACATAATGGCTGACTACCGTATATTTCTTTCCCCCAACTTCATATTCTCTCGTAGAGGTAGGCGCAGAGCCATGCTCAGCGCTCAATTGTTGCATTGTTTTTCCCGTAGCTCATTTCCCTCCGATTTTTTATAGTTAGGTCAATGGTTCTCTCATAATCTTTTCTCCTTTCGCGCCATTGTACGCGTCTCCGTTACATACGGATTTTTCCTCATATTTCTGCCGCAGCCGCTCTTTCAATCCCTGTTCTCCAAATGTTTTCCTGTCGGGACACCTGCGCCGCGGTCAGGTTCTTTTCAATTTTACTTGTCGATTATAGCAATGCTATGATAAGCACGATTGTCTGCGTAAGCAGAAACACGGGCATTGCCCAAAACAGAAATTTGCGGAATCCGCTCTCCATACGCATATCCTCGCGTTGCTTTTGAATTTGCTTTTCTGTCTTTTTCAGTTCTTCCCGCGTTTCCGTCAATGCTTTGTCCGCGCTTGCAAGTATCTCTGCTTTCAGCTCATTTGCAGAAGTCAAAACCGCCTTTCTGACTTGCATTGCGATGCTTTCGTTCAGCCGCTCCGTCTTTGCCGCCGTCGCTTTGATTTCCCGCACGGCTTTCTCCGTTGTTTCCGTCAGCTCGAACTCCGTCATCGCTATATCCGAACGCATACCCTCGATGAGCTTGTTCTGCTGTTCTATCAAGCTGTTCGATCTCTCGTTTGATATCGCCAACGCCTCTTTCAGTAGTCCGTTTTCCGTTTCCGCTCTCCGTACCTCGTTGATTTTCTGCAACTTTTCCAACGGCGTAGCTGCCTGTCCTGTTTCCAAATTTTTCAATGACATTCAATACCTCTTTTTTCGTATAGTTTTCTCCGAGCCGCTTGCCGCGGATCGGCTTTTGTTTGCGCGGATGCAGATAGGAATAATCTTTTCCGCTCTGCGTTATTTCCACGCCGTAGAGTTTCAGGTGCTCCTCGAACTCTTCCGGCGTAGCTGCTGCTTGTCTGCCTTCCTCGATCACTTCCCGCAGTTCTTCTTTCCACGAAGTGCCGCCTTTGAGAATGATGTGCCGTTCGTCGTTCGTTCGCTTGTTCTCCGCTTTCTTCCGAAAGTCCAATGATGAAAAGCCGAACTCTTCTCCGATTTCATTCGCCATATCTTTCAGCCGCGTATAATCTCCGTCGTTAAAATGCAGTTTCTTTCCCGTGATCGGGTGGACGGCATTCACGATAATGTGCGCATGGACGGTCTGCGTATCCGTGTGCGTGGCTATGACACACTCGCAACCCTCAAACATTTTTTCCGCGCAAGCCTTTGCATACTCTTGCACCATGAGCGGGTCTGCTTTGTCCTTGCGGTCGGGAGAGAGTTTGAAGTGGTAATACTTTCTCTCTCCGTAGTCCTTATATTTCCCGAACCTCGCCGCCGTTTCTTTGAACTGCGCGGAATAGTCCTCGTCAATGAAAAGGTTTTGCACGTCGATGTATCTCGCCTTATCCTTTCGGGTAATGTAACCGATAGCCATATCCGGCATGGCTCTGCCCGCCGCGACAGCCAATAAAGGCATATCAGTCTCCCCCGATAACGGAGAGTAAAGCGCGGTACGCTCTCTTACACTCTGCCGCGGCGGACAATACTTGCTCTTTCTCATCAGGGTAGAAGTAGCAATTCCTTACCGCCTGATTTAAGTTGTTGCCTTGCCGTTTGAGCTCCTGCAAGATCTCCCCGCCGTTCGCGATCACGGAAACGGGCTTGTCCGTCAGGACGCGGATCAGAAAGTCCGTTCTGCTCAATTCGCTTATCTTTACCTTCTCATCAATGATACGCCGTTCTCGTTCCGATACGCGGAAAGAATAGGTAATAGGTCTGTTTCGTTTTACTGTTTTCTTCTCGATAATTTTTTCCTCCCAAATTTTTGTGTTTCCGTAAAGGGGTATTAGGGGAAAGCATTTCCCCTAACGAGGCGAGCGGAACGCTCGGCAAGTGGCTTGCCACTTGCGTACCTCGCCATTACGGAAATCGGCAGTCTGCTCCGCTTATTTAACAGGGTAAGGAACAGATTGCTTTTGTCTGTTTTGCTTTCCGTTTTTCGCCATTTGCTTGCCGCATCAGGGCGGTCTGATCGTCTGTCGATTGCTCATATTTTCCTCCATATACGATTTATTTTTTATCTTTACCCACGCTGAAAAGAGTGGGTAAAATGCTGTCGCTGAAAATTCCCTCCATATACCCAAGGACACGAAAATTCAAAAGTTTACGGTTTTGAAAATAATTTCACAAAACTTTTACACAGAGCGGTAAACTTTCTCTCAATAGGGAGGCAAAAAGCAAGCCCAAAATACAACCCACTTTGAAAGTTTTTATTAAATCCCCTCAATAGGTAGCCAAGTAAGAGGGCGAAATAACTACACTTTTCCGAAAGTTCCACAAACTTCTCATTTGACGCGGGGTCAGAAAACAAAATCAGCTTATTCTTTTAGCGAATAAACTGATCTCCAAACGGCCGCCTCTGCGCCCGATATTCGGTTGTCCGTGTTTATTTCTTTTTCCTCGATGAGGGGAATATGTACTCATATTCGTCTTCCTCGTCGAACAGGTCGCTTTCTATATCCGCCTCTTGTATGTTCTCGAACTCATCTTCGGGAGAGGTGCAGCCGTTCTTCCGCGCCCGTTCGTTGAGCGCACGGGAAGGGCCGTCGCAGCCGAATACTTCTTCATAGTGGAAGAACAGATAATCGTCGCGTACCGTCCAATAGCCTTTCCAATCGAAGTCACGCAGTTTCATGGGGTTGGCGGGATCGTATATCTTGTCAATGCAAGGTTCTTTCCCCGTGAGCCTGCTCTTATCTCCCGTATAGATATACTTGCTTGCCTTCTGTACGCCGCTCTCGCCATAGACGGGGACGCGCCGAATGATATTCTCCGCTTCCAATTCCTTTAAGAGCTTTTGCATGGTACGCTCGGAAACGTGGAAGGCAGAAGCAATGTCGGCAACGCGCATACAGCGGCCGCTCCTGCGGCGGAGATAATAGATGAGAATGTTTTTCCTTTGTTTCGGCGTGGGTTTACGGAAGTGTTCTTTGCCGTCTTTGTCCACGAAACGGAAACAGCCATAGAGGTGTTTACGCGCCATAAAGCCCCTCACTCTAAATCAAATTTCACCCTATAATTTTAGCATAAATCCTGCGAAAGTGCAAAGGGGAAAGGATGTAAGCGAAAATTCGTTTTATATAAAAAGCCCGTTTTTGAGCGGTTACAGCCAAATAACCGCCCGAAAACGGGCAAAAAATAATTTTTGAAATTTTTGTGAAACTTTCAAAAAAGGGGCCTTACATCGTTTTCAAAACACCGCGAGATTGCTTTTTATACAACCACAAAGCCATCCTCTTTTTGATGTTTACAGAATGGAACAAATCAGTCTCGGCGGCACGAAATTACTGATTATCCATTATAACCATATATGCCGCTTGAGACATATTGTGCTTGATTATGGGTATGAGTTTCTTTCCACCATAGGATACCGGTTGTCCATGTTACCGTTTTCAACACGCCCTTATCTACGCTGCCCGAACATGTGTTACCGGAGTATGTACCATAATTGCTGCCGATAATTTGACCGATTCTTGGCTGTAAAACTCTGCTGTCTCCTTCATTTCCGCAACTGACATATCTCAAAGTGGCATAATTCTTGTTATTCGTCACTTTACCATAGTTAATACCCACAATGCCACCTACAGAATATTGGTTCGT
This sequence comes from uncultured Eubacteriales bacterium, assembly GCA_900546875.1. Classification (GTDB taxonomy): domain Bacteria; phylum Bacillota; class Clostridia; order Christensenellales; family CAG-314; genus UMGS929. The sequence continues at coordinate 13,891 of URET01000011.1, forward strand.
GCGTTCAATTTCATCCGGCGAATATCTTGCCGATAATAATCCTTCAACTTTACAACCCGTTACAGTTCCAGAACTTGCGTTATAACCTACAATGCCACCTTTGTGACCGTACCCGTCGAGAGAATATATCTGTACCGAACAATTATTGATTTTTCCGTTGTTATATCCGGCTATTCCTCCAGAATAAACATTTGGCGCGAAGAAGCACATGTTAAATTTGCCGGATTCATAAGTGCAGTTCGTTATAGTACCATAGTTCTTTCCCGCTATCATTCCGACATAAATCGTTTTTGTCGTATCCTGACCCATTTGCTTATATGTATTCGTGCCACCTTCGTACAATTTAAGATTTTTAATGGTTCCTCGGTTGATTCTGAATAATCCATAATACGAATCTATCGTCGAACCGTCGGTAGGCATAACTAAATTTAATCGTCTGATCTGATAGCCGTTGCCGTCAAACACGCCATAAAATGTTGCGGGAATCAATTCCCACCAAGCATCCCAGTAATAATTTGTTTCCGTTTGTTTCATTAAAATGTCGCTTGTCATTTTGAAATTATAGTCCAACCGACTATTTTTCACGGCTTTTCTCATATTATTGAGGTGTCTGTAACACGACAAAGTGAACGGATTGCTTGCCGAACCGTCTCCTCCGCCAAAAAGATTATGAACCTGTGCAGAGTAATTGCAGTTGTAAGAATATGTGCTGTTTACCGCAGTCACAACGTCCAGTCTGTCTATGGTTATAGTGATATTCCCGATTCCGCTATACCCCATTGTATTATAATTCGATTGGATGTCCTCAGTGATATAGTTTACTGCTTTATAATTTGAAATACTTCTTGTGAAAGAAGCTTCTTTCCCGCCGACAGATAAAGTATAATGAACTGTCTTTACATATTTGGGGACAGAAACGGAAAATCCTAACGTTGACTCCATATTTTTTGTAATAACGTTCAACTTGTCGGCAAAGTCAGGAATCAATTTTAAACTATGATCGTATGACGCTTCATTATTATATTTCGCGTATACGGTAATACCGGAACCTCTGACCGGCGTAGATGAGGGTATGTTTAATACCCCGGACTGATTAACAGAAATATCATATCCACCGAAATAGTTATGCACATCATCTTCGCTGTAATAGTTTGTATCGACGACTATGCCGTTTACCAAAAATTCCAATATATATGACGTTCCTCTCGGGGCATAAATTTCTCGATCATAGGTTATATAACCGTTTCCGAATTTTCCGCCGGAGATTTGCCATTGGTATGCTTTCGATTCCCTGTTGATAGTGACAGAAGCAGTGTCTTTCTTATCCGAAATTATCGCAATATAGTAAGTCGTATTCGGAGAAAACGACATAATATATTCTCCGTCAACATAACTGTAGCCGTTTGTGATCGGATCAAAATTTTGGTTTAAAACTTTGTATCTTAAATCATCTGTTTCAGTTCCCGAAACAGTCTGAACATATCGACCGCCAGTCGAACCTGTGCGAAACTCATAATAACTGTAATTGCTCAGCAATTCTAAACTTTTCGGATTACCTTCCGTGATCGTCGGAATTTCTGCAATATTTATGCTGATGTCTGATTTTGAACTGCCAGTTTTATTATGCAGAACGATATAATAACTTTCATCGTCCGGAAAAGGATATGAAATCTCATTCGTTTCGGTAATAGAACCGTATTCATCATATAAAATGAGCCCATCATCCCCTTTAATATAAAATCCGCTGATAACAATGTTTGCATTGCTTGTTGTGAGGCTTGTTACTCCGGACAATTCATTTGTTTTTAACAAATAATATTCATTACCGGGGATGTTCATACCTGTAAGGTTTGTACTTGGTGTTACCGAAATGGGAGTATGGATTCCTTTCTCATTGCCTGCGATAGTTATATCAATTCTTTCACCGCTCCTAACCGAAACATCTATATCAAAATTTTTGCCGTGATAAGTTTGACCGTTCACAATGACATCCACATTCGAATCTGTATCAAATTGTATATTATAATCACTGGCAAATTCAGCATCAAAAGTAAATTTATCTCCACCTTCTGGCAACATATAGATATCGCTTGACTCGTCAAGCGTAAGTGTTTTCGTTTCTTGTTCTCTTAAAGAATCGCTAATGATGGTGCTTCCTGCAGCAACGACCTCATCATTATTTGAACTCACGATCTGTAAACCTAATTGGTTGGTAAAGCGAGTGTGGTTCGGAATTTTTCCATTTAATGCGGAATGTCCGATTGAAAAATACGCCGTTACATTGTCGCCTACGCCGTACCATATACTTTTTTCTGTCCCTGAATCTACGACTAAAGTAGCGGTCTTGGTTAGTACAGGATTTCCTTTTTCGTCTTTATAATATTTTAATTGGTCGTCTCTGTTTTGATAATAACAAGTTGCTGTTAGTTTGTTTTCTGTAGACTTAATTTCTCCTTCAACAGCATTATATGTATCAACAGCAAAATCAATCCATCCTTTGCCCAATGACACAGTCGAGTAAATTTGACCTAATACTGATGTAACCGATCCGACAACAGGCACCGCATCAAAATAACCTAACCAATAGAACACGCTATCGGCAATATTCCAACCTAAATCTGCTCCATTAAATTCACCATATTCACGATATTTTCCTTGATAGGAATAATCAAATCCAGTGAAATAGGAACCGTAATCATTGTATGGATCATATCCGCTATCACCTCTGTTAAGCGATTGCTCGTTGAATAGTGAAGCTCCAAATGAAACGTCTTTAAGGTAATAGTCTTCGGTCATACCATATTCCAAAGTGTGAACAAATGTATAATTTTCCATCTTTGAAGGATATGGAACTACACATGAATCGGTAAGTTGACCGTAAGAGAGGTAAAACCCATGAAACATTTCCGCTTCGGCATTATTAGTGAGTCCTACATATTTATATTGAAAGATAGGTGTCACTTCAACTATTACACGATCAATAGTGCTTGTCAAATCTGTATTAGTTGTTATGTCAAAAACCATAACATTGGATAAATAATTTTGATTCGCCTTTTGCTTTGTATCTATGAAATAACCATATTCATCTCCCATTTTCAAAATTTGTCCAACATTAAAAAAATACTCTTTAGGAATAATAGACACAATGGGATCATCCTCATTTAAACCACTCAATTCAAAGCCGCCGTTATCTTTTGAATTAACTGCAGCCTTCGTTGCATGCAATTTATTTGGATAATCCCGAATAGTCAGTCCTTCATAACCAATAATATAATCGGAATCCAAAGAAGAGTACTCTTCAGTTTTCACGTCTGCGCTTGCCGCGAAAACGGTATTTCTTTCTTGTAAAGTAATGCATATAGCAACAAATACTAAAACTGTAAGCAATAAAACGATAAAACAAGTTCTTTTTTTGTTTGCTAATATCTTATTCATAAAATTATTCTCCCGTTATAAATATTTCAAATAAATATAAGTTATAAAAACGTTTAATTATTGTGCTCTTTTTCTTCCAAATCTCTGATTTTTTTATCTATGTATTTGCAAATAAAGATACATAACAGTATAAGTCCAAGCGCAATCCCGAACAATATTAGGCTTACCCACCATACAGCAGGCATAGCAACAAGAATAATTACTGCCAACAATAAAAATACTGTCGCTGCGATAGGCATCATTACACCTAAAATCTTACGATTTAATTTATATATATCTAATAATGAATATGTTTTCATATCAGACCTCCTTGTTTATATATTCTGAAAGTAAGTTCATATAAAATATATTATTTGCAAAAGCATACTTTATTTTATCCTGATGAATTATATATCATAGTATAATCTCCTGATTTGTTAATTTAACAATCGTGAAATAATTACGTTTTTAATTTACACGTTTTGCCCGCATGAACAGAATGTTGTCTCACAAAAGAGTCTTGGTCTGAAAAACAAAGTAATTGCAACACGCCGAAAGATTAGGCGAGCGCAAGGAGTCTGCGTTTAAGAGGGTTAGCAGCATGCTGTACGCATATGCGAACTCATGTCCCGAAAAGAAGGCGCTAGCGCGCCCGATGGGGGAGGGAAGATGTACATTCCCCAAAATTTAGATTTAAGAAAATAAACCGTGTTTAACTATTGCAAATAGTATAGCACATTTTGCTCTTTTATTGCAAGTAAAAGCAGATATTGATTGTAAAATTTATAATAAAAAATAGGTTAATTGGAAAGCCGTAATCCGAAATTGGGTTACGGCTTTGGTCTACATTGAGTTCGGCGGCTTTGAGTATTTTATGTTGTCCATTTGCGCAGATTACATTTGTTGTCAGCAGATATTCGTCCTCAGCTTTGTGTTTAGCGGGAGCCTTCTTGTTTGCGGCGGCTCGCTCTTGCACTTGTTCAAACAAATGGGCAGGAACAATAGCGGGGATACCGTTGGGAACGGTTACGTCGCGATATTGATACTCACCGATGTATCTTCGGTTGTGCAACATTCGAGTCACGTTGTTGAGGCTGATCTTCGTTCCTCTGACTGTGCGAATACCTTTGATGTTTAGATCGTCCGTGATCTCTTGCATCGTTGCGCCCTTGGCATATTTCTTAAATGCTTCAAGCACGGCAGGTGCGGCAACGGGATCGATTTGGAAGAACTGATTTTCATCAACGGTGTATCCGATGGGAAGTGTGCCGCCGTTGTATTTGCATTTGAGCGCGTTCTCGGTTAGACCTCTCACTACCTTTTCGGAGAGCTCGGCTGAGTAGTATTCAGCTATGCCTTCAAGCACAGACTCAAGCAGAATGCCCTCGGAACCTTCGGAGATGGATTCGGTTGCCGAAATAACCTTCACTCCGTTCTTACGAAGAACATACTTGTAGTGTGCAGAGTCGACACGATTACGTGAAAATCTATCAAGCTTCCATACGATGACAACATCAAACTTTTTCGCCGCACTATCCTTTATCATTTTCAAGAAGTTCGGGCGGTGGTCTGTCTTTGCCGACAAAGCTCTGTCGATGTACGGCTCAAGCAGGGTTATGTCGTTCTTCTTTGCAAAGGCTTGACATTCACGAAGCTGACCTTCAATCGATTCCTCTCGCTGATTGTCCGAGGAATAGCGAGCGTATATTACTCCTGTCAATGTATCACTCCCTTTCATTCGATTTGCTTTCCGACGAGCACATCACTATCTACTATGTGTTCTGTGAAACTTCCGCTTGTACTTTGCCAATATAATCGAGCTTTGTCAATTATGTAATCATATATTTCCTTACATGGTTGATTGTTTTGCAGAAGCTTATCTGCTTGTGTATATAAATCCATATCAAATGTGTAAACCTTATCGGTAGATTTAAGCGTAATGGAAAATATATGAGATTCATGCCTTATCCCGTTTTTGTCAACCCAAGGTTTTCTATCGGCAGCTAAAAATTTTTTAGCATCTTCTAAAGTGGCAGATAAATATATTCCCCAAATTCTACTTGGCTTTTCGATAAACTCTGTCCTTCTAATATAATCAAATAAAGCTTCACAGGTCCATTTGGCAACAGTTCTGCCAGTAAGATTTGACACATTGTGTGAAGATAAATAATTGTAACACTCTAAGAACTTTTCGAATGTTGATAAGTCACATGATGAAGCAAAGCAACACCATTCACGATTGTTTTTTGTATTTCTTGTTAGAACATCGCCCTCTTTAACATAAGATGAAACATGATAGTACTGCATTAAGATTTCCTTTCGCTTTTGACTTTACTGCTCTGTTTTTCTTGTTCCTTTTTCCAAGCATCAAGCTCGGCGCGCCATTCATCCGAGGAAAAGAATTTTATAACACCGGGAAGAAGCACATCAGCAAGCGCTTCAATCTCATCATCGGGAATCATACCGATGCCGCCGTGCTTGTCCTTCAAGATTGCAATGATCTTTTTTCGCAAAGCTTCCATATCTATTTTGGGAAGCTCTATATAAAACCACGTGGTGTGATTATCCTTAAGTACATCGAGCACTCTATTTAACATTTCTTTGATGTTCACGATTTTTGACCTCCTATGGTTTTGTCTATCATGACAAAAGCAGTGCTTGCTGCGACTGATGTATTTTCTTTCGGTTGGCTTTGGGCGTCCAACCGCGATGCTTGCTAAGACAAGCAGACACATTGAATATATTTTTATCTTCCGTTGGGATTTGGGACACAACAGCGATGCTTGCTGAGACCGATGGACCGTTTGTCATGACAAACGCGATGCTTGCTAAGACCAACGGACATATTAGCAAGAATGGCTTTTGGATATCCAAAAGCAGTGCTTGCTAAGACTGATGGACAAGCAAAGCGTTGTCAAAGTTTTTTGATAACTTGTGTAGCAACGCCTTGAATCTGCACATTGCGCTCGATGCGATCATCGTAATCGGGATTCTCTGCGTGAAGCAAATATGCTTTCTTGTCGGGAAGATAAGTAATGGTTTTGAGCAAAGTTTCGCTTCCATTTACAAGAACAACCGCATAGTCTCCGTCCCTGCAAGTGTTCTGTTCGCGCACGATAACGAGATCACCATCGTCAACTCCGATGCCCGTCATCGAGTCACCTTTCGCGGTCAGAATGAAAAACTTTCCGTCACCGACAAGCGCGGTGGGGAGAGGAATGATGTCCGCTTCCTCCACATTCGGCTCACTCGGCAACCAGCAGGACACGGTAGAATCATATCGGATCGCGGGCGTGGTTTCAAACATATTGCGCGACAGATTCGTGCCAATGCTGCGGCGGCCGTTGTACTCGATCTCGCCATGTTCCTTCATATCGGTGAGGTATCTCTGCACCGAAGTTTTAGAGATACCCGTCCCCGCCGCGATGTCGCGCACCGTCGGAGACTTGCGGTTCTCCATAAAATATTCGTCTATAAATTGGCGGATCGCCTCCGCTCTTTCGGGACTCCACTTGTTCATAAATGCCTCCAAACTACACAAGGTACAAATGTACCGTGTAGTAATTATAGCACACGAAAGAAAGTTTGTCAATGGTTTTTGAGAAAATTTCAAAAAGAGAAAGCCGCCATTTAGTTCAATATTGTACTGAATGGCGGCACAACTCTTAATTTATTTCAATTTGGCTTTCCTTAAGTAATTCTAATATGTTTTTTTGATGACAAATGACATATCCGTTCATATCTCCCTTTTGTCTATGAAACGCGTATGCATTCATTCGCATAACAAATGACTCCAAACAATTAGGTATAACGGTAATTACACTATCTGATTCCTGATCTATATGTATGTGCTTTCCTTTTTCCTTGAATAGAACAGCACATTCTGGATTTATAGGAACACACAAGCATTGAACTTTGTTTATCCTAAAATCGTATATTCCTCTTGTTGGTAAAACCAACGGGCACGCCGTTTGATTTATCATAAAGGAAATATCATATTTATCAAAGAAACTTTTTAGTGTTTCATCTCTCATTGCATAACTTACTGTCACATCATGCTGATTTTGTTTGTTGGTGAATTGAAAATATATGCTATGATGTATTACCGAATCATATAAATTTGGACTTCTTGCGATAACCGACTTGGCGTATGTTAATGCAATTTGGAGAATATCTTCGGTTATAGGAACGAATGTATTCATCGCAATGATTTCTTTAGAAAAATCAAGCAACTGTCTTAATGGAGTTTCAATTTTTTTGTTTAATGTTTTCTCCATTTCCTCAGAGTAATAATCCTCCTCCGTTAAGGTGGTTTTAGGATATCCTCTGCTTATTATTTTAGTTTTGATGTTATACTTAAAGAAACCATTATTGTCTTTGGCGAATTCCTTAAACACACACTTAGGTATTTGAATGTGGGAGTTCATCTTGTCCTCTTTTCGCTAAAAGCTGTATATTGCCCCTTAGCGGTGTTATTGGAGTAAGGCATTAAGCGATGCTGCTAACATCTTCTTCGGCGGCTTGCCTTGAAGTGTATTTCCAAGGATATCGCTTACAAATCTGCACTCATCATCACTCATATTGACGATAATGCTGAGGAGAAACCTTGCGCGCGATGCACCAACATAGAAGACTAAGTTGTTGCCTCCCACGTCAAACGTACTTCTTGTTACATCAACCAATACTATCGCATCAGCTTCAAGACCTTTGAACTTTCGGCAAGAGGTAAACTTGATTTGACGATTGTTGAAAGGATAACTACCGTTAACACAATGAGCAGAAAGCCAACTTTGGTCTTCGGTTGTGCAAGTTAGAATCACAATGTCCTCGTATTTTTCATCAGTAAGTTTCTTCAAAACCTTGTTAAGATAATCCAAGGAATCGGCTTCAGATGATACAATATGTATGTTGGGTGACGCGCCCTTGACACATCCTTGGAACATCTTAGGTTTCTTGTCTTTTCCAAGTGGGCGCATAGATGTAATAGCTATGTTTTCGGTATTTCTGCAATTCTTATAAAGAGTTAATTTGCAGTCCGAGTCGGCAATGTACTGTGGTATTTGACGCCCTTGAATAAGTTGGTTTTTATCGTAGAACAAGTAGAATGTGCCCTTGATTTCATCACTCAAAACGATGCTCTCCAAGGTTTGAATAACGCTTGATTCCTCTATACGATTTTGCCCAAAGTCTTGTCCTTCATCGATGATAACGTGCTTATATGGGAACACTCCCGAGTAATACATCTCCATCAAAGTGTTCTCCAATTGACCATAATCAGCCGTTGAAGTATTACACAGATAGCAAGCAAGCGCGTCTATCGTATAGTAGTGAACGTTCTCACACATATATTTCTCTCGAAGGAAGTCACACAACTTTCTGTTATAACAGAGGAACAAAACCTTCTCTCCGATTTCAGAATGCCTTCTTGCTTTCTCAACGGCAATCATCGTCTTACCCGTACCTGCCACTCCGCTTATAACCGCATAAGGCTGTTCTTCAAGGAAGTTAAGCAATACCGATTGTTCTTTTAGCAAACGATTGAACGCGCTTCTCTTGATTGCTAACTCAGATGCAACCGCAGGAATCAAGTCGAATGTCGGGCATAGAACCATTGACAAAACCTTTTGAGCTTCCGCTTGATTTAAGTTCGTTTCCACATTCGCAGGCAACTGAATATCGAATATTTTATCAATATCCTCTTTTATATTAGTAAGCGATTCCTTTGTCAAGGTTATGCTTTTATCCCCATCTGAGGGCATCTGAATCATATTCAAGTATGCCCTCGTTATTGACGGAAACCAAACCGCGTGAAGCACCTTGCACTTATCCCAAAGGTTTTGCAATCCTTTACGTTGGAAATACTTTTGAAGTTTCCATTTGTCCGAGTCAGCCTTTCTATATGGACCTCCGTGGCTCATTTCTATGCCGGAGCCATACATCCATTTGCCCGACTCACACTTTACTTGCCCCGCCTTTGCCTCAATGCAGATGATTCCTTTTTGCGGATTGAAAACGATAAAATCGGTTTCGCTTTCATACTGTACACCATTTACATTGTTGATTATAACAAAAGAATGAAAGACATAATATTCATCCGGCAGATTTGACAATGCGATAAACATTTCATCTTCGTGACTACCAATAGGTATGTCTATGGGTTTCTCGGGTATTATTATTGCCATAATGAACGCCTCCTATCTTTTGATTTTTTGAATGAATGCGGGAATATTAAAATTATCATCAAGGCAAAAGCTTGTCCAATTCGTCGATTGAGCCGCCTCAAAGCTTTCAACGTTCTCCCTCAAGAAAAGCAATACTTTAGATGCAGGCCAAACCAAATCAGCAATTATTTTGGTTTCGTCTTGTACGGTTGTAATACTTGCGGAATAGTGAGGCTTGTCATAGCTACCTTCTTCCATTTGAGAAGCAATCGTTTGAATCAATTCCAATTGTTCCTCATCCTCTGTATCCTGCGATAAGTAATTCCATATTTCATCATACGACATCATTGATTGATCTTGTCCATCGTTATTGAAATATGCGGTTTGTGTCAAAATATCCTCCGCAGGCGGTACAACATCTTCATCTTCAAGCTGAATGCCAAAGAAGAAATCCTGTCCGTTTTTAACCGAGTTCAAGAAATCAATTGCATAGCGACGCTGCAAAATGTCGTGTTGCTTTTGATTATAGTAGTTACACAAACAACCGTAGCAAGCAGTATCTCCTACCTCACCACCACAAGTACATTTGCTTACAATAGCCAAGGCTGCTTCAAGCATTGACATAAATGTGGAAACGTTTCTTAATTGACGAACGTAACCCGCGCCACCCGGAGTATTATCAAAGAGAACGAAACCGTAGTTGCCCATATTGCCCATTGCTTCATTCCTATACCAATGTAAGCATCCCGACAATTCGGTTCGGTCAATATGAAGGCACTTACTCAATCCTTCAAGCAAAGCGTACAAAATTGTCCACGCTTCATTTATATCAACCAAGTTCTCAGAAACAAATTTCAGCAAAACAACGTCTGTTTGGAATTCGTGACCGATAGAGTATCTGGTTAAGGTATCGCAAGAGCAGTTGTATCCATCGGGCTTTTGATGCTTTTCCTTCTTCGATAAATCGTTGCTATCATCATACACCTTGCCATATCCACAAGTGTTGCAGATGAAGAAGTTCGAGGTATTAAGCACAGCAAGCTCATCCATCTTACTCGTTCCGACCACAACCTTTTTGTTGCACACCGAATAGGTATGGGATTCTATACGTTTACCATCACCGATATACGAGATTGAGCCTTTGTAGGTTCTTTCGGGCTTATCAGTTCCTACGTCAACGGGTTCAGCATTATCAACCACAAAGCCAAATTTAGGAATGATATATTGATGCGTTCCCTTGGGCAATTCGTGTCCGCATTGTCTGCACAACTGAGGGAGCTTTTCTGTCCAAATCGTGCGATTTAGCGTTTGACACGCGCTACACGTAGCATAATTGTATCTTGGCCACGAGTAGCCGTTTAACACGCGAACGTAACGGCTTGTAATCAGTTTACCATCCGCAACGACCTCGGAATCGGGGGCATATTCAGAAATAGCTGAGAACAAATCTCTATCCAAGCGCAGATCTTTTAATTCTCCACCTTTACTAAGACTTGTAAGTTCAACTGTATCTACGGGGAATCCATACTTAGGAATCAAATTATTGCGTGAAAGGAACTCAATCAAACGTTGTTCTTTGATAGTGTTTAGCGATGCACCAATGTTGTAAATTCTAAATGTGAGTTCTTTTTCCTCACGAGATCCCGGTGCGACACCACGCTGTTCTCTGATACAATCCTTTCTTGCTTTTTCAAGTTCCTCTATGTCGGTACAGTATTTTTTGTATGCAAGCACAAAAACACCGGGAGCATCCGCATCCTCTGAGAACAATCTGTCAACCCAAGCAAATGTATCTACACCGTAGAACACTTGCAACTCCCGGCTAACAATATTCTGCAAATACTCTTTTAAATCTTCGGGATTGGACTGTAGATAGCTCTTTAATTCAGCCATTCCATTAAGATCAAAGAACTCGCCTATGTTTTTCTTGAACAACTCGGGAGATTTTTTCCAAAAGAACGAAAAAGCTGAAGCAAAAATGTGTCTAAGAACAATTTTTTCGTTATCAACATTAAACGCGGGAGGTATAATCGTTCCCTTGATCATATCTACGGGGTTTTTGAAGTAGTTTAAGTCGTGAGAACTGTTCGGGCAGTATGTGAGTGCATATGCGGCAGATTTTATGCTTCGTCCTGCGCGTCCTGCTCTCTGTGCATAGTTGGCGGGAGAGGGCGGCATATTTCTCATAAATACAGTTTCCAAAGAACCAACGTCAACGCCCATTTCAAATGTCGTAGAACAGCTCAACACATTGATATGCTCGTTCTTGAAATCATTTTGATAAGTGTATGCCTTTTGGGAACCAAGTTGTGCCGTGTGTTCCTTTGCAATCATATCCGTCATATTGAGATGACGATAAATATTATGGTAGTGGTCGTGCTCCAAAGCATCTTCAAAGTTATATTCCGTCAAATGACCATTACATTTAGGATTACTACAAGTACCATTAAGGTAGAACGGTGTTACCATCTTACACTCGTTACACTTATAAAGTTTTTCGACTGTTCTGACAGTAATTGCTTTGGTTGAAAGCAAATAACGGTTGTTTACTCTGTCGTGCTTTATTATTTCCAATCTGCAAAGCGTGCTCCAAATGGAGTTCAACAGACCGATTACTTGTTCGCCGGGCAAGTTTGGCAAAATACGTTTGATAAATAATGTTCTCACATTATCCTTACCCGTCGCAGGCAACCACGGCTCAATATATTTACGAGTTGTGTGGTCTTTATCAAAGCCAAAAGAAATACCGTTATAAAATATTTCAGCACTTTCAGCCTTACTTACTGTAATTGGCAATTCTATGGCAGCCTTCTTAACAAAATACAATGCCATCAGTTTGAAAAGAGCCGTAACTTCGCTTGCGCTCATATCCAACTTAGCATTGTCGGGCATATTGATGTTTATATCAAAATACAATACACCTTTATTCTGCAAAGAGTTTTTCGCCTTATAGTTTGTAAGCTCTTTTATAGCGTAAATCCACGCCGCCTTGTGCCTCGTTTCGGGAACACCGATTTTCAGCTGCTCCATTTGTTCTTCCAACAAAGAAACAAAATGATCTAAGCTAATGCCTCTGTTAAACTGCTCGATATGATCCTCGCAGATTTTGGTCATTACTCGCTTCATCAAATTGCTACGGTAAGTTGTTTCCAAATAAGATGCAAAGAAAGCTGCCGCTTGGCGGCTATCCGAGAAAGTCAAGAACTGCTTGACTAACTCTTTTCTTTCTTCAATCTCCATTTCTTCGGTTTTTCCGAAGAAATCGTCCTCCATAACAACGCGCTTTTTAGTTATTTGAGAGTCGGGTAATACATTGTAAAGTCCCGTAGCAATAACCGCCGTAGCCGCTTCGTTACCAAGAAAATATGGTCTTACTATGCTTCTCTGAGTATTGATAATATGGCAGCAAGGACAACTGTGCAAAGCATCACCTCGTTCTTTGACCTTCCGCAATAAATTGTGGTACTGCTTATCGTGTCCGCATGATAAACCGTCTAAAGAAGTAGCGTGTGTAATCGCACCACACTTTGCACAAACAACATATTTATTATCAGCTTCCGCCTCATCCATCCCTGACTCGTCGTAATCGCCTTCTAAAAGATAAACTTCCGGCTCATAATCATCGTTGAATTTTGATTTTTGAACTAAATATCCATCTTCCGTTTGACCGACGATGAAAGTAGCGTTACAGTTATAGCAGAAAGAAATAGCAAAAACCTTATAACCACAATCGTCTGAGAATGGATCTTCCTTGTAGGTTTCCATTTTTCTCACGAACAGATGTCTGTCGGGATTTAGAGTTACGTAAACGCCCTCAATTCCTCTCAAAAACATATGGTATCTTGCTTCAAACAGTTTATCCCCGGACACCTGAGCATTGGATGCTACGGCAATAAAATCCGTAAGATCGTTAATATCCATACGGAGTTCGCTTGCGATCTGATTTAGTGGCTTTGTTTGATTGAGCATCAACGCCCTAAATTCATAGTAGAACGAGTCGCCCAATATCATATTGAACAAGGTTTTTTCAAGAGATTTATTGTCATCTGCATCGGCAGCAATAACAATGCCTTTGGTGCGCAACCACTCCAATACATCGCAGGAAGCAATATTATCTCTGATTTTTTCGGAAAGTTTCTTATAAATGGAAAAGTCCAATTTTTCAACCTTTGCAGGCTTCGAGGGTGCTATCGTATGAGAACGTATGATTGAACTTTCTTCAAACCTTGCACTACACAGAGATTGAGCAAAGTTGACAATTTGCTGATTAGATTTGTTATCCCCTAACGTCGCAGATGTAAGTATGAATTGAATATCATCTCTTTTGAGCATAGCTTTAACACGCTTCAAAAGAGTACCTACCTCAATGCCTTTCGCTCCACCATATGTATGAGCCTCATCAAGGATAATTGTTTTCCATTTGTCAGCATTTGCTTTGCTAAAGAATGCAACATCACCCGGCCTGAGCAAGAGGTATTCCAACATCGCATAGTTGGTTATCAGTATATTAGGAGGAGTCTTTCGCATCTGTTCACGACATATAAGCTCATTTTTAGGCGGCTCAATACCTTCGCGCTCAACAAACTCGTTCCTTGCACGAGTGAAATCTTCAGCGGTTTCGCCCGTGAACTTACCATAGGTGATAGAGCATCCTTCATAACTTGCGAACAGTTCTCGGAGCCTTCGTATTTGGTCATTAACCAAGGCGTTCATCGGGTAAATAATTAACGCTCTTACTCCCGCGCCAAGAGTTCCTGCTTCTTGCTCCTTCAAAAGTTCGTTCACTACGGGAATCAAAAAGCACTCCGTCTTACCCGAACCTGTTCCGGTTGTAATTATAAGATTTTTCTTTTCTCCCGCTTTCAAAGTAGCTTCAACTTGATGGCGGTACAATCTTCTTGCATACGGATCAAGTTTGCCGAGATTAAGCATACTTTCACACAAAACACGCTCATCAACCAACTCTGATATAGTTTTTTCTTTTTCGTATGAATCGCTTACACTTACAAAAGGACCGCTTGAAATTACGCCGTCCTTCCTAAGCTCCGCTTCAAGTTGGCTATTATATTTATCATCGGTTGTCTGAAAAGTCGTAAGCAAATAGCTTCTATAAAAATCTACTATCTGCTTTGAACTTTCAGCAGGTCTAAATAGCATTATCTCACCCTCCTAAAATCTACATAGTAGGTTGTTTCATCTTCGTATAGCGGAACAAAGCGCTTGACTTCTTTTGATTTGAAAAGCACATCGCTGTTTTCGCTAATCAATACTTGTACTGTACTGTCGTAATACGGGATATATGCATCTTCGTCTTCAATAATATTCAGCGACAAGACTTGGATTTTAGACTCGTCAAGAACCACCTCAAAACGCACTTTTTCAAACAAAGTACGAGGCTTTTGTTTTGGCATACCACCCTTAACTTTAGGCGAGTACATCATTTTACCACAATATACACTATCAGTTTCTTTCTGTATATCAAAAACAACATAAGTGTACTGTTGCTTCAAACCTCTCTCTTTGTTCAATATTCGAGTAATGAACATTTTACAATTTGTTAGATCTGACACATCTACATATCCGTATTTGTACACTGGCTCACCAAAAGGAATATGGTTATCCTCAAATCCAAATTCATCACTTTCCACTTCATATTTCTTCAAAGTGTAAAGCTTGTCCTTGCTGATCTGAGGAAGATATGTAATGCCATTTTCAAGTGCAGTTCCAATTACTAATTGATTTGAGTCATAATCATAAAACTCAACATATAAGGGATTCCTACTTTGATATTTCGTATCAATAGCCATTACACCATTCTCACAAATAAGTGAAAAATGATCTATCCACGGTCTTACTTGTATTCTATATAACGAAATGCTACGCCAGCGATTATCGCAAAACATAAGATTGATATATACCATTGAGGTTGTGGTTTCCTTTATCTCCGCAACAAACTCTGATATATCTAATTTGAATTTGCCCTCCTCGTACATATCACCCCATATGCAATCGGACTCGTTTTTATTTAGATATGCCTTGACGTTAGTTGCCCCCGGGATAGATACGTACAATTCGTTTTTCAAGTCACTATACCATAAGAACTCGGGACGGATTAACTGCCACTGCTTTTCAAAACCAAACTTGAACACCTTCAGAGGGACAACAAGGCCGTATATTTCATTTTGAAAAACAAGCTCGAACTCCCCGGACTCATTTCCTTCCAACAAGTCAACTACATACTCGCCATATTCATTCATATAGCAGTTTGCGGGATTGATTGTATAGTCACCCAAAATCGTTATTTCGGCTGTGCTACAAAATGTATATCTCGGTTTGCTTGAGTAACATCTTAGTTCTGTAATCAAGACATAACGAGTAAGAATGTGCAGATTTTTACCGGGTTCATCCAATCCGATTTGATAAACAGAATCCAAGCAAGGCAAAAGAGTATTAAGGTCAATAGATACGCCTATAGTGTCTTTTTCACTTGGAAAGTCAAACACAGTGATGTTACAATCGTTCTCGATATTGTAAATATCATCATTTACAAACAGTCTTGCTCTTGATAAAGTATTCCTACTGATCTTAAAGGAAACTATCGGATGCTTATATGCTGTTTGGATTTGATGTCCATTCTTATACAACAAATACTCTTTGGAAACATATTCGAATAAAGGCTTATCAGAAAACTCGCCAATTAATGATAATGGTTTGTTGTTGATGTATATTACAGTGTTTTCAGATACTTCATCATAACAATACTCATCCCACAAATCACATGCGTTGTCGACAAAGCGCTCTGATATATTGCTGCTTACGATTAATCCTTTTTTAACTAATAAATAGTTTGTACCTTTCTTCAGTTTGCTGTTCTCGTCAAAATCCTCGTCAAATATTCTATACTCTTTGCTTGGGATAAGATATTCTTGAGTTGCATTGGCAGAGATGATTACTTTATATTCTGTAAACAAATCCGCAATAGGCAACTTAATTTCTTCCGAAACCAAAACACCGTATGCTTTATATACTTCAAGGTGTTTAGTAATCAGCTCTCCGCCGACACTGATTTCAACCTTTGCATCATTTACAAAACCTTCTGTTCTAAACTTTTGGCTTGGAATCACCAGATAAAGCTGACTATTATTACGATCAATCAAGAAGTGAGGCTTATGGAAGAACGATTCTTTTGCCTTACGCTTTCTGCTGATGCTGTCAGAAGCATTAATTTCGCTGTTCTTCTTTTCAACCCACTCTTGAAATGCCTCGGAGAAACGATCTGATTTTGTGGGCAATTTGCCATCATAGTAATAGTTGTCCATTAAAACGAGATGGTCAAAAAACGTATCACTTACAACGGTTGACGTGGATTGGGCTATCAAAGCCCTTGTTGCCTTGAGTAACTTATATGACTTGGCAGGTTTGTTGCCACTTTTCTCGATGGAAACATCATCGCCGTTTCTACTCAAAGATTCAGAAACAAATCCAATCAAGTCATCAATGTCTTCGTCAATTCCATCGGTTAATTGTCGGAACAAGTTTCTATCGTAGAACGAAAACAAGAAGTCAAAGTAGTTGTGCAAATATTGATTAGGAACAAAAGCGTGAGCTTTTATGTTTTCTACGTATGAATACTTGGATTGATTTTCCTGTTCCAACTCAAACAACCTGTATTTTTGTATAGTTTTCGCGAAGATCTGAGCAAAATAATATTTTTTGCTTTGAGATATTTCAACGCCAACTTCTTCATCGAAATAATCCCAATAGTTACCCTCAGAATATACGCGGATAGCTATTTGAACCATAGCCACCGAAAGAATTTCATCTACGGGAATTATGGATTGTATATGGGTAAATTTTACTTTTTCTCTGACATAATACAAAAGTTGTTCGTATTCGGCATCGGATACAGATATTTGATTTATAAGCTCCATGCGAGATGATGCAAATTCATCTTTGATTCGCTTTATTAAATCCGAAAGCATTATATTACCTCCATTTTATTCTGCTGCTTGTCCGCTCTTAATCCATTCGTCAACTTCGCTAACCTTAAATTTCCAATTTCGTCCTACTTTGTGAGCTGGCATATTTTTCGTGGCAATCCAAACAAGCATTGTATCACGACTAATTCCTAAATAAGCGCAAATTTCTTTGGTAGAATACCAACGATCAGGCATCTCGTTATTCATAATCATCTACTGAATCTCCTAAAAGAAAATTTATATAATTGTATTATAGCACATTTTTGAAAGTTTTTCAATATTTTTGTTGGATTTTGTAGGATTTGTTAGAATTAAAAAGGTGCTACACGTAAAATACGCATAGCACCGTATGTCTTATTCTTCAGTTAATGCTTCAATAGCAATCCGCATTCCAAGCCTAAAAGCATACTCAAAGATAGCTGCTTCGACGAGACTCATATACTCACTCCAACAATCGTGAAATTTCTCGAAGATCTCTTTCTGTTCATCAGTAAAGCTTTTCTCCAAGTCCTTGTGATGACGTGACATATATCCGAGAAGTTCTTTCATTTCCTTTGTGTTGGTGCGGCTATCTTCTTGCGGTACAATATTTCCGTGCCAAAGCTCGTTGATGATCGACCTCATTGATAGACCACCTCCCGCAAGACAATTTCTTCCGCGCTTGCTCTGATGTTATTCATCTCGGTAACCCATTGAAGCGCGTTATGAGCCTTCAGAGTTTCGTCTACGCGACGTTCTTTGGCAAGGCGAGGAATTATGTCATCGAGCAATTCGTGAGCTTGAATATCAATGGCGTGTAGGTGTTCGTTTAATCGTCCTTCGGTGAGCAGGGTGGTATACGTTCCGCGACGGTGCTTCTTCATAAAGTCAAGGCGCAGATTGCCATACTTGCCGATGGTGTAATTTGTCTGTTCGGGGAGCGTAAGATCGGGGTAGTAAAGTCCATTATGTTCGGTATAAGTAATCTGATTTTTCATTGTAAATATCCTTTCTTAAAAATGTTTTCGTTTGGCAACAACTATCAAGGATATTTACTTAGGCGGTGCTCGGGCGTGATGCCAACAACAGCAGATTGACATCACATATCACCGAACACAAAAAGAAATCCGAACCCTTCGCCTACCGGCTTTGGGTTCGGATTTCTACTGTTTGGTGCGGATAACAGGACTTGAACCTGCACTGCTTTAACCCAACTAGAACCTGAATCTAGCGCGTCTGCCAATTCCGCCATATCCGCATTATTTCGTTTGCATTTTCCGTCTGATCGCACGGCTTCGTAACTGCTTCGATAAATATCCCCTGCAGACTATCCCCGACCTTACTTCCTTCTTTGCTTTCCTTCATCAGCTGCTTAGTTAAAAGACCGCTTCTGTGAGCGGTCCTTTAACTTTGGTGCGACGAGTGGGACTTGAACCCACACGGGGTCACCATGCGCCCCTTAAACGCACGCGTCTGCCGATTCCGCCATCGTCGCACAACACAGGCATTTTACACTATTAATAAGGAACTGTCAAGCGTTGAAAGCGGTTTTTTTAACTTTTTTCGTCTTTCAACGATCCTTGCGCTTCGTCGCCGTCATTTTTCGGTTTCTTCAAATATCTCCATGAGACTCTGAAACGTTGCCGGGGCTTTTATTTCCCATTTTTCGAACATGCTTTTTGCCGTACTGCGGTCAGGTACGTTCATTGCTATTTCCACAACGGGTCTCCCGAGCTCCATGATTTTCAGTATGACCTTATATGTGCCGTCCGTATTTCTTTGGTAATCGCTTACATACTCCTGCTTTCGTTTGAATCTCAGTCTTTGCTGCTTGGCTTTTTGCGAGATCTCTTCTCTAAGACTCGAGGGCACTTTCTGAAAAAAATGCGCCAGACAGGTCCTGCCGTCCGAAGTGAGCACATAAAGCGGGTTATCTTTGCTGTGCGTGTCGTAGCTGCATATGAGGTCAGCCGAAAGCAGATCATGAAAAGCCGTTTTGCAGTCGACGTAGTTAAGCCAGACATTCGTATATGTGCAGAAATCCAACACCGTATTTTCCGAAAGGGGTATTTCCATTTTGTCAAAAACAAAAAGCAACAGCAACTTGTGCTGTGTGTTATCGACCAGTTGTCTTTGACCGGAAGCAGAATATAAAGTCGCGGATGTCATTACTCCCACCCCTTAGAAAAAAGCAACCTTCGAGCCGCAAGGTCCCGAGGTTCAGCTTGGATGTTTTTTTAGTATACTACATTTTTCCCCCGGAAGCAATGATTTTCGGGAACATTTTTTAAAAACAAAAAAACAATTTGCTTTCGTTGCTTGAAATATCGGTAGATATGTGCTACAATAAATATTATTTATTGCCGCGGCAGAAGCGCGGCGGGGGGACTATGGATGCGTATAATGCTTTTATGCACAGTCTTGATAATTATTCCGGCTGTTCTTTTTTAGTCGCCGGCAAAAGGCTTTCTCTTTTGCTCTCTGATTTTACTGCGGTTGAGGAATTTACTCTTTTCCTCCGCAATATTCTTCCCGCTTTCAATTACGCGGATGAATTTTCCCGCGCTTCCATACCTTTGGAACAAATTGGAGACAATGTCCGCAGCAAGCTTATCCTTCCGCGTCAGGAAAGCGTACGTTTTGCGTTTATCGTCTGTCTGCTCACGGAGATAGATTCTGGAAAAAGAGATTTCGTGCTTTTTCTCAAAGAGTATTTCGACTGCGGCGATACTCAGAAATCATTCGAATATTTCTGCAGGGAAATAATCCTTCCTTTCAGGGAGCTTTCCCGCGATCTTTACTCACGTTTGTCTGCAAACAGGAGTGTTCCGGCGGAAAACGAAAAACGCGACGCTTATACCGATATCCTTTCGCAGACTGCCCGTGATATATCCGTCAGCCGGAATGCGAACCTGCTGATATCGGATATTTCAGTTATAGAAAGCGAACTGAAAGAAATACGTGCTCTCGGAAAGAAGATGAAAAAAGAGCGATCGGAAGAACTTGAAAATATCCTCGGATTTTTTTCCTATTCGTTGTATATGCAGAACGAATTATACATAGTTGCCGCATTCACGGGGCTGAAGTATACTCTCCGCGCTTTTAAGATCGCGGAAACGCGCCTTAAAAAAACAGCTGATATTCTCGCAAAAAGGGGGATTACCGGATCAAAATGGAACTGGCCCTGTTAGGCAGAGATATAAGCTTATCTTTTTCACCGGCACTTCACGCGCTGCTTGACTCGATGAGCGGTGAAAAAAACCTGTATTCACTTATTGATGTCGGCAAACTCGGGAGATCCGTTTTTGAAAAGCTGAACCTGTTGGACGGATATAATGTGACGTCGCCTTATAAATGCGAAATGGCTTCGTTACTCGGCTGTCTTGATGATTCCGCGTTGTCGTGCGGGGCGGTGAACACGGTGGTTACATTGCGCGGCAAGGCTGAGCAGTCCGATGAAGGAGAGGTTCGTGGTAAAGGGTACAATACCGACGGAGCAGGTCTTTGCGAATACATAAGGGCTTCGGGGAAAAAGGCCGGGAGAGTACTGATAATAGGTTTCGGCGGAGCTGCAAAGGCTGCTGCCGACGCTTTTCTCCGCAGCGGGTCAGAAGTGAGCTTTGCGGTGAGAAACGTTGCCGGCATATGCGGCAAGGAGGCTTATATCAAAAGAGGCGCGGCTTTTTTTGCGCTGGGAAATGAAAGCGTAAAGTCCGATCTGCTTGTCAACGCCACACCTGTAGGCCGCCTGACGGACGGAAAGCTTGTCAGCGATCCCGCTTTGCTTATGACAGGCGAAGTCATCGACATGAATTACGGAAGGGAAAGTTTTTTATCGGCTCAATGCCGTCGTCTCGGAGTGCCGTATTGTGACGGTATCGGTATGCTTGTCTGGCAGGCGATATTGTCGAGGAGGATCTGGGGGCTTATAGATCTCGGAAAAAGGGCAGATGAGGCGATGCATGAAATCAGAAGGATATGGAAAGACAAAAAATAACATTTGCGCCTTTAAAAAAACTTAAAGAGTTTGTAAAGACAGGTAAGAATTTCATAGTTTTTGACAGGAATACCTTTTCTTTGTTTTCCGAAAAGATATTTTCTCTTACAGGCAAAACGGATCATTATGTGGTCGCTTCCGGAGAGGAAGGCAAGGATCTGTCGTCGGCGGTCGGCCTTATAAACGCTCTGTATGCGGCCGGGGTCAGAAAGGGAGATACTGTCATCGGAGTGGGCGGCGGCGTGGTAGGAGATGTTGCCGGGTTTGCCGCCATGGTGTATATGAGAGGGGTAAGGCTTGTGCTTGTGCCCACCACGCTGACCTCTATGGCGGATGCGGCGATAGGGGGGAAGAATGCTTGCAACCTGAAGGGAACAAAAAATATGATCGGCGGGTTCTGTCTGCCCGATCAGACTCTCATAGATATTTCCTTTCTTGAAAGCTTGCCTGAAAGGGAAGAGAAAAGCGGAGCGGGAGAACTTATCAAAACTCAGCTGCTCAGCGGTCTGCCCGTTTTCGATACATACCTCGGCAACAAGGAAGAGGGTATACGTATGGCGGCGGAATACAAGCTCGGTATCATCGAAAAGGATTTTAAAGATACCGGGCTCAGACATATTCTGAATTTCGGTCATACCATAGGTCACGCCATAGAGTCAACGGAAGATTTCAAGGCTTCTCACGGAGAAGCGGTGGTGTCGGGAATGGAGCTGACATTCGGAGTGGGGGATTATCTCGGGATACCTTCGGGAGCTGAAGGAGAATTATTCAGACTGATGTCTGCCGCGGGGATAAGCAGGTGCGGCGGATATGATGCCCGGTCCTTATACGATAAAGCAACCATGGATAAAAAAAGCAGAGGAAGAGGAGTGGAAATGACATTTGTTCTGAAACCGGGCGTGCCTGTAATGGTCGGTGTGGAGTGGAGCGAACTTTCAGGGGGGATAACTTATGCGTGCAGATTACTTGATTAAAAGACGGGAACTCAGGGGGAGAGCGGCATACATGCCTTCAAAGTCACATGTGCAGCGCATAATGTTATGTAATCTTTTTTCCGATTTGCCTATGGATTTGAGGTTAGGCGGAGAATGCGAGGATATCGGACTTACGGCGCGCGCGTGCAAGAGCGTGACCGAAGGAGCTCCCGTTATATGCGGCGGTAACGCCACATTGTTCAGATTGCTGCTACCGATGCTGTGTCAGGCAAAGGGAGCGGGCGAGTTTTTGCTTTCCAAAAGACTTGCCGAAAGAATACGCGCCGATCTGAGTGACTTTGCTTCGGCTTTCGGTATAGAAATCAGAAGCGAAAGTCTTGGCGATACTGTCGTGATAAAAGCATTCAGGCGTTCGAGAGAACAGAGGATCTTTCTGCGCAGCACCCGATCTTCACAGTTTTTGAGCGGTGCGCTCATGGCTCTGCCTTTAGGCGGAAAGGGGGGCAGCATTACCGTTGAAGGAGAAACGGTTTCGAAAGGGTATGTCGATCTTACCGTAAAGACCATGAAAGATTTCGGGGTAAACGTCGAGAGAACGGGAAACGAGTATTTTGTGCCCGCCGGGAAATACGACAGAAAGAGTTCCGTATACTGTGAAAACGACTGGTCGTTAGCTGCCGTATGGCTGACGGCAGCTGCTTTGAGAGGAAATGTCACGGTATCGGGGTGCCCGGAGGATCTGCAGCCGGACAAGGCAGTAGTGGGGCTGCTTGAGGATATGGGAGCAAGGGTGCTTAAGGGCAACAGAGAGGTCAATGTGAGCAGCGGAGACATCAGAGCTTTTTCCGCTGATGTGACAGACGTCCCCGATCTGGCGCTTTTGCTGGCGCTTTTGGCAGCTCATGCCGAGGGGGAGAGCAGAATATACGGCATGGAAAGGCTTCGTCTTAAGGAAAGTGACAGAGTAAAGGGCGCCTGTGCGCTTTTGAAGAGTCTCGGCGCGGAGTATTGCTACGAGGGCGGCGTGCTGACCGTAAAGGGCATACGCGGAGAGGATAAATGTCATTTTATGTCATTCGGGGACCACAGGGTGGCGATGGCATGTGCCGTAGCCTCTGCCAGACATGAGGTCTATCTTTCGGACGCGGATTGTGTCGGGAAAAGCTGTCTTGATTTTTATGAGCGTTTCAGAGAACTCGGAGGAGAATACGATGTCGTCTACATGGGGCAACAGGATCAGACTCACATTATTCGGTGAATCTCACGGCAGCGGCGTAGGGTGCGTGCTTGACGGGCTCCCTGCCGGAAAGGAACTTGACCTGAGCGTGCCGGAAAAACTTCTTACGCTAAGGAGCGCGTCAGACTTGTGGGATACGCCCCGCCGTGAAAAAGACTCGTATAAAATAGTGTCCGGAATGACCGAAGGAAAAACAAACGGCTTTCCGCTTACCGTGTTATTCGGAAATAATGACGCGGTGCGCACGGACGAAAGACTTGCAAGACCTTCGCATGCCGAGTATGCTATGACGCTCAGGTACGGCAGAGGATGCGATATCAGCGGCGGCGGACATTTGTCTGCAAGACTTACTCTTCCCATGGTTTTTGCCGGCGGAGTATGCGAGTCTTTGCTTTCGGAAAAAGGCATAGAGGTGGAAACTCACATACTCAGAACGGGTAATATCGAGGATCTTCCTTTCGGGGAAGACAGTGAAGTCAGGAAGGTGAAGGGGCTAAATGTGATCGATCCGGAAGCGGGCGAAAAAATGGCTGCTTTGCTTGCAAAGTGCAGGGAAAAGGGAGACAGCGTAAGCGGTATGGTGGAGTGCCGAGTCAGCGGAGTGCCCGGCGGGATGGGCGATCCTGTCTTTGAGGGCGCCGACTCGTTGCTTGCGGCGCTGATGTTTGCGATCCCGGCGGTAAAAAGTTTCGAGATAGGCGACGGTACTCTTACTCAGGGCTTCGGCAGTGAACTCAACGACGCTTTTGAATGCAAAGAGGGCGTTGTGCGCACCTCTACCAATCACAGCGGGGGAATGAACGGAGGGATCACAAACGGTATGCCTCTGATTTTCCGGGTGGGATTCAGACCGATCCCGTCCATAGCCAAGGCTCAGCGTTATCTTGACCTGAACGAGATGAAAACGGTCATGGTCACAGGGAAAACGAGAAGCGACGTGTGTGCCGCGGTACGGGGGAATGCAGTCGTACATGCGGCAGCGGCTTTATGTGTATACGAGCTTTATCTGAGGAAGTATGCGTTTGGTGAATGTTGAGGTTGCTGAGTGATAAAGAGCGGCAAGCTATGAGGTTGCATAGGTAAAAGGGGAAGGATCATGGCGGATAGGGAAAGAAACGAATATTTAAAAGCGATGGAGTCAAGGCACTCCGTAAGGAGATATAAAGATCAGCCCTTGACAGAAGAAGTCAAAGCGACTCTCATGCGCGAGGTAAAAAGAAGTTCTGAAGAAAGCGGACTCGATTTCAGACTTGTGACTGACGAGCCTGAAGCTTTCGGCAACTTGCTTGCCCATTACGGCAGGTTCGAAAACGTGCAGAATTATATAGCTGTTTTCGGAGAAAAGAACGAAGAATCTTATGAAAAAACCGGCTATTACGGCGAAAGGATTGTACTTGAATCACAACTTGCGGGGTTGAATACGTGCTGGGTGGCGGCATCCTGTTCAAAGAAAACCGTCAGGAAGCAATGCGGAAGAGAGGATCTGCTCTGCGTGATAGCTCTGGGTTACGGCGCTGAAACCGGAAAACCTCATAAAAGCAAGCCTCTGCGTCAGCTTTATGAAAGCAAGGGAAATGTCCCATTGTGGTTTAATAACGGAGTAAAAGCCGCCTCTCTTGCGCCCACGGCTATGAATCAGCAGAAATTTTGTTTCACCTTCGATGAGGATGCGGTGAAAGTGCATGCACTGCACGGGTTTTATGTGTATATAGACCTGGGTATAGTCAGATTTCATTTTGAAGCGGCAACTGGCAGAAAGGTCAGTCCTTTGTTCAGAAAACAGCTTTGATTTTAATAAGTTTACCGTTCTGTCGTTGTTCCCGGCAGCCGAAAAATCTTTTTAATGAACGCAACTCACCGTGAGCTGCGAAGGTTTTTGAGAGAACGCAACACACCGTGAGAAACAAAGGTCGTTTCAGTTAAGGCAGTAACGTACGGCTGTAAAATCACTTATGAAAATTCAACACGCCGTTCTTCTGGAAAATTTTATAATGAACGCAACTCACCGTGAGCTGCGAAGGTTTTTGAGAGAACGCAACACACCGTGAGAAACAAAGGTCGTTTCAGTTAAGGCAGTAACGTACGGCTGTAAAATCACTTATGAAAATTCAACACGCCGTTCTTCTGGAAAATTTTATAATGAACGCAAC
>URET01000012.1 GCA_900546875.1 uncultured Eubacteriales bacterium
AAGAGGTAAGATAACACCCTCTGCAAAAAAGGTATCGTTATCTTACCTCAACAAAGTTCGTTCCCGAATAGCCGTCGTCCACATACTCGTCCACCAAGTTCCAACCTCGGTCTTTGACATACTTTTGCAGTATGATCCGCTGATTGTCAATGGATAGCGATTCGCCCGCGCGTTCGTCGTCTTTGGAAAGTCTTAAATAAAGTCCTGTATTATTTAGTTGTTCTTGCTTTGATTGCATTCTTTTACTCCTTTGCATCAAAGCAGCCAAATTCAATGTACGGGTATTATACCACGCCACACCGAATTTGGCAATGCCCTGACGCCGATTTCCCTTATGCGATTCCCATTTCACGCTTTGCGCGGTCTATGGCAATGCTGCGAATGGTACTGTCGATTTCTTTTTCCCCCGCATAATGGCTTGTTACTATGTATTTCTTTCCCCCGATTTCATATTCTCTCATAGAGGTAGGCGCAGAGCCATGCTCCGCGCTCAATTGTTGCATTGTTTTTCCCGTAGCTTATTTTCCTCCGAATGTTTATAGTTAAGTCAATGGTTCTCTCATAATCTTATCTCCTTTCGCGCCATTGTACGCGTTTCCGTTTCATACGGATTTTTCCTCATAGTTCTGCCGCGGCCGCTCTTTCAATCCCTGTTCTCCATATGTTTTCCTGTCGGGACACCTGCGACGCGGTCAGATTTTTTATTCCATTGTTACTTTCCGCCGCGATCGTTGCCGATTGACTTGAACGAAGGGACAGCTTTCTTTGCCCTTGACTTGTCCAGCAAGGCATTGAACTCGTCTGGATAGGTGGCAAGCATGTCACCCACCATTCCGAAAGCTTGTTCTTTGCCTTTGGCTCGCCGTTCAGCTTTCTGCAACTGCTCGAATAAATCGGCGCGGTCTTTATCACTGATTTCTTTGGCTTGCGCAATGCGGCGTTCTCCGTGCGGAGAACAGAAAGCTCTTCCTCGACTTGTCGCTTTCGTTTCGGTGTTGGCTTGATTTTTTCTTCTTCCACCGATCTGATTACGCCGTCTAGATACTCTTGTGCCTGCTGCTTGGCTTCAACTGCCGACTGTTCCGCACTTGCTATAATGCCCTCCGCATGAATTTGCGCGATCTTAACCTTGCGCTCGGCATTCGCTTTTAATGCGTCCGCTTCGCCGTGCGCCTGCTCGACGATCTTCTTCGCCTTGAACTCTGCCGTAGACAGATGCTTTGCCTGACTGCCTTCTTTGCCGCGCTGCAAATTCCATTTCTTTCCCACGACCTCATACAGCTCTGTCTGCAAATTGTGCAGTGCTTTTCTGTCAAATAGCCGTTTACCGCACAGCCGGCCGTCGATGACAGGTATAAGGTTGAGGTGTAAGTGCGGCGTGCTTTCATCCATGTGAACAACTGCCGAAATAATGTTACCCTCGCCGTATCGCTCCGCATAGAAGCGGGTGCACTCGGCAAAGAACTTCTCTTATTCTTGCAACGATAGATTTTTGAAGAACGTGGCGTCCGAGCCCACGACGAAGGAGCACATCAGCACAGCATCCTTGCGTACTTTGGTCGGCAAGTCAAGAGCTTCGATCTTATCGTTGATAAACTGCGTGTAACTGCGCTGACGCTTGATAATGTGGTAGTTACCGCTCGTGCGTGTGCAGTCTATCTGCGGATTGCTTGCTTGGTAAGTTTCGTCGCGTTCGTTCTCCTGTTCGACGGGCGCTATATCCGTCTTGTGATACTTTTCCATGTGACAAACTAAATAGCTTATAAATTTTACCTCCGTATTTTCTGCTTAAATAGCCTCGCAGAGCCCACTAAACTTCGGTACGAAGTATAGTGGGCTATACTTCTTCGTCAAGCTCAAAAGGTTCGACCGTGTTTTGCTTGCTGTAATTTGACTGCTATGTCCCTGTTTGCTTGCCTGATTATGGCGGCCTGATAACTCTTTGCTTGCTCATAACTTTTTTCCTTCTTGGTAGGTTCTCTATCTGCTTCCGCGCCAAAGCGGAATGGGTGATAGCTCAGAATAAAACAAAAAGTCCATAGAAAGCATTACCTTCCTATGGACTGAAATGACTATGAATTGTCCAAAAAACGGTATGCTTATAACTGCCTTTATCCACGCCAAAGAACGCAACAAAAGCAACGGTGGACATAATTTACTCCACCGCAAGCGGTCATAATGACCGCCCGTTATAAACAGTGACAACTGCCGTCGGCTACCCGCAGGGCGGGGTCACTGCGCAACAAAACAGTTATTCTTCACAACCCGTCTTCGCAAGTTCGCAAGTAAATGCGCAATACTACAAACAGCAGTGTAGGGCTAAATCGGAAACCAACCTGCTCGGGTACCGTTTTTTGTCTTTCAAAATGCCGCCTTTGCGACCGATTCGCCGCCAGCCGATCAAGTCCGTTAAAGCCATATAGCTGAACAGTTACAAGCTGCATAAAGCAATGGGAACAGATTTGACCTCTCGCTTCTTTCATCGATACGGGCATTTTGCTTGTATCTTCTCCGATACATTTGCATTATAACATACCATCTCCCCGTCTGTCAAGCAAAACAAGAACATATGTTTGTATTATTTTACATATAATTTGATATTCATTAATAAAAACGGGTTTCACTTGAAAAAAATATCCATTTATGTTATGATATAGTAAAGTGTCAATGCTTTTTAAGAAGCCTTGTGTAAATGGAGATACTGTCAATGGGGTTGTTTGCTAAATTATTTAGAAGAAAATCTGCCGGCGATCAATCTAATATACCTAACGAATACAGGATGGCGATTGCGTGTAATCAAGAGTTTGAAGAATTGATGACCGCAGATAAATATATTGCCCGCAGTGATTATAGATACCTACTGGATAAGTATAAAGATATTTATACTTTCTTTGATAGCGCAAAAAAAGCAAAAACACTGTCTTATTATTGCAGGCAAAACCATGTACAGGAAGCAGAAATTAATAAGTTTCTTTGTTTTTATGAAGATATCGTTGACTTAAAGAAAGGCTCCTCCATTTTTCAGGAGCATAACGAATCATATATAGCCGACCATCTTCTTTCGGAAAAGAACTATTTAGATAGAATATTATATGAGGCCGATCCTAACATTTTGCTTGATGACGAGCAACGGAAGGTTGTCTTATCTGATGAAGATTACACTTTGATCATCGCCGGAGCCGGCGCAGGGAAAACGACTACAGTTGCAGCAAAAGTTCGCTATTTAGTTGAGAAGCGGCACATTGATCCAAAGCAAATTCTTGTTATTTCGTTTACAAACAAAGCTGTCGGAGAATTAAAAGAACGTATCAACGACGGGCTTTTAATTCCGTGCCCGATTACGACTTTTCACAGTACCGGATATGCAATCCTTCGGAAACAGGAAGATAACAAAAAGAAAATAATCGGAGATGGCTTTTTATACAATGCTGTCAACAACTACTTGAAAGGCAATATTCTTGAACAACCCGATTTGGTTGATAAATTGATCATGTTCTTTGGGTCATATTTTGATGCTCCCTACGAAGGTGATGATATCAACCTATTTTTCAACTATATATCTAAAGCTAACTTCAGCACATTAAAGAGCAATGTAAATGAATACAATGCTCAGATAATTGACAGACGAACAAATAAGGTTACTACAATCACCAATGAAGTATTGCGTTCGGAGCAAGAAGTTCGGATCGCTAATTTTCTATATTTGAATCAAATAGATTATGCCTATGAAGAAATATATCCATACCATATCTTGAAAGCCAAAAAACCTTATACTCCGGATTTTTGTATAAGGCAAGGCGAAAAGATTGCATATATAGAACATTTCGGCATTACGGAAAGCGGACAGCATAGTTTCTACTCCATCGAAGAACTTAATAAATATAAGCGGGAAATACAAGATAAAATCGCTCTGCATAAAAAGCACGGAACGACACTTATATATACCTTTTCTAGGTACAATGACGGCCGCGATATTCTTGAACATTTACGGGAACAATTAGAAGCCAATGGCTTTATCCTGCAAAAACGTCCCTCAGAGGAGGTCTTTACAAAATTAGTAAATACAGAAGAAAACAAATACATACTAAAACTTGTAAAACTTATTTGCACTTTCATCAACAATTTCAAGACAGACGGTTATACCCTTGATGATTTTTATCGTTTTGAGCGTATGAACGCCAATGTGCGGACGAAGTTGTTTTTAGATGTTTGTAAAGCCTGCTATTTAGAATATCAAAAGAAATTGTCGGAAGCAAATGCCATTGACTTTCAAGATATGATCAATGATTCGGCAAGAATACTGCGTGAAAAGCAAATTGCGCATGAAGAGCTTGATTTCAAATATATTATTGTCGATGAGTATCAGGATATTTCACGTCAAAGATTTGACCTAACAAAAGAATTATCGAAAATCTGTCAAGCAAAAATAATTGCTGTCGGCGACGATTGGCAATCGATTTACGCTTTTAGTGGATCTGACATCTCGCTGTTTACCCATTTTTGTGAAATTATGGGATATGGCGAAGAATTAAAAATAACAAAGACTTATCGCAACGCACAAGAGGTGATTGATATCGCCGGTAGATTTGTGCAGCGAAATGATAGCCAAATCAAAAAGTCATTGATTTCTCCGAAGCATATTCAAAAACCGGTTATCATCCAAACTTATAGCGAGGAGTATGACAGAAAACAGTATAAAGGGAAAGGTGGTAAATTTTTTCACTTAGGAAAACAAGTAGAAGACATTATAGGTAGAATTTTAGAACAAAACAAAAGGGAAGGTAAAAGCATCAACTCTTCTATTCTATTGATTGGTCGATTCAATTTTGATGCGCGTAACCTTTGTTTTTCTAAAGATTTCGTTTACGATGAGAATAACGGAAAAATTTTTAATAAAAAATATCCGCGCGCTAAATTGGAATTTCTTACAGCACATAGCTCAAAGGGATTAGGATATGATAATGTTATTATTGTAAATGCACGAAACGAAATATTTGGATTCCCCTCTAAAATTGATGATGATCCTGTAATGAAATATGTTATTAAGGATGATACCTCGATTGAATATGCGGAAGAACGGCGGCTGTTCTATGTCGCTATGACGCGTACAAAAAACAGGGTGTTTATTGCTACACCTGAAAATCATCCATCAGAATTTATTTTGGAGTTGATAAAGGATTACCCCAATATAACGGTGTATGGGAAACTGAATACGGAAAAGGACACAAATATTGGGTTGATGAAAAAATGCCCTATTTGCGGGTATCCTTTACAGTTGCGTTATAAGAAAAGCTATGGTTTCCGCCTATGGATGTGCACTAATGAACCAGAGATTTGTAATTTCATTTCCAACGATTTAGCGGGCGGCGATATGTCAATCCAAAAATGTGATTGGTGCAAAGATGGTTATCTCGTCGTTAAAAAGACTGCAAACGGAGCAATTTTAGGCTGCACGAATTATAAGCCCGATAATACCGGATGTGGTCGGAGAATGTCTCCTGATTATTATCATCGGTGGATTACTTCTGGGTTTGAAGATGATGTGTCAGTCGATAAGCCTTCTTACCAAAAATCGCCTATCATTGAAATGCCTAAAATAAAAGAAGCTCAAAATATTCCATCTTCTAAAGATAAAGAACCTGTAAAAGTACATACCATTACGAATAGTGAACGGTTTATTGAACATGAGGGATTTCAAGTCATTGCCGATGATGATGGACAAATTTTAACGGATATGGAGTTATTGGCTTATTTGCGCAATGTTCGTTCAAAAATTATGAAAACAGAAAATAAGCCGGCCTATACCATTATAGGGAATAAAGGACTTGTCAGTCTTGCGACATATCGTCCAGAAAATCGAGAAGAATTTATTGCTTTGTATGGATTAGGAGAAACATCGTATAACGCTTATGGCTTACAATTTATTCAAGCTATAAAAGATTTTGAAAAAGATTCTTAATATGCCGTTAATAACCGAAAGGCAGCCTTATA
This sequence comes from uncultured Eubacteriales bacterium, assembly GCA_900546875.1. GTDB lineage: Bacteria > Bacillota > Clostridia > Christensenellales > CAG-314 > UMGS929. The sequence goes on from URET01000012.1 coordinate 5,992, forward strand.
CAGGCTGCCTTTTAACGTAGTAGAAATCGGGGAAAATATATTTACTGTAACATTTAATAATCTGTTTCCTATTTTATTCTTCATGGTGTCAATCCTTACAATTACATTATATATCGTTATCGTATTAAAAGCAATATCATAATTGTATTTTTATATACAATCACACAGAAATTATTATTTTCTCTTGACTTAATCTTAAGCTGCATGTATAATAAGTAAGAAAAGTAAAATTAATCATACTGAAAGGAGCAAAAAATGGAGAATTTTCCCGAAGGTAAGTTTCTGGCTACGGTAAAGATTGGTCCTAAAGGGCAAATCGTCATTCCCAAAGAGGTGCGGGATATGTTTTCGCTGAATTCAGGAGATTCCTTGGTCTTGATGGCGGATAAGGGGCAAGGTATTGCTTTGCAGCCGTTTTCCTATGTGGAATCGTTTTGGAATGCCGTCAATCATGCTAAGAACGGAGATGAGGAGCAAAAATGAATGCGCTTGAAGTAACGGGATTGACGAAAGTATATCCTGAATTCACCCTCGATAAAGTCAGTTTTTGCGTACCACAGGGGCATATATCCGGACTTATCGGAAGAAATGGCGCAGGGAAAAGCACGACTATAAAAGGTATCCTGCAGCTCATTGCGGCAGAAGGAGATGTCGCCGTCTTTGGCGGAGATATTATTAAAGACGAAATGGAAGTCAAACAGATAATTGGTTATGTTGGCGGCGGTTTTCGATATTATCCTATGAATACGCTTGCCGCTATCCGCAAAGCCTACGCACCTTTTTATCCGACGTGGAATCAGGGCAAGTATAAAAAGTTCCTTGCGCAATTCGGACTGTCTGAAAGGAAAAAAGTAAAGGAACTTTCCGAAGGTATGAAAGTTAAGTTTGCGCTTGCTCTCGCCCTTTCGCACGAAGCAAAGTTGCTCATTATGGACGAGCCGACAAGCGGGCTTGACCCGCTTTCGCGCGAAGAGTTTTGCGACATCATTTTACAGCTTGTGCGTGATGAAGGAGTATCTGTACTCTTTTCCACGCATATCACTTCCGACCTGATGCGAATTGCCGACGATATAGTTTATATATCACAGGGTAAGATCCTTGCGGCATGTCCTCTTAAAGAATTGCTTGATCAATATAAGTTGGCGCATTTTTCTTCTCTTGCAGACGCAATGGCGACAAATGCAATCGGTGTCAAGTCGGTAAAGGAGGGATATGAAGGACTGCTACCTTGTAATACTCAAAGATTAAACAGGGTTACTCTTGCAGACGCAACAATCGACAATATCATAGTGCATTTGGAAAAGGCCAACGAGGAGAAAAGGTATGCTGAATCTGATTAAAAAAGAAATAGCTTTATGCTTGCACCCTACGGTTTTTATCTTTCTCTCCTTTGCCGCGCTTGTATTTGTGCCGAATTATCCGTATGAAGTCATTTTCTTTTTCTCTTGCCTTTCGGTATTTTTCTGCTGTATGATGACAAGGGAAAACGGTGACATTGCATTTTCCTGCGCATTGCCCGTAAAAAAGGAGCATATACCTCTTGCAAAAATGCTGGTTGTGATTGGGTTGCAGTGTATCAGTTTATTGCTTGTGGGAATTATTGGTTCAGTCAAAGGAGCTGTTCTGCCTGCGGAGCGGTATGTCAACCAAGCGGGAATATCGGCAAACATTGTTCTGGTGGGGAATGGCGCGATTTTACTCGGCATATTTAATCTAATATTCTTCCCTCGTTACTTCAAAAAACCTGACAAAATCGGTGTACCGTTTGTAATCGGCGCAATCGTCGTGTTCTTGCTGATTGGCGTTTTTATCTTTTTACGTTGGGCAACTCCGCTGTATTCTACAACGCTGAACGGGCTTAATGCTGTAAATACGGGAGCAAAAGCAGTAGCTCTAATCATAGGATTTGTTGTCTATATCATGCTATCTGCTATTAGCTGCAAATTATCAATGAAATATTTTCAAAAAATTGACGTTTGAGGAAGCCTATACTGAATTATAAAAGCCATCGGATGCACATACGACGGCTTTTGTTTTACATTACATTGAATTGGCTGTTTTGATGTGATTACTTTTTTATAGTTTCCTTTTTGAACGCGCACATTCGAGTACGGAACATATGTTGAAGGATGGGTGATTTTAAGACCTTCCGACGCCTAAAAATGCACTCTGAGCATTCCTTATCTCACTTTCTTCGGCGACTGGACAAGTCTTCCCATACTTGATAGCGATATATATAATCTTGATGACACGCTTACGACCGGGACTTTCTTATATGCCTATAATTACTTTTATTATTTCGTACCCGGCAGCTACACCTTCAGCCTGCCTGACGGATATGAAAAACCCGAAGCCGATATGGATAAAGCCGCTTTGTCTTTCGACTCTTACTTTGAATATAAAAATTATGAGTCGACAGCAGCTATTTTCTTAGGCACAAGACGTAATATAACCGGCGCAACCATTGAAATCAGAAATGCAATTTCCGGAGAAGTTTACGCAATTTACGAAAGTAATACGGGTATAAGCAAATCTTATTATTCTGAAGACAATTATGTGCTTTCAGGCTATTATATCTATTTCTCTCCGTACGATCTTCATATCCCCGGCAATTCTCTTATAGAGATCAATGTGAAAGTATATGCGAATTATCTTGAAGATCCTCAGTATAAAAACAACGACACTTATTCCATGACATTCCGTGTGGACTATGAATCTCCTACCATAGAAAACGTAACTACGGAATGGGTAGACGATAAACTTATTCTTTCCTTTGACACATGGGATGAATATTATATTCAGTGTGCAACCATGGCGGCAATAAACATGAGTAATTGGGAAAAGAATCTCGGCGCAAAATACGGAATTGTTAACAATTATGCGGTTTACTTCCCTGCTATGTCAAACGGATTCAAATATCCTTTCATTCCGGCTTATACAGACAAAGGTGAAACGGCTTCTTTCATATTCGATATAACAAGCATTTATTACGAATATCTGAGCAATCCGGATGCATATACTTATGCAATAACCGTATACGATTATGCACTGAACCCCGTAACATATTGTCTGGATCTGAGCAATCTCGGTAAAATTGAGGCGTTCGAATTAGACAGAACCGAAATAACCCTCGATATAAACGAATATACCGAACTTGTTCCTCTGTTTACTCCGAATGAAAACGTCAACAAGGACGTTACCTGGAGCGTAGACAATCCGGAAGTCATCAGTCTTGAAAACGGCAGGATCCTTGCTCTCAGCGCTGGTACGGCCACAGTGACAGCCGTCACCGCAAACGGAGAATTATCCGCTCAATGCGTTGTTACGGTGACTCAGAACTTTGCCTCTCCCTATTATGCGGAAACCATTACTTTGGATACGGAATCCTTGTCTCTTGTGGAAAACTTTTCTTATACCCTGACCGTAACTGTAAAACCGTTGTATACTACGAACACAAACGTGCTCTTTGCCTCTTCAGACGAATCTGTTGCAACAGTCGACGAAAACGGTAAGATCACGGGTATTTCCGAAGGTAATGCCATTATAACCGTTTCGGCGGCAGACGGAGGCGGCGCTCAGGCTTTGTGCAACGTTCAGGTCACTTCCGGTTACTCCGAATTCACCATTGAAGGGACTATACTTAAGGCATATTCCGGAAATGCAGCCGTAGTCGTTGTTCCGGAGGAAGTTACAGATATCGGTACGGTTTTCATGAACAATACCTATATTCAAAAGGTCATTCTTCCCGAAGGGATAACACAGCTTGCAAATTACGCATTTTATAATTGTACCAATCTCGCGGAAATCAACATTCCGGCAAACGTCACCACCATCGGAAATTACTGTTTCGATTACTGCGGATCACTTTCAACTGTAATTTTTGAAGGAACCGCGCTTACAAGCATAGGAAATTATTCTTTTGCATTTACAACATCTCTGAAAGCTATAGACCTCCCCGAAGGACTGACCACAATAAATACCGCCGCATTTAATGCGTCGGGTATTGAAGAAATCGTTATGCCCTCCACACTGTCCGTCATCGGAGACGGTGCTTTTTATTACGCTTTGGCTCTCCACTCCGTGACTTTTAACGAAGGGCTGGAAAATATATGCAGAGAAGCCTTTTACGGCTGTTCATCCCTTAAAGAAATCATCATTCCGGATTCGGTGACTTCAATCAGCAGATATTCCGTTACATCAGCCGGATCAACTTCGAGTAACTATTATACCTTCGCTTACTGCACCTCTCTTGAACGTGTGGTGCTAGGCAGCAACGTCACCAAGATCGGAAAATACACATTCTACGGATGCTCTTCTCTTAAGGAAATCGAATGGGGCGGAGTTACCGCATTATACGGCTACGCTTTTGCCGCTTGCGGATTTGAAGAACTTACCCTTCCTGAACAGATTACATCTTTTAATACTTATGCTTTTGCCGACAATGTAAACCTTAAGAAAGTGTACTATTATTCTTCTGTAAGCCAGAATTACTTGTTTGCAAATTGCACTTCCCTTGAAACTGTTGCAATAAAAACGGATCAGGCATTTACGTTCTCTTCTACTACTTTCTCGGGATGCACTTCTCTCGCGGCATTTTACGTTGATGAAAACAATGCTTCGTTCACGGTCATAGATAATTTCCTCGTCAGGACAGATACCATGGAAGCCACTGCAATACCGGGCATTTTACTGACTCAAGAAGTTGTCACCATCCCTGAAGGAATCACGACCTTCCCTGCAGTATTCCAAAATGATACGGCATTAAAAACGGTTTACCTTCCTTCTACCATAACCTCTTTACCATCAAGTGCATTTTCAAATTGTTCTTCACTCGAAAATGTTATTTTCGCAGACAATTGCGCACTGACTTCATTGCCAACCTATACTTTCAGAAATTGCTCGGCTTTAACCAAAATATCATTACCTGATAATCTTGAAACTTTGGGCAATTATGTATTTTATGGTTGTACCGCGCTTACGGAGGTAGAATTTCCGAACAGCATTTTATCAATAGGCAACTATGTATTTTCTGGTTGTACCGCGCTTGCAGAGATCGAATTCCCGGATAGTCTTTTATCTATAGGCAATTATGTATTCCAAAATTGTTCTTCACTGAAGAAAGTCTATTTCTCCGAGAATCTTGCATCTATCGGTTCTTATGCATTCAATAAATGTTCTTCTCTTACGGAAGTAAAATTACCGGAAAGCCTTATTTCAATAGGCAGCAATGCATTCTCCGGCTGTACATCTCTTGAGGTAATAAATTTGCCTGACAATTTTTCTTCCATAAGCGACTATGCATTCTCTCAATGTACATCTTTAAAGGAAATAGATTTCCCCGAAAATGTTGTTTCAATAGGAAAATACACCTTCCAACAGTGCTCTTCGCTTCAGAACATATCTATTTCCGAAGGACTTGTTTCAATAGGCAACTATGCATTTTATCAATGCTCTTCACTTAATGAGATCTCTTTACCCGATTCCGTAAACTCTATCGGAACAGGTGCATTTAAAGATTGTGTTGAACTTAAATCACTCAAACTCCCGGCCTCACTGACAAATGTGCCGGCAAGCATTATTTCTGATACTTTAATTGAAAGAATCACTATTCCCGCCTCTGTAACCTCAATCAATACAACTGCATTTTCCAAGGCTTACAAGCTCAGAGAATTTATTGTGGAAGAAGGCAATGAGAATTTCTCGGTACGCGACGGTATTTTATTCAGCAGCGAAACTCCTTATATACTTCCTAACGTGCTTTGCGGCGATGACGAAACCTGGACCGTCCCCGAATATTTTACCTCCTTACCTTCACAGTTCTTTGCATATAAAACTGCAGGAACCGTAGTGATACCTTCAACTGTCACCGAAATGGTACAGAAACAACTCTTTTATTTCAGTTATATAAAAGAAATCATAATAGAAACACCCATAACATCCATAGGCGATCAGATGTTTTATTACGCCAAAGGATTGGAAAAAATAGTTATACCTGATTCGGTAACTACCATCGGAAACAATGCTTTTTCCTACTGTGACGCTTTGAAAGAAGTAATTATCCCCGAATCGGTTGTTTCAATCGGAACAACTTTGTTTGCAAACTGCAACTCGATTAATTATCTGGAAATAAGATCGTCATGTCCCGATATATGCAACATATTTGCAAGTCCCAACATGTATGAAACATCATCCGGAGTATATTTAGATAATCAGATATCTTATACCACATGGACTTCATCCCTTGAAACTTTGATATTGGCCGAAAACGATTACTTTACCGTAGTCGACAATGTGCTTTATACAAAAGATATGAAGACGCTCGTGCTCTATCCCGGAGGAATTGCACAAAATGAATTTACGGTACCTGAAGGAGTTACGAGGATCGAAGCCCTCGCCTTCAGAGAAAACGATAACCTTACAAAAGTTATCCTTCCCGAATCGCTTGTTTCCATCGGTCACAAAGCCTTCTATTCATGCGCCAACCTTAAAACCTTTGAGTTCAGATCTTTTGAGGCTCCTATCCTTGAAAATATCGTCGGATATTCTGTACTGTACACAGGTATATATACCGACAACTTCCTGACCAATATCGCTGATGCAGACGGATCTTTGGAAATGATCAGACCTTCAAACGGAAAAGGTTACGACAGCAAATATTATCTGACTTATTTCGGCACCGTACAGCTTTCCGAAGAAGTTTACGAACCCGTAGCAAAAGAACTCGCTGCAACCATTCTCAACACACAGGTATTCTCCCTCGACGATTCCGACAACATCGCTCAGCTCCGTGCTGCTTACGACGCTTTGAGCGACGCTCAGAAAGCGCACATGGGAAGCGAAGTACTTGCAAAACTTACCGAGCTTGAAAATTCGATCGCTCTCCTTGTTTCTCAGGCCGCCGATCTTTCTGCCGCCAACGTGATCAACGACGCCATCGATATCTATTTCAACTCTCAGTACCCTTCCGCTCAGGATATGCTTGATGCAATCGAAAAAATCATGACGGATTATGACGCCCTCACGGAAAACCAGAAAGATTACGTGAATTATGACGTCATGCTTTACGGTTACGACCTTGCCCGGGCTAATATCGTCAGCGAAGCTATAGCTGTGTTGTCAGCCGGATCAGACAAAACCGACATTGAAAATGTCCGTGCCGCTTACGAAGCTCTTAACGACACTCAAAAAGCCCTCGTGAATAACTACAGCGACCTTCTCACCGCAGAATACAATATGCTGCAGTCTGCTTACGACGAGGGTCTCAAAACCGCCGAAGACGCCGAAAAAGCCGCTCAGGAAGCTCAGGAGGAAATCGACGACCTGAAAGAACAGCTCCGTACATCAATTATAAGCTGTCAGAGTGAGTCAGATGCCTTCAGCATTACGGCAGTATTGCTGCTTGCAGTTGCCTGTGCAGTTCTGATCATAATAAAAAAGAAAAACAAAATCAGCAATAAATAAAAAGCATTACCAATTTAAAAAGCATTTTATATGCTTCCTCCTTGAAGCGGAAGGGAAACCTTCCGCTTTTTATATTGCCTCCCGACTTTCTTGAGTACGTTTTCATGCCGCGTTTCCGAAGCCGGATAAACACATCAGCTTTTCTCTCTGCGACTCGGTTGCCTACACCTCCGCCGCTCTTCGTTTCGATCACGCCCGTAGCTGTAACGTTTCCGTTTGTACGAAAATGCTCCTTCTACCGCCGTTTACCGCACTATACCGTTTCCTCTTATCCGGGAAAAATTGCTCCGACTGCCGCTCTGACGAATAAAAAAAACGGAAAAAGGAACTTACCTTTTCCGTCTTTTTTCAGCTGAAAAGTCTTATTAATTCTCGTTGTACATTGCGGCAAAAAGTGCGCCTGCCAGATTCAGCCCTTTGCCGGATATTATGTCGTATGATGCACCTTGTTTCTCTGTCAGTTCACTGAGATATTTTTCAAACTTCTGTCTGTAGCCGTGCAGCTTATAGAATGTGGAGCCTTCAGCCACTATCCCGAAAGACTTTTTTTCGCTTTCTATATATCTGTGTGCCGCTGCCGCTATAATACACGCACATAATTTCGCCGCTCTTGATATTATACTCTCTGCAATATCATATGCGGTTTCGAGGTCTTTGTCATTTCTGAACAGCGACGCAATCGTCCCCACCGACTCCGGATCCGCTGCAAACTCGCTCAGATCCCTTGTCGTTATGAGCGGAAATTTATCTTCCGTGATCCTTACCGTAAAAAGGCCTTCCTTCCCCGCGCAAATCAGCGTTTCTGCAGCTATGCTGCCGAGATACCTCCCCGACGTCATTTTCTCGAATCGGTATTTCCCGGGATTCACCGTATTTCTTTCTATCCTTTCGTCTATTATTCCTGCCGGTACCCCTGAAAAATTCCCCGCCTCTATATTGACTATCATCCTTCCTTCACCGCCGCCTGCCTTGACGATCCTTTCTCTCTCTTCCTCGTAACAGATATTCACTCCTGTCCCGTATATAAAACCGAGACAGCCTTCATGCCGCGGATCCCGGTTTACTCCCTTTCCTCCAAGCAGAGTTGCCACCGTGTCGTTGAGAATGGTCACTTTCCTTTCTCCGCCCGCCGCTTCAAGCAGACTCTTCCCTACCATTCTGCCTTCGGCTTCCTTGCATTTTATTTCCTTCGTGAATTGTATCAATCTGCCGTCGGCGTTCTTTTCCATTTCTACAGGGTACGAAAAACAAAATCCTATGTCCCTCGCCTGACTGAGAGCCTCTTTCATGTGACCCGCCAGCGTACCGTAAAACTCCTTAGCCGTAACTTCTCCGGTTATCCCCGGCATCATCGCTTCCCCGGTAACCTTAATCTCTGCGCCTTTGTCGCTCAGCCATGCCACACCGCATCTGAAATTGCTCCCTCCGGCATCGGCTACTACGTATTTCTTATCCTTCACGGGTACAAAATCCGCCGACAAATATGAAGGCAGCATCGCCAGACTCTTTTCCCGACCCTTTAAGCCCTCCTCCATCTCGTCGATAAAATTCCCGATTATCCTGCCGCTGTCTGCAACATCAGGATGAACCCCGTACTTCAGAACAAATTCCTTTGTTTTTTTATCCATTTCCTTTCTCCCTTTCGGCCCTTTTCCTTTTCTTTACGTTCTCCGATAAACTTACCGTCCGCGTGAGCACAAAATCTCTGTTTTCACCTTTGCGCACGTTGTATTTCGAAAGCAACTCCTTCAGCGTCAGTCCGCTGCTGTCCACTATATACTTCAGCGTCAGAAGACTCACCCTCGCGTCCTCATCGGAAGCGTGCGGAGAAAATTCGACCCCTATATCTTCAGCTATCTTATTGAGCGCTCGTACCTCCTTGTCTCCCTTATATAGCTTATATAACAGCTGTGAACATATAAACGTAAAATCCACCGAAGGCAGCTTGTATTTCTTGCATGCCGCATTTAGCATGTGTACGTCGCTTTCAACGGCATGCCCCACGACAGTATATTCCCTGTTTTCCAGAAGCCTCTTTACCTCGGGATATATCCCCGTGAAATCAGGCGACCTGAGCAATAATTCTTCATCCAGATGCAGATCGATCCCTATATTTTTTCTCGTTCCGTTGAGATCATACTTGGTTTTCGGGTTGCACCAGATATTCCGCTGACTCAATATATTGCAATCTTCGTCTGCAGTGACTATCCCTATACTGCATATACTGTATGCGCGGTATCCGTTTGCCGCCTCGATGTCAAAAGCCAGATACTTAACGCCATCCGCCATCTTCCCTTTTGTTCCTCCCTCTTCCACGTATCCTCACTTACAAAAAAGCCGCAAAAGCTTTGCTCTTACGGCTCTCGTCTTTTCGTTACTTAGCGTATTCCACACTTCGGGTCTCCCTTATAACGTTGACTTTTATCTGTCCGGGATACTCCATCTCTTTTTCTATACGCTTGGCTATATCTTTCGCCAATAACGCCGTGCCGGGATCATTGATCACCTCAGGCTTGACTATTACCCTTATCTCTCTGCCCGCCTGCAACGCGTACACCTTCTGAACACCGTTGAATCCGTTAGCTATTCCCTCAAGCTTCTCAAGCCGCTTGACATAATTCTCTATCGTCTCGCGTCTTGCCCCGGGCCTCGCTCCGCTTACCGCGTCGGCAGCGGCTACAAGCACAGCCTCTATTGACGCGGCTTCCACATCTCCGTGATGCGACATTATTGCGTTTACCACGTCCTTGCTCTCTTTGTACTTGCGCGCAAGATCCGCTCCTATCTGCACGTGCGATCCTTCCATGTCTTGATCGACCGCCTTGCCTATATCATGGAGAAGTCCCGCTCTCTTTGCAAGCGCTACGTCTACTCCGAGCTCTGCTGCCATCATCCCCGCTATATACGAAACTTCTATGGAATGGTTAAGCACGTTCTGACCGTAACTCGTACGGAATTTCAGCCTGCCGAGCAGCTTGATGAGCTCAGGATGAAGCCCGAATACCCCGGTGTCAAAACACGCACTGTCTCCGGCTTCCTTGATGGTCACCTCCATCTCCTTCTTTACCTTCTCAGCCATCTCCTCTATCCGCGCAGGATGAATACGACCGTCTGTTATGAGCTTCTCTATAGTTATACGGGCTATCTGCCTCCTCACCGGATCAAAACCCGATATGATCACCACTTCGGGAGTGTCGTCTATTATGAGATCTACGCCGGTAGCGTTTTCGAGCGCCCTTATGTTGCGCCCCTCACGCCCTATCAGCCTGCCCTTCATATCGTCATTGGGAAGAGGTATCGCCGTTATCGTGACCTCCGATACCTGATCCGCAGCGCACCTCTGTATCGCACTGCTGATTATCTCCCTCGCCTTCTTCTCCCCGTTTTCTCGGGCTTCCTGCTCTATCCCCCTTACCGTCGCTACCGCGTCTCGCCTCGCTTCGGCTATTATCGACTCCACCAAAGTCTCTCGCGCTTCTTCCTTCGTCATGCCGGATACCCTCTCCAGCTCCGCACTTATCTTCTCGGTGTACTTCTCTAATTCCGCCTGCTTCCGCGCTATCTCCCCCTGCTGCTCCTGCAGACTCTTTGAAAGCGCCTCCTGCTGCTCCTGCCTTTTGAGCAGCGCATCCTCCTTCTTGTCCAGGGTACCTTCTCTCTGTATCAGTCTGTCTTCCTGCTTGGTAAGCTCCCTGTTCCTCTCCTTAGTCTCCTTTTCAAACTCCGTTTTCTGTTTTAAAATCTCTTCCTTGGCCTCAAGTATAGCCTCTTTTTTCAATGTCTTAGCTTCGACTTTAGCTTCATCAATTATAGTATTCGCCTGATTCTTTGCACTGTTGATCCTCTTCGCAAGTATTTGCTTGTCAACAAGGAAAAAAATTCCCGCGCCTAAACCGATGCCCACTACAGCCGCTACTACGATAAGCCACCAATCAACGGCAGCTTCGCCCGCAAATAGGCCGAGCATCTTTAACAACATATAACCTCCGTTTATTACGAAACGCTTCAAAGTTACTTCAGAGCTTCCCTTTAAGCGCGCGGCAATCCCCGACTGCCGCATTTTTTATTATACGCCGTACCCCTCCGTCGACTTCCTCTGCGTCTACCGATAAGTTAATTTTTTTCAGGGCATACAACCCCACTTTCTTGTACCATTGTAACGTATTTATTGATTTTTGTCAATGCTTTTCAAGTGAAACCCTGTATTTGTTAAAAAATACTGTTTCCCCGCACTTACCGTATTCCTCCGCTCTTTCGTCCTCTTTCGGTCGCTCTTCCCTTCCGCCTTACCGCACGGTTTTCGTTTTTTACAATGCATGGACGATACGTCCCCCGCTTATGAACTCTGAGCCTGTACCCGTATTATTTTATATTATTTCCTTATCCCGAACATGTATAAGCGGCAGATCGCTTTTACTCAGCTTCCCTGCATAATTTTTCTGAAGCCTGTTGCAAAAAAAAGATGTTTGTGCTATAATATCTCAGAGTACCCGACGAGTGTATGGAACTGATGAAAAAGAAAAAAAGAAATTTTACCTTCAAGTTTTTCCGGCTCATTGCCGGAGTGTTTTTACCGCATATAAAATTCGTGACGGAATGTGAAAAACCGGAAAGCCCCTGCATATTCGTCAGTAACCACGCACGCATATACGGGCCTATAAGCTGGCAGCTTTATTCTATCGAGAATATCGCCATCTGGACGGCTTACGACGTGATCTTTTACCCCGAAGCCAAAGAATATATGTACAGCTATATAATGCATGCGGAAAACAAAAAACCGCGATTTTTCTACCGTTTCGTTGCGACGGCAGGAGGAAAGATACTTACCTCTCTCATGAGCTCTGTCGATACCATCCCGGTGTATATGGGAAGCAGAAAAATCATCGAAACTCTCAATATGAGCGTGCAGGCACTCGAAAACGGCGTCAGCATTGCCATCATGCCCGAAAAGGAAAATAAACGCGACAATGACTATATTTTCGGTTTCTTCGACGGCTTTGTTTACGTGGCAAAAAAATATTACGAAAAAACCGGGAAAAAAATAGCCTTTTATCCCTCTTACCTTTGCGTACAGCATAAAACGCTGACTGCAGGCAAACCGATATACTATGATCCCGCACTTTCCAACGCGGAAACAGCGGAAAAAATCCGTGCGGCAATTTACGACATAGCAATGAGACAGCCGCCTCACCGTCCTGTTCCGTTCTCGGACGCGCCCTCGGTAAGCCCCGAAGAAAAAGCGTGACCCGGCAGTTGCTCATTTAAAAGTCTGCTGCTTTTATTTCCCGAAAGCAAACTCCCGTTTTCGTCTGATTTTTAAATCAAGACCCCGTTGCTCTATGAGAACGGGGTCTTTCAATATATTCAGCCGTACAACGCTTACAAGATCCTGACGGAGTCGTATGTATCCTCCTCGAATACGGCATTATAAAAGGCGATCAATCCGGGAAGCATGTTTTCGTAATCCTTTATCGCGATCGTTTCGCAAGCCGAATGCATTGCAAGCGAAGCGATCCCCATATCCACGCTCCTGACCGAAAGATGCGAACTGCTTATCTTTCCGAGAGTACTGCCTGAAGTCCCGTCTGAGCGGTTGTAAAAATCCTGCACCGCCACTCCGGCGTTTTTGAAGACCTGCTTTATCACCGAACAGCTCACGCCATCCCCAGTGTACGATTGATTCGCGTGCCGCTTAATTGTCACGCCCTTTCCCATGTAACACTTATTTGTCGGATCGCTTTTTTCCGGTCTGTTAGGGTGGATGGCATGCGAATTGTCAAGACTCAGCATGAAGCTGTCGCACAGAGCGGCTTCGAGAGAAAACTTCCCGATCGCTTCGTTTATCCTTCTGACCGTATCGTAAAGGAAAGTGCTGTCCGCACCCTGTTTTGTGGCGGAGCCTATTTCTTCGTTGTCAAAAATGGCCGCGACCGCCGTCGCCCGCGGTCTGCAAGCCGCCAAAGCCTCTATACTTGCCAATACGCTGGATAAATTATCTATCCTCGGCGAACACAGCAGCTCCTTTTCGACGCCGGCCTCAAACGGTTTCTCATCGCTTGCGAAAAACAAGTCGTAATCGAGTATTTCCTTGCCTTCCGCCTCGGTGCCCCTGACTATTTCCTTTATGATATCCTTTTTGGGATCCAACGACGCCAAGGGTATCATATCCGTCTGAGGGTTGAGTGAAAGCGATTTATTCGCTTCGCGGTTGAGGTGTATCGCCAGACTCGGTATCACCACATCAAACGAGGCGGTGACGACCTGTGCGCACACCTTCCCTTTCTCTTCGTCGTAATACACTACTCTGCCTGCCGGTTTCAGGGGTCTGTCAAGGTAGCTGTAAAACAAGCCTCCGCCGTACACTTCGCTGTTCAGAGTAAGGTACTCGCCGCCCATCGACGGACTCCCTTTGAGTTTGAAAGCGGGAGAGTCGCTGTGAGAGGCGATTATATTGAAACCCTTCTCCCCGGCTACGAAGGCTATCAGCGACGATCCGTCCTTCACCACGTAATACTTTCCTCCGGCTGCGATTTCCCACTTCTTGTTTTCGGCAATACGGACAAAACCTTGTCCTTCAAGTATCTCCGCACAATTCCTGATTGCATGATACGGAGTATATGATGCGGCTAAAAAGTCCTTTAAACTATACATAGTCTCTCCTATTTTTCAAAAGTTTTTCTGAATGTTTCTTCTATAACAAGATTTATCTTCGCTGCAGCAGCAGGATTATCGAGAATAAATTTATACGATATCCCCGGAGATGAAAATTCCACGCTTTCGCCGTATTTCATATTCAAAGTAGGTCTGTCGGCGTTGGCAAAGCTCAGTCTTACGCTTCGTCCCTCCATCGATCCGGTATAAACAAAGCTTTCGGAGTCATGTTCAAAGTGACCCTTTCCCGCATCCTTATAGCCCTTGTCGATGGCTCTCATGATTTTTAAAGTGCACGTTCCCTTGAGCTCGTATACCGACTTTTCAATTTGTTCGGCAGTGAAAGCTCTTTCATAGGCGTACCAGTCGGGAATACTGTCCACAGTCTTTTTGCGCTCTCCCATCAGCACACCGTATCTCCCGAGAGACCACGATGCAGAACAATTCTTACACTTAAGCTCATTTTTATTTGCTATGACCGTATATTCCTTCCCGCACTCGGGACATTGATATAAAACGTTTACATAAGGTGCGGCGTTGCCCTTGATCTCTATCTTGCGCGCTCGCTGAAATTCACATTCGTCGTAATCCAAAGCCTTCAGAAGCTGCCCGTACATTGCCTCATCATCCATATAATCCACGTCATCGGCAGAAAAAAGATTTGTCAGCCTTACCTCGGCTCTTCCTCCGCGAGAGTTTCTTGCCGCAAGCGGTTTATCGGTATAAGTCCCCGATATATTCATGGCTACCACAGGCACACGCATTACCTTTATAAGTTTTATCACGTTCCTCGATATATACCCTCTCCGACCATCCGGCGAAGTCTTTCCCTCCGGAAAAAGCGCTACAACGCCTCCCGACTTGAAAACCGTCCTCATCCTCATCACGGCTTCCACGTCCACGGTAAACATCCTCCGCGGTATTGCACCCATCATCTTCATAAGAAATGACTTCTGCGAAAAATCTTCTGCATTGACCACAAAATTGAGCCGCTGAGGCGCCATGACGGCAGAAGCTATCATATGATCTTCGGCAGAAGGATGATTGATGACAATCAAATACGGCGGCTTGATTCTTTCATACCCTTCGCTTATGACTTTCAGCTTCATTTTGTCAGCCTTAGGCTTAAATGAAAACACCGTCAACAGCGTACTTAATATTTCACTCGGTAAAGTTTGCTTATAGTATTTCATACCTTTATTGTAACAAATCCTTTTCCTAATTGCAAGTATTATCCTCGAGAAAATTTATCGATTTACCACGATTAAAGCCGGAGCTGGTCTTCGTCCCGGTAAAACCCCGGCGCATTGTCAGGCACTTATTTCATCAGACTTTTTATAAATCCGACAAACAAAGGATGTGGCTTGTTCGGCCTGCTCTTGAACTCGGGATGAAATTGCACACCGATATAAAACTTCCTGTCGGGGAGCTCAAAAGCTTCAACAAGTTTTCCGTCAGGTCTGAGTCCGCAAAATACCGCACCATGACTCTCGAAAGCTTCCCTGTAATCGTTGTTGAACTCCCAGCGATGACGGTGTCTTTCGCTTATTTCCTTTTCTCTATAGCACCTCTCCATCAGCGTGCCCGGAGTCACTGCACAAGGATATGCTCCCAATCTCATGGTCCCGCCTTTGACCACATGCTTCTGATCGGGCATAAGATCGATCACGGGATGCCCGGTCTCCGGATCAAACTCGCTTGAATTGGCGTCACGGTAATTGAGAACGTTCCTTGCAAACTCTATCGCCGCTACCTGCATCCCCAAACATATTCCGAAATAACTCTTGTTTGTACGGCGGGCGTAACCGGCTGCGCATATCTTGCCTTCTATACCCCTGTTGCCGAATCCGCCGGGTATCAGTATACCGTCACAATTACCGAGCTTTTCCTCTACGTTTTCAGGCGTTATATCCTCGCTCTGCACCCACTCTATCTTTACATGTATTCCGTTATATATACCCGCATGAAGCAATGCTTCTGCTATTGAAAGATAAGCGTCGTGCAACTGCACATACTTCCCCACTATCGCAACCGTCACGCTCCCCTTTCTGTTGTGCGCTCTTTCAAGCATGTCTTTCCACTCGCTGAGATCTATGGTATTTTCGGGAAGCCCGAGCTTGCGGCATACTATAGTGCTGAA
Organism: uncultured Eubacteriales bacterium; assembly: GCA_900546875.1. Lineage (GTDB taxonomy): Bacteria > Bacillota > Clostridia > Christensenellales > CAG-314 > UMGS929. Next base: position 22,244 of record URET01000012.1, read on the forward strand.
ATTCTCTTCTTCAAGCATTATCGGAGCTTCGTAAAGCAGCTTTACGTTTTTGTTTTCTATCACGCATTGCTTGTCCACATTGCAAAACGCGGATATTTTGTCCTTTACGGATTCGGGTATGGATGTGTCGCTCCTTGTAACTATTATATCGGGAAAAATTCCAAGAGAATTGAGCTCTTTTACAGAATGCTGAGTCGGTTTTGACTTGTATTCCTGACTCGAACTGAGATACGGCACAAGCGTCACGTGTATATACAGACAGTTGTTCCTCCCCACCTCCCTTGCTATCTGCCTTATTGCTTCAATAAAAGGAAGACTTTCGATATCGCCCGTGGTACCGCCTATCTCGGTAATTATGACGTCCGCCGTAGCTGTTTTGCCTACATTATATATGAATCTTTTGATTTCGTTGGTTATGTGAGGTATGACCTGTACCGTTCGGCCTAAATAAGCACCTTCCCTCTCCATGCGAAGCACGTTGTCATAAACCTTTCCGGTGGTAAGATTACTGTACCGGTTCAGATTCTCGTCAATAAATCTTTCGTAATGACCGAGATCGAGATCCGTTTCCACGCCGTCCTCGGTAACATACACTTCACCGTGTTCATAAGGACTCATAGTGCCGGGATCCACGTTGATATACGGATCGAGTTTCTGAGATATGACCCTATATCCGCGAGCCTTGAGCAATCTTCCGAGAGATGCCGCCGTTATCCCTTTGCCCAACCCGGATACTACACCGCCTGTCACAAAAATATACTTCATAATCACTCCTCACAAAAAAAACGGACGCAAACCCATTAAACCCAAAAGGTTTTTTTTTATTTGCATCCTGAAAATTCTTTCTGCTTTCTGAGCACCGCTCCCAAAGCTATTACCTATATATTTTATATCAACTCACCGATAATGTCAATGATTTTTGCGACTAATCTCGTCATTTTTTTCTTCGTCCTTTTCTATTTTAAGTCTGACTCTGTTTTTGCTGCCGATACTAAAAGGTCGGGTGTCAAGTTTATACACCGAACTTTTTGTCAGAGCGTCCTTTCTGTCCTCGGGGATATCCGGAGCGAAAGGCGCGAGGTAGGGAGTATTATAGGCGTTCAGACTTGCCATATATGCAAGCAGGGCGATACCGGCAGCCAGTATCCCGAAAACCCCGAGTATTCCGCCTATTACGGTAATGACCAATCTCGTAAGGGTAAAAAGAAGAGTATTGTCGGGAAGCGTGTACAGTCCTATTCCCGAAAGCGCGCCTATCATCACCGCCGGCGCACCCAGAAGTCCAGCGCTTACGGCTGCGTCACCCAGTACCACCGCCCCGACTACGCTCAGTGCAAGTCCTGCAAACCGCGGCATTCTGAAATTGGCTTCTCTCAAAATGTCAAATATTATCAGCACCAGTATCATTTCAGACAAGGGCGAAAAAGGAATATTTTTCGTAGCGTTGATTATCGTTATCAGAAAGGTGAGAGGTATTATCTGATAATTGTACATCTGCAATGATACGTATAATCCCGGTATCAGCACCGAAGCAAGCACGGATATCAGTCTTATATATCTGGACATCGTGGCGGTTTCGTTTGATATATAATAATCTTCTGCTGTCTGAAGATCCTCGATGAACATATACGGCAGCGTAAGCACAATGGGACTTCCGTCCACAACAACGGCGATCCTGCCTTCAAGCATCTTCCCGACAACTATGTCGGGCTTTTCCACGCTCCCCACCATTTTGAACAAAGACGTTTTGCTTTTATCGAGAAAACGCGCTATATAACTGCTGTCGAGTATACCGTCCGTATCGATCACGGAAAGACGCCGTATCACGGTGTCCACATTGGTTTTGTCCGCCACTCCCTCTATATAACACACGGCAACTTTTGTCTGCGTATACTTCCCCACGTTCAGCGATTCCTGTTTGAAATGTTCTGTTTTGAGCCTTTTTCTGATAAGATTGATATTAGTGCGCAAATTCTCCACAAAACCTTCGCGCGGACCTTTCGTCACACCGCTCGTCGGCGGTTCGGATATGCTTCTGCCGTCCGGGACCTGTGTGTCCAGAACTATCGCGTCTTCGTATCCTCCGATAAAAAGCAACGAAAACCCGGCAAGCAATTTGTCCGTCATTTCACCGTAACGGCTCTCCTTCTCCGCCCCGATAAGAAATACGTTGTCTTTTATGATATCGTCGGGACAAGCCGCCTCTCTGTCAAGCAATATTATCGCGTGCGCCACAAAATCGGAAAGCCTGTCGGAATTTGCGACTCCGTCCAGCCATACTATGCTTATTTTATTTCCGCCGGCCTGTAGCTCTCTTATCCTGAAATCCTCGTCACTGCCGAAATCTTTAAAGATCCTGTCTGCGTTACTCATATATACCCCGCTGTAATATAGTCTGTACTTTTTCTTCTTAGTGTATTTACTCGATGAAGCAAAAAATTTTTCGTAATTTTTCCAGCGCCTTGAAATATAAACAAAAATGAGTTATAATCTTATTGTAACAAAAAAAATTTTTTATATGCGGAGAGTTTTCACATTCAAACTTCGCAAAGGAGAAACATGAAATACGTACCAGAACCATTCAGGATCAAATCAGTAGAACCCATTAAAATGCTCACTCGAGAGCAAAGAGAAGAAAAAATCAAAGCAGCGCACTACAACGTGTTCTATCTCGACAGCCCGGACGTCTATATCGACCTCCTTACGGACAGCGGAACCAACGCTATGAGTTCCAATCAGTGGGCGGGCGTAATGATGGGAGATGAAAGTTATGCGGGAGCGACAAGTTACCGTCGTCTGCAGGAAGTCGCACAGCGTATCACGGGATATCCCTACATACAGATCGTTCATCAGGGAAGAGCAGCGGAGAAGGTGCTTTTGCCCTTGCTTCTCGGTCCCGGTAAATTTGCTATCGCTAACATGCATTTCGATACCACGCGTGCACACGTAGAACTTGCAGGTGCGCGCGCTATAGACTGTGTATGTCCCGAAGCGCTTGACACCACACTGATCGCCGATTTCAAAGGCAATATGGACAACGAACGTCTTGAAAAACTCATTCTCGAACATGGAGCGGAAAATATCGGCGTCATTATCACGACCATAACCAACAACAGCGCCGGCGGTCAGCCCGTATCCATCGCCAACATTCGTGAAACTGCCGCTATAGCCCATAAATACCATATTCCTTACATGCTTGACGCCGCACGTTTTGCCGAAAACGCTTACTTCATCAAGCTGCGTGAACCGGAATACAAAAATTCTTCGATAGCTGAGATAGTCAGGGCTGAGTTTTCCTATGCCGATCTGTTCACGATGAGCTGCAAAAAGGACGCGATAGTCAATATGGGCGGACTTGTCGGTATCAAGGAAAACGCAGAACTGTTTCAGGCAGTGAAATCACGTTGTATTTCCTTCGAAGGCTTCATAACTTACGGCGGAATGAGCGGCAGAGATATAGAAGCCCTGGCGATAGGACTCGAAGAAGGTATAGACGAAGACTATCTGAAATACCGTATCGGACAGATGCAATATCTCGCCGACAGACTTTCTCAGGCAGGGATAGCGTATCAGAGTCCCGTAGGGGGGCACGCGGTATTTGTGGACGCCGCAAAGCTGCTTCCTCATATCCCTTATTACGAATTCCCCGCTCAGGCGCTTTGTATTGAGCTTTATAAAGAAGCAGGTATCCGTGCGTGCGACATCGGTTCCTACATGCTCGGCAATGACCCCGATACCGGCAAACAGCTCAAAGCCGACTTTGAATTTTCCCGTCTTGCAATTGCCCGCCGTGTTTATACTCAGGCTCACCTTGATGTTATAGCAGACGCTCTTATAGCCATAAAAGAACGCGCTTCCTCCATCAAAGGGTACAAGATAGAATGGGAACCTTCCATTCTCCGTCATTTCACGGCCTTCCTCAAGCCGATCGAATAATTTTGAAATACAAACAAAAAGACCTTTTAAAGGGCGCCACTCTTAGGGATTTTTTGATATTATAAAAGGATAGCAAAATTTTGCTATCCTTTTCTTTTGCTTTGCAAAAACACACGATTTTGCTTGCAAAGTATAGTGTGCTACACTTTTCATACGTTTAATAACATATTACAGTTACATCTGTTGACTTCCAAGAAACAGGCCTATTAGTAGTGCTTATACCTGATGCCGAATAAATCCAAGTTTCACCTGCGCCTAATCCAGATTGATTATCTATAGCTGTTCCTACTACATTGCCGGCACTATCATAAAGGGTAAAAGTAATACTTACATAATCCATAGTCTTGTTTGAAGTGTTTTTAGCGGAGCCTGTAATAGTAACGTAATAATAACCAAAACTTTCTTCTACACTCATACTCGATTGACGAATAGGCTCTAATTGACTGCTTGTCGGAGAACCAGCACCACCCGGTATTAATATCCATAAAAACACACAAAAAGCAACAATAAAAGATACGACCCCAAAAATAACACCCGTTCTCTTCTTTATTATACTATCGCTTTCTACATTGTGAGTTATGTTGGTTATAGGTTCTTTCTTAAAAAGGTCATTTTCAATATCGGAAACCTTTGTTGTTTTTGCCAAGGAATTTAAAGCCATAATATTATAACTTGCGTTTAGCGTTAAATTATGTATATTTTTTTCTCCGACATCTACCACACGCAAATTATTTATATTTAAAACTGTATATTCTGTGTTTAATTTTCCTTTGCATTTTTCACACATACAAGTAACACTTGCGGTGAACCCATTTTTTATATTTAAATTCCAATGTGGATATTCTCCACAAAATGGACATAAAGGCAACTCATTGTCAAATTTTTTTTGTGGTGCTCCGTTCAAAAAACCATCATAACGTTTAAACTCCATAAAAACTTCCTCCCAAATAGTAAAAAAGTGCGCCTACCGAAGTAAACGCACAAAAACGCAGACTCCGATAGTCGCTAAACAAAACATAAATGAGCGAAGCATTACCTTACACAATCACTTAATAGAATCTGCATTTTATCAAATTCAAAAGTAATTGTGCAAAAGAATATAAAGCGCCATAAAATAAAGACACTTCGCTCCATACATTTAGTTTTGTTTAGCATAATTATTTTAGCACTAATAAACAAATTTATCAAGCAGTTTTATGTGGATAAAAGAAAACTCGACTTATTAAAAGTCGAGTTTTATAAAGTTTTCAATTTAAATCCCTATGGGAAGAGCGAAAAAAAGGTCTTTTTTTTATACGGAACTTCTTATTTCGCCGGAGCAGCTCACCTTTATCGGGACGTATGCACAAATCGCCCCTTCCGGCAGTCCGAAGCGTTTTCCGCTGCGTTGCGTACCTGTGCGGCTCAGTCCCTGTCCGGCAAACAGATTCCCCCTTCACTGCAGCTTGTGATCCGAATATGCTGTAATATTATCCCGCGTCTAATTCCGCACGCCGTTCCTTAAATGGTCAACATGTATATTGCGTTTTCCGCTCAGATCCCCCGGACTCTTTATGTCCGGCTCGCCCGTTTCCGGATGGCTCGGCCGACTGAAATAAATACGCGCCTCAAAGCAATAAGCTTTGGGCGCGTATCATAAAGCGGCAGTCGCAAACTGCATTAAAACGCGTATGAAATAAACAAAAATGCCAATGACAAAACCATAAATATACCGCCTATAACAAGTAAATGAGATATCTTCGTTTTTCCTTTCGAATGCACTCTTTCCTTGTACTCGTGGTACTTTTCAAACCTGCCCTTCTGTACCATTCTGAATAGCATACCGATGCTGTATTTCAGAATATCGAATCCGCCTTCATCGGCAGCGAAGATCAGCCCTGCACTGCCGAGAAATATAAGACTTGTAAGAAAGAAGCTGTTGCAAAGCTGTTCCATGATGTCTTTCGTTTCAGTCTTGCCGAATACGCCGAAGACATATGCAAAAAACACCGTCAGCACTGCGGCTGCTGCAAAAAATATACAGAATTTTTTCAGCCAGGATTTTCGCGCTTGTCTTTTATCTTCTTCCTGTTTATTCAGATTTTCATTAAGTTCCTGCTCCATCTATTTGTTATATTCCTGTTTGTACCTCTCAAACTCTACATCGTTTGCCATTACGAAATGTCCGGGAGCCAGCTCTCTGAACGAAGGCTTGTCCACTGTATAATCGTGCGATACAAGAGGATTATAGCTTATCCTTTCTCTCTTGCGTTCATGAATAGGATCGGGAAGCGGTATCGCGGAAAGAAGCGACTTCGTATACGGATGAGTCGGATGTGCGAAAAGCTCCTCTGAATCCGCCATTTCCACCATCTTGCCGTAATACATTACGCCTATCCTGTCCGAAAAGTATTTCACTACAGACAAGTCGTGAGCAATGAACAATATCGTCAGCCCGAGTTCATCTCTGAGATCGTTAAGAAGGTTTATGACCTGCGCCTGTATGGAAACGTCGAGTGCACTTATAGGTTCGTCTGCAACTATAAGCTCAGGACGCATTATCATTGCACGCGCTATACCTATCCTTTGCCTCTGACCCCCGCTGAATTCATGCGGATAACGTCCCGCATGCTCTCTCACAAGCCCTACCTTTTCCAGTGACTCGTATACCATTTTATTGATATACTCCTTGTCCTTGATCCCCTTGATTATCAGACCTTCGGCTATTATGTCGCGTACTGTCATTCGGGGATCCAATGACGCTATAGGATCCTGAAATATCATCTGTATTTCGTTTACAAGTCTTTCTTTGTATCCTACACGGATCTTCTCACTGTATTCCTTGCACATACTCATATACTCTTCATGCAATTCTGTCATTGATGCATCCGTATTGTTGCTCCTGAGCATCGCAAGCAGGGCTTTCTTATCCGACGAGCTGTATTTCCCGTTTGACAGGGAAATAGCCTTCTCGATGATTTCATCTGTTCTTTGCTCTTTTTCCTTCTTAAGAGCGCTTACAAGCGCTGCCTGATGTTTATAATCGCAATACTTGTGATCAAACCGAGCAAGAAAATATCTATTCTCCAGTTCGTAGATCCTCTTATTGAGTTCCTCAACGGTTTCGTTCTGCATGATCGAATCCGTCCGCGGAACATTGCTGTTATTGGCGGGACCCGTATATTCCATGCCCTTCTGCAGGATCTTTCTCTTCCTTTTCAGTTCTTTTATCTCCCTGCGCAAAAGCTCAAAGCCCGCTACTATCCTTTCTCCTCTGAAATATACATTTCCGCCGGTAGCGTCATATAATTTCATGATCGTCCTTCCGGTAGTGGTCTTTCCGCAACCGGACTCTCCCACAAGACCGAATACTTCGCCTTTATATATATCAAAACTGACGTCGTCTACAGCTTTCAGGTCTGCCGAGGGTCCCATCTTGAAATACTGAGAGAGATGACCGACTCTCAATAAAATTTCTCTGTTATTCTGATCCATAGCGACCTCCTTAATTTTCCTTGCTTAATGAACGCTGTATACGATCTACAACGATCTTCGGCGGTTCGACTTTAGGTGCATCGGGATGCAAAAGCCACGTAGCAGCCGAGTGAGTGTCGCTGATCCTGAAAAGAGGCGGCTGCTCTTCAAAGTCTATCTGAAGCGCATACTTATTCCTCTCGGCAAAAGCATCGCCTTTGGGCGGATAGATCATATTAGGCGGCGTACCGGGTATTGCATCGAGTTTTTCATTTGTATCCAAGTCGGGCATTGACGCAAGCAAAGCCCACGTATAAGGATGACGCGGATCATAAAACACGTCTTCACTCGTTCCGAGCTCAACTATCTTGCCCGCATACATAACAGCTATCCTGTCTGCCATATTCGCCACAACACCTAAATCGTGCGTTATGAATATTACCGACAAATTACGCTCCTGCTTAAGTTTATTAATAAGCTCAAGTATCTGAGACTGTATCGTAACGTCGAGAGCTGTCGTCGGCTCATCGCATACAAGTATATCGGGATTGGCTGACAGCGCTATCGCTATTACTATCCTCTGCCTCATACCGCCGGAAAACTGGAACGGATACTGTTTGTACCTTTTTGCAGGCTCAGGAATACCGACTTCTTCCATAAGTTTTATGGCCTTGTTCTTGGCTATCGACTTATTGACCCTGTATATCATACCGGATACCTTCTCACGAAGCATTTCGGCAAAATCTTCTATATAAGCGCGGCTGTCGTGCTGTGAATCCATGGCTACGATCTCTTCATAATGAGCGATCATGCCGTTTACGACATCCAGAATGATTTTCCTGAGTTCGTCTTCTCCGACTATGTCGGCTGCAACTACCTCATATTCGGGCTCCTTCCCGCGGCTCCTGATCTTCTCTACGGCTTTAGTCTGTTTATCAAAACGTATGGCTTCTTTCTTGTTCTTCTTAAGTTTCTCATAGTAATTCTTTATGCTTCCCAAAAGCGTAGAACGGAAAGTATAAGCCATACTGTCTTTGACTATCAGAAGTCTGTTTATGGAGTTCTCCACCAGCGCAATCATCTTCTTCGCCGTGGAATAAAACTGTTTCTTTGTTTCCGCTTTCTCAAGCTCGGGATACAATTCTTTTAATCCGCTTATTGCTTCCTTCTTTAACTTGAGAGATTCTGAATACGCGTGCTCTATACCTGCAGCAAAGAAATCGTAAAATGCGGTCGCAAACTGATCGTTATACTCCGCCCTCATGGTCTTATTGAGTTGCTTATAATCCTCGATATAAGGTATCGTGGGATTGATATAGACCAGGTGGTATGCAATAGCGGAAAAATCAGGCTTTTCCTTGCCGAGCGCATTAGACAGGTCGGCCTTCAGTTCCTCAAGATAAGGCAGTAACGGCTTATAGTCCTTTATCGCGGATTTCTTGGCAGGTTTTCCCTGTTTCGCGGCCTTTTCCTGCTTTGAAGCCTCTTCCTGTTTTGCGGACTTTTCTTTTTCGTCCTCTTTCTTTTCAGTTTGTTTTACTTTTCCGGAATCGCACAACTTGCAAAGCGTCAACAGACTTTCAAGCTTTTCTTTCATATCGTCGTCGTACTTAAGCACGAAATCGTCGTTTGTGAAAGGCATACGTCTGCAAATATACTTTATTTCTTCCAAAGCGTTCTTAGCGGCGTTTTTAGGTATAGCCAGCAGCAGATGATCGACATGCTGCAAAACGTCGTCCGCGTAATAGGTAGCCAGATTGTAGCTTATTTCCATCGAGGCTTTTTTCATTTCTGCTTTATGGAATTTACTGAGCAACTCGGTGCTTTCTTCGCTCTTTTCCGGGAGCATGGCTTTTGTATGCTCGTCGAGAAGCTTAGCTTTCGATCTGTACTCTTTTCTGGAATTTCTTCTGTTTACCTTATTCTTTAAAATCATTGCTTCGGTCAGCTGCCTTCCTATCCTGACGATAGGATTCAGACTGCTCAAAGGGTCCTGGAATATCATTGCGATTTTATCGCCTCTGATCGAGTGAAAGTCGTCCTCGGTGATTTTAAGGAGGTCTTTGCCGTCATATATTATCTGCCCGCCTTCAACTATAGCGTTGTTGGCTAGAATTCCGAGCACAGCTCTGACCGTGACCGACTTCCCCGATCCCGACTCTCCGACTATCGCAAGAGTTTCACCTTTATAAAGATCAAAATCTATATTTCTGACAGCCTGCACTTTACCGTTGCTGGTCCTGAAAGAAATCTTAAGATCCTTGACTGATAATTTCTTCTCCATATTAATCCTCCGATCCCCTCAGCGATGGGTTAAACGCGTCTCTCAGACCGTTACCGAACAGGTTGAAAGCAATCAGCATCAGCGACAGGAACAGTGACGGATAAAACATTGCATGAGGCGATGTTGTAAGAGCCGTGTTTGCCTCGGAAATCATAACGCCGACGGAGGTCATCCCCGATTCAGCAAGATTTACGATACCAAGATAAGTGAGGTTTGTTTCAGTTCTGATAACGCTGGGAATGGTAAGTGCGCAGCTTGTAATTATTGTGCCCAAAGAATTTGGGAAAATATGCTTGAACATTATCCTCCCGTCCCTTGCACCCAAAGACTTGGCAACAAGTATATATTCCTGTCCCTTGAATCTGTAAAATTGTTTTCTTACAAGCGCTGCCATACCAATCCAGCCCGTTGCAATGAATGCCAATAGAAATGCCGGTACTACACCCATTGACTGGGCCAGATGTAACTGAAACAAGGTAATGACCACCATCATGGGAACACCCGCAAGTATATCGGATATCCTTTCCATAATGATATCCACCCAGCCGCCGTAATAACCTTCTATAGCTCCGTAGATCGCGCCAAGCGTCAGATTGATCACCGATATCCCGACAGCAAGCAGCAAAGAAAATCTTGCACCTCTTCCGAGTGACGAGAAAATATCTCTGCCGTAGATATCTGTTCCGAAGAAGAACAAAGGAGTTGTGCCGCCGTTCTGGTAAATATAGTACTCATAATGAGATACCCTTATCTTATAGGTGTTTCCGCCCGTCCCGGTACGCTCATAGTAGCTGTATGTTATCTCTTCGCCGTCCTCAAGACCAAGATACTGTCTGTACACAGGATTGTCCTCGATCCTCGGTCCGTAGTATATCGTTTCGCTTTCTCTGCTTTCAAGCTCAACATAAGTCGGAATCGGCTGATTTCTTTCGTCAAGCTTTACTATATAATTTCTATATTCGTCACGGACAAAATTTCCGTCCTCGTCCCTTTCATACTCATACCAATATCGCGCCGCTTCCTGCTCGCCTGTTGCTACTAAAGATGAAGGAATATTAGATTTGTTTACAGACGGGAATATGACCTGCTTCCCGGTTTCGACCTGATAATCCATAAGCGCATTCAATTGTTCCAGGTTTAACAGCTTATATGTCACGCCTATTTTGTAATATTGCTGAACTTGATATTCATAGATACTTCTGCCCCGTTCATCTTCAGAATAGTTATTCAGCTTGAAAAGTATTATTTCATCGTTGCCTCCGAAACTCATCTCAAGCTCATGGTATCTGTACTTGTTGACAGTGATCTCGTTGATCGTTTCGGCCTTGGTACCGGTAAATAACCATGTCGACCCCTCAACAAAAGGTGGACAAAATGCATATCTCGCTTCTTTATCATCCATTGTATAAGGAGAAATTATAGGTGCGACTATTGCGTAAAGAACAAGAAATATTATAATTATTGCCGCAACTACGCTGGACTTGTTCTTTTTGAAACGTATCCAGGCATCCTTAAAATATCCTCTCGGTTTTGTCTGCAGCTTGGCGTCGTGAAGCTTAACCCCCGATCTCGCAAACTGAAACTTATCCTTCGGAAAACTATATTTATCAAAATTATTCTCTATCATTTTTTCGACCCCATCCTTATTCTCGGATCAATAAATCCGTAACTTACATCGACCACAAGTCCGCTGAGCAAGCCTACCACGATATAAAATACGGTAAGAAGCATAAAGAAGTTGTAGTCCGTAGAGCTAATGGAATTCAAATACAACGCTCCTACACCGGGTATTCCGAAGATCTTCTCGATGATAAGAGACCCGGACATTATTGCTATAAACTCACCGAATATTGCAGGCAATATAATAACCATTATATTCCTCATACCGTGTCTGACTACAGCTTGTCCCTTGGTAAGACCTTTAGTTCGCGCAAGCAGCATGAACTCGCTTGTCAGAACTTCAGTAAGCTCTGCTCTCGTTGTTCTTGTGAATCCGGCAATAACCCCGAAGCTCATGGACATTATCGCAGGTACCATACTTACAAACATGTCCCAGGAAAACCAGTCTGTCCCCGAAATAAGCATCTGAGGGAACCAGCCCAGCTTGAAACAAAGAAAATATTGGATCATAAATGCGTACACAAACGAAGGAACCGATATGACCACCATTACGAGAGTGGAAATCGTATGGTCGATCCACGTATTCTTCTTAAGCGCCGCCCATACGCCGAACGCTATTCCTATAGGTATACTGAAAATAATCGACCACAGATTGACTATCATTGTCGCAGGCAGCTTTTCGTAAAATACTTGAAGAACATCTGTATTCGGATACATATATTCACTTACTCCCCAACTGCCCCTCACAAATATCGACCTGAGATAAATTATAAGCTGCTCCGGTATCGGCTTCCCGTATCCGAGAGCCTCTCGCCTTGCTTTTATCGCCTCCTGCTGAGCGGTTGTCAGTGAAGAGGAAATTTCGGGTAATGGCAATAACCTGATAAGAACAAAACAAATAACAAACGTTATTACTATGATCAACAACATCAACAGTAATCTATTAATTACATACTTTAACATTTATCTGTCTCCCGTCTTATATAAGAGAAAACGACGGTTTTATACCGATCAACAGTATATACCTGAATACAGCCTCTTGTCCTCTATATTCCGGCAAATACTGCAATTTATAACGATATGTCGCGCCGTCTATTAAAAATCCCGGGGCACCGGAGTGCCCCGGGATAATCGGCTAATCGAAATTAAATTTCGTTTCTATCCGAATTTTAGGTGTAATCAAGTACTCCGCCCTGAGAAGCTACATATTCAGCCCACTCTGTATCAGTATAATTGTAGATGATATAGGTAAGACCGCCGAAACCGAGAAGTCCGTTGTATTCATCGGTTACATAGTTGAGCTTCTTGGAAAGAAGTTGCATACCTCCATCCTGAAGCATAGGAATATAGGAACCTGCAGAAAGGATCTCATATTCGAATCTGCTGAGGATGTAAAGTCTGGTGGAATCTTCTACCATACCGTATCCGAAGTTGTAAACAACACCGTCTACCGTTACTTCTGCTCCGTTAAGAGCATTTGACCAATCAAGCAATGACATTGAAAGCGTAACTACTTCACCGTTTACGGTGATGTCAAGCTCCATTTCAATAATACCGGCGTTGAACCAGTTTGCGTCATAAGCTCTGCTGGGATTTACATAATTGTCTGTAATAGAGAACGGATTCATTCTGCTTCCTTGCCAGCCGGCAAGCTGAGCCTGACTTCTTCCGTCACGAAGAGCATCACTCCATTCATTACCGAAAGGTCCGGTCTCAAAGAATCTTACAACATAGCCTGTTCCTTCAAGAACTTCGGCAAGACGTCTGTTGAGTGAATCAAGCGTGGAAGCAATAAAGGTTGTACCGATTTTAGATGAACCGTAGTCGATAACAACTTCCTGACCCTCTTTATAGATACCGGAAGCAAGTCCTTCTTCGAATGCTTCAACAAAGAGCTGTTTCGCAAGAACAGGATCATAACCGGTGATAGCTTCTACAGCTTCATCAAGAGTCTTGTAAATCTCATCGGGTCCGTATGTCATCTGATAGAAATCGCAAAGAGCCTGCTTAGCTTCGTCTGTATCACGATAAGCTTCACCGGTTTCGGGATTCCAAATATATGGATCACCGATAAGGCCGTATGCACCTGAACGACCAGGATCTACTTCTGCAGCAAAGTCTTCTTTGTCGAATGCAAGCGACATAGCCTGACGGAACTTAGGCTGAGCCATCATCCACTTATTAACTGTATCAGTCTCAAAATTCTTGATATCTTCGTGTCCGGAAAGAATCATGAAGAAAATCGTGTCGCCGGGTACAACATGTGCCCACGGGCTGTTACGAAGCGTTGCAAAGTCATCAGCCTGCAGTCCGTAAGTTTCAATCTGGCCTGCAAGGAACATCGTCTTACGTGTAGATGCTTCCTCTATCGGCTGGCAGGTGATCTTTGTGGTCTTATAAAGACCTTCATTCTGAGGAAGATCATAGCCAAACCAATTCTCGTTGCGCTCAAATGTCATGCTCTTGTCACGCTGATAGTTGGTAAGCTTATAAGGTCCGTATGAAACGGTGGTCTCAACGCTTGTGCAGTAAGTGGTTACATAATATTCGCCCTCAAAGCTCTTGCAAGCTTCATAGGTAGCTTCATGTACGATCCAGTTTCCGCTGAGATTGTAATACAGATAGAATCCGGTAAGGGATTTGTCAAGAACAAGATCGAAGGTGTATTCGTCAACTACCTTGAAACCGACTTCGCTCCAATCAAATTCAGGCCATTCTCTGTCAAAGAAACAGAATTCATACCAAGCCTCGGGATTGGAATCACCGAAGTTATTTGCAACCTTGAGAAGGAGTTCGATAAGTTCTTCCGTGATGTGTGCACCGGGTACGAAGTATTCGGTATATACGTCTACAATATTGCCTTCAGCATCTTCTACCTTGAAGTAATCAGCATAGTCGCCATTGTAATAAAGTGACGCAGCACTACTAAAGAAATAGCAAGCGTCATCAGCGCTCAGATAGTAGCTCTCAATGGGCTGAGTCTTGTCGGACTGACCCTGAACCTGCTCTGTGCGGCCTGCATAATAGTAATTTCTTGCATTGAGTATTTCAAGATCGCCGTCCATGTAATCGGCTGCACGATAGTTGATGAGCTCAGGATCAAGGAGCTGCTTCATTGAATACTCATATGTGTAAGCATTGATAGCTTCGCCCGTTTCCCACTTAGCATTGGGGTTAAGAGTGATCCTGTATGCATAACCGTATGTTCTGCCGGTCGATGCATCAAAATACTCTGTCGTGACGTCGGTAAGTCCTGTCGCCATCATGGGCACTATCTCATATCCGTCATAAGTATCATTGAAATAATATCCAAAGAGACCCGTGGAAAGGAAATCAATGGGATAGCTGTCATCACTGGTCTGATAAATGTGCTGGTTCCAGTTCGTCGCAAGAAGAGAAACTGTATCATTATAGGTATAGCTTCCGAATTTAGCGATATAGGTAGCCTGAACGGTAAACTCCTTGGGAGCCTTGTTGCCGTTCTCATCATACCAACCGATAAGCTCTTCGCCTTCCTTCCAAGCTTTTACATTCGGGAAAGGAATTACTTCACCGGGAACGCCTGTAGCTGTGGAAGTCTCGCTTGTGGTCTCGCCTGTCGCCCATCTGAACGTTACTGTTATACCTTCGGTAGTATACTTAGCATAGTATGTACCGTCAGCCGTTGCAGTTGCGGGGATAGCATTGTCGTTGGAATCAAACCAACCGGCAAAGTATGCGCCTTCCTGTCCGATAGGATCGGGAGTAACGATAGCTTCACCTTTCTTGAATAATTTTTCCTCTCTGGCATTGCCGTCAACAAAGGTTATAACAATGTATTTCTCGAATACAGCATTATAAGTTTTATTGCCTGCCGTGAACTTATTGGTCACGGAGTTGCCGCTGGCGTCCTGCCACCCTACGAAATAATATCCCTCGGGTGCTTCAGGATTTTCAGGCAACGTAACATTTTCGCCTACATTACCTGAAACCGACGAAACTTCGACGTCGCCATTCATGAACGTGTAAGTAACTTTTTGGTCACAAGCTGCAAACACAAACATGAGAGCTGCAACAAGAAGCAAAAGCACAAAAAGTTTTTTGCTCATTTTCTGCATAGTTTTTCCTCCTAAAATATTTTTTCGACTGCCGTTACAGTCATTATATATCAAGCGCTTCCGCTTTGATATCCTTTTCAGAATCCGCCTCTTTCCGACAAATTATCCTCGCCTGCGACATAATCCTTACGCCGGATATACTGGTTTCCTATAAATAATAGCATATTTCACTCCCCCTGTCAAGGCAATTTTAAAAATTTTTTTCCATTTTATTGTTCGGATATTTTCACTTTTCCCCGTACACAACATCTTTTCATCTTTTTTGTTACAAATACTATATTTTTTTTACCCGCTTCCCTCGTTTTTAATATTTTTTTTGTAATTATATTAATTTTTGCAAAAATCATAACGCCCACCCCCCGTTTTTCAGTCTGCTTCGATTTCCTTTTTTTATGTAAACAATATGCCCCCCTCCCGCTCCTTCTTAAAAAATACCTTCGCTTACCGTAAAACGGCTTTCACTTCTTCATACTTCCCGCTCTTTTGCAACCCCTTTTTCAGGAAATACCTTTGCTTACCGTAAAACGGCTTTCACTTCCGTATACCTTCCGCCTGCACCTCTTTATACTTTCCGCTCTTTTGCAACCCCTTTTTCAGGAAATACCTTTGCTTACCGTAAAACGGCTTTCACTTCCGTATACCTTCCGCCTGCAC
>URET01000013.1 GCA_900546875.1 uncultured Eubacteriales bacterium
TGTACCGCGTTGCGCTAAGTGAAGCATTATGCCGCATGGTATTAAGGCAAGTATTGTACCGCGTTGCGCTAAGTGAAGCATTATGCCGCATGGTATTAAGGCAAGTATTATGCCGCGTGGTACTAAGGCAAAACGAAAGGCGATACCTTACAAGCATCGCCTTTCGTTGGTGGGAAGAGGTGGATTCGAACCACCGAAGTCGGTGACGGCAGATTTACAGTCTGCTCCCTTTGGCCGCTCGGGAATCTTCCCATGTTATAAAAGATATTCGGCTGGAGCTAGTGGCCGGAATCGAACCGGCAACCTGCTGATTACAAATCAGCTGCTCTGCCTAGTTGAGCTACACTAGCACGCCCCGGGTCTGCACCCTAAGGTGGTGCCTCGGGGCGGAGTTGAACCACCGACACGGGGATTTTCAGTCCCCTGCTCTACCTGCTGAGCTACCGAGGCAAAAAAATGGCGACCTGGAAGGGGCTCGAACCCTCGACCTCTAGCGTGACAGGCTAGCGTTCTAACCAACTGAACTACCAGGCCACTATTTGCAGCGAATTATAAAATTTTGGTGGGCCTTCAGGGACTTGAACCCCGGACCAAT
Source organism: uncultured Eubacteriales bacterium (assembly GCA_900546875.1). Classification (GTDB taxonomy): domain Bacteria; phylum Bacillota; class Clostridia; order Christensenellales; family CAG-314; genus UMGS929. Next base: position 596 of record URET01000013.1, read on the forward strand.
CGGTTATGAGCCGACCGCTCTAACCAACTGAGCTAAAGGCCCTCTTCTTAAATAATGGTCGGGGTGAAGAGACTCGAACTCCCGGCCACATGGTCCCAAACCACGTGCGCTACCAACTGCGCTACACCCCGCCGTCTGCGCGTGATTGAACGACTTGCTTCATGAAGCCTACTTATAATACAATAACCGGGCATAATTGTCAAGAATTTTTACCGCCATTTCAAAATTCTTTTTTAATTTTTGGATTTTCTTCTGAATAGTTTTGTCCTCTACGTCATCAAACCGTATGTCCGGAAGATATTGCTCGGTTTCATCGGGAAAACGGGGATCGAGGCAAATCGCAAAACAGTAAAAGCCGAGTTTTCCGTACAGGAAACACCGTCCCGTTTGCGTGCCGCGGGATATCAGTCGGACAGCGAAAAGGCGTGAGGGAAAATATTAAGTTTCGCATGCTTTGGTTTATCTGTCGGTCGGACACACAAGAGCCCCTCTCGGAAATCACCGTCCGCCCGGACCGGCGGCAAACTGAAAATCATCAGAAACCCTCGATCCTGAAATGGTTTTTCCTGAAACTTATGAGACCGTCTTTGCGCATACGTCCCAACTCTTTGGAAAGGGCACTTCTGTCGAGATTGAGGTAGTCGGCCATTTGCTGTCGGTTGAAAGGGATGTCGAATTCTTTGCAGTTACATTTAAAGGAGACAAAATTCAGGTAAGAAGTGACTCTCGCTCTGGCGTTTTTGGAGGCGGAACATATGATACGCTCCGAAAGGGCGAGGTTTTTTTCCGCCGAAACGGCAAGCAAATTGAAAAGAAAAGTCACGTACCATTTTTTTGAGCTGTTACGGGAAGAAAGCAGCTTGCACATATCCAGAAAAAGTATTTTCGAATCTACGGCTGCCACAACGTCGCCAAGCAACGGGGTCCCGCACAACGCGTAAGCCTCGGCAAAGGCCTGTCCGGCGGATATATTGTTTATTATGGTGGTATTTCCCGAAATATCCACGCTCTCGATATTTACGCTTCCCTCAAGCACAACGCCCGTTTCACACACGGGATCTCCTGCCCGGAAAATGAAATCTCCCGCACAAAATTCTTTGACCCCGGCAAATCCGCTTTCAGACATGTCGTCATAGTCTTTCCGGTCGATTTTATCGAAAACCGATATTTTATTGATATTCACAAACACCTCGTTTGGTGGTTTAAACCACCGACTTAATGGAACCATTATATTATAATTAGAGTGTAAAATCAAGTAAAATGCGGTGCGGAACCGCTTTCGGAGGACATATGAAAAGAAAAATAAAGAATAACGTAAGCTGGGTGGGCTATATCGACTGGGAACTGAAAACATTCCATGGCGACGACTTTTCAATAATGCACGGTTCGAGTCAGAACGCTTATCTTATTGAAGAGGAAAAAACCGTGCTGATCGATACGGTATGGGCGCCGCACAGGTTTGAATTCGTCGAAAACCTGAAAAAAGAAATACCTCTCGATAAGATCGACTTCGTGATCGCAAACCACGGAGAAATCGACCATTCCGGCGCACTTACCGCTTTACTGGCGGAGATACCCGACGTTCCCTTATACTGCACCGCAAATGCGGTAAAGAGTCTGGAGGGGCAGTACGGAAAGCGCGGTTGGAATTTCAAGGTGGTAAAGACCGGCGACAGCCTGGACATCGGAAACGGGAAAAAACTCATATTCATCGAAATGCCCATGATGCACTGGCCCGATTCCATGGCAACTTATATGACGGGCGACAATATACTTTTCAGCAACGACGCTTTCGGACAGCATTTCGCCGTTGAAGAGCTTTTCAACGATAAAGCGGATCAATGTCTGTTATACAAAGAGGCAATGAAGTATTACGCCAATATACTCAATCCGTTTTCGATGATGGTAGGGAAAAAGCTGCCCGAAATAGCGGCAATGAATCTTCCCATAGACATGATCGCGCCGAGTCACGGAGTCATATGGAGAGAAAACCCGCTTCAGATAGTTAATAAGTATGCCGAATGGTGCGCCGCTTACAAGGAGGATCAGGTAACGGTGATCTATGACACCATGTGGGACGGTACTGCGGCAATTGCGCACGAAATAGCGCGCGAGATAAACAGGCAGAGTCCGGACACCGTTGTCAAGGTATTGAATATCGCCAAAACCGATAAAAACGAGATTATGACAGAAGTCTTCAAATCAAAAGCCATAGCGGTAGGCTCGCCGACTGCGGAAAACAATATACTTTCCACTGTTGCGGGATGGCTTACGTTCCTCAAAGCGCTCAGGTTCAAAAACAAAAAAGCCGCCGCATTCGGATGCTACGGCTGGAGCGGCGAAGGCGTGGGTATTCTTAAAAACCTATTAAAGGACGCCGGCTTCACCGTTATCGACGAAGAAGTCAAATCCTTATGGAACCCCGATGACGACGATTTCCGCAAGGTCCCCGCCCTGGTCTCGAGTCTGCTGAAATAAAAAACACCGTCTCAGACGGTAAAATATACTGAAAAGGAGAATAACATGAAATACGTTTGCACAGTTTGCGGATTCGTATACGATGAAAAAGACGGCTATCCCGAAGGAGGGATAGCTCCCGGTACAAAATGGGATCAGATACCCGAGGATTTTCAGTGTCCGCTTTGCGGGGTAGGCAAAGACATGTTCGAAAAAGAAAACTGAACCTCTTTTGCACCCCTTTCGCAAAAAGCAGGCCGAGAACCCTTTTCGCCTTGCGTTTACACGGGCGTAACGCCAAGGCATGAGCCTTAAGTCCTGCAGCTTTAAAATACGTCCGAAAAGCCGCGCATATTTGTCTGCGCGGCTTTCTTTTGCATTTATACATTTATGCCCGCTATGTGCGGACCGGAAAAATCCGGTACTGTTATTTGAAGTACCTGTCATAAAGGCCCTGGAAGCCCTTTCCGTGACGCGCCTCGTCTCTCGCCATCTCATGAACGGTATCGTGTATAGCGTCAAGATTGAGCTCTTTGGCTTTCTTTGCAAGCATATATTTGCCCTCTGTAGCACCGTGCTCGGCAGCAATACGCATTTCAAGATTCTTTTTCGTACTGTCCGTTATCACTTCGCCGAGAAGCTCTGCAAACTTCGCCGCATGCTCAGCCTCTTCAAACGCATAACGCTTATACGCCTCGGCAACCTCGGGATAACCCTCCCTGTCGGCTACTCTGCTCATGGCAAGGTACATCCCTACCTCCATGCATTCGCCGTTGAAATTGGCGCGAAGCCCCTCAATGATCTCACTGTCCACACCCTTTGCCGCTCCGACAACATGCTCGCAAGCATAAACAAGCCCTTCATTCTCCTTCAGCTCCACAAAAGTGACAGCTCCGCAAATAGGACACTTTGCAGGCATGGTCTCCGCTTCCACTATCTGACCGCAAACCGTACATTTAAACTTTTTCATGATTACCTCCGAAAATCTCGATTAAATATTTTGCCCTCTCCGGGCGTCACTGAGACTGAAATAAGCACCGGCATCACCATTTGCCCTCGCCTCAGACATATTTCCTTTAAAAAATTTCCTTACTCCTCTTCTTCAATAAGCTCGAATTCTTCCTTTCCCACTCCGCATACAGGACAAACCTCGGGAGCTTCATCACCTTCATGGATATATCCGCATACCTTGCATCTGAATTTCATATTACACCTCCGTATTTCAGCCCGTACTTTACAGGCCTTTAGTCTGAAATCATATCTCGCCCGTCACTTCCCGTTCTTTGCGCGACACTCGGGACAAATCCCGTAAAACTGCAGCTCAGCCCTCTTTACTTCAAAACCGCCCTGCACCTCAACGCTCCCCGAAGTCTCCACATCATATACCCTGCCGCAGCAATCACATATAAAATGATGATGAAAACTAGTGTCATAATCAAACCTCTCCGCCCCCGAACCGGCAGTCAGACGCCTTATCAGCCCCGCCTTTTCCAGTTGCCTGAGATCACGGTATACCGTGCCGAGACTTATATTCGGGAAATCCTCCGAAACAGCTGCATAAACTTCAGCGGCAGTAGGATGCGCCTTGGTTCCCTCAAGCACCTCTATTATTTTGCTCCTCTGCCTCGAATGTCTCTTAATAACTCTTTCGCCTTCCATACTGCCCGGATATTTCCCTCCGAAAAATATCAATAACGATAATCATTATTGATTACGTATGTATAATATCACACAGCCGCTGTTTTTTCAAGTATTTCAACGCCTTTGAACGCAAATCTTCAAATTATTATTTCATTTTTGGCGTGATCAAATATACATTCATGTTCTTCCTGTCCGCAGCTTTGATCGTCTGCAGCCTGACAAGCGGCTATAGGACCGCTTCTCCGGAAAAACCGTAACAGACCGCGGCAAAACGACATTCAGAAGGCAGAATCAAACAACCGGCTCATTCCGTCTTGTCGGAAAGGTTTTCGCACGTGAGTCCTTCGCTCATGACGACAGGATACATCACGGGAGTCAGACCGGTTTTTTCACGATACTTCCTTTCCACGCCGGCAAAAAAGGCTTCCGCACTGCCCTTTTTTATAAGGCAGACGGCGCATCCCCCGAACCCGGCGCCGGTCATACGTGCTCCGAGGCAAAATTCCGATCCGTTTGCGGAACTCACTATGCTGTCCAGTTCAAAGCCCGTCACCTCATAGTCGTTTTTCAGACTTTCATGCGATTCATTCATGAGGACGCCCATACGGACGAGATCTCCCTTTTCCATGAGGGACGCAAAAAGTCCTGTCCTTGCCGTTTCGGTGACCACGTGTCTGACGCGGCGGAAAAGCTTGTCCGGGAGCAGCGATTCAGCTTCAACAAGCTTATCGGGCGGGATACGGGCAAGAAAGTCAACGTCGAAACGTTCGGAAAGGATTTGTTTCGCCTGAAGAAGTTCTTCGGACCTTTCGTTATATTTACTTCTGATGAGGGCGCGCGGCTTACAGGTATCGAGTATCACAAATTCGCAGTCCGTTTCCGCGAATTTCACGTATTTGAGCGACATATCGGAAAAATCCGTAAGCATTGCGTACCCTTTCTTGCCCGAAGCGGAAGCAAGCTGATCCATGATACCGCATTTCACTCCCACAAAGTCGTTTTCCGCTTTCTGCCCGACAGAAGCAAGCTCGGCAAACGAAAGTTTCACGCCTGCAAGAGAAGAGAGCGCATAAGCGGTGGAAACTTCGATTGCGGCGCTTGAGGAAAGTCCTGCTCCGAAGGGTAAATCGATATCGTAAAGCAGGTCGCACCCCTTTATTTCCATGCCTTTCCCTACAAGCTGTTCCACCACGCCCGCCTGATAATTCCCCCAGCTGAGCTTTTTGCATACTGCGGTATTATGCGGATCAATCTCCGCTTTCAAAGGCGTAGTGGTGGCGGCGATTCTTACCGTTCCTTTCTTCCCGGCTTTCCCGGCTGCCGCGTAAACGCGAGAACGCATGCTCAAAGCCGCCGGAAGCGCCATGCCTCCGCAATAATCGGTATGCTCGCCGATAAGATTCACTCTGCCCGCCGCACTGAAAAGCATTTCGGGCGGTCTTCCGTATATATCAAAAAAAATTTTTTCGGGATTTCTGTCACACATATAAAACTCCGTGATCTTCCGGGTAAAATCATGAAATAATACCGGCTTCCTTCATAAAACGCATAAAAGCAGCACGTCCTTTTCCGTCGTTTTTGAATATTGCCGTGTCGCACAGTATACCTTCGCAGGCATGACCGATATAGTCTTTTATTTTTTCCGTGGCCGCGGCTGCCGGCAGAGGAGGGGTAAAAAGCTTTTCTCCGCGGTCATCCCCGTGATTACTTCCTTCGTTTGTCCTTTCTTCCCGCGTCGCCCTTCCCGAAGGCGTTGTCTCTCTTCCGGAACGCTCCGAACGATCGATGCTTTCAAACATATCCGTAAATTTTACGAGTTCCGCAGGCAATTCGGATATCCGGAAGCCTCCTTTTTCCATGAACAAAGCAGCCTGAGCAAGTTCTTTTTCGAGCCTGCCGGGCAAAATAAAATACCCCATGGCTTCTATAAGTCCTATCGCCTCTTTTTTCAGAGCATGATACCGTGGATGAGCATGAAAAATCCCCTCCGGATATAACGCATCCGTACGATTATTACGAAGGATGAGATAAAGGGTAAACTTCCATCCCGAATTAAGTGCCGTCACGGAAACGGCGTTATGCTGTTTGTCTCCGGAACGCGCGATGATATCCGCGTTTTCATCGCTGTAATTCTCAAAAACATCGATGATCGCGGCAGCACGTTCCGTAAGAGCGTCTTTGTTCTCGCTTCTGAGGCAAATAACGCTGTTATACCAATCCGCTATCCCTTCATCCACCTCATCTCCCGAAGAAGTTTCCTTATAATAACAAGTATCCTGCCGCAGATAAAAGGAACTTAACGCACCTTCATTTTCCGTTTCTCCACGTAACGGGAAAGCAAACGCTGTTTTCTCACACCCAGTATATTTTCCGTCTTTTTTCATCCAGAAAACAGGGGCGTCGAATATCGGCATGCGCTCTCTGCCCCCCTGAAAATGACGGTGAGTGAGTATGGAACCTCCCACTCTCGGCAGAGCGGCGTTGCATCCGATAAAATAAAACGGATATTCCGAAACAAAATCCAGAAGCTGTGCGACTGTCTTTTTGTCCGTGCGCATAGGAGTGTGCGCTTCCGAAACGGCTATGCCGTGTTCTCTGAAATACATATACGGAGAAAACTGCCAAAACCAGTTTTCCCCGCATAATTTCATCGGCATTATTCTTAAATTCTGTCTGTTTGCTCCTTGGCGTCCAAAACCTTCGCACTCGGCGCATATATCGCACCGCGGATACCCCGGAGCTTCTTTTTCCAAAGCCTTTTCCGTGGCTTTATTGTCTTTTTCGGGCTTTGTAGTATTAACGGTAACGATAAGTCTGCCTTTTGTATTTTCCGCCTTCCATCTTAAGTTTTCGCCAGATTTGACATAGCCGCTTTCCCTTGCAAAACGAGCTGCAAACGCCATGCGTTCCTCGGGCTGCAACGCCGAAAGAAGTTTTCTGTATTCAAAAGGATCCGGCATCACGGCGTCCGCAAGAGCGCAGGAAAAATCCTCCGCTTCACATTCGCGCACGAGTCCTTTATCCAAAACGTAGCTCAATATCGGTGATACCGCCTGCTCAAAACTCCCGGGAACGGTCACTTTCCCCGATACGCGCTCATATTCCGAACACTCAGTCAGCCTGATCAACCTGTTACGTGCATAATTCAGATTTTCGGCAGGAAGAAAAAGCTTTTCTTTTCCGTATCTGAGCAGCTTCTCTATATACTCGCTTATCATGCCATTTCACGCGAATGCCATTTCCATGCCGTTTCGATTATTTCGGAGGGCTCACGGTAAATCGGCTTCCAGCCCAGAATCCTTTCGGCTTTTTCCGAAGAAGCGGTAAGTATGGCAGGATCGCCCGCTCTTCTGGAAGCGATTTCTGCCGGTATCTCCTTCCCCGTTATCCTGCGCGCTTCCGTGAGTATTTCCTTGACGGTAAAACCTTTGCCGTTCCCGAGATTGAAAACATCGCATTTCCCGCCCGCACGCAGATATTCGTAAGCCGCTATATGAGCGTCCGCAAGATCATCCACATGGATATAGTCTCGCACACAAGTTCCGTCGCGGGTAGGATAGTCGTCTCCGAATATATAAAGCTTATCTCTTTTACCTGCAGCCGTTTGGAGAACTATCGGGATCAGATGCGTTTCGGGATTGTGATCCTCCCCTATCAGACCGCTTTTGTGCGCTCCGCACGCGTTGAAATACCTCAGCCCCACGTGCCTCAGACCGGATATCTCCGCCCATTTAAGCATTTTTTCTATGATCATTTTCGTTTCGCCGTAACAATTAGTAGGACATAAAGGCGCATCCTCGGTTACCGGTTTATCGCCCGTTTCGCCGTAAACCGCAGCGGAAGAGGAGAATATTATATTCCTGACCCCCGCTCTGATCATGCTTTCAAGCAGTTTCTCGGTTTTGCAAACGTTGTTTCCGAAATACTTCAGCGGTTTTTCCATACTTTCTCCTACCAGTGAATAAGCCGCAAAATGCATAACGGCACCGATATCGTTTTCGGAAAAAATCCTGTCCATATCATCGGCATTCCCGACGTCGGCATTATAATAAGGAGTGATCCTGCCCGTGATCTTTTCAATGTCGCCTATACGCTCTTCCTTTGAAGTTGAGAAATTATCGGCAATAACGACATCATACCCTTTTTCAATAAGCCTTATCGCCGTATGGCTGCCGATATATCCGGCGCCTCCCGTAACAAGTATCATAAACCAGCCTCCGAATAAAATATTACGTTTTCAATATAATATAACATTACTTTCCTTTTGTCAACAACTCTTTTAAACTCCCTGCTGCTTTTAAGACTATTCTTTGTTCTCCCTTTTCATGCATACTATACTTTCGCATGACAGCGTTTGCGGGAACTGATCGAATATACCCGCATATTCGACACGGTATTCTCCGGAAGAAACCCGGTTGAAAAAAGCCAGATCCCTTGCCTGAGTGGAAGCTTTGCACGAAACGTAAACAAATCTTTCGGGTCTCAGTACGGCTATGCTTTCAAGCGCCGCCTCTCCTATCCCCTTCCGCGCGGGATCGCATACCACGCTCACCCTTCTTCCCCTCAAAGATGAAAGCAAACGCGGAAGCTCCGTTACCACGTCGCCCTGAATAAAACTGACGTTTTCCGTCTTGTTCAAACGTGCATTTTCACGTGCGTCCTGAATCGCAGAAGCCGACAGCTCTATCCCGAAAGTCTTTGCTCCCCTCTTTGCCAGCATCAGCGTCATTACTCCCGTTCCCGAAAAAGCGTCCACGATCATTTCCGCCCCGTTTCCGGCAAGCTCGACAGCCTTGGAATAAAGACTGCTCCGTATCCCGTCGTTTACCTGAAAAAAACTTTCGGGCCTGAGAAGTATTTTTACGCCGCAGGTTTCGCCCTCTATGCGGCCGATCCCGTAAAGATGCTCGGTCTTTTCGCCTAATATCACGTTATTATCGACCTCGTTCAGCGAAACGAACAATCCGAATCTGTCAAACCGCTTCTCAAGTGCCGAAACAAGTATTTCGGGCTTGGGGAGTCTGCCCCTTCTTACCACCGCGGTAAATAAGAGCTGATCCGAAACGTACCTCCCGATCACATTGCGCAAAACGCCTCTCCCGTCCTCGGAATAGGGCGCGACACCGCTTTTTTCAAGATACTCGTCAACGGCAGATATAAAAAGCTTTCCCCATTCTCCGTGGAGAGGACATTCCTCCACGGGGACAAGTTTATGTGAATTTTTCTCAAAAAAACCGCATCTTGCCCTGCCGCCGTACTCCCTTATCGGGAATTGTATCTTATTTCTGTACCCCTGTTCGGAGGGCGAGGGAGTAACCGACGCGTCGACGGAGATTCCGCCTATCTTTCTCATCGTACGCTCGAAGCTGTTTTTCTTGAACACAAGCTGAGAAGCATAATCCATGTGCTGAAGCTCGCACCCTCCGCACCTGCCGAAAAGAGGACATAAAGGTTTTCTTCTTCCCGGAGCTGCCTGAAGCACCTTCTTCAATCGGCCGAACGCTCTGCCTTTCTTGTCGGTGTAATCGATCTCGGCAACGACTTTTTCTCCTTCCAGGGCGCCTTTAATAAAATACACCTCATCTCCGGCGGCTATTCCGCAGCCGTCGTCGCCCATGGAAGTTATATTGAGTATGACGGTATCGCCCTTTTTCATTATTTCTTCCCTTTTGAAACAAAAATGTTTTTCTCACCGATCGCTTCCGCAAGCTCGCTGCTCAAAGCCAGACACTCCCTGACTTTTACACCTGCTTTTTTCTTTCCCTCCGGCAGACAGTAGATTACCTCCGTATCGCCGGGATACTCTTCGAGTATATCTCTGACCGACGGGAACTGAGCTTCGGTAATATTGAGATATATCCTGCTTTCGTGTTTTGTTTCGGCAGCTTTGTCGTCATTGCCGAAAAGAGTGACGTCATAAACGGCAAGAGTAGGCCTGAAGCCGTAGCGGACGGAAATCTTTCCGCTGAATACTCCGACAGCGTCGTTAAATATCTTTTCCCCGCAAGCGGCAAAGGTATTTGACCAGACTTTTATTTCTATGGAACCGGTAAGATCCTCCAGTCTTGCCGAGGCATTTTTTCTGAGGTTTTTGTCCAAGGTTATCTTGACGTCGGAAAGTATCCCGCCCACGTCCACGCGCATTCCGTCATACTGAGAATAGAACTCATCGGCCTCGTCGCCTTCGCCTTCAAAAACGAGATCGCCCAGGCTGAATAATCCTGACAGTCTGTTTTTATATTCGTTCAGCGGGTTCCCGGAAACATAAAGCCCCAAAACTTCTTTTTCGAAAGCAAATTTCTGCATGGAAGGGTACTCTCCTATCTCCGGAAGGACCAGCTCCTTTTTCTCGGGCAGAGTTTCGTTTATGAGGTCAAAAAACGAAAGCTGACCGCCTTCCCTGCGTTTTTTGTTTTCGGCAACTTCGTCAAGCACCTGTTCGTAACAACACATCAGCTGAGCGCGAGTCGCCCCGGTAGAATCAAATACGCCCGCCTTTATAAAGCCTTCTATCACCCTTTTATTCACCGTGTTGAGGTCGATACGCTCAAACAGATCCTTGATGTTCTTGAATGACCCGTTGCGGTTCCTCTCTTCCACTATCTTGTTTATCGCTGCCATGCCGACCCCCTTCACGGCAACAAGTCCGAAACGGATACGTCTTTGCTTATCCACGTCGAATTCCGCCTGAGACAGGTTTATGTCGGGAGGAAGTACCTGAATATTGCACTCCAGACAATATCCCACGTATTTTTTGATTTCTTCCGAATTTGTTATTCTGTTATTCAGAACGGCGGCGAGAAACTCCACTTTATAGTAATATTTCAGGAACGCTGTCTGATAAGAAACCACGGCGTATGCCGCCGCATGCGATTTATTGAAGGCGTACTGCGCAAATATCGACATCCTGTGGAAAATATCCTTTGCCACGTCTTCGGGGACTCCGTTATTCACGCACCCCTTGACCACCTGCACGCCGTTTTCGTCTTTTCTGCCGTAGATAAAATCTTTTTCCTGTTTTGCCATGGTTTCCTTGTCTTTTTTGCCCATGGCTCTCCTTATGATGTCCGCCTGTCCGAGAGAAAAGCCCGCAAGCACCTGCACTATCTGCATGACCTGCTCCTGATAGACTATACAGCCGTAGGTAGGCTCGAGTATGGGCTTGATGAGTTCGTGGACATACTTTACGTTAGCTATATCTTTTTTTGCGGCGATATAGTCGTCTATACTGTCCATGGGACCGGGTCGGAAAAGAGATATCCCGGCTATGATATCTTCTATATTCGTCGGCTGAAGTCTTCTCATAAGATTCTTCATGCCTCCGCTTTCAAGCTGGAAAACGGCGTCGGTATCCCCGGAAGAGATCAGCTTATATACGTTTTCGTCGCTGTAATCGGTATCATACATATCTATGTCTTTACCGGTATTGCGTTTAATGATCGCCAGGGTTTTGCTTATATCCGTAAGAGTTCTGAGTCCGAGAAAGTCCATTTTCAGCAAACCCAATTCTTCCACTTCCTTCATGTTGAACTGTGTCGTTACATCTTCTCCGTTTTTCTGAAGGGGAACGTGATCGCTTATGTCGTCACGGCAGATGACCACCCCGGCTGCGTGCATGGAAACGGAACGCGGCGTACCTTCGAGCTTGATGGCAAGATCCACTATGTGCCGGATATTTTCATCGTTATCGTAAATCTGCTTCAACTCGGGCACGGCGACATCGGTAACAAATCCGTCCTCGTCAATCGGTCCCTCCTGAAGCGCGAACGCCTGTCCCAAACTCACCTTGTTCGGGATAAGCTTGGAGATCCTGTCCACTTCCGAATAAGGTATCTTATACACCCTCGCCACGTCCTTAAAGGCGGCCTTGGTCGCCATCGTGCCGAAGGTTATTATCTGCGCGACTTTGCTTTTTCCGTATTTTTCGATCACATACTCTATGACTTCGCCTCTTCTGTCCACACAGAAGTCGATATCGAAGTCAGGCATGCTCACTCTCTCGGGATTGAGAAAACGCTCGAAAAGCAGGTTGAAGCGCAACGGTTCTATTTTCGTGATCCCGATGGCATAGGCAATAACACTGCCGGCTCCGCTTCCTCTTCCGGGGCCGACGGGTATCCCGACGCTCTCGGCATAATGAATAAAATCCCATACGATAAGATAATACTCCACAAACCCCATTTTGTCTATCACGCTCAGCTCGTACTCCGCCCTTTCTCTGACCTTCTCCGGTACGCTGCCGTATTTTCTTACAAGTCCCTCCTCCATAAGCATGCGAAGATACTCATACGGAGTTTTGCCGTCGGGAGGGACATAATTCGGAAGCAGCTTTTTCCTCGTGAGCTCACATGAACACTTTTCTGCGATCTCAAGAGTGCTTTCCACAGCCTCGGGTATATAAGAAAAGAGTTCGCTCATTTCTCTCCCGCTCTTAAAATAAAATTCACTGCCCGAAAAACGAAGTCTGTTTTCGTCGTCGATGAACCTTCCCGTCTGCACGCACAACAATACATCCTGCGCAACGGCGTCCTCTCTCAAAAGATAATGAGAATCGTTGGTTGCCACGACTTTGACCCCGTTATCTCTTGCAAGCTTTATCAGCAAAGGATTCACAAATCTCTGTTCTTCGAGCCCGTGATCCTGCAGTTCTATATAATAGTCCTCGCCGAAAATCTCCTTGAACTCCTTCACCAAAGCGTCGGCGGCATTGTACTGCCTGTCCAGCAGAAGTCTGGGAACCTCACCCGCTATACACGCCGAAAGACATATCAGTCCTTCATGATACTCCCTTATAAGTCTCATATCGATACGAGGCTTATAATGTTTGCCCTCCGTATACGAAATAGAATTCAGCTTACACAGCGAATAATATCCCCTCTCGTTTTTTGCAAGCAGAATCAGATGGAAATATTCGCCATTATTGTTCTCCTTGACCCTGATATCACCGCACGTATAGAACTCACAGCCGAGTATCGCCTTTATTCCGGCTTTTTTTGCTGCTTTATAAAAATGATAAGCTCCGAACATGTTGCCGTGATCGGTAACGGCAACCGCCTTCATCCCCAGCTGCCGACACCTGTCCAGCATCTTTTCGATCCGCATACAGCCGTCAAGCAGACTGTACTCCGTATGCACATGCAAATGAACAAAAGGCACATCGGGCTCTTTTGCACTCAAAACATTTTCAGTTTCCGTATCTTTTCCGTTCATTTCAGTCTCCGATATCCAACTCTTCCCCTCAATAATTATTTCATACCGAAACGGCCTTGTCAATCGCTTTTCCGGCAAAATAATTTTTTTTATCGATTATTTTCCTTCCCCATAAATATTCCCCGGCAGACTCGCCGTAAACAAATAAAAAACCGCCCGAAGGCGGCAAGTATATCGATATATCTTTCATAAAATTTTTTTGCCGGGTGCTTTGCGGAATACTTTTCGCGGCAAGACGCCTATACAGAGCAATGGCGATTTCCGGAAGTTCCCCTGGGAAAAAACTCCGAGGTTTTCCGGCTCAAGGGTTTTCGATACGAATTATTCGTTGACCTCGGCAATAATACCGGGAAGCTCTTCTATGCTTTTCATTCTGAAATCCGCCTCGTCGGACAATGCGGCGTCACCGATTGCAAACGATAGCATCCCTGCCGCTTTTGCGGCTTTTATTCCGGCAACGGCGTCTTCAACTACTGCGCATTCTTCTCCGTCAAGTCCGAGCATTGCGGCCGCTTTAAGAAACACCTCGGGATCGGGCTTGCTTTTTTTGAGGCCGTTTCCGTCCGAAACGGCGTCGAAGCAATCCGTAAGTCCGGTTTGGGCGAGTATCAGGCCGGCGTTTTTACTGCTGCTCCCGACGGCGATCTTCAGCCCGGCTCTTTTTAACTTTTCCAAAGTCTCTCTTACGCCTTTATCTACGTCATCAGGCGTCATGGTACGAAGGAAATCCCTGTACTTTTCGTTTTTTTCTGCCGCAAAGGCTTCTTTCTCCTCGGCGGTATAGCTGATCTTGCTCCTTTCGAGTATTATCTCGAGACTTTCCATCCTCGAAACACCCCTCAGCCTGTTGTTGATCTTTTCATCGAAATAAATACCGAGTTTATCGGCAAGAGCCTTCCATGCCATAAAATGGAATTTGTCGGTATGCACCAGGACCCCGTCCAGATCGAAAATAACTCCTTTTATCATAGTATACACTCCGTTTTGCGTCAGAAATCATGTCCTTGCCGCCGACGACAGGGGCTCACATTTTTTTCTTGAAAGTCTTGTGCCTTTTTTCGTGGACACTATCAGATATTCTATTTCTTCGGGGAGCTGACCGTAATCCTTATTCAAAAAGCCTTCGGAAAGGGTCAGCCATGTGCCGCCGCAAGCTGCAGGATGACTTCCCCCTATATAAAGGCTTCCGGCAAACTTCTTTCCGCCCCCCTCAAGATCCACATTGGCAGTCATTTTGAGGTATTTATAAGCCTCTTCGGGATCTCCCGTCATACACGCACACCTTGCGTACATCGAAGATGAAAAAGATCCGTGCTCCGTATAAGGAAGATAAAATTCATAGTTTGCCTTCTTCACTTCAACGGAAAATCTTTCAGGCAACACACACATCAAAGCTATAACGTCGGCCTGTTTTATTACCCGGGTAGGAGTAGCGACTCCGTTTGTGCCTCCCCAATACTCCTTTTCGTTTACCAGACGGCTACGCACTTGCTCAACCGATACGTCTTCCAGTGCAAAATATCCGTCAAACTGCTCTATAATACCCTTTTCGTCAGGTTGGGGAAGGTAAAGATGCTTGTAGAAGTTTCTTAAATTCCTGAAATCCCCGGCGTATTTGGAATAAAGTTTTTCATACCCCTGCGGAGCGTGACGCTTTAGCGCGGCTACTGCCTTGAAACAGAGTCTTACTGTTTCATGGGCCATGTAATTTGTATACGCATTATTGTTTACCCTTTCGTGATATTCGTCCGGTCCTAAAACGTCCGTAAGCTCAAATCTGTTTTTGATATGATTATACAGCGCGCGAGAATAATAAAATCTTGCGCACTCGATAATAAGTTCGCACCCGCCTTCGGCAAGCAGCGAAATGTCGTTTGTGGCTTTGTAGACGTTATACAGCGTAACGGCTATATCTGCGGATATATGGATCTGCTTGTCTTTGAAGCAGGTCTTGACCGGTCTGCCGGTAAAGACGTCGGTCACATTGAAATCGCTGCACGCTTCCTTTCCGTTGTCCTGACTTTCCCATGCAAAGAAAGCGCCTTCATAACCGTAAAACTTCGCTTTTGCTCTTGCTTCGTTCAGGGAGCCGATCCTGTACCTTATGAGTCTTTTTGCGGTATCCGGATCAGTTTCGAGGTAAAAAGGCACCATGAACATTTCGGTATCCCAAAAAACAGCCCCCTTATACGTCTGACCCGACAATCCTCTTGCGGGCACAGACACCCCTTCTGTTTTCGGAGCACAGCTGATAAGCTGATAGATACTGTAGTCCACGGCGGTCTGAAGTTTATCCCTATCTTTAATGAAAACTTTGGAGGTTTTCCATTTGTTTTCCCACCAAATATCGTTTTCTTTCATCATACGGAGGAAGTCGGCGTTTTCGGGAAGCGGAAGGCTTTCGGCGCCTTCTCTGTAGAGCAGACAGAATTTTGCAAGGTAAAAACGTTTTGAGCTCACGCTATACCTGTTAAGGACTTTTTCCCCCGAAATAAAGCTTTTTTCGGGAAACTGCGACGCGTTTTCCTCAACTGTGACGGAAAGCATCTTCCCTTCTGTGGTCACTGCACGTACAGAAAGGGGAGAAAAGTCCGTTTTCAGCACCGTGAAATGTTTTCCGTTCAGATTCCAGACGTCGCAGTCTATGCCGCTGAGTACTTCTATATTGCATTCTTCGCTGCAACTCAGCCTGATATCGCTCACAAGCAGATCGCTGCGCAACTGCAAAAAAAATCTCCGGGTGAAAAGCTTTACGTTCAGGTTCCCGATACGATAATCTGTCTCTCTCTCAAAAACGCCGTTTTCAAGATGCAGCCTTTCGTAATGGTTCTTTACGTAACGCTCCGAAAGGATAGTGCCGTTCACACGGAAAACGGCGTAAAGAGGATTGGGCATATTGACCGATTCTCTCCACCCGTCATCTTTCTTATCGTAAAAACAGCACGCGTTGAGAGCCACACACTCATTTGCGGTATTTTCCTCTATGGTGCCTCTGTAGCCGTAGGTACCGTTTCCGATAACGAGTTTGTCGCCCCTTGACAGTCTGTCGCAATTGTAGCCTTTTTCCTCAATAATCATCTTTCCACCGTAATGCGTCCTTTTACATAATATTTCTTTCCGTATATTATGAGAGGTATTTCCTTATCCGATTCGTTGGTCACGGTAACTCCTTTTGCGTCCGTTTCAAAATGCAGCACACAGCCGTCCACGGTGATATTGAAGGAGTACTTTTCCCATTTCGCAGGAAGTATGGGTCCTACGGAGAGCTCCCTGTCGCTTCTGAGTCCGCCGAAGCCGTAAACCACGTTCAGCCATGCCGCGGCGATGCTTGTAGTATGCAGTCCTTCCGCCGTATTGCGGTTATAGTCGTCGAGGTCCATTCTCGTGGCGAAGGCGAAGAAATCGCTCGCCTCTTTATATTTGCCCGTTTCCGCCGCGATCACTGAGTGTACCGACGGCGAAAGCGAGGACTCATGAATACATCTCGGCTCATAATACTCATAGTTGGCTTTTTTGCATTCCGCGGAAAAATCCCCGCTGTAAAGCAGCTGAAACATGAGTACATCAGGCTGTTTTATCATGTCGTTCCTGTAAATCCTGTCGTAGCTCCAATGAGAATAGAGCGGGAATTCGGTATCGGGAATGGAGTCGACGTCCACATGAGGCAGTTTAAAAAAGCCGTCGTGCTGTTCGTAGAGCATAGTTTTTTTGTCGTAAAGAATGAGCATCCTGTCCGCGCAAAGCTTCCATTCCTCCTTTTCCGAAGGAGCAAGCGAGGTTTTTTCGCTCACTTTCCCGTAAAACTCCTCGGGCATTTCTTCAAGTACGCTCAATGTGAAACGGAAAGTTTTTTGCGCCATGTAGTTCGTGTAGGTGTTATGGTTGACCATCATCTGAAACTCGTCCGGTCCCATCACGCAGTAATAACCGAAGTATTCGTGCTCGGGATCCCACTGCCCTCTCGAAGCAAGATACCTGCATATCTCGATAAGCATTTCGGCTCCGTGAGTATACAAAAATTCCTTGTCCCCGCTCACCTTGCTGTAAAGAAAGATACCGTAAGCTACTCCCGTGGAGGGCTGCATCTGTAGACTCGCGTGCTGCCATAAAGTACAGCCTTCCTCGCCGTTAAGCGTGGCTATAGGATAACATGCGCCTTTGCAGTCAAGGTCCCGGGCGCGTTTTTCAGCCTGAGGAAGAGTGGTATACCTGTACTCGAGCAGATTCTTCGCCGCTTCAATATTATTGAAAAGGTAGTAAGGCAGGCAGTAAGTTTCCGTATCCCAGAAGGCATGACCGCTGTACGCTTCGCCAGTAAGTCCCTTAGCTCCGATATTATCTTCTTTCTCGGCGCCGTGATAGGTCTGCTGCAGCTGAAAGATACAAAATCTTATGCCCTGCTGATCCTCGTCGCTGCCGCAGATAGTGATATCCGATCTTTTCCAGAAGTCTGCCCAGTAAGATTCATTGCGCGCGGAAGCCTTTTCATAGCCTTCGGCACAAAGCGTTCCGAGTTGTTTCCTGACTTCGCTCAAGGCTGATCCGCCCTTCCTGTTTTTCCCGACGGTCACAAGACGTGTAAATACAACGCTTTCGCCCGGCCTGAGCGTGACGGTGAACTTTTTGCCGGAAAACCTGTCGGCTTTCAGGCTTTCGCACTCAGCTCCCACCATGACGCAATAACAACCCACGCATACCCTCTGATTCGTGCTTTCCGTGCAGCACTCCGTGAAATCCCCTTCGTTATAAGTTTCACGCCATCTCGAAGGTTGACCGAAATGTTTTTCATCGAAACGCACGTTCGCACTCAGCGTGAGCACCGCGCTTACGTCCGACGTGAAAACGATACGCTGATAGGCGTCAGTATACCTTTGCATATCGAAAAAACGGCAGAACTCCGCTTTCAGAGACTTACCTCCGCACTTATAGACAGTACGTCTTGTAAGCTTGCCCGTTCTGAGATCGAGCGTTCTTTCAAAATCCTCGAAGGGAACCGAAGCCATATCGAGTTTTACCCCGTCAAGCATAATTTCCGTATCGAAGAAATCAGCCGCGTTCACCATAAAATGCGTTCGTGTGGCAATGCCTTTATAGGCTGTGGCGGAGGAGTCGGAAGCGTATTCGTAAATGCCGTTGAGGTAGGTCCCCCTGAGAGAAGGGAAACCGCATCCCTCGTCGATAAAGCCTCTTGCTCCCATGTATTCGTTGCCGAGGGAAAACACCGATTCCGAAACACGTGAAAATTCGGATGAGAAATCCTTTTCGATAATTTGCCAGCAATCGGTTTCAAAATGTTTTCTTGCAGTTTTAGCCATAAGATCTCCTTTAAGTCAACGAGTCAGTTCCGCGCCTTTACGGGCGGTACGAAGGAAAAGCGTCGCAGCGATACAGTCGGCACGCCCTCCTTCCTCAGCCTTTTACGCCGCTGCTGACATTTGTTCCGGTGATTTGCTTTTGGAAAATAACGAAAATAAGTATCTGAGGCAGTATGGAAATGGTCAGCGCCATAAGGTACTTGTCTATGCCGAAATTCATCATGTTCGACATATTGGTTTTCAGGTTATAGATCTTGACCATAACGGTACACAAAGCGTCATCCTGTAAAAGCAGATAAGGAAGAAGGAAGTCTGCCCATGAAGCCGTCATGGCAAAGATACTGACGACCCCGACGATAGGTTTGCTGAGCGGGAGCGCCACAGAGAAAAATATCCTGAGCGGATTGGCACCGTCGACCCTTGCGGCTTCAAAGAGCGATTCGGGGATGGTATCGAAATAGTTTTTGAACATCATGAAATAATAGGCGTTTGCGCCGTAAAGCAGACACAGCGGCAGATAAACGGCATAGCCCTTAAGACCGAGGGAGGTTATGTTGGCGTAAAGGGGCACGAGAGAAGCCACGGCAGGTATCATATAACTAGCCAGCACAAGCTTGTAAACGGTTTTATGTCCGAGAGGTCTGACCACCGACACCGCGTAAGCAAGGAGGCCGTTAAAGATCACCGCGCATAAAACAGACCCCGCCATCACAATAAAGGTGTTCAAAAAATACTTGCCGAAGCCCACTGTGTTCCACACTTCCACGATCTTTCCGAGGTCGAAAGCGTCCGGGAAGAACTTGAAAGGAGAAGCGAAAACCTCGTCGGCGTCCTTGAAGCCGGCAAAGAACAGCCATCCGATAGGGATTATGGCGGCAAGACAGGCTGTGACGAGTATAAAGATTATGAAGGCGTAAAGGATCTTGAAACGAGTATGCCTGTATTCGATACCTGTTATAAGGCCTTCGTTTTTATTTTGCAGTCTCATACCGTTTCCTCCTTTTTGGAAAGCTTGAAGTAAAGGAAACTCAGAAGCATTATGATTATGGCAAGTATGACTCCGCAGGCAGCTCCGGCTCCGGCATTGTTATCTAAAAACGTATACTTGTAGCACAGATACATCAATGATATTGAAGCATTATCCGGACCGCCGGCAGTCATCATCATAGGCTCATAGAACACCTGGAATACCGATATTATCTGCAAAATAAAGAGCAGTTTCACGGTAGGCTTGATGGAGGGGAGCGTAACATACCATATTCTCTGAAGAAAATTGGCTTTATCAAGTCTTGCCACCTCATAAAGGGTAGAATCCACCGTCTGAAGTGAGGAAAGATATATCAGCACCGTTGCTCCCGCACCTCGCCACGTCATAACTATAACTATCACCGGGATGACCCACTCCGAGTTCATCAGCACCTGAAGGGGCTCGATCCCGAAAAGACCGAGAATACCGTTCAGCATGCTTCCCGAGGAACCGTCAAGTATCTGAGTCCACATCAGCATCACCGCGACTCCGGAAATAATGCTCGGGAAATATATCAGACAACGAAACAACGCCTTGAAATGAACTACTTCCGAAAGCAGCAGTCCCAATATCAGCGGAAGCAGAAAACCTATCAGAATGGACCAGAATGCGTAAACAAAGGTATTCCATACCGCCTTCCCGAAAGCGGGATCGGAAAATACCGAAATGTAATTGTCAAACCATATGAATTCTTCCCTGTGAAAACGGTGCACTTCAAAAAAGGAATACAACAAGTTTTCAAGCAGAGGGCCCCACACGTAAAACACGAAAAGCACAAGTGTGGGGAGCATGATCAGCCATCCGCCGATATTTTTTTTGAAAACCTTTTTGACTTGTGATATCATACTCTCTTCCGTTTCATCCTGAATTATTTATTTAATTTAGATAAATATAGGTTCTGGAAAGTGGTATTTGCCGTGGTAAGCAAAGCCAGAGGGTTGGCACTGGGCTCCGACAACACACTTTGAATGGCGTTGTCAAGCAGTCCGTACATATCCTGACAGTAATTGGGTTCTTCGTCACGGCGCATCTCGTATATCGTATCGAAGAAGTCTTTCATATACTCGTAATTGACGTTTATATACTGATCCTCGAGAGCTTCGGCGATTTCGAGATAGTCGGAATTTTTCCATGCTTTGACTGTAGGCAGTATTGGCATGCCCTTCTGCTCTGCAACTTTGAAGCCCTTCTCCATTGCGGCTACAGATATCTCATCCACTTCGGGACTTCTGCCTATGTAATGAAGGAACTTAAGCGCGCCTTCTACCTGTTCGTCAGTGGCGTTTTCTGCAAAGACATAAGGCGTACCGCCGAAAAGAGCATATCTGCTTGTTCCGTCGCCTGTGGGCATGGGTACAAACGCAAAGCTGTCCTTATCGAAATTGTAGTTTGTTATGGGCTGACTCAAAGCGTCGTTACCTACAAAAGCCATGAGTACCTGCTCCGTGCCTATCTTGGCAGGAAAATCGCTGTAATTGAGTGAAGCTCCGGGATAACATAATCCTTCGGCGGCAAGATCCTGTATCCATGTCAGGGCCTTGACCATACCTTCGTCGGCGAGATTGCTGCTCCATTTCCCGTCGCTGCCCTGAATCTGCAGATCACCGGCGCCGAAGTTCCACGCTATGTTACACAGCTGCCATCCGCCCTGCTTGTTTGCGGAAAGAATAAGTATGCCGTACTTGTCGTTATACACACTCTGCACCTCACGGCAAAGCTCAGTGACCTCGTCAAAAGTGGTGGGATACAGCGGATCCCCGTCATCGTCATATAATTTATACGTTCCGTCGGTATTTTTATCTATAACGCCCATATCGTACATCAAAGCAAGATTGAGGAAAAGTCCCATACCGTATCCGTCACGAGGGACTCCGTAAACCTCACCGTTTTTGGTAAGTGCCGCACGCATGCTGTCATCCATTTTATCAAGCCAGCCGAGCTGCTCAAGCTGATCGGTCACGGGACGGATGTACTCTTCACGAATAAGCATTTCGGGTTCGGTGAAATAGGTCTGAAATACTGTGGGCAAAGCGCCGATGTTCCCTTTTGCCGCCACAGTTTCGGGACTGTAGGTGTAAGGATCTGCGACGATCTCGTATTCGGGATTATCCGCTTCGAATTTTTCTTTCCACTCGTTGTACATGGCAATGTCTGCGGTATTGGAAGCCTCAGGCCAGAACCCGATGGAAACTTTGATCTTGCCGTTGTCCTCCGGATCACATGCGCACATGACCACTGCCATCATCATCACTAAAACAATAACTAACAGAATCTTTTTCATAACAACCTCTCAGAAAGCGTCTCCGCGCTTATTATCTTTAAGCTAATTATATAAATTATTTCCGCATTTTGCAATACACTTAAACTGCAAAATAGTAGACAAAACTGCACAATAATTTTTCCTGCCCTTACCCCTTAACACTCTGCCCTGCGGCAGCCGCATTCCCGCTCCGCACGGACAGACTTGCAGGGACGCAAAAACCTGCCGCGACAGAAAAAAGATCATCCGGCACGGAGCGTTCGGAAGCGTCGAGTATATTTCCGCTCTCCACACCGCCGCATGACGCTCTTCGCTGCTTGCTGTATCATTTCGGAAACGCACGGATCATCCCGCACGGAGCGTTCGGAAGCGTCGAGTATATTTCCGTTCTCCGCACCGCCGTATGCCGCTCTTTGCCGTCCGGTGTGTCGTTTCTGAAACGCCGGGCGTTTCTGCCGATAATCCGCCGGCTGAGCAGTTTAACCGATCCCGATTTCATAACAGACACCCGTTTTCTTCATGACGCTCTTCGCTGCTTGCTGTATCGTTTCGGAAACGCACGGATCATCCCGCACGGAGCGTTCGGAAGCGTCGAGTATATTTCCGTTCTCCGCACCGCCGTATGCCGCTCTTTGCCGTCCGGTGTGTCGTTTCTGAAACGCCGGGCGTTTCTGCCGATAATCCGCCGGCTGAGCAGTTTAACCGATCCCGATTTCCTTCTTGCCGGTTTCCCGTTATATCGAAGCCGGATCTGCCGTCAGCATCTTTAGGCAACCGATACGAGAAAAAACGACGTCTGCCTCATTACAGGGTAAGGAAACGGCGCAAAAAAAAGGAAGCGTTCCAGCTTCCTCGAAAGATACGTGTCGAGTCAGCGGCTTTCATTCATTCTGCCGTAAAGCTTTTTCAGGGGATTTATGAAACACGCGCATACATACTGCGAAAACAAAGCTCCCAGGCTGAGCAGCAACATATCCACGGCAAAAAACATGCCGAAAACGGCAAATGCACGTTCATAGAAGCTGTTCAGAGGGACAAAAAGCATGACTTCGATACCGCTGTCTTCCGCGTATGATACAAAGTACTTGCCGTCCTCTGTTCTTCCTTCTCCCTGCGGGAAATATTGCTTGAATGTCTCCGAATCGGTGACTAATCCGTCTTTCACGAGGAAACCGACGCCGGATTCTCCGAAGCTTATATAAGAAAGCTTGGCGTCATAAAGAGTTTCCGAAAGAATGTCCGCAGAGATTATCCCGACGGCTTCGTTTTCGCTGTAGATTTTATACATGCAGGAGATAACTCCTTTTTCGGAGTTATATCTTGTATGGTTGTAATACTGAGCGGAGGCTTTTTTTCTCACCGAAACCAAGCTTCTTTCATCTGAAAGCATAAATTTTTCGAAATCCTCGTCCTCCCTCAACTGATTGAGAGAAGGCGGCGAACCTACTCCCGCCGAATAAGCCGTATAACCGTTATAGCCGTAAAGCACGGCTCCGTCCACCTTCACGGCATAATTGCAGATGCCGTCCAGAACGGAAATGATATCCCATGCCGTACCGCCCGTGAGCACCCTTTCCAGGGAATCGTTTTTAGAAGCGTTTTCCACTATCCCCATAACGGCGGAAAAATAAGCCTGACACCCCTTGACACCGCTGTATGCGTTGTCTTCGGTCCTTTCGGCCTGTGCTTCGTAAAGGTTGCTTACGATCACGCAAAAGGATATGATGCTGACCGACAGTACAAAAATCAAAATAACCGTAAAAATACTGCCGAATATTTTCTTTCTCAGCTTTCCGAACATTTGACTTATTCTCCGAATCCCGATCCTTTGAGTTATTTATCCGCAGGAGAGGGTAATATATATGCAATCATTTTTTAATGATCTATGAGCCTCGTGTACGCGTTTGCTTTACGTTCGATTCTTTTCTTGCGGTATGCACGAAAACAGCCCCGACTCCGGCATGAGCGCACCGTCATAAGGTGCGCTTTCATTAACTTGCTCCCCGGCAGGGGATCACGCGCTCAAAATGTCACATCCTTTTTTTAATGATGACCGTTACGGTGGTGCCCTCGCCTTTGCGGGATGATACTTTGAGTCCGCAGTCGTCGCCGTACTCCAGTCTTATACGTTCGTTTACGTTATAAAGGCCGTAGCCGCCGCGGGTATTGGCGGGTTTTCTGAAAGGGAAATCCTCCGGGACGTCGAATCCGCAGCCGTTGTCCGTGACGTCTATTTCTATATATTCGCCGGAGCTTCTTGCCGTAATGGAAATGATCCCGAGTTCTTCTTTTCCTTCGAAGCCGTGTTTGATACAATTCTCCACTATAGGCTGGAGCACAAGTTTCAGTATTTTGTATTCGCCTATGCCGTCGGGAAGGGTACATTCGTAGCTTATCGTATCGGGGAACCTGACTTTTTCTATTTCGAGAAAGTGCTCGATAATTTCGGTTTCCTCTTTTATATATATAAATTTATCGCCTTTATGAAGGCTCAGTCTGAAGAATTTGGCAAGGTCGATCACGGGTTTTTCAATTTCCGGCTGTTTTTTTATTTTTGCCAACCACGCTATGGCGTCGAGGGTATTATAAAGGAAATGCGGATTTATTTGCATTTGTAGTGCGTCCATTTCGAGTTTGCGCTGATTTTCCATATTTTCCTTGTTAACTTCCATGAGCTGATACAACCTGCTGAGCATTTCGTCATAATTCTTCTCAAGTTCATAAAGCTCGTCGCCGGCGCCGCCTATATGGAAAATCCCCTTCCCGGTTTCAAAATTGACCGACGCTATTTTCCCCGAAAGTTCGTTTAGAGGCGCCACGGTGGCACGGGATATACGAAGCGCAAATATAAAAGATATAAGAAAACATACCCCGGCTATTCCCACAAGTATCCAGCTCAGGACCGTATAGCCGTGCGTAAGGATACCGTAATCAAGTATGCTGAGAAGGTACCAGCCCAAAGAGTAGTTTGAAGCGCACGACGTAACGGCCACAAGCGAATCCTTGCCGTTCAGGTCTTCTCTCACTATACTGCCGTTTTCAAGAGGATATCTCGACGTTTCCATTATGGTTTTGCCCACGTCGGAGCTTTCGGAGTCTCCGAGGATACCGTAATCCGAATTTATGAGCATGGTCTTGCCTTCCCCGAATTTGACGTCGGCACATATGGAGTTCAGTACATCGATAGAAAGATAAAAAACTATACACCCCTCCTGAGGCAAGAGCGAACTCTGAAAACGTCTGCCGATTTCTATATATCCCGCTTCCGCATTCGCCTCTCCGCAGTAGAGGATGGAGTTTCCGTTTGTTATTTCGCTCAAAAAAAGTTTTCCGGGCTCATCGAAGCTTTCTTCGCTCATAAAAGAATCCTCCCCCAATCTGAGAAACACGTTCACATAGTCATGGGAAAGCGAAGCCTCCGAAAGCATACCGAGAAATATCTGCTTTTTTCCTTCGTAGGAGGTTTCCTGTCCGTAAGCCGGAAGGAAAAGACTTTTTGTCATACGGGTGTAACCGTAATTGACCTCGTTGAGGATATCGGTAATCTGAGAATTCATGGAGTCGTGGGTATTCATCACGTCGTCATTTATATACTCGCGCGCGAAAATATTGGCAGCCGCCTGGACCGCCGCAAGCATTATCAGCAGAAGCACCGTCAAAATTGTTAAAAAAATAGCCGTTATTTTATTATTAAGACTTCTTTTCATTGTGTTTTCTGACATACTCGCTCGGCGTACATCCCTCCGCACGGCGGAATACCTGTCCGAAATACTTCATATCGAGGTATCCCACCATTTCGGCGATCTCATAAACTCTGTGTTTCTGTTCAAGCAAAAGCCTCTTTGCCATCATTATACGGTATTCGGTAAGACAGGTATTGAAAGTTTTGCCGAGTTCGTCCTTGAAAAGATGCATCAGATAGCTCTCGGAAACATACAAAGCGTCCGCGACCGTTTTTATTTTCAGCTCGTTGTCGCTGTAGTGCTCCGCGATATACTGCATTGCGTCCACCACGTGTCTTTTATACATTTTCAGATTTTCTTTAGCCTGATCGGCTATATAAACGCTGTTTATGGCGTAAAGCTTGTTGGACGCTATGAATTTTGCGGTGCCGAAAGCGGAATGGATGTCCTCGAACCTGCCGAATTGTCCGCTCAGTCCGATGGAAAGCACCACATTGCTTAATTTTTCGTAATTTCTGAGCGTTTCGGTAAGCTTTTTTTCAAGAGCGTCCACATCCACGAAATCCGTCGCAAAAGCAACACGGATCTGTCCCGTGGAATAAAACATCCTGTGGTTCGAAAGCAGAGAAACGATCTCCTCCCGAATGATACTCAACGCCTTTTCCACGTTTTCTTCGCTTTCCGACTCGTTACCCGCCGTGGAAACATCTGCCTTGCAGTATATCACTATTCCCTTTTCCAGAAGCGGCATATCGTAAAGCGTGAATTTCTGTTTTATTCCCCCGTCGGAAACGCCGTGGAAAACATCATCCGCAAGCTTGTTTTTTATTATCGGGATACTCACGTGTATATCGGATATATACATATCCATGACTCTTCTTTTTTTCAGTTTTTCTCTCGCCTTTACGACAATATCTATCAGTTCGTCATTGTCTATGGGCTTAAGAAGATACTTGAATACGCCTCTTTCCAGCGTCCCCTTTGCATACTCGAAGTCGTTATAACCCGAAAGCATAATTATTATCCCGTCATAATTGCGTTCGTAAAGCGCCTCAACAAGCTGAAGACCGTTCATTACGGGCATTTTGATATCACTTATGATAATGTCGGGATGGTGAAGCTCGATTTTCTCCAGTCCGACTTTGCCGTTCTGCGCGGTATCCACGATCTCGATATCGTATTTATTCCAGTCGATGGTTTCGGTTATGCCCGTCCTTACAAGATATTCGTCGTCAACCACTATCATTTTGTACATAATCGTTCACCTTTTTGTAACCGGAGCCCTGCTCCGAGCCGTTACGCCCGAAAAGGAACAATCCTTATCATCCGTGCGCCGAAAAGAGGAGGAGCGTCTGTCTGAAAACACACTGTTCCTTATTTACTCTGTTGTATCTGCATGAAAATTATCGCCCGTATCCTGAAACCTGCGCGTCTAGGGTCAGCCGGATGTCACGGAACAAAACGCGGCAGACTTCCTCGCTTTCCCTGAAGCCGAAAGGCGCCCGCCCCTTCCGGGTCCGTCCGGAGGAGCGTCTGTCTGAAAACAAACCGTCCCTTATTTACTCTGCCATATCAGCATGAAAATTACGCCCGTATCCTGAAACCTGCGCGTCTGCGGTCAGCCGGATGTCACGGAACAAAACGCGGCAGACTTCCTCGCTTTCCCTGAAGCCGAAAGGCGCCCGCCCCTTCCGGGTCCGTCCGGAGGAGCGTCTGTCTGAAAACAAACCGTCCCTTATTTACTCTGCCATATCAGCATGAAAATTACGCCCGTATCCTGAAACCTGCGCGTCTGCGGTCAGCCGGATGTCACGGAACAAAACGCGGCGGCCTTCATCGCTTTCCCTGAAGCCGAACGGCGCCCGCCCCTTCCGGGATCCGTTCGGTCCCGGAAAAAATACTTTTCGGAAGCGGCTGAATACGGCAGAAATATATGCGATTCGTCCGTGTGTTCCGGGCTGCTTCCGTTCTCTCGCCTGTCCCCGACGCTTCGGTTTCCGTGCTTTTTATTTATTATACAACAGCACAGACGATATATCAAGGCAAGTTTTTATTTTCGGAAACGCAAAAAGCCCCATGCGGCAGTAAACCGCAAGGGGCTTTATATCAATGTTTTTTATTGCCCGATACCTTTCCGATCAGGAATTTTTTTTGTTTTTCTTCTTAACGACGTAGAATATTATCACAGCGGCAACGATCAGCACAAGCCCGATCACGATATAAAGTCCTGCGCCGGGGCCTTCGGTCTGAGCGGGGCCGTCGGGATCTTCGGGTTCGTTTTCCGAGGGCATATCTTTTCCGCATATATCACACTTGCCGTCGTTGTCCTCATCCACGTGCTCCGTGCACTCGGGTATTTCCGCATCGGACACGACTATCGAGAAAACTTGTTCGTCTGAATTGCCCGCTTCGTCCGTTGCGATCACTTTCACGCTGTATGTTCCCGCTTTTTCAGGGGTAAATTTTCCGTTTGTTATTATTATGGTCTCACTGCCTAAAGTTACTTCGAATTCTATAGAAACTTCGCCGCCGTAGTTATCCTCGGCAGAGGCGGAAATGTTTATTTCCTCACCTACTGTTCCGGAAGAAGGAATATTGCCCGTGATCTCGGGAGCCGAGTCGTCGTTTTCGGGAAGCACTATTATTTCGCTGTTCTCCGCATAAGAAGCAAACTTCACGGAAGTTATCCTGAGCACGTCGCCTGCTGCGGCAAATTCATTATGGATGTGGATATCACCCACGGTTCCCGTGATGCCCGACTTTTCAAGGTCGATAACGAGTGTCTGCGCTCCGCTGACGGGGAAAGTATTTCCGTTCTCGTCTCTAAGAGTACCCTGATCATTTTCCGTAATCCAGTAAGTTCCGATACCGGCAAATTCAAAACGAAGCAAAGAAATGTCTCCTTCCACTTCCACTACCATAAATTGATTGCCTGCGGCGGAAGCGCCGTTGATATAACCGATATAAGCGTATCCGGGAGCCGCTGCAGTGAATTCTCTGCCGGCAAAATCTTCCGCAAGGACCTCTTCAGTATACTGCATCTCTTCGGGTGCATAATCAATGTACCTTATGGACTCTATTATGAGCTGAGCTCCGCCCGCAACGCCCGTTGCATGGATATGCATGTTTTCAAGAGCACCGGTAATACCCGATTTTTCAAAGTCTATGGTGTAGACCTGATTCTCGGCGGAAAGCACCGGCATGAATCTCCCGTATACATCATAGAAAGTACCGGAGTCGTTGTTCACGAACCATACCGTGGAACCGCCCATTTCGATACGCACTTCGTTGAGCGTATAACCTTCGCTTCCTCTCATGACGATTTCCATACCGTCATGCACAGCGCCGTCGAGGTCCATGCCACCGAGATAGCAGTAGTCGCTGCCGTCGCTCACATTGAGAGTCATGGCTTCGGAAAGAATATTTTCCGAGTAGTTCATTTCGGGAGTGACGGGGTGCACATAGTATATTTCATCAATGAGCATC
The DNA here is from genome assembly GCA_900546875.1 of uncultured Eubacteriales bacterium. GTDB lineage: Bacteria > Bacillota > Clostridia > Christensenellales > CAG-314 > UMGS929. The sequence continues at coordinate 29,675 of URET01000013.1, forward strand.
TGACCTGCTCCTCCGAAGTAAACGTCCACGCCGGAGATATACCTTTCACCGAAGGTAAGTTCGAGGTCAACTATAAGATACTGATATCCGTTATTCCCTTCGTACGGGTTGATATCCGAAACGGATGACAACGCTATTCCCGCATAGCACTCTGCCGCGTATTTGATACCTACGCCGACGTCTCCGTCAGTGGTAAGAACGTCGAAACGGAATTCGTTCAAAGTAGCGCCGTCGGTAAGCTTATACTTGAATACAAGGTATCTTCTGCCTTCGCTGGCAACTTTGGAACGGATCTTCATGTTCACATATGATTGTCCCTGAGCGTCAAGCACGAGGTGACCGTTTGTAATGGCGCAGTTTTCGGCAGAATAGGAAAGTATATAATCGCAGTTGAAAGGAGCGCAGTCCTCTACGGCTTTATCATAGTCGGCGCCGGCAGTAAGATACTCGAAGCCGAACTGTGTCATATAGGCAATGGAGCTGACGTCAAGCTGAGGGAAGCTTTCATCGGGCTTAAGGTCTTCCATATTCGTGAAGAAAGCACCCGACACAAGCGCCTGCCCTCCTTCAACGGAAACGCATACACCTTTTATATTTACCATGCCCAGACTTTCAAGACTGATGACCGCATTCTGAAAACCGCTTCCGACTGCAGCAAGAGGAGTACCGTTGAGGTCCGTGAGATCGCTCCAGGCTTTGGCTTCGCCCGTTTCGCCGTTTTCATTCACGGGAGCTACCGTGATATTCCCGCTGCCCGCTATGCTGAGCACTATAGCGGAATAGGCGCCGTCGAGGTTATTTGCCGAAGAAGCGTCGCTTGCAATGACTTTGGAATCGGTAAAGCTGTAGCACGCGGGATAATCCCTGTAGGTCCCGCTTTCGCTCTGATACCACCAGCTTTCATTCACATTGTCGAAATTAAGCACTACGGTTTCCGAAGCCCCGGCGGTAACGAATATCCTGCGGATGTCAAGACTGCCGCCCGCGGAAGTTTCAGCGGCAAAAAGATGGAAACCGAGCATGGCGTCCGGAACTGTGGAATCAAAAGCAGCGCCGTTTACCCTGATATCCGTCTGAGTAAAGTCTATCGTGAGCGTGGACCACTCGCTGCCGATATCTTCGCCGGCAGAAAAGGTTATACCGCCGATCATGTCCTCGTCACTGAGAAGATAACTGTTTTCCGCAGCAGCTGCATCGCTGTCCGAAATACGAAGCCCGATCATGATGTCGCTGAGCTTTACGCTTTCGTCCGGGCTCCTGAGCTCGATATTAAGAGTTTCGAAGCCGGCGCTTATTTTGGGACTGCCGATCTTGAATATCGGTTCGATAACGTCGTCGCACTGACCCTCAGCCCACACTATGCTTCTGTAAGCAGCCTGTGAGCCGCTGCCTTTACCGTTATCGAGAAGTCTGTCAAAGGCCTGATTATATTCTCTCGTCTGCGGAACAGCCTCTTCGGCTACGGCAACGGAATTTGCAGCAGCTGCCGTAAGAAGAACGATAAGCATGAAAGCCATCATAAACAAGCGAGAAAACTTTGTTACATTCTTTTTCATGTGTACCCTCCGTTAATTATGATCTGTGAATATTATTCCCCGTATACATACAATTCGGATATCTGAGCTCCGTATCCGGAAGTGTTCGAGGTGTAAACCAATTTGATATAGCGCATTGCAACAGCCTCGTCAAGCACTATTGCCGCCATATTGCCGTCGGCGGGATCGAAAAGGTAAGTCGTTTTCTCCACGACGGTGAAGTATGTCACTCCGTCGGTACTTCCGAGTATCTCGATCTCCTGACTTCTGGGCTCCCAAAGTAAAAGAGGAGGAAGATGTATATTGATGTATTTCACTCTTTCTTCCTGAGCCATATCTATTGCAAAAACAGCCGGGAATACGCCTTTCTTGGACTCAAAATACGTGAGCACGTTTCCGTCTATCATGTTGGTGATATCGTAAACATCCTCATGCTCCGCCACCTCCACAAAGGATTTGCTCGTCGTAAGACTGGGCGGATAAAATTCGATTTCCCCGACGTTTATCTCTTCGGGATGTGTTATGTCGTTACCGTAAAAGAACCGGAGCTGAAGTCCGTAATAACCGTTGGCGTTAAGACGGATAAGAACGTCTGCATAGTTGCTCGCCTGAGGACTGAGCGCAATGTCCGACTGAGCCTGTATACGTTTCCAGTCGCCGTCCGCCTCGGTTTTGGCAAATATGGACACGCTGTAATACCTCATGATGTTAGATCCGCTCGTTCCGAGAATACGTATATTCCCTATTTGCGTCGCACTGCCGAAATCAAAGCTGAGCGCCACAAATTCATTATCGAGTCCCTGCCAGTCGCTGAAGATCCACTCGGAAGCACGGTCGCCGTCAAGAAGGTTTTTATAGCTCTTTCCCTGTTTTTCAGGTATATTGCCAAGGTTCCAGTCGGCAGTGGCACGGTCGCCGCTCCCGTAAGTTGCGGTGAGCACGACTGAGCTTGTATCGACTTTCTTGCCCGCATACGAAGGATCATTGTTGAGCACCGCAAAATCAGGGACCACAAGCCCCGCCTGCAACACGTTCGAAACCTTGGTGATCTCGGGTGCGTCGTCCTGACTTAGTTCAAGTTTATACGGCAAAACCACGTCGGCTCCCGTTACTTCATTGCCGCTCGAGGAATAGGTGATGTTGCTTGTGTAGACTCCGGGAGTAAGCTTTATGTCCGCAAGGGATTTCATGAGCTTGCCCTCGATCTCTATATTGCTGATACTTACCCCGTCGACATTGCTCGAAGAACCTTCGCCGTATACCCTGCACATAATGGAATCTGCCATCTCTATGACTTTGATATTATTGAATACTATATCCCTGACAGACCCTCTTTCACCGCCGGAATGAGTCCATTCAGCATTATAGGCGATGGTGATATCTATAAGAAAATCGTTTTCGCCGTCAAGCTGATTGTCTCCGAGCATACGCGCGTCTTCAATGGTGATGTTCTCGTATGTCACATTGCTGATCTCCGCGTTGTCAGCATTATGTATACTCATGGCGGCTTTATGGAAATTATGGAGCACCGTGATATTTCTGAATGTGATATCAGTCATAGTGGCGCCGTAGGTTTCATACCCCACTTCCATACTCTGAGCAAGGTCGGTCCACACATAAACGCCGTCGAAAAGAATGTCGGAAGTGGAAGTATTGTCTACGTTTTTGACCACAAGAGTGTCGTCCCATGTACAGATAAAGCCGCCTGTCACCGTAACGTTGTCCGACGACTGTACTGAAATGCCATCTCCGTTTGCGCGCGCGGTAATAATCTTAAGATTGTCGACAGTCACGTTTGAACATTGATATAACGTAACCGCCCATCCCGCGGGATCAAGAATTGCGATATCTTTTATAGTCACATCGGTACAATTCTGCAGTTCTATCGGAAGCGTAAACTCGCTGTCTTTCGTGCGGCTGAAAAGTTCGCCTGCAAGAATACCGCGTCCTCTTATCGTAAGATTGCTGAGATTCGCGGCACGTATCTGACCGTAAACCACCGCCCCTCCCGCTAAATAAACAGTAGTATCGTTTTCGGAAACAGGCAAAGCACTCGCCATCCACACGCCCGGCCCGACATAAACGGTATTCTCGGGCACATCGTCCTCCCTTACGGGATCCTCTTCGATAGGATTGGCAAAAATATGCAGCGCGTTATCGGAGGCGGTACCGCCCTCCTCAAGAGCATACTCCACTACGTAATTATCCGTATAGTCGAGTGTGAAGGTTATTTTATTTCCGCTGACCTGAGGCTCCACCTGTCTTGATAAAGGTCTGACCACCACATCGTAAAGCGCAGACGCACCGTATACCTCCACCTCTACGTCGACAGAACCTTCAAAATCGAATATTACCACCTGATTATAGTCCTTGCTTTCCGTAAAGGTGAAACTCCTGGCGTGATTTACTCTTGTGTCATAGACAAAAAGAGGCTCGCTCTCCACCTTTACTCCCACAACGGAAGAACTCATCATTATTTCAGGGCCGTCATACAAAACGACCTTGGTCTCCGTAACGGTTTTATCCGGACCGGAAGGAGTAACGGGTCCGTCTTCATTCCCCTTGTTCAGAAACACTATACAGCAAACAGCCGCGATCACGGCAACCGCAAGTATCACGATCAAAATTTTGATTTTCATTCGAAATCTCCTGTTTCAACGTATTTTGACGCACAGAACTCCCGTATCGTCTCACTACTGATATATTAAACCATAATTATTATTTTTTGAAGACAACATACCTGCAAAAAACATTGCAATTCTGCTGAATTTCTTCTGCGCCCGAAACTGACGCCTTTATTCTCTGCCCTTGCGGATATGCCAGCATCATATTTAAACCTTTTAAACCTCCGGGAAAAACACGAAGCATTCACGGAGTCGGGAAAGAGGGTGCTCAGCCTGCTGCATGTAATCCTTAAGGCAGCAGGGTGTCTTTTATGTCCCGGAATTGCGTTTCCGGCAAAAGGTGAGCGGACAATTCCTTTATCGGCGGCCCGCCTCCCTTCATATTACCGTTACTTCAGCATGATCGGAATATTCCGCAAGCTCTTCATCATCCATAACAAAGTCGAAGGACGCGATCACTTTTTCCTTCCCCTTTATGACTTCAGCCTCCGCATATTCGTTGACGGAAAGATAAGCATAACCCGAAGTGAGCTGCTTGCCGCCAAGCCAGACATTTTCGAAAACAACGTCTTTCACATAATGGATGGAAGCATTATAGCCGCTCCTCATGTCCCTTGACCCTGCCACTCTCACGGGGATTATTGCGTTTCCCGAAAGTACCGTGACATTGCTGACCCTTACTCCGGTTATACTGCCGAGAGCCGTTGTTTTATGGTTTGTGGACCAGGTAGAGCTGAATTCGACGGCTATCTCGCAAAGCTGAGCGTTGCTTCCCGCGTCGCCCCTGCCCATTGAGGCGTCTTCCACAGTGATCGTATCGAACACCACGTTTTCTATATCGGCGTTATTGGAATTATGGATACTCATGACAGGCTTATGAAAATTATGCAGCACAGTGATATTGCTGAAGGTTATGTTCCTCATTAATTTTCCGATGGTTTCATAACCGATCTCCATGCTTTGAGCGAGGTCTGTCCACAATATGCAGTTGCTGAATGTAATATTCTCTGTTTCGCCCTCGATGTTCCTGTCGTTCCACCGCGGGTAATTTTTTACCACAAGACTATCGTCCCAAGTCCTTAAAAAACAATTCCTGACATCGATATCCTTGCACGACTGCAAAGATATACCGTCGCCGTTTGAACGGGAGGATATAATTTTGATATTATCTATCTGACTGTCGGTGCAAAAATACCAGTTCACACACCAGCCTGCAGGATCAAGTACAGAAAAATCACGGAAAACAACTCCGCTGCAATAATTAAACTCCAAAGGCACAGTGACCTCTCCTGTGACAGCGTTGCGCACAAAACAGGAGCCGTCGATAATACCTGTCCCGCATATAGTGATGTCGGAGGCGTTGTCTGCCTTGAAACGGGCGCGCACCACCGCTCCTTCCTCGAGTATCACTTTAGTGCCGGAGGTAAGCGTCACCTCGCCGTTCACGATGTAAGGATCGTTTTCCTCTGTATGTATTCCCTTGGAAAACCTGATGACTTTTTCTTCGGCGCCGGTCTCTGTATCGGTTTCATGCCCGGTAACAAAGAGGAAAATCGCCTTTTCGGGATCTCCGTCAGGCTCTATGCAGTAATTGCCCGCACTTTTCAGGGTAAAAACGGCTTTGCCGTCGGTAACATCGGCAGTAACGCCGGCGGAAAGCGGCCTCACGACACAAGAGGTCATACCCGAAACCGCAACGCTTATCTCGGCTTTGCCCTCAAGCGAAAAATAACCTACGCCGCACCCCGTTCTCCCGTCAGGATTCGGTCCCCACGTATGTTCATTGTTTACATATACGAAATATAAGGGCAGATCGGTATTTTCCACCTTCACGGAAGCATTGTTGTATAAGGGAACGCCTTCGTCGGGAAGCGTTATTCTGACCGAACTCCGGAGAGTATTGTCCTCTCCGGGAAGAGGATCGATATCAGGCGGAATAACGTTTTCAACACACGCACAAAACAGTAAAACGCCAAGCAGCAACATAATGATACATATACCTTTTTTCATAAAATACATTTACTCCGCTGTTTTTTTTCATTATACACAAGCACACGGAAAGAGTCAATGGGGCAATAATGCAAAACAACTCGTCAAAACTGCATACAAACGGTGCTCAGGAAAAGGATTCCGCTCCGGACATGAATGAATCCGACATTTTTCGCACCCTTATTCGCATCACTTCTCCGCGTCGCCGGATAGTTGTATTGACTCCCTCAGACCAATACGGAAAACTCTGAAAACGACTGAAGCACCTCCTCGGGATATACCCGTTTTTGCCAAGAAATTTCGGGATTTCCCTGAAGTTCCGGTTTTTCGTGCGGGGGCATGTTTTTTATAAACTTCAAGGTCACTAAAATCTTGGGTTTTCCGTGAAGTTTATGTTTTCCGTAAAGTTTCGGGTTTTTCGTGGGGTTTCCGGTTTTTCGTGAAGTTTCGGTTATACTGTGAAGTTTCGGGGTTTTCGTAAAGTTTCGGTTTACCGTGA
>URET01000014.1 GCA_900546875.1 uncultured Eubacteriales bacterium
GATTTGTTCCAAGAAAATCTCACAAAGTGTTGCACTTAGTTTGACAATTCATTTATGACGGGCATGTTTATGATGTATGGTAAAAGTCCGCCGAGGCGTAGTTGTAAACGAAACCGAAAGCAACTTCCTAAGTTTGCACGTGAGGTGTAAGAGAGAATAAGGAAAAGCAAAATCGTAGCCTGACGGACAGAAACTTAATAAAGGCGTATACGGCGGTAAGTCAGCCGAAAGAGATGAAGCCCAAAGACAACCGTACCCCTTGTGCGTAGATTGGCAGACAAACAAAGAAAGAACATGAAGTTATCCTGTGAGGTCTGACGATAAGAAGTAACAACGAATGATGAGAAGCGGGCAGAGACCATAGTGCCGCAAAGGCGGGAAGGAGTGAACGATTCAATAACACATATTAAAGATGTTCTGTTTGGAAATGATATACACAGTAGCCGAAAGAGATGAAGCAAAAAGCAGGAAGTATCAGATTGAAAAAACAGAAATGTTGAAACGGTATGGGATAAAGACCTGAACTGCCGTGTACCGAACGATACGCAGGGTGGTGGCAGGGAGCAGAAAATCCTCCTTCCCCGAAAAACTCCGAACTGTAAAGTGAAAAAAGTTTGGTCTCTTTTGAAATTACATATCTTAACCGTTGAATTTTTATTATCCGAAAACTCCCGCACAATACAGATCGTTAAGGGTTCCTTTATCCGAAACCGCCGCGGCAAGTATCAGAGCTTCCCGCAATTCGGTTTTGGTGAAAGGAAGCTTATCGCTGCAAAAATCTTCAAAAAGCGCAAGCGCACGGTATGTTTCCCTTACCGCGGATATATCGGGACACTTTACGGGATATCCGGTTTCTGCACGGCGGCGCGGTTCGCGAAATTTTCTTCTTTTGATAATTTCGTTCAGTTTGATCTGATCGGGAGGCAAAGCAAAACAATCCGAGTTTTCACACACTTCGGAATATATCTCTGTGAGCATCCGCGCACAGGGATATGCGAAGTCGGCTTTATTGCCCTTTTTCAGGGAAAGAATCTCTGCCAGATTATCCGCCGAAGTAAGCAGATAGCCGTTGTCCCGGGTTTTTTTCAAAGATATTTTGAAAAGCGCACTGTACAGGATCAGTTTGCGCTGCGGCGTCAGCTTACTGAAATCCACAAAAAAACATTCCTTTATAATATCGGTAAGTTCTCCTGAAGAGGTTTCCGGCAAAGCCAGCAAGGCTTTTGCCACAAGTCCTACCCCTCTCTTTACATCTGTATCCTCCAAAGGCGCCGCCAGATCCACAACTGCCGCTTCCGCTTCCCGACACTCCTCCACTGCAGGCATTCCGTTGACCTTCTGAACAAAAAAAGGCGATAAATAGGTGTCGCTGTCAGGAGCCGTACACCATATGAACAGCGGAATACCCATCGCCGACGCCATAGCCTTGCCTTTCTCCGCCGTCTGTCCGCCCCCTACAGCCAGTATACATCTCACATCCTCTGAAAGATAAGGCGATAATCGGATCGTCCTCTTTAAAGCACTTTCGATTTCTTCGCCCAACCGATGATCGGACAATATGTAAAGCTTATGTCCTTTACTCAGTATTTTTTCCCCTAATTTTTTAGCTGCAGCCCGAATGTTTTCCGTTCTTTGCCGGCTGTCCTTGTCGCCGCCGAAAAGAGCCGAATCGGTTATGAAAACCTTTTCGCTGAATTCCGACTGCATCAGATATTCGTCAGTCATAAACACCTCTTTGATATGCTAATTCTTTTATGTCAGGTGATTTTGACATTTTGAAGAATATTTAAGTGTTTTTTGTCTTATGAAATAAACTTTATATTAATTGGTTTTCCCTTCCGAAAAAAAAAGCGACGGAAAAAGGGGGAATGAAACCGTCGCTAAGGAAAGATATTTTCCTTTATTATATATTTTTTCCGGATAAAGTCAAAGGTCCGTATACCGGAAAAAGCTTGATATACAATTTATTGTATGTCCTGACTGCAGTCCATCCGTCTTATACTCAAAAGGTTCACTTTTCCGCATTGTAATCAAAAGCGGGCAATGTCACAGTAAAGAGCGAGCCCTTACCTGCCTCCGATTCCACGCTTACCTTCCCGCCGCTCAGCTGAATGATCTTCTGAGTTATGGCAAGACCGAGTCCGTTCCCGTCGGCGTTGACTTCGGAATCGGATTTATAGAATCTCTCGAATATATGCGGTATATTCTCCGGCGATATCCCGCAGCCCGTATCCGCCACTTTTACCACGGCATAATTATCGCTGACTTGACACGTCACTGTGATCTTACCGTTTTCCGGAGTGAATTTTATCGCGTTTGAAAGCAGGTTTTCCCACACGTGATACAGCATCTGACTGTTGCAGTATACCTGTGCTTTGTCGAGATTAATATCCATCTCTATGTTTTTCTGCTCCCAAAGGTTTTCCATGTTCACTATGACGTTACGGATCTGTTCGTCAAGACTGAACATCTCTTTGCTCATTCCGACGGTATTACTGTCCAGTCTTGCAAGCTGAAGCATATTTACCGATAAGTTGCTCAGCCTTTTTGACTGTTCCAGAATGGTTTTTATATACTGTTTTTCTTCCTCTTCTTCCAGTCCTCCGTTATATAAAAGCTGAGCATACCCGGTGATTGCCGCAATAGGAGTCTTGTATTCGTGCGACACTATGGAAGCAAAATTTTTAGACATTTCCTCGTTTTGTTTAAGGCCGTCCGTCATGGTATTGAAATTCCGCTGCAAAACGGAAATTTCGTCATTTCCCACTACTTCGAGCTGAATATCGAAGTTACCGCGCGTCACCTGCTGCATGGCGTCGGAAACGGCTTTGATCGGCTTGATAACTGTTTTTATGGTAAGCGAATTTATAATAAGCGCTACAAATATCGTGAAAAAGCCCGTAGTCCAGATCACGTTGAACCATATCTGCTTTATATCGGAGCTGCCTGTCTGACTCGTTTTGAGCATGACAAAACAGTCTTCTATTCGCGCAACTCCTATATTGTCGAACCAGCCGTTTTTAAAAAGCACGATATGCTCCGTCATTACTTGAGCAAGATCTTCCTCGTTAAAAAGAGACTTCAGCGAATTTACCATTTCACTGTACGAATTATACACCTCGACCGTATATTCGTTGCCGAGAAAGTCTTTGAAGAGCGATTCTATCTCGTCAATGGTAAGATGATCCTTTTCATCGGGCAGCGACGCGTTGAATCTTTCGATAAAGACCCCGACTATTTCAAAATCTCCCCTCATTCTGTCATTTATATAACGCGAAAGCTCTGCCGAACGCAATCCGTATACCAATACCGTGGTTATAAGAGTCGACGTGAGCAAAGCAAAAAGCACGGCAAGCATGAACCTCATATACATGGATTTTATAGAACCCTTGTATTCTTCGGTACTGAAAGACTTGATAAATTCTTCGTAAGCCTTGCGTCTGGCTTTTTTTTCTTTTCTCTTTTTCCTTTTATTTTTTTTATCAGACTTTTCTGTCAGCTCCGGATCTTCGTTATTAAGACTGTTTTCTTTTTTTTCTTTGGACACTTTGCGTTCCTCCTCTGACATTATACCACACAGAATAAATAAACGCACCCTTTTTTTTACGATGGTATACCTTTTTTATTAAATCATTGTTATAAAACTTATCCACACCGATGTGGAAGGATACCTGTTTTATCTACACCTTTTCCACATTGCTTTCCACACGGCAATTTTTGTTTCTAAAAATAAAAATATACCTTTTTTCCGATAAAACATAATATTTTTACCAATTTTAAGGAAGCTTTTTTCCTTATCCACATTTTCACACAACCTACTGCTTCTTCTTCTGTCATAATATAACCTCTATAAAGACGTATAAGGATCTTTCAGCCGAAAACTTGTATTTCAGGTCATCACTTTATCTTGACAAATTCTTATCGTCTGTGCTATAATACTCGGAGTGTCCTGTAACTGAAAACAAATTTTGTGCTTATAAGACAAAACGGCTGTTTCTTTCGTCTTTATTATACGGATAAAACGGCCGCTTTGGCTGTATGAGATCATATGACGCGAGGAAAATTTATGGGTGCTTTTGCGGAACTGAAAAAATTCAGGGGAAAAATATTTCTTTGTTGTATCGTACTCGCAGTAGCGGCTTTTTCGAGTATGTTCCTTCCGACTATAATGTCAGATATCATCGATAACGGAATAAATGTCGGAAATATGGATTATATTCTGAAAAACGGTTTGCTTATGGTGGTTCTGGCGGTCATCTCCATGATAAGTTACCTTTTGTCAGCCAGACTTATAGCCGGGATCGTAGTCAATTTTTCAAAAAATCTGAAATTCAGGATATTCCGGAAGATAAACAAACTTTCGTTTTCTCAGTTTTCCCTTATAGGCCCTTCGGCATTGCTCTCGAGAACTATGGAAGACGTGGATCTGCTGAGTGAAAGCGTGTATTTTCTTCTGAGAGTAAGCATAACTTTACCGGTCATGTTTATAGGAGGCATCGTTCTTTCTCTCAGCAAGGACGCGGTGCTTTCGCTTATAATGCTCATATTTCTGCCGGTAATGGTGGTAGCCGTGTTTTTAGTGGGCAGAAAGCTTTTCGACCTTTGGAACGACGCGGATAATCAGATGGACAGATTGAATCAGATCCTCAGAGAACGTCTTTCCGGTATCAGAGTCATAAGAGCTTTCAATCGTGAACCTACGGAACATAATAAACTTAAAAACGTGGTTTGCGATATGACGGACAGACTTGTTTCCGCAAATATAAGATCCGGTACGCTCGATCCGGTTTCCTTGCTTCTCCTCAACCTTACGACCGTTGCAATCATATATTTCGGCGGATTGCGCGTGCAGCCGGGAGGAGCGGTTTCTGCCGCTTCCGTTTTTGCGGTTGTACAGTATGTCTCCATGATAATGAACAGCGTAATGATGTTAAGCATAGGGATATTGTTTTTGCCGCGGATCCGCGTAAAGCTGATGAGGATAAATCAGGTCCTCAAGGCAGATACCACGGAAAAAGTCACGTACGAAAAAGTTCCGCTCGGCGGAAACATAAATTTTGAAAACGTAAGTTTCAAATATGCGGACAGCGACGAGTATGTACTCGAAAACATCAGCATTGATATAAAAGACGGCCAGACTATAGCTTTCATCGGAGGTACGGGTTCGGGAAAAAGTTCTGTCCTGAGGCTGCTTCTCGGGTTTTATCAGCCTACCGACGGAGATATCCTTTATGACGGTATTTCTTATAAAGCTCTTAATCCCGCGTCGATAAGGGATAATATTTCGTGCGTGCTGCAACGTACCGCGATATTTTCCGAGAGTGTTGCGGAAAATATCCTTCTCGGAAACGCTGACGCCTCTCGTGAACAGATCCTTAATGCTATGGATATAGCCGAAATCAGAAGCTATGTGGACGCCTACCCCGACGGTTTGGATCATAAGCTCGAACAAGGCGGCGCAAACCTTTCCGGCGGACAAAAACAAAGAATGGTGATTGCGCGTTCTATACTCCGGGATGCAAGTATATATATTTTCGATGATTGTTTTTCCGCTCTGGATTTTCTTACGGAAAGCAGACTGCGCGCAAAATTGAACGCTTACATAAAAGGAAAAACACAGATAGTCTGTACGCAGCGTATCGCGACGGCTATGTCTGCAGATAAAATATTCGTATTCGACAAAGGACGCATCGTCGGAGAAGGAAAACATTCCGATTTGCTCATAAATTGCGAAATATATAAAGAAATATATAATTCGCAGGTAGGAGGAGACTTGAATGGTTGACCACGAACTGAGAGAAAAAATAAATAAAGAACTTAAGATCAAGTATCCGACCTTCACGATCCTGAAAAGACTGCTTTCGGAAACTAAACCGATAGCGGGCAGATTATTTGTGGCAGTGATATTTTCGGTAATATCCGTCGGAGTATGGCTGTTGTCGCCTTATATTATCGGAAACCTGACTGAGGTATTGAATCAGTATTATACCGGAGTCGTCCAGACTCTTGATATGAACGCGCTCGTTGCGGGATGTCTTATTCTTCTTACGGGATACTGCCTGAAATTCGGCGCCGATCTCGGAAAAGTCATAATAATGAACAATACGGTGAGCCGTCTCTTTACGGCTACATTCCGCGTAAGGATATCTGATAAAATAAAACGGCTTCCCGTTTCTTATATCGATTCCACCCCGCACGGAGAAATCATCGCGCGTACGATAAACGACGTTTCCCGTATGGGTACCACCGTGCATTCCTTCCTCAATATGGCTATCATGGGCGTGATCCAGCTTATCGCGATAATAGTGATAATGTTTACAATTAATCCGGTTATTGCGGCAGTTATCGTGGTCACGATCCCGATATCTACGCTTATAGCAGCTAAAATCGCTTCCCTGAGCGAAAAGCATTACTCTGAAAGACAAAAATACACGGGGAAACTCTATGCTCATATAGAAGAACATTATACCGGCTTTATGACCGTAAAAGCGTATAATATAGAAAATAAGAGAGAAGAAAAACTTTCTTCCATCCTGGATCTTTATACCGCCGCAAATGAAAAAGCGTTTTTCTATTCCGAAAGCGTCTCACCCGTCATTTCCCTCTCGAACAACATCAGTTTTATTATAGTATGTATACTCGGAGGATGGATGGCGATAAATCAGACTATGAACGTCGGTTCGATAGTAAGCGTGGTGCTTTATGCGCGTTACCTTTCCTCTCCTTTCGAACAGATCGCTTCTTCAATGAGTATGTTTCAGCAGGTCCTCGCTTCGGCGCGTCGGGTTTACGATCTGCTCGATCACCCCGAAATGAGCGTAACGGAGTCGCCTGTCCGCATTGAAAACGTCAAAGGCAACGTCAGATTCGAAAATATAGCCTTCAGCTATTCCCCCGATAAACCTCTTATCACGGACCTCTCCATAGACGTAAAAGCAGGACAGAAAGTGGCCATCGTCGGTCCCACGGGAGGAGGCAAAACTACCTTGATAAATTTGCTGATGCGTTTTTACGACGTCCAGAAGGGCAGGATCCTTATCGACGGCGTCGATACGTCGACAATGACCAGAGAAGACCTCAGAAATATGTTCAGTATGGTGCTGCAGGATACATGGTTGTTCAACGGAACAGTCAAGGAGAACATAGGCTACGGCAAGGAAGGAGCAGATGATGCCGAGATTATTGAGGCCAGCAAACAGGCGTACTGCGACCACTTCATTAAAACTCTGCCCAACAGCTACGACACTGTCCTCAGTAACGATATGACTTCGGTTTCGGCAGGACAAAAACAGCTGCTCACTATTGCGCGCGCTTTTCTTTCCGACCGTAAGATACTCATCCTCGATGAAGCTACTTCGAGCGTGGATACACGTACCGAAATACTCATCCAGAAAGCCATGGATAATCTTATGAAAGGACGTACTTCCTTTGTCATAGCTCACAGACTTTCAACTATAGTCGACGCGGATATTATTCTCGTGGTAAATAACGGAAATATCGTCGAAACGGGCACACATAAAGAACTGCTTGCCAAAAAAGGTTTTTACAGCCAAATATACAACAGTCAGTACGCATTGATCAGAAACTGACGCTTTCCCTTTATTAAAGTTTGCGCGTCAGGGTCCGTTAAGACCTTATGAAAAAACTATATAAATGTAAGGCAAAGACTGATGACTTAAAACGATTCGGTTATAAACAAAGAATTTATATGCAGCACGGAATATAAGACAAAGAATATAAACAATGTAAAATGTAAAGTCGGGAATATATATGCAAGGTAAAATATAAGGCAAAAAGAAATGTGCCGACCGTTTCGGAAACGGCATAAAATATCTCCGTGCAGACAAGTTTTTTGATCCGGGACCCGCTTTTGAGCGGCTGACCGGAGGTGTGCGGTGATTTTAAATAAGATTACGGAAAATTAAAAAGCATTATCCCGGGGACAGCTGTCCCCGGGATAAAATTATGAAGAAAATGAAAACTTTATGAGTTTTTATAAGGATGGAAAGACGTTTTTGCCCAGACTTACTGTCGGAAGAAGGGAAGGCGGAATAAGGGAGTCGCATCCGTAGAAAGCGAAGTCGCCGATATAAAGCAAAGCGTCGTTTACCGAAACGGAGAAGAGGAAGGAGCAGTCCTCGAAGGCGTGTGCTCCGACATAAAGCAGTTCGGGATCGAATACGGCGCCGGTAATGCTTTTGCCGTCAAAGGCGTAGTCGGCGATTGCCAAGGTGCCCTCGCGCACGGTGAATACGCCGGGATCATCGCCTTTGAGCACAAGCAGGCAGTTGCCGAGGTAAACTCCGCCGTCAGGCTGACTTTCGAGCCATGCGGTTTTTGCAAAAGCTTCTCTGCCGGCGCCGAGCAATTGTCCTTCACATACCACCTCGCCGAGATTTCCGCAGCCGAAGAAAGCTTGTTCTCCGATCCTTTCCAACGAAGGAAGAGTTATTTTTTTCAGCAGAGTATTATACGCAAATACTTTGTCGCCTATGGCTCTTACTGCTTCGGTACCGTTTTCGGCGGGTACCACTATCTCGTCCAGGGTGCGTCCGAGATCCGTAAGACCCGTCACTACCCCTTCTTCCACGATCAGCGCTTTGCTTTTCCATTTAGCGGTGAGGGTGACGTCCTCGGTGAGCTTCCAGATAGTTTCGTTCATGGGTTCTTCGCCGTAATACCAGCCGCAGAATTCGTAATATTCGTTTTCGGGGGGCAGGTCAGGGATAAACAGACTGTTATATGTCACGGTGGTTTCGGAAACGATGAGTTGTCCGATCTCCGTTACGTAGGTTATTTTATAGACCTTCGGGATCCATTGGGCTGTAAGGGTGACATTATCGTAAACGCCTTGAGAAGCGTCGAATATCTCGTTACCGATCAGCCAACAGGAAAAGTCGTGACCGATAAGTTCGGGGATTTCAGGGGTAAAGGCGCACCCTTCCTCAGCTTCTATCGGAGGCAGTTCGCTTCCGCCCCTTGTATTGAAGCTTACCGTGTATATCGGCAGTCTTCTGATACACACGTCGTAAACGGCTTGTTCTTCGCCGTTTCTTACGCCTATGTAAAAGGTATTGTCGCCTGCACTGAGAGAAGCTACTCCGTTTTGCATAACGGTCTCTTCGGTGCTGCCGGAAATAGCGTATTCCGCACCGTCTGCCACGGCGATCACAGGAGTAAAATCAAAAATTTCCGTCGAGTTTCCGACTTTCAGCGAAAATGCATTTCCTTCCTGAGTAAAGCCTTCGAGATACAGTCCCACGGGGTCGGTGACTTTCGATACGTTGAGTCTGTTTCCGGGAAGTGTTATTATTCCGGCAAGGATGAGAGCTACGGGTATCAGAAGTAAAGCTACCGCGCCGAGACTGATACCGAAAATCAGTTTTTGTTTTTTCATTTTTACTACCTCTCTTGATTTTTTTCTCCCCTCGAAGTCGGTTCGGTCATACCGTCCGGTCATATTGCTTTTTGTCTTCCGAGCGACCCGATCAAAGACTTTTTTCTTCAGACAGGTTTCCGACCGCTTCCGGCGGGTGAGTGCCCTCATTTTGCATCTCCGACCGCAGCGGATCATGCCGCAATAAAAACAATTTTGTCGTTTTTCGCCGTATTTGTCTTGAGTTCGGAGTTTTCGGCGCTTAAAAAAACTCCTGAAAGATAAAAACAGAGGATAAAAAAGTGGTAGATTTTTTTAATTTGCGGTATAATATTTCAGGAGCGGAAAAAGTCGCTTACGAGTAAAATTTGTCAAAGGACAGAATAATGAATAAAAAAATAAATTTATATGACACTTGGCTTGTTAACCGTACCATAGCGCACAGAGGACTGCATGACGAGCGTTTGCCGGAAAACAGTCTCGGAGCTTTTCGTGCCGCCGTGGAAAAAGGCTACGCCATCGAAACCGATCTCCAGCTTACCGCAGACGGAGTGATCGTCGTTTTCCATGACGAAAAAATGAAACGCATGACAGGCAGAGAGCTTGTGATAAACGACTGCATGTACGACGAAATAAAAGACATTCCCCTTATCGGGGGCGAAAACGAATACATTCCCACACTCGAGCAGTTGCTTGAGACAGTAGACGGCAAAGTTCCTTTGCTCATAGAAATAAAGACTCACGAAAATATCGGGTCGCTTGAAGCGCCTTTAACGGAAAGGCTGAGACGCTATAACGGCGAATTTGCCGTACAATCTTTCAATCCTTTCATAGTAAAGTGGTTCAGAAAAAACGCGCCAGAATTCGTACGCGGACAGCTTGCCGCTTTTTTTGACGTTGAATTCGGCAACGGGGTAAGGGCTTGGCTGCAGCGGCGCGTATTGCGCAATTGTATGCTGAACGGAATATGCGGAGCTCAGTTTACATCCTACGACACCAAAGGGATAAAAAGAAAAAGGCTGCTTCGTATAAAGAAGAAGATGCCTGTATTGATGTGGACTGTGAGGACGCCCGAAAGGCTTGAAAGCTGCAAGGGGTATTTTGACAATATAATATTTGAAGATTTTCTTCCACCCGTTGAATTGTCGAAACAGAAGATATAGAGTCTGTAAATATCGAAAAACAGAATAATTTGACACGAAAACAGGTTTTAGTGCAACGAACTCCCGACTTCATGCAACGAAGTCGGGAGTTTTTGATTTTAATATAGTCAGTTTCCGTTACTCGGAGCGACTGAGGCGCCTTAAATTCTCACGGCGCCCGATTAAAGCGGTTTACATTTTGTCTACGGGAGTTATCCCCAGAAGCGACAGTCCGGAGCGGAGTATGGCTTCGGTGCATTCGGTAAGGACAAGGCGGGCTTTTTTGGCGCTGTCGTCGGTGCCCGAGATACGGTTTTCAAGGTAAAAGCGGTTGAAGGATTGAGCCAGGTCGATGAGGTATTTGCTTATGACGGATGGTTCGTATTTTTGTGCGGCGTCAACGAGGATCTCGGGGTACTTCTGAATAAGCTTTACGGTCTCGAAAGCCGAAGGATTATTCAGAGCGCCGTAGTCTGCGGGGGAGGCTATATCATCGGAGCGTCCGGATTTTTCAAAAAGACTCATACAGCGGGCGTGCGTATATTGCAGATACGGAGAAGTTTCGCCGTCGAAATTCAGGACCCTGTCGAGGCTGAAGGTTATATCTTTTATTCTTGCGTTGCAGAGCGCGCCGAATATGACCGCTCCCACACCTACCGCTTCAGCTGTTTCGGCTTTGTTTTCAAGCGAAGGACTCTTTTCCCGTATTACGGCTTCCGCCTTTTTGACGGCGGCGTCGAGGACGTCTTCCAGCCAGACGGCGTTTCCTTTACGTGTGGACATACTGCCCTCTTCGAGAGACACCATACCGTATGCAACGTGCACGAGGTCTTTTGCCCATTCGCAGCCTTCGAGTTCCAGCACCTTGAAAAATTGTTTGAAGTGCAGGTTTTGCTGATAGGCGACCACATAAAGGCATTTATCGAAGTTATACTTTTGTTTACGCCAGTGTGCGGCTGCCATGTCGCGGGTGGCGTACAGGGTTGAGCCGTTGGATTTTACGAGCAGGCAGGGAGGCATATCGTATTCGGAGAGGTCCACCATTTCGGCGCCTTCGGAAATGACTGTGAGGTGTTTTTTTCTCAGGTCGTCCAGGACGGCGGGCATTTTGTCGGTATAAAAGCTTTCGCCGCTCCAGTCGTCGAAATGCACGTGAAGTCTTTCATATACTTTTTTTACGTCTTTCAGAGTGATCTCTTTGCAGAAGTTCAGTATTTTCAGAGCTTCGGGATCGCCCTGTTCCATTTTACGGAACCATTCGCGGGCGGCGTCTTCGAGTTCGGGATGGTTTTCGGCTTCGGTGTGAAACCTTACATAGAGCTCTTGAAGCGAACGGGTGTTGAAGTTCATAGAAGCGAGGTCCTCTTTTTTTGCCCAGAGTTTGATCGCCACTGCAAGTTTTCCGAACTGGGTGCCCCAGTCGCCGAGATGGTTTATGCCTATCGTGTTATAGCCGAGAAATTTGAAAAGTTTATAAAGCGCACTGCCTATGACCGTAGTCCCGAGGTGACCGATGTGGAAGGGTTTTGCGATATTTATGCTGCTGTATTCCACTATAACGGTTTTCCCTGCTCCGATATTTTCCGTTCCGTAGTTTGCGCCGGCGCTTCGGGCTTCTTCAAGCACTTTTTCTGCCGTTTTTGTTCTGTTCAGGAAAAAGTTGAGGTATCCGCCTTTTACTTCTGTTTTTTCGACAACGCCTTCCGTTTTTACGCTTTTGGAAAGAGCCTCGGCAATTGCGGCGGGATTTTTGCCCAGTTGCTTGGCAAATTTGAAGCAAGGCAGAGCAAAATCGCCTAAAGCAGGGTCCGAGACGGGAACGATCAACGAAAGTGCGTCGTTTCCGATTATATTATCGTCTATACTTTCAAGAACTGTCTTTTTAAGATCCATGATTTTACCTTTTATATTCCGATTATTATATTCCGACATGATATAGCTCAGAGTACTTGTTTTTAAGATAGTTTATGTAATGGGAGGGATCGAACTTTCCTCCCACCGCTCTTTCAAACACCTTGTTTGCGTACTCAGAATTCCCGTAACGGTGGATTTTTTCTTTCAGCCATTCGTTGATACGCAAAGTATTGCCTTGAGACAAAGATCCCAACACGTCGAAATCTTTGTTCATGGCGTCGAAGATCTGAGAAGAAAAAGCGGAGCCGAGGGCGTAGGAAGGGAAATAGCCGAAAGTCGAAGTCCAGTGAACGTCCTGCAGTATTCCCAAAGCCGGCGACGGAGGAGTAAGACCGAAAAACTCTTCAAAGAGTTCGTTCCATCTTTTTTCCGCTTCATTGACGGACAAACCGTTCAGAAGCTCCTGTTCCATTTTGTATCTTACAATAATATGTTTAAAATAGGTAAGCTCGTCCGCTTCGGTACGGATAAAGGAATTTTTTACTATATTCACCTGTTTATACATTTTGTCGGCGGTGAGTTCTTTGACGGAAAGCCGACGTGTGCCGAAATTCTTTTTGAATTCCGCGAGATGAGCTTCCCAAAACTCTCTGCTGCGGCCGATAATATTTTCATAAAAACGGCTTTGAGATTCGTGCAAAGCCATATCTTTGCATCCGAAAGAAAAAGTGTCGTTGAGATTTTTGTCTATGTTCTGTTCGAAAAGAGCATGACCGCCCTCGTGGATCGCGGAAAAGATTGCGCTTAAAACGTCGCGCTCATAATAATGCACGGTAAAACGCACATCGCCCGATCCGAACCCTGTTGTAAATGGATGTTCGCTTTCACCGATCTTGCCGCGCGATTCATCGTAACCCATTGCGCCCGCTATATACTTTATAAATTTCTCCTGCCTGGTCTTATCGTACTTTTCCCTTGCAAACGAAAACCCTTCCGCCTGACATTTTTCACATACCTCGTTTACAAAAGGAACGAGTTCTTTTATCAGTTTATCGAAAAAGCTGTCGTAATCGGTTTGAGTGTAACCGCAGGAAAAATCGTCAAGCAGTTTGTCGTACCCTTTGAGTTCGGGAGTCTCAAGGTAACCGATATGTTCTTTGTTTATTTGTATAACCTGTTCCAAAACGGGAGCAAATATCGAAAAGTCGTCCTTTGTTTTGGCCTCCTGCCACACCTTCGGCGAAACAGCAAATATCCTGCTTTGCCTTTCTACAAAATCCTGAGGCAGCTTTCGATTCTCCTCCATTTCCTTGAGTATTACCTCGATCTCATGCGCTTCAACTTTTTCGAGTTTATCCTTATTGCGCGCAAGCTCACATACGACTTCATAAATGCGCGAGTCGGTAACAAGATCGTGCACCTTCAGACTTAAATAGGGAATATATTCCGAATAGGCTGTCATGTCGCCGCCGCCCGCATAAGTCTGAGAATCCCATCCTGCCAGGTAAAACATATAATTATATGCGAGTATTTCTTTTCTCCATGCTTTGTATTCCTGTAACAGCTTTTGCATAACCCCTCCTTGAAATAACAGCTTGTAACATCCATATTATTTTAACATAACACGCCGTGAAATGCAAGGTATTTTTGAGTTCTGAAAAAACAGCGTCGTATTAGTTTTTCAAACACCGAAAATATATTACTAATAGTAATACATTATTCCTGTATGCCTGAAAAATTAAAATAAAACGCTCAGATATTGAAAAAACCATACTCGCTTCCGAGTTTTATTATAATTACTCTGCCGGTCCGAGTGTTCGGACCGATAAGCTGCCGCAGGAAGAATAACCGCCCGAGCAGTAAAAGCAAAAAAGAAAGCCTTATATAATATTATTGACTTTCGCCTTTTATAATATTGCCGACTGACGACAAAGCAGATTACAGCAGCAGGTAACACAATACCGGAAAAACTGTCGTTTTTCCGAAGACTGATCGAATCAAAATTATGTCATGGCTTTACTAACGATAAAACGGTGTGTCAAATCTATAAGGTCTTAAAAGCTGCCGATAACGCGAAGAAGATATCTGCTAAGCAGCCGTGCAAGGTGCGCCGGACGACCATTCATACACTTAAGAAACGCAGACAAGAGACAGGATGAAAGCACAAATAAATGATCACGCTTAAAGACATAATACAAAACCAAGCCGCTGAAAACAATCATTGATACGCCAGGGGAAAGATATAAAAACGAGATTTAAAATCAAATAAAAAACCGAGTTCACGGTGACAGCGAAACGGAAAACGAAAACCGAAATAGGAATTTTGTAGATCAGAAAATATGCGCATATTGTTCTCAAGACGATCAAAGCAAGCCGGGATATAAAACATGCGAACATAAAAATAAAACAGGAACCGGCATTTCGCTGCTGACGAAAAAAGATTTTTTCTGTTAGTTCAATCATATCAAAATAAATATTCGCAAAATAAACGATGAAACAAAATGTACCTTTCGACAAAGCGGCATGGCCGGCAGTCTGAACCTCCGGAGCAAAAAAAGCAAAGCTTTTATCAAAGAAAATCGGTTTTTCCTATATATAACGCTTCTTCTGCTGAAAAACGAGTACAAAAGGCAAAAGTGCCGATAACAAAACATGTTGTACAATGCACCGTCCCCGATACACTGCATTGACGCTTGTTGATTCAAAAAGGGATCGGATGTTTTGGTGCATTTTAACGGTGAAAAAGCTAGTGTTTTCATGGTTTTCGGGGTATTTGCCGATTTTGTCATGCTTTTTCAATGAAAAAAACTTTGTGTTGATTTTTGTGTTTTTTAAATATTTTATTTCAATAATCGTTAAAAACACGATAAAAACTATATATGTAAAAAAGACCGACCTTTGTACAACATACTTTCGGGCGTTGTTTTTTGTTTAAGGAGGTACAATGACGAGGTAACCGCCGAGTGATCGGGACTTTTATCGGCAAAAAATGCAAAAGCTTTTCCATACGGTATATTTTGCGAATAAAATGTCGTCGATCATGACGGATCATTCTGAGGATTTATATTATTTGCATAGTTCTGATTTTTCAGGCAGGATTTCTTTTGTGTGCGTCATGAAGTGCTCTTGAAGTTTAAACACGCAAAGATATAAATAATATGCATAATATTAAATGAAATAAAAAATAAAATTTTACGGCGATAAAAAAAATTTAATAAGATGAATGTGATATAAAGAGGGCTTTGTCTGTTTTTTTTGAAGGATTTTGTATGTTTCCTAAGCGTAAAAAACTGCTGAATGGTGACTGAGATTTATCGTTTATTTACTTTTGCATTTCTGATAAATTCGATGAAGAACATCGGTTGAAAAACTTTTAAGATATTGAATACGCAGACATTTGGTTTTGATTTTATGGGCTGAGAGAAATTTTTTTCGGAAGTATTTACTTAAGTTTTCCGGAAGCTTAATCGTTTGGAGGATGATAAGTTTTGTCGTACTATTTTGCGCCGACAGCACGTTCGCTTACGGCATACGCATTTTTCGTACATTATTTCCCTGCTTCGCCGTCATGGAATATTCCAAGCACAAGACTATTTTCTCTGGCCTTTCGCGCGGGTGTGCCGACCCGATAAAAGGGAAAAGAGGAATCATTCATTCGCGGAGACTGCAAAATTAGCCGGTCTGCAAAAATGGGTTTGAATAATGTTTTATAAATTTTCGTTGCGTTGAAAAAAGTCCTGAGATTTGGTTTGAAACTTCGTATAAAAAACTGATTGAAGCAGTCGGAAAATTTTGCGGTCAAGGTGCTGCAGGTTTGTACTCTGCAGATAAATGTGATATTAGGAGCGTATTTTCAGAGAAGTTTGTTGCGCATGAAAACTTACCGGCTGTTTTTTTCGTCTGATTTCTGTATGAAGAGGGCTTCCATGTTTGCTTATATTATTTCCAGCTCTCGGATCGCATCGGCTATCACCGCAGCCATACCGTCGCTGAATTTTCTCATGTGAGCCGGTGATATACAAAAATCCCATCTCGACGTTGTGGCTATTACGCCCGTAATTGAAAGATCTCCGATGTTGTTCAAGTTAAGGTTGTTTATTGACCCGGGTGTTATTCCCTCATCCTTTACGGAAATGTTGCCGAGCTCACTCATCAGCCCCAGACTTGAGTCAATAACTAGGATGGGATTGTTCGGGTGCATTATTCGAATAAAATTCAGCGCTTTCTGTACTTTGCCGGCTTCGATATTGTTTTCAAGCGTGCCGTACACTGTGAAGGGCGAGTCCGCGAGCAGACTGCCGACCCTGCACCCCAGCGAATCGTAATGAAGCTCTCTCGATCCGAGACACATTATTACAGGTATACGCCCCTTCAGTACGCGGGAGATCGCATCGGATATTCTTTTTGCCGCATTTTCATTTTTATAAAAACAAGAATACATATCAGTTCACCTCTGGAAAATTATATCCCCAAAAACCAGTTGTAAACCTTCTCATCAAAAATTTTTTACAAAAAAGAAAAAATACGAAAAGCTTTAATTACCTCATACCCTTTCTTTATAACTTCTGAAATGTATATATTCATTTTTACAATCTGAATTTCTGTTTTAAAATTCTGCAATAACTGAAAATTTTATTTTAATACACGATTGTAAGCCCGCGATGAAAGAGTTCTTCGTTCGCAAAAAAAATTGTTTTTCTCTTCTTGCATACGCCTTGCAGATCGGTATGACCGCAAAAACCAAAAATTTAAGGCCTATCTCAAAGCTGTTATTTATATTTTTAAAATACGCCTTTAAAACGCATGTTGTAAAAATGACCGTCACTGATACAATAAAACAGCACGTTTTTTTGCCTATAGATCTGATTTTAATGACTCGTGTTTTATTCTCCATCCCGTTTTATGCGGATGAAATGATAAAAATGCCCGTAATAAGAGCCATTGTAATAAAGACCGACAATAGTACAACACAACGCGAAAATCGCTTTTCGCTTAATAAAGCCGGATTTTTGCTGCTATTGCTCAAGTTAATACTTCTATCCGAATGTAAAACTTTCCAAAAATTCAATATCTTTAAAAACTAAACTTGACGCAAAAGTTTGTCGATCGGTTTTTTCTTCCCTGATCCAGTTTGACTTTTAAAAAGTACATATGTATTATAAACTTCTTTACTTTAAAAATCATCGCATGAATAAGTATGCAATATATACACTATGGTTATATCTTATGTACATCTGATCGCGGATACGCCTGAGCGCTTATTTTTATTTTATAAAACCTATTTTTTGTTTTTTACCTTACTTGGGACTGTACTCCGGGGATATATTTAAGTCATAGATGATGGGCTAAGTCATGCAAATCCTGTTACCAGTCAATAATAATATCGTTTATTTGTTAAGAAGATTCCTATTCTGAAGCAGCTAATTATTCTTTTTTTCGTATTATAAATGCTCTTTTTCCTTCAACTGAAAATTTTGTTTTATGTAAGAAAAATTATATTGATCGATCCAAAAAACGTTTATAACTATATTTTCATTGATATAAAAATAAAATAACATCTGATCATTATTTTTCCTTAATTCTCCGCCGGATTTTCCTGTTGCTTTATAATAAACATGAAATTATAAATTTTTTCTGCATTTTCATTTTATCTTTATTAAAAGATATTTTTATATTTTTTTAATCGTTGCGCCTTAATAAAAGAAAATATTATATATTTCTTCGCCTTCTATTCTTTAAAAAACAAAAATTATAAAAATTAAAATTTAATACTGACATTTATCTTCTTGATCAATAATTTAAATCTTTGTTTTACGGAAATTTAATGAATTTAATATTATATGATGTGCCGGTGCTTAAATACGACTGTCGAGTTCTCCATGGTCAAATACAGTTTTCTGAATCGAACCATTAACAAAGAACCGACTTACCGAAAAACATCGCAGGACTTTTTGATTTTTTAAACAACCATTGACAGAAATGTATTATTTTTTCTTGAAAAAAATGTCGGTTTAAACTCATCAGCCTTTATGAGCATTAAACTCGGCTTTTTGGACCTGTTTTGCCTTATTGGCCGCTCGATTTTGCCCGTCTTTTTTGTTTTAGCTGACTTATTCTCTGTCTCAGAGCCTTTTGCAGCCAGTTTTTCCCCTGAAATTGCCGAAAACGCCTTAAAATGGGGCTTTTTCTGCCTTGTATTTTCAGCTTTTTCAAGCGTTTTGATGATGTTTCACGTGGAACATCATGATTTTTTAGTGTTAAATCGCTTTTTGCTCTATATCCGGAAAAGATGACACCAACAAGAAAACAAAGCATGAAATAACAGCCGGTTTTTGCCGAATGTTTCACGTGAAACAATTTAATTTTTGTTTCAAAGTCGTTTTCATATTAAATTCGGGAATAATCTTGTCTGAAAAACTTATAAGAAAATTTGCATGCCGTGTTTTATGTTTCACGTGAAACAATTTAATATTTGTTTCTAAATCGCCTTTATGCTAAATTCGTAAATAATAACACTTATAAGAAAAACACAGTAGAAAATTTGCAGGCTGTTTTTTTTGTATGTTTCACGTGAAACATATAGAGGAATAAGAAAAACTTATTCTACAAGCATTAAGCAGTTTAGAAATTCCCGGAAATCATGTATTTCTGCCTTATTAATTTTTATTTTGATCGAAGGAATCAAAAGTCTAAAGGAGAATCATTATATCGACTTAAGAAATCTACTTTAATCAATATAGAAGTGTTTTTAGAAAAGATCAGCGCATATTGCAGGAAAATTATGTTCATATACGTTAGATCGATCGAGAAAGTGTACTACATTACAGGCCTGTTTTTATATATATCTGATAAAAGAAACAGAATTTTACGAAAAATACGACAATTATTAAATGTGCAATGCTTTATGCGGAAAGTTTCACGTGAAACATTACAATAAATACTGTAAAAAGCACGTGCTTAATGCTGAGCATATAATCAACAAGCTGCAAAATCGGAAACAATAAACATTCGGCATAATTTTTATGAAGAAAAAGCATAAAAATGTAATTCACAATATTTTAATTTGTATTTTTTTGAAAATAAATATTAAAATATTTAAAAAAAGATCAAAACAATAAAATAAAAAACCGTTTTTTCTAATAAACAAAAAACAAACAGTAATGTGTGATAGAGAGCAGGAAACTGAGAAAATGTTTATACATTTATGCAGAGCAAAGGCGGTGATATAATATTTTAAGAGGCTGAGTTTTTAGTAAAAAGATCAAAAAAATAAAAAAATCCGAATGAGAAATGAGGAATAGTATTCAGAAAAAATAATCGGGAGATAAAATTCATGAGGCACGAATATTACTCCGATAATTGATTCGGTTTTCAGAATTGTAAGAAAGCAGTAATCTGATCGTAAAAAATAAAACGATGAAAAAAGTATAAAAAATTGTTTTTCGGCACGGATGTCTTATTGAAAAATCATATAAAAATGTGAGTTTTGATAAAATCAACGAAATTATATAGAACATACGTACTTTTTTGGTAAATAACAAAGGCCGCACTTGGCGGCCTTGAGTCAGAATGAAAAAATACCTGCTAAGAAGGTAATAATCGGAGTATCTGCCAGCCATGCGGCTATTCCGATCCCGGCTTCAGACTCGGCAAGCTGAGCCGATATTGTTTCTCTGAAATCCGCAAGAAAGGGCACCGGTACCTGTGATATTATGAAAAATATGACAGAGTATATCAGTATGCCTTGAATCGCTCCGATCGCGAAACCGCCGATCTTATCGACGACCCTAAGTACAACAAGTGAGTTGATAAGTTTTCTCAGGGCTATCCGCGCTATGAGAAGCAGTACGGAATATACGAGAAGCAGCAGTAAAAATGCCAATACCGTCATTCCCCAGGTTGTGAGCACAGGGGGCAGAACGTCTGCAAGAACAGCGGAAGTGCCGAATTCATCGAATTTTTCACCCATTGCGTTCACTACCAATGAAGAGAGCAGGGAAGGGACCCCCATTCTTGAAACGGCGTCGCGTTTGTTTTGAGGGTCGGTCCAGTCTTTTTCGACAGTAAAAAGTTTAAGTTCGTCAGAATACTGTTCGTCAATGGATATGAGCCATTCGCGTGCTTCTTCAGTGGCCGACGCTCCTAAGTTATCTGCCAGGAGGTTCCCGATAGGGGCGCACGAGTAAAAAGCCAAGACGATCGCCAGTACTACTCCGAAAAGACGGAACAGCGTTTTGACCATTCCTCTTATTACACCGATTATCGCAAATACGGCAATAAAACCGATTGCGACTATGTCTATAATTGCCAAAAGATCACCTCTCTTTCTGAAACGATAATGAAGGAAGGCGAATTAATTCGGCGTTGATTGAATTACAAATTACTCGCTTTCCATTTTTCGACCAATGTCACTAATCTGTCAAGGTCGTCTTTTGTGTAGAAATCTATATAAATTCTGCCTTTTTCGCCGCTTTTTCCCACAACGGCGGATACTTTTGTGGCAAATACTCTTTGCATATCTGTCACCAAAGATTTAAGCTCTATATTTTCGGGCGGTTTTTCTTTGGTTTCGGGTTCCGGTTCGGTAGCTTTTCTGACAAGCTTCTCTACGGCTCGGACGCTCAACCCCTCCGCTACAGCCTTGCGTGCAAGACGTATTTGTGTCCATTTGTCTTCTATAGCTATCAGTGCACGCGCATGTCCTGCTGAAAGCTGCCCTTTTTCCACCAGTTCGATCACTTCGTCGCTGAGCGTAAGCAGCCTCAGGGTGTTGGTCACCGTAGATCTGTTTTTACCGATCCGACGCGCCGTTTCCTCTTGCGTAAGACTGAATTCTTCCATCAGCGCCTTGATCGCTCTCGCCGCTTCTATCGGATTCAGGTCCTCACGCTGAAGATTCTCTACTAAACTTATCTCTCGTATCTGCTGAGGAGTGTACGTCTTGATAATCGCAGGTACTTTCGTAAGACCGGCTAATTTTGCCGCTCTGTAACGCCTTTCTCCGGCTATGATCATGTACCTCGTCCCCATTTTGTTCAACACAAGAGGCTGAATGATCCCGTGTGTCCGTATGGATTCAGCCAGTTCGTATAAGGAGCTTTCTTCAAAGTTTTTACGGGGCTGTTCATAGTTGGGGTCAATATCGAAAAGATCGATTTCCGTCTGCTGTTCTTCCTTTTTTTCGGCAGGGACAGCTTTTTCCGTCTTTAGCGTAACTTTGACGGGATTATCCGAAGGTTGTTTGGCTTCAGGCAAGTCGATGTCGTTTATATCAAACATCGCCGACAATCCCCTTCCTAATCCTTTATTCTCTTTTGCCATTTTTTTATCCCTCTCTTTCGATAAATTCTCCTGCTAACTTCGCGTATGCCTTGGCCCCTTTGCTCGTCGGCGCGTGAAACATCACCGGAACTCCGAAACTGGGCGATTCACACAGTTTGATATTCCTCGGTATCGGCGTCTGATACAACTTGTCCTTGAAAAAGTTTTTTATCTCCTCAGTCACCTGCCTGCTCATTATCGAACGAGTATCGTTCATCGTGAGCACAACACCGCTTAAAGATATACCGGTGTTCAGACGCTGCTTCACAAGCTTTATCGTGTTCATAAGCTGAGTCAGCCCTTCGAGTGCAAAAAATTCGCTCTGTATGGGTATTATCACTTTGTCACATGCGGTAAGCACGTTTATCGTCAGCAAACCTAAAGAAGGCGGACAATCGATCATGATAAAATCATATCCGTCCCGTATCGGCGCCAACGCGTCTCTGAGAAAGCTCTCACGCCTCGGCATGTCTACAAGCTCTATCTCCGCCGCCGCAAGATCAATATTGCAGGGCATAATGTGCAGCCCGTCAACATCGGTTTTATATATCACCTCGGCTGTGGACGCCTTGCCCATTATAAGATCATACACCGTCTTGCTCAACTTGTTTTTCTGTATACCGAAACCGCTTCCCGCATTTCCTTGCGGATCAAAGTCGACAAGCAGTACCTTCTTGCCTTCCTTGGCGGTATACGCCGCAAGGTTTATCGCGGTCGTGGTTTTCCCCACTCCGCCTTTCTGATTGGAAAAAGCAATAATCTTTCCCATGACAAACTCCCGTATACTCTTTTGTGTTTACTTTATTGTACCATATTGCCCGCTGAATTTCAAGACTTTTAAACTACCTTTCAGTTTTTTTTCGGCACCCGCTTCCATCCTTTTTCCCGCATTGTACACGCCTTCGCCGTTTCATCGAAAAGCCGCCTCCGCCCCCGGGAAAATACCTCGCCTCCCGTCTTCGGCAATTAAAGCAACCTGCTTTTTTCAGATTTAATAATCTTAAGACCTTTCTGAAACCCCTGAATACCTGTGCGTAGTTGAAAACGCCTTAAATAAATTGATTGTAACAAAGTCCGTCATCATTACAATCCGAACGGCGTAATACCGCATACCCCTCCTGCCTTTGCGCAGGGAAACCGCCTCGCATCACCTTTTCGTCTGATCTTCATTCCGATTGCATCCGCTTTTCCGCCGCTTTTTTCGGTACGCCCCCTTGTTTCACGGTCGCGCGCGAAAAAATCCGGATCGCCGAAATTAAGCTGATAAGGTTGTATGTAATAAAGACCGTCCCTAATGCAACACAAAAGACCTCGATGCTTTTTACGCGTGAGTTCTTCGTTCTTTGTTTCAATATGCTTCCGGAAAGCAGTGCGTTCGCTTTGCACGCACTTATTTTCAGCCATAAAAAAGCCTCCCTTCTCCCCGTTCAGCAGCTCTCCTTCAGGATCCCGCACCTTGCTTTGTTCCGCCCGATACGCTGACTCCTCCTTCCGCTTATCTGCTCACAAAAATCGGTAAGAATAAAAATATGCCTGATAATGGAAGTATGTAATAATGTACGTCCCTATTACAACACATAAAAAGCCGTCGGCGGTTGCACGGTTCGGCCTTTAAACCCTGTTTCGCCGTACTTTCTGAGAAGCATACGTCTGTTTGTATGATTTGTTTTCGGTAATAAAGCACGCTCTTCTTTTAAGGAGTGATTCAGAGAAGTACGTCTTCGGATTTTGCCGCCCGGTATACTTTGCTGTGTTCCCGCTTTCTTTTTTCTCTTTTAAAACCGCTCTGATTTTTCCTCCTCTATTGCGGACGGTTGGGACGTATCGTCAGTTCTCTGTCAGCTTTGCAAAATGTGCGGTCCGGCAGATCCCTCCCCAGAGTCGTGCCTGCCGCCACAAAACAGTTCGCCCCTACCGATATCGGAGCTATGAGATTACAGTTGCTCCCTATAAAAGTATTGCGCCCTACATAGGTCGCCCTTTTGCTTTTGCCGTCGTAATTGCAAAAGACTACTCCGCACCCTATGTTACAGCCTTCTCCGATGTACGCGTCGCCGATGTACGTCAGATGCGCCGCCTTTACCCTCGCTCCTATAAAGCTGTGCTTCACCTCAACGTAATTTCCTATCCTGCAGCCTTCGCCGATCACGTTGCCGCCCCTTAAACGAGCGCTCGGTCCGATAACGCTCCCCTCGCCGATGTCGCTTTCCTCGATCACGCTGAAAGATAATATCTCCGCTCCGCGACGTACCCTCACCCCGCTGCCTATCACGCAGTACGGCGCCAGCTTTACTCCCTCTTCTATCTCCGCGCTCTCGTCCACTATTATTCCCTGAGGGTCGGGTATAACAGCCCCGCGCTTTATCAGACTCTCTATTGAATAGTTACCCATGTTCTATGATATGCTCAATGTGTCCTTAAAATGAAAAATACATACTATTCATAAAAGTTTATATATATGCATTAAAAATGCACCGTTGAGAGTGTCTTCTGTCAGATTGATTTTTCTGTTCGAATTTTTCTTTATTGAAAATGCGGATTTTTGTTTCTGCCCTTCTTTGCGTGGATAAATTAATATATATTACTAATAGTAATATATTTTTTACGGAAGGTCTATTTGATTCTGAAAGACGAAAAATGTTATTGAAATCGGAAATGTGTTTTCGTGTTCCGAAGTGCGTATTTTATCTGACGAGCAAACGAAAAAGTTATCGCGGAGCGTTCGGGCGGAGCAGCCGGGGAGGGCGGCGCATTACGTGCGACGAGAAAAGGACAGGGGCATAGTTTTCCGTCGAAACGTGTCCGTTGCGACGTATTTTCCGCGCTTAGGGATAAACATTAACGCAATAAAATGGAAAATAAAAGCGCGTTGTAGGTTTACAATACATTTGTTACACAGTCGCATATCCGGAACAAGAAGGAGAGAAAGGAAAGGTAGCCGGAAACCAAACAGAAAACCTCCCCCTAGGGGGAGGCGCGGAATTGCAAAAAAGGTGGTGAGTTTTGCTCGATTTAGTTTATTATTTAATTGCGCAAAAAAACAAAAGGAGCGCAACTCACCATGGCAAGTATAACACAGGATCTCAGATTCAAGCAAGCGGTAATCGAATATTCATTCAAGCACGGTGTTACCAGTGCCGCCACGCGCTACAAGCGTACACGGCAATGGATCTATTTCTGGCGCAGGCGATACGACGGGAGTATACATTCTTTGGAAGAACTGTCGCGCAGACCGCACGGTCATCCGAATATGCACACGGAGGCGGAGCTGAAGCTGATCGGTAATTTTTTGCGTCGCAATCCGTCGGAAGGTCTCGTGGTACTGTGGGTAAAGCTAAAGCGACGAGGATATGCGCGATCACTTTCTTCGCTTTACAGGGTAATGCAAAGAGAGGGATATTTTGCCGAAAGGAGTAAAAAGAAACCTAAATACATACCGAAACCGTATACGCAAATGACATATCCCGGAGAAAGAATACAAATAGATGTGAAATATGTGCCGCAAGCATGCACGCAAGCAATGGGAAAAGGAACACGGCTGTACCAATTTACAGCAATCGACGAATACAGCAGGAAGCGGTATTTAGAGGGCTTCAGCGACAACAGCAGTTATTCCGCATCGATATTCGCAAGGAATGCAGCACGGTATTTCGGATTTAAGATCGAATGCATACAGACGGATAACGGACAGGAGTTTACCAAAACTCTGTTCTGATAGCCAAGAGTTTCGCTCTATCGCCTAAATCGCCCATAAAATAAGCGAATTTGTGATATGAAAAATCAATTAGTGTAGCAAGATTTTAGTTTACTACACTTTTTTACACCTAAATGTACAAATTTGGTTAAATTAAGTGTTCTAAAACTATATAAAACTGCCTAAAACTTTTGTGACCTTTTCATATTTTAAGTGCGAATTTATGCAAAAATTTTGTGAGTAAAATAAATAACTTAAATTTTTTCTATTAAATTTAGAATACAACATAATATACAAGATAGTATATAAGATGTTGACTTTTTATTTTTAATTGGTTATAATCTATTTGTATAAAAATAAGTGATGTTTTTAAATGGAAGATAAATATATTCCACCATACGAGATAACTGATGAAATGTTGGAACTTGTGTCCGAAATAATGGAAAATTTAGGCAAACTTTCGGGTGTTAATGAATTGGAAAAATTACCAAGGCTTCGCAGAGTGAGTAGAATAAAGTCCATTCACTCTTCATTAGCAATCGAAAACAACACACTTTCTATTGAACAAGTAACAGATGTTATCAATGGGAAAAGGGTTCTTGCTCCACAAAAAGATATTGAAGAAGTCCACAATGCTTTTAATGCTTACGAAAAATTAAGTGAAATAAATCCATATAGCATTTATTTACAAGACTTTTTTAGTGTTACTTTTGCTGACTCAAATCATTTTCCTATTTTTACGAGAAGTGGGATACCCACTTTCGTTTTTTATATATAGAAATATTAAATTTAGTTCAGAAAGGAGTGAAAAAAATAACTATAAAAGGAAAATTAAACTATGAATTTAAACAATACAAATCTAAATTTAAACAACTTAATACAATCGGAAGTTGACCGTATTTCAACTAAATATAATAAAGATTTTTTAGATTGCGAAGACCTAATTAAGAAAGTTTGTCTGATGAAGATTTTGATTTAATGTTAGAAGAAATGTTAAAAGAACGAAAAGAAAGAAAACGCAAACGAGAAAAAGATTTTGAAATGTAAAATGTGTCACACAAGTATTGACTTTGAAAAATCTTATGATAGAATGCAAGTAAAAGGTTGAAGAAATGCAATGTTCTTCAACCTTTTGCATTCTATAAGGAGATATGATATAATATGGGTGTTTTTGATGATTTAATTCACATAGGAGAAAATGGAGAATTGCTTTTTAACCAGTGGATTGAATGGGACCATTTTTTAATTCCAAATAAACCAGAATGGTTTAGAGAATTATTAAGAAACATAATGGCATTATTTGGACATTGTATGAATTGCACTTCATTAGATGGTTGCTATCTTGTTACAAGAAATATGCCGGAGCAGCCATTGCATGATAACTGTGATTGTCGCAAAAAAGATATTACATATTCAAATGTTAAATATAGTGCAATTGCCGAATGTGATATAAGGAAATTTACGGAGTATGTTTTTAAAAATGTAAAAGATTCTAAAGGCAAAAATAAAATATTTTATGATTTGGGTTTTGATATCAACGATTCTGAGTATCTACAAAATGAATATTGTAAACAAGCATTAAAACAATATCTTTTAGGAAATTATATCTGTAAAAATTTGGATCGAAGAGGCTTAAGGTTGGCAATTCCAATCACTTTAAGCGGAATAACCTTTTATAGCGGTTGGATGCTATATCCCGAAGGAAAAATAAAAAATACTACACCATTTGGAGGATGGATAAAATGAAAAAATTAGATTTAGTAAAACTTAAAAACGATAAACCATATAAATCGCACAATTTAAATAAAGATATGCATGGGATTGTAGTTGATGTAAATTTCGATAATGCAGATGTACTATTTTTTAATCCACACAATGTTGGAGATTATGCAATTGTTAATGTAAAAACTATTGATTTAGATTTGGATAAAGAAAAACTTCCAACAGAGTTTGAAAAAGAATTGTTGTCTAAATTAGAGACCTTAAAATTAAAGACAAAAAATGTCATAGAGACAATAGCAATAAACGAATACGATATGGTTGAATTGTTGGTTGAAGAAGAAAGATATACTAAATTTGGTATCCACAAAGGTGATAGAGGATGTGTCATGGATAATAATGCTGTCCAAAATTATATTGAAGTGGATTTTTCTGGTATAGATAAAGATGGAAATTATTATGGTGATTGTATCTCAGCAAAGATTGATGATTTGAAAGTTATTAAATAATTTACTACACTAGTTTACACCTATTACACTAGTTTTGGGTAGTTTTAGAAAGAATTAGACCGAGAGTTTGAAAATTGAACTCTCGGTCTTTTTTTATGCAATTTTACTACACTTTTTGGAGCAGTTTACTACACCTATTGTATTTTTAGCCTAAAATTAAGCAAAACTTTTGCAAAAGAAAAAACCTTGAAAGTGCCTATTTTACTAAGGTTTCAAGGGTTTTGTGAATGGAGCTGATGACGGGACTTGAACCCGTGACCTCTGCCTTACCAAGGCAGTGCTCTACCTGCTGAGCTACATCAGCATAGCTCCAAAATGGAGTAAATATTCAGTTGTAATTTTGATTAAAATTGCCGATTCCTTGTCTTACCAAGACGTTCAGTTCGAGATACACTAAAGGAGAGGAACTTCAACCGACGTTATTCCAAACGGTATTGCGACAGATGGGAATACGGCACAAGCAGATCAGACCGTATACGCCGAGACACAACGGCAAGGTGGAACGCAGTCACAGAAAAGACGGAGAGTGGTTCTATGCCGGCAGAAAATTCTACAGTTTGGAGGACTACAACAAGCAATTAAAGAGATATATGAACGAGTACAACAACTTCCCGATGCGCCCGCTGAATTGGCTTTCGCCTAACGAATATCTGGCTTCCTTTTTTTCTAAGCAAAGTGTAACAAATGTTTGACAAGCTTACACAATAAAATGGAAAATAAAAGCGCGTACGGTTGACAGTTTCCGGCATTGGGTATATAATTAAATATGATTGCGGCAAACTATCGTGAATTACTCTGAAACCGGATCAAAACAGCATCGTATTCAGCATTATTTATAATTCAGAATGATTTAGTCGTAAAACCGATTTGTTTTGCGGAAGTAGTGCTGTGTGTCCGGTCAGGTATATTTTTGATTTTTCCGGTGCGATGAGAAAGTTCTCAACATATTATCTGTGAAATAAAGATTATTTTTTTCGGAGGAAAGAACAAATGGCTAAAAAGATCACTATTGACGGGAATACAGCGGCGGCTCACGTAGCTTATGCTTTCAGTGACGTTTCCGCTATTTATCCCATTACTCCTTCGTCCCCGATGGCAGAAGTCGCGGACGAATGGGCGGCTGCGGGAAGGAAAAACCTTTTCGGACAAGTGCTTCATATTGCGGAAATGCAGTCTGAGGCGGGCGCTGCGGGTGCTGTTCACGGATCCCTTGCTGCCGGTGCGCTCACTACTACCTTTACCGCAAGTCAGGGATTGTTGCTCATGATCCCCAATATGTACAAAATCGCGGGTGAGCTTCTTCCTTGTGTATTCCATGTTTCCGCAAGAGCTCTTGCTGCTCATGCTCTCAGCATTTTCGGCGATCATGCCGACGTTATGGCTTGCCGTCAGACAGGCTTTGCCATGCTTGCAAGCAACAACGTGCAGGAGGTCATGGATCTTGCTCTTGTGGCTCATCTTTCCACTCTCGAAGCCAAAGTTCCTTTCCTGCATTTCTTTGACGGTTTCCGTACCAGTCACGAAGTGAGCAAGATAGAAGAGATCGAGTATGACGAGATGGACAAGCTGCTTGACAGAAAGTTCGTGGACGAATTCCGTGCGCGCGCACTCAATCCCGAGCATCCTCATCTTCAGGGTACGGCTCAGAATCCCGATATATATTTCCAAAACAGAGAAGCTGCCAACAAGTATTACAATGCGGTCCCCGCGATCGTGGAAAAATATATGGAAAAAGTCGGGGAACTTACGGGTCGTCATTATAAACTTTTCGACTATGCGGGTGCGCCCGATGCCAAGCATGTTATCGTAATGATAGGCAGCGGAGCCGACGCGGCTGAAGAAACCGTTAATTATCTCACAGCCAGAGGCGAAAAAGTCGGTCTTATCAAGATCCATCTTTACAGACCCTTCTGCGCCGACAGATTTATTGCCGCCATTCCCGCTTCGGCTGAGGTTCTTACCGTGCTGGACAGAACTAAAGAAGCGGGCAGTCTCGGCGAGCCTCTTTATACAGACGTTTGTTCCGCGCTTCTTGAAAAGGGCAGGAATCTCTGTGTCCTCGGCGGACGCTACGGCCTCGGCAGCAAGGAGTTTACTCCTTCCATGGTGCTTTCCGTTTACAAAAATATGGCCGGCGCAAAAAAGAACCACTTTACGGTGGGCATCACCGACGACGTGACCTTCACTTCTCTTCCCGTCGATGAAAAGATCGACGTCGCCGTCCCCGGGACCACACGCTGCAAGTTCTACGGGCTGGGCAGCGACGGAACCGTCGGCGCTAACAAAAACAGCATAAAAATAATCGGCGATCACACCGATCTTTACGCTCAGGGCTATTTCGAGTATGACAGCAAGAAATCGGGCGGTCTTACAATAAGCCATCTCCGTTTCGGCAAAAACCCCATAAAGAGCAGTTATCTGGTGGATCAGGCGGAATTTATCGCCTGCCATAATTCAAGCTATGTTACTCGTTACGACATGCTCGCAAGCGCAAAAGAAGGAGGTACTTTCCTCCTGAACTGCGCATGGTCAAAGGAAGAACTCGAAGATAAGCTTCCCGCCGTCATGAAAAATCAGATCGCGCGGAAAAAACTTAAATTCTTTATTATCGACGGCCTCCATCTCGCCATCAAGGCAGGCAGTGCCAAGTCGACAAATATGGTCATGCAGGCAGCTTTCTTCAAGCTTGCCAATATCATTCCTTACGAGGAAGCAGAAGACTATATGAAAAAGGCCGTTATCAAAACCTACGGAAAGAAAGGTCAGAAGGTCATAGACAGCAACTTCGCCGCCATAGACAACGCTTCTGCCGGTCTTGTTGAAGTGGATTACCCCGAAGCTTGGGCAACCACTACCTACGGCGCACCCGTCGTCGAAGGCTGTGATGACGAGTATTATAAAAACTTCATTAAGCCCATTATCGCTCAGAAAGGCGATGAGCTTCCCGTTTCGGCTTTCGATCCGTCGGGCGTCGTGCCCACCGGTACGACCCGCTTTGAAAAGCGCGGTATTGCGGTAAATGTTCCCGTATGGAACAAAGATAAGTGTATCCAGTGCAATCAGTGTTCTCTTGTTTGTCCTCACGCCGCGATCCGTCCCGTGCTGATCCCCGAGGGCACCGAAAAACCCGAAGGCTTCGAAACCAAACCCGCTATAGGCGTGAAGGGCTATGAGTTCAGGGTCCAGATATCTCCTCTCGACTGCTCCGGCTGCGGCTCCTGTGCCAACGTTTGTCCCGCAAAGGAAAAGGCGCTTGTCATGACGCCTGCCGAAAAGGTCAGCGAAGAAAAGAATTACGCTTTTGCTTCAGTTCAGCCCGAGGTTAAGGTTCCCGGTGCCGTCAACGTCAAGACGAGTCAGTTTAAAAAGCCTCTCTTTGAGTTCAGCGGGGCATGCGCCGGCTGCGGCGAAACTCCTTATGTCAAGCTCATTACTCAGCTTTTCGGCGACAGAATGATCATCGCCAACGCTACAGGCTGCTCTTCTATTTACGGCGGATCCGCTCCCACCTGTCCCTATACCAAAAACGACGAAGGCCACGGTCCCGCTTGGGCTAACTCCCTCTTCGAGGATAACGCCGAATTCGGGTACGGTATGAGAATAGCTTACAATCAGAGAAGAGAAAAACTCGTTGAGCTTGTTTCTCAGCTGAAAGAGAAAGTCGGCGATTGCAAAGAGTGCGTTGAAGCATGTCAGGCATGGCTGGACGGAAAAGACGACGCCGAGTTGAGCAAAGCTGCCGCCGCTCGCCTTGTTCCTATAGTTGAAAAATGCAAAGACTGCGGTTGCGAAGCCGATGAAATCGCAAAAGCAATATATAAAGACAGAGATTGTCTTGTCAAAAAGTCGGTGTGGATATTCGGCGGCGACGGATGGGCTTATGATATCGGCTACGGCGGCCTCGATCACGTGCTTGCCTCCGGCGACGACGTAAACGTCCTCGTCCTCGACACTGAGGTTTACTCCAATACGGGCGGACAGGCAAGTAAATCAAGTCCTACCGGCGCCGTGGCTAAATTTGCCGCCGCCGGCAAACGTACCAAAAAGAAAGACCTCGGTATGATGGCAATGTCTTACGGTTATGTGTACGTCGCTCAGGTAGGTATGGGCGCCAACATGAATCAGCTTGTCAAGGTGCTCTCTGAGGCCGAAGCTTATAAAGGACCTTCACTTATCATCGCTTACGCTCCGTGTATCAATCACGGTATAGATATGTCTAACCCTCAGGCTGAAATCAAAAAAGCAGTGGAATGCGGTTACTGGCAGCTCTATCACTATAATCCCGACTATGCCGCCGAGGGCAAGAATCCCTTTGTTCTCGACAGCAAAGAGCCTACGGGTGATTATCAGGAGTTTATAAGAAAAGAGACCCGTTACGCTTCTCTCCTCAAAACAAAACCCGAAATTGCGGAATCGCTCTTTGCCAAATCCGAAAAGGACGCCAAGGAAAGACTCCAAAAGTATGAGGAACTTGCAAAATAAGTGTTTGTTTATGTTTCGGGACTCTCCTTTACAGGAGAGTCCTTTTTTGCTTCTGTCAGTATAATGGATATACCGTATAAGCTTTTATGTTTTAAACCGACTGAGAATAATTGCCTTTTTTATAAGTGTGTGTTATAATACCAAAGATAAGAATAAAAAGGGCAAAGGAACTGTATACCGTCTGACATGCGGTCAGCGGTGAGGTACAGACTTGATTTCCGATGACGAACAGACTGCGGTAAGGGAAAGGAACTGTTCGGCGGCAAAGTACGTTTCGGCGGTTTTTCCGGGGGAGGCCCTTTCGGCTTTCCGTTTTGCGCTTGCCTG
>URET01000015.1 GCA_900546875.1 uncultured Eubacteriales bacterium
AATGCGCATATAAAATTTGTTGATTTTCGTGCGAAGTTCGACGGCTGTTTCAGATCGCAATTAAACGCACAAATACTAAAATTCAGGCGTTGAACTCGACGACGAGCCGGAAATTTAAGAACGCAAATAAATGCGCAGATACAAAATTTGTTGATTTTCGTGCGAAGTTCGACGGCTGTTTCAGATCGCAATTAAATGTGCGGATACAAGATTTTTAAACAAAAAAGGAAACGTCAAGCATAAGGAGAAAAAGCAAAAAAATACGCTCAAAATAAAACGGGCGGCAACAAAAGAGCTGACTGTAAAAATATAAAAACGCAAAATTTATATTTCAGGCAAAAATAATTGACAAAAAGTAATGCATATGGTAATATAAATAAGCTGTACGGAAAAAAGTGAAAAACCGACCGATACCGAAAAGTCATGGAGAAATACCCAAGTGGCCGAAGGGGCTCCCCTGCTAAGGGAGTAGTACGTAAATAAACGCGTAGCGAGGGTTCAAATCCCTCTTTCTCCGCCAATCAAATCCTAAATCGAACACCTAAGTTTGCTTTAGGATTTTTTATTGATAAAATAAACTGTTTTTGCTATTATTTAAGTTTTCCATTCTACAGGAGATTTGTATGTTTATTGGTATTAAAATGAGTGATAATATTCCAACAAAAGAGGATTTTTTTCGAGAAAATAATGATTGGGATAGGTCAAAAGGATGGGAATTAATTTCTGCTTCTTCTACTATGAAAAAAGAATTTCAGTATAGTGGTGCAAAGTTTGAAATAGTCCAATCATATTTGCACGCTATTGATATTCTATCCAATTCCTCTTGTAATCAAGATTTTAAAATCGTTTCGTTTAGATCGGTTTGGGTTCCATTTCTATTCTTATGTAGGCAAGCAGTTGAATTATCATTAAAAAACGCATTGGAATTAACAAATATTGAAATAAAGGGACCAACTCATAATATTAAAAAATTATGGACTAAATTTGTCAAAGAAAACAAGTCTTACATATTAGAGGAGGAACAATGTTTTATAAAACGCATTTCTGTATTAGTCAAAGTTTTGGATTATTTGGATAATGATGGCTTGCATTTTCGTTATTCTACCTCAAACAGTAATGACCTTTATAGAGAAAACCCTTATCTTATAAATCCCAAACGTTTTTCTGATGAAGTGCACGGAATGGCGTTAGCTCTCAATTGTATAGATATTTCGTTATTTAATAGATAGTTTTGTACAGCGAAAAGTTTTTAACGGAAGAAAGGAGCGTGTCAAACTAGTTTGTCAAAAACAAACTAAAAGCACCTTTTGGTCTTTCATTTGGCGGTTTATTTGCCTGCCGACACGCACCTGAGAGTCTCGAGGCAAGAACACGGTAGAATAAATAAACTGCATTTTTATTAAACACGCATTATTATCAAAAATTCTTTAAACCCGTAATTTTCTCTATTTTGTATTACATACGGCATTTTGACTTGTTTTTGATAAAAAGAAAAGTCCCGACTTTCATCGGGACCTGCGCTTATGGGACTATTGTATGTAATTATCATTTTGTCATCGTACAGCGTTATTTGTTTTACCAGGGCGTTTATCAGCATCTGCGGCTCGAGTGTCAAAGCCTGCTCGTAATACGCTCGCATTTCTTCTTCCGTGAATCTGTCTGCCGTTTTGGATTTCTGTATGGCAACGGCTTTTTCGAGTTCTGTGGCTTTCAGTTCGAGTTCTCTTAATCGTTTCATCGCCGTTGCGCTCGTACCGCCGTTTTCTATCGCCGTCATTATGTTCGATATCTGCGTTTCGGTTGTTTTGCGTTCCTTTGTAAGCCTTTGTAAATCCGCGTTATCCGTTATCAACTCTTCCTGCATTCTCATAAGAGAAGATATCATCTTGTCTTTGACTTCCTTTTCGGAGAGAAGTTTCACTATATTTTGTACGACAAAATCTTCTAAGAGCTCCTTTCTCACCATGGACTTAGTGCAGCCGTTGTTATGCTTTCTGCCTAGACACTTATAGTACCGTATCTTTTTGCCGCCTTTGGATGTTCCCGTTTCCGCGCTGATAGGTCTTCCGCAATATCCGCATACCATTTTGTTTCGGAGCATATAGACAACCTCTACGCTTCGTTTGCCGTATTTGTTCGCGTCTGTTTTCTGTCTGACTTTCTCGTATATTTCTTTCGGCACGATTGCGGGATAGATATTGTCGAACATTTCGTCGTTATGTCTGTATATTCCGAAATACTTTTCGTTTTTCAGTATGTTGTAAATCGTATTTCTCGCAAACGACTTTCCTTTATTGAATATGCCTTTTTCCGTTAGCGCCGAAATTATATCTTTGACATACACTCCCATAGCATACTGCTCGTATATGTATCTGACGACTTCGGCTTTTTCTTCGTCAATTGTTACCTTGTGATTTTCCACCTTATAGCCGTATATTATCGTACCGCCCGTAAAATTGCCTTTGAGCCTTGTTTCTTTCATACCGCGTTTTACTTTCTGCGAAAGTTCCGCGCTGTAATATTCCGCATAGCCTTCTGATAAGCCAAATGGACATAATGCTTATTTCAGGGTGGGGTGGGGTCAAACGGATAAAACAGAGTCAATATCTATTTTGTAGTAGATATGGATCTCCTGCGGTTTGCCCGTGACCGTCTCTTTGCCGCCGACGATGAGCCTGTCAAACAGCGCTAAGCACATTTCGCGGGTCAAAGTTGGTGAATTGAAGTACATTTTCAATCGGCGGATAAATTCATCCACATCCGTTTTCGCCTGCGCGACTTCTTCAAGCCCGTCCTTCAAAGAGGTGATCTTCCCTCTCAGCTCCGTCTGTTCGGCGGTGTACTTTTCGATCAGCTTCACACACACGCTTTCGGGGATCTTGCCCGCGACCTTTTCTTCAAATGCCGCCTGAACGAGCTTATCAAGCTCCAAAAGCCTCTTTTCGGCCCTGCGAAGTTCCCGCTTGACATCCGCTTGATTTGCGTCTGCGAGCGATGCCTGCCGCTCCAGATAGCGGCGTCGAAATTCGGCTTCATGCCCGATGATCATCTCTGCCTTTGCCGCGACATCTCTTTTGACGAGCTCTTCGAGAACGGGAACCGTGATGAAATGGCTGAAACAGGCGGATGAGCCCATGCGCGATTTGGTTCCGCAGTTGAAGTTGAAATACGGGATGTCTTTGGGCATATTCCAACCGAGCCGCATCTTCGCGCCGCAGTCTGCGCAGAACATCAGTCCCGACAGCGGGTGCATATAGCCTCGTTTCGTATGCTTTCCGTGCCCTACGGCTCTTTCGACCTCTTTCACCTTATCCCAGAGTTCCTTTGAGATGATCGCCTCATGCGCATTTTCGATGACGATCCATTCCTCTTCGGGACGGCGCTGCCACTTGTGGTTCTTATATGAAATTGTCGTCGATTTGTGTTGGACTAAGTTGCCGATGTATGCTTGGTTATTGAGCAGCGTTCTCAAAACGGTCGTATGCCACAGATGCGAAGGGTTCCGCACGCCGTTGATGCCCGTCGTTGCGATCCTGTAGTCGTTGGGCGTTAAGACCTTTTCGACGTTGAGGATATCCGCGATCTTTCTCGGCGTCATGCCGCTTGCACGCATCTCAAAGATACGCCTGACGACGGGTGCCGTCTCCGGATTGACTTGCAGCGTACGCTTTTCGTCCGTTCCGAGGGTATAGCCGTAGGGCGCGTGAGACATCCCGTTTTTGCCTTCCTTGGCGTTCTTGATGCGCACGGCGCGCAGCTTTTTGCTCGTGGTCGCCGCCCACCATTCGTTGAATATGTTGGTGATCGGCATCATGTCCATCGCGGGAGTATCTTTGTTCTCTGTATCGATGTTGTCGGAAAGTGCCACAAACCGGATACCGAACGTCGGAAAGACATAATCGAGGTATTGCCCGACCATGATGTAATTTCTTCCGAAACGGCTCATATCCTTTACGAGGATGGTATTGATGATGCCTTGTTTGGCGTCGTCCAAAAGCCGCTTTACGCCCGGTCTATCGAACGTCGTGCCCGAGATTCCGTCGTCCACGTAAGTTTCGTGCAGCGTCCAGCCCTGCTGTTCTATGTATTCCGAGAGGATCGCCTTTTGGTTCTCGATAGACAGCGACTCACCGGCACGTTCGTCGTCGCGGCTGAGTCTTACATACATTCCTACAACGTAGTCCTTGTTATTCTGCTTTGAATTCATTTCTTTTACTCCTCTGAATCAAAGCAGCCTGAATTTCAATGCGCCATGATTATATCACAGCGCACCGAAAATTTCAAGCCGCCCGAAGCATATCAGTCTGCGGAATTTCTCATATCCGCAAGTACCTGCCTGAAGGCCAACTCACCGAACACTTCTTTGAAGTTTTTACTCCCGACATAATGGCTCGTGACGATGTATTTTCTTCCCCTTATCTCATATTCTCTCGTAGAAGTCGGCGCGGAGCCGAACTCCGCGCACAGTTCCTGCATGGTTTTTCCCGTAATTTTCTCCTCCGCATTTCAAATTGGTTATAAATATTCAATTTTCATAATTTTCTTCCTTTCGCCCGCATCGGGCACATAAGACCGTTATGAACGGAATCTCTCTCATCTCTCTGCCGTAGCCGCTCTTTCAATCCTCATTTTGGTTTTGATAGGACACCTGCGCTGCGGTCAGAATTCTTTCAGTTGTTACTTGCCGCCGCGGTCAAGGCCGCTTGATTTGAACGATGAAACGGCTGATTTCTTTGCCCGAGACTTTTTTAACAGTGCGTCAAATTCTTCGGGATAGGCGGAGAGCATATCGCTGACCATCTTAAAGGCGGCCTCTTTCCCTTTGCCAAGTCTCTCTGCCTTTTGTAGCTGCTCGAATAAGTCTGCTCTGTCCTTGTCGGCAATACTCTTTGATTGC
The DNA here is from genome assembly GCA_900546875.1 of uncultured Eubacteriales bacterium. Lineage (GTDB taxonomy): Bacteria > Bacillota > Clostridia > Christensenellales > CAG-314 > UMGS929. The sequence continues at coordinate 4,898 of URET01000015.1, forward strand.
CTCAAAGCCTCATTCTCCGTGCGGAGAAGGGCGATCTCCTCCCCAGCTTGACGCCTCCGCTTCGGAATGGGCTTTGCCTTCTCGCTCTCCACCGATTGGATGACGCCGTCCAGATATTCCTGCGCCTGCGCTTTGGCGTTGTCTGCCTGCGATTGTGCTTCGGTAACGATTTCGTCCGCCTGAGACTGCGCCGTCTGCAATTTACGGTCAGCCTGCGATTGAGCCTCCGCGACAATGCCGTCCGCGTGAATTTGCGCGATTTTAACCTTGCGCTCGGCAGTCGCTCTCAATGCGTCGGCTTCCCCGTTCGCCTGCTCGACGATCTTCTTCGCCTTGAACTCCGCCGTGGAGAGGTGCTTCGCCTGACTGCCTTCCCGTCCGCGCTGTAGGTTCCACTTCTTACCCACGGCAGAGTGGAAGTCTGTCTGTAAACTTTGCAGCTCCTTTCGCCCGAACAGCGTCTTTGCAGACAGCCGCCCGTCCGCAATCGGTATCAAATTCAGATGTAAATGCGGCGTGGTTTCGTCTATATGAACGACCGCCGAGATGATGTTGTCTTCGCCGTACCTCTCCGCAAAGAAGCGCGCGCAGTCCACAAAAAATTGCTGCTGTTCTCGCGGTGAGAGTTTCCCGAAAAATTCTCTGTCCGAGCCGAGGACGAACGAACACATCAACACGGCATCCTTGCGCACTTTCGTTGGCAAGTCGAGTGCCGCGATTTTATCGTTGATGAACTGCGTGTACGACCGCTGCCTCTTGATGATGTTGTAATTTTTGCGCGTGCGCGTGGGGTCAATTTGCGGGTTGTCCGCCCAATAATTCTCGTCGCGTTCGTTCTCATTCTCGACGGGCGCGACATCCGTCTTGTGATACTTCTCCATGTGACAAACCAAAAAACTTATATTCTCACCTCCGTTATTTTTGAGTAAAAAAGCCTCGCAGAGCCCACATACTTTGCTTGCAAAGTATAGTGGGCTATACTTTTGCGGGAGCCCTGAAAAGTTTGCTTGCCATAATGCGGCTTTGCTTCCCGTTTGCTTTCCAAAATTACGGCGGTCTGATCGTCGTTTGTTTGCTCATAACTTTCCTCCAAGTTTGATTGTTTCTGTGCCCACGTCAAAGAGAGTAGCTGCATCTTTCCTCAAAAGTCCCTCACTCATCCAAGGACACGAGATCGTAAAAGTTGACGGTGTGCCGATAACTTTCTCCGAATGACTTTGCATCGATTCCCTCAATAGGTAGGCAAGTGAGAGGGCGAAAAGTTTACACGACGGAAAAACTTTTCTTTCTCGACTATTCAGTTCCGCGCGACTCCTTCCACTTTAACAAGGACACGAGATCGTAAAATATAGACGGTATACCGATAACTTTTTTGGCGACGTTCCGGCGCATGCCCCCCTCAATAGGTAGGCAAGTAGGAGGGCGAAAATATAACCAACGTCGAAAAGTTTTGGCGACGTTACATCCTGACTCGGTCGATACTTCCCCTCAATAGGGAGGCAAGTAAGAGGGAAAAAATATAACCTCTTTGTGATTATTTCATCGTTTTTTCATGAAAGCCAACGATAGACTCTTCACTTAATAGCCACAGCAGCGGGCATTTTTCAACGGTCGGGCGATAATCTTTTGCTCTTTCTTCCACTTCGCCGAGGCTATCCGAAAACACCCCTTCACTTATAAGCCACGAAAATGGCAGAAATCGGGGCTCCAAAATGAAAGATTTCATCTGATTTTCATCTGACGAGGGACACAGAGAAAAACCGCCTGCCGAAAAAATCGGTAGACGGTCTACAGTATATTAACTTTTAGCTCGACACATATGATAGGATCTACGCCTATAAAAAGCTATTCTCCAACCAATTTATTTGATGGAAATCTGATCGCCGTTGATTGCAATGCGATCTTTAAGAAGTTCCAATGCAGAATCCAGCACCTCAGTAATTGCTGCACCAATACGGCTTACTTCACATTGTTCCGCAAGGGCATGATACAAGCCATTTTTACTGACAGACACATTCTGCTTCAGTATTTCAAACATACCGGCCGCCAATTCTTCAGGAGCTATCAGCCGAACATCACGGATGACATCGCCGGCAACTCTAAATTGCACCTCCTTGCCGTTATCCAAATACAAGAAGCCATTTTTGCGGATAATGCCGTAGCGTTTGTATCCATACATCTGCTCCTTATAAGTTTGTCTCACAACATTTGTGACCTTTTCACGACCGAACAACCAAACGATCCGCCTTAAAAGCCATTCTTCCGAAAGGGGAGCCTCAATTTCCAAAATCGCTTTAATCATCCCTTTGAAATCTTTAGGGAGATATTGATCGCTCAACTCATAGATGTCAGCCTTTACATATGGCGGAAACTTAAAATGCTCTTTTACGGCAACCTCTTCAAATGTTTCTGTCAGCTGCCCCTCCATCTGTTCCGTATTCGCTTTGGCAGGGTTATTAACCGCATCAGTCGCCGCCGCCAAAAGTCGACGCTGTTCAACAGGTTTATTCCTGAACCAGTCCGTTGACCAGATACGATAAAACTTCCAGCCCATGCGCTCCAAAATTTCCTGGCGCAAGCGGTCCCTGTCGCGCGCATTTTTGGAAGAATGGTAGGTCGCGCCATCGCATTCGATCGCAAGCACATAATCGGAGCTGTTCGGAAGTTTCAAACCGAGATCGATTCGGAATCCGGAACAACCGACTTGCGTGTCCACAGAAAATCCTTGGGATATTAAGTAATCGTATATCTCCAGCTCAAAATCGGAATCAAACTGTTCAAACGAATTGACTGAAACCGTTCTTTCCAAGGCAATACTTCCGTTTTCGGCATAGTCAAGGTATTCCCTGAGGAGTCTTGCGCCCTCCGCGGATGTCCGTTTCAAATCGATGTCCGTATAGCGCATGGAGGAGACCAATTGAACGTTGCATTTCGCACGGGTCACCGCAACATTCAGCCTTCGTTCGCCACCCGCGCGGTTCAGCGGGCCAAAATTATGCAGCAACCGCCCCTGAGCATCAATACCATAGGCAATACTAAAAATGATCGTATCGCGCTCATCGCCCTGTACCGTCTCAAGATTCTTGATAAAGAACGGCTCATTCCCATCATTCTTAAAGAAAAACTCTTTGTCGGGGGAAAGCTGCCTGCGAGCTGAGAGAAGCTGGTCGATCAAATCTTGTTGGGCAACGCTGAACGCGACTACTCCAAGACTCCGATCCGGATATTTCTCAATGTTCCGATAGATCAAATCAACAACAAACTCCGCTTCCTTTCGGTTGGTGTGAGAAATGCGATCGAAAGTGCCATTCACATGGTAATAGTCTACGCCGATCCCAGAAGCATCTGCTTTTGAGGACGGGAATGTCACCAGATTGTTGTCATAGAAATTTTTATTAGAAAAGGCGATGAGCTGCTCATAACGGCTGCGGTAATGCCAGCGCAGACGGAGCTGCCGCATAGAGGTCGAACACAAATCCAAGACGGATTCAAAGTCCGTTACATCCCCCGCTTCTTCATCGCTGTTCTCCGCTTCCATCGTGGCAGTGAAGAAATTGCTGGGCGGCATCTGCTTGGAGTCCCCGACAACGATCAGCTGCTTTGCGCGGTAAATTGCACCGACTGCGTCCTGCGGAAAAATTTGCGAAGCCTCATCAAAAATGACGACGTCGAAGTGAACAGATTCAGGAGCAAGGAACGTACTGACGCTCAGCGGCGACATCAGAAAACACGGCTTGATCCGCTGAACGAGTTCACCCGTTTCAATAAGCAAAGAACGGATACTTTTTTGCTTCCGCTTTTTTACTCCTTCGCGGAGCAGGATTGCCAATGCGCTTCCGGGCGCGACCATATCGAGCGAGGGACGCATAGAAGAAAGCTCCGCGCGGATCTTTGCCTTATTGATTTCAAATTGCTCGATATCCTTCTCCGAAAAAGCCAAGATCGCTTTATCTTGAGAAATACGATTAAACGTAGAAAGAACCGGGCTTTCCGATAAGATTGAATCGATCCACTGATAGTAAAACAGCTTTCGGAATGCACCAACGATTTGCCTCGGCTCCACTTTTTTGTTAATAGCAGCATCAATATATGGAACGACCTGCTTATCATTCAAGTCGGAAAGCAAATTTCTAAAATGGCACCAATTATCCATTTTGTTTGCTTCTTCCAAGCAGCCAGTCAGTCGCTTTACCACAAGAGGGCTTGGCGCGGAGCAGATATTCAAAATTACAGGGTCGAAATCTTCACGGGTGCGTTCAAGCGATTCGGCATCGCCGGCAGAAAATACTTCCTCAAGCCTTCTATGGAAATCCGCAAATGTATTCTTCTCCAGGAAGAAGTCATCAAACCGCACCAATGCCCCGAAGGCAAGGTGCTTGGAAAACATCTTCTCCAATGCGGATATTTGTTCGGCAACATAATCCCAATCTGTTTCTATCCCCTGATAGGCTTTGCCCCAAAATGATTTGATCGGGGCTTCAGATTCGGCATATTCTGCACTTTTCTTTTGAAAATCTGCAAGCCGCTTTGTTATCGCAACGGCTTCATGATAAGAAAGCTTTTTCCCATCCTTTTTGCATAAGCGCAGATTTGCGATAAGCCGCTTGTATTCAGTACTGAAAAGTCTGGAAAAAATCCCGCCGAACTGTTTTGTCAGTTTCTTATGATATTCTGCCCCATCCAACTTGTAAACATCGCTGTCAAACACCGCATTCAATGCGCTGCGTGCAACAAGAAGCTGTGCGCTTTTTTCTCGCAGGTCCTGTAAAGCAGCGTTTGTCTCCTCAAAATGCGAACGATCCAAAAGTGAGGGCGTAATGAGCTTAGAAGTCGCAGCAAAGCCAAAAAATGCGTTCCAGTCACGTGCGTCTTCTATGCTTACACACTGCACGCGATACTTTTCAGCAATTTCCTGCTGCAAGGGATACAATGTCTGCAAGAATTGCAAAACAGCAGAAAAATCGCTCTTTACTCTTGTCTTTGACTGATACGATGTGTCCTGATTGATATATCCGTACCACGGATTTGCTTTATAGTCATACCCGATAGAAGGGATATAGTCCACATACTGTTCTAAAAGGGATGTTGCCTCCGTCAGATATGCTTCCCCCTTCGTAGACAGCTGCGGTACGGTATATTCGACGTCGGGCATGGAGCGAACTGCGGCATAAGCATCGTATAACTCATATAAGCTCTTTTCTATTACAGGGCGCTGCTCGTGAAGTTCAGCGGCATAGGCATCCAGTTGGTACTCTGCTTTTTTCTTGGCGGCAATTTCGTCTTCCGCCTTGGAAGAAACCGTACTTTTCCCCGCTCGAAGCGTATGGCAAATATCAGCAATGACATCCTTTTTGTTTGCCTTGTGACTGTGAAGTTGCAGGCAAAATTCGGCAAGCCCTGCCTTCTTCAGCTTATCGTAAACGACATTGAGTGCCGCCAACTTCTCGGAAACAAACAGCACCTTTTTCCCATCACTGAGGCACTCTGCAATGATGTTTGTGATCGTTTGACTTTTTCCCGTTCCCGGAGGGCCTTGCAAGACAAAACTTTTCCCAGACTTCGCCATTTCAATGGCGTCGATTTGGCTGGAGTCCGCATCGACTACGCTATGCAACTCGATCAGAGGATCGGCAACAACGGAAGCTGTTCGATTATCTTCGCATTGAATATCGACCGGCTCTCCCAATAACTGACGGACGTTGGGATTTGCAAGGATCGTCTTTGCATTGTCCTTCAGGTCTCGATACATATTGATTTTAAGAAATGAGAAAATGCCGATCTTACATTCCGATGAAACCGTCCATTGAAGCTTTGTAACGAGACGCCGCACCTTTTCAAGATAGGCGCTCAATCCCTCATCATGGTAGTCAGGGAGTTTTACTCCATATTCCGTGTCCATCTTGTATGAGAAGGTAGGATTGACAATAATGTCATCTTCCGTCGATTTGATATAATACGGCTCTACTGCAGACGCTTGTTCCAACCGGATCGGCACGAGCAAAACGGGTGCGCGGAAATCAGCATTGGAGGAATCACTCTCTTTCCAATGGATAAAACCGAACGCCAGATATGCAACATTGACACCCGTTTCTTCAATGAATGCGCGTGCCTTTTTGCCTATGTTCTTGACGGCTGTAAGCGGATTCGTTGCTGCGTTATAAAGAAGGACTTGATTTTGATGCTTGACTTTAGAAGTGTACTTCGCCAAAAATGCAGATTTCTTGCGCGCGGCATTAGATTCACCCGGCAATTCGATTCGCAGTTGCTTCGGTCCGGAGAATTTGTCCTGCTTTTCATTTTCTTCGATATTTTTTGCGTCAATAACCTCAAATGAAGCTGCTCCATCCACTTTCTTAAAAAGCTCATCGGAAGGCGGGAGCAACACCTCTACTGTTGATGCCCTCGTATCCTTAAAATTGATTAGATTATTACGTTTTCCGGTATCCAGCAGTAAATCAGCCCATGCGTCAAGCTTCTTTGTATCCACGGCTCAACCCGCCTCCATTTTTCAACTGTATCGTTTCGCTTTTATTCTCCGATATACGGCACGATAATCTCGTAGAACTTTTTACTCCATTCCGCATGGAAATGTGCCATCTGGAACCAATCGACTTCGTTTTCGATGCTGACATTGTCCAACTGACAATACACCTTGGACGCCTTGCTATCATCGCTTCTATCCCAAATGAGCGGTCTTTCAAGAGCCGATTCGATCTCACTTTTATGTATAATCAGCGCATCAAATGCCTTTTTATTCTCCTCTTTGTCGGCTTTGCCGAAATATATTTCAACGCGCGCAGAGTCATAATTAGCTATGCAGCACAAATGGATCCCCGCCACACCGAAGTACCCGTTTATCCAATTCTCTTTTGTAGGATTGGCTTTAGAGAATGGGGCATCTTCACCGAGTGTCTGCTTGATGATATCCAACGCGTATGCCCAATATCTTCTGCGCAGCTCATATCTCGTGCCAGCCTCCTCATCGGGGCTCTCGTTATCATCGCGGAGGTAAAACACTAAGTCTGCAGGATCTATTCCATACAATTTGAAAACTCTGTTTAATACGGCGAGCTTGCTTTGCGTATTGTTGTTTGTCCACACATAAATGCCGTCGGCGATCTCGGCATATTTAGAAAAGGCAGATCGATCCATACTGAAATGAACTTCCGAGGATGACATCGCAAGTTTTGTAATGATGGTCTTATCCTCGGCATAAAGCACTTGAAGAACGCTTTGATACATCTCTACCCAACTTGAAACTGCCCGTTCGGTATTCTTGTAACTGTATCGAACGATAATTCTTCCGCTCAATTCATCTTCATCTTCAAGCGTATAGGAATCCAATTGCTTTTCCTTTGGTTGGAAAGCGGTTTCCGGCATTGCCCATATCTTCAAGGCTCGGCCGACCAAATACTCGCTGCGCTCTTCCAGCTCTTTAAGAGTCCAATGCTCTTTCGCGGCAATATATGTATTCATCCGGATGCCGCTTTCCTCAAAGCCGTTGGGCATTTTTTTCTTTTCCGAAAAAGAGCTGTTGCTGTATTTTGAGTTGTAGGCGGTCAGCGTAAGATTGGCAATGCGGTGCAGCCAAATTTCATGGAGCTTTTCGTGATCTGCACCCAATTCGTTTTTCCATGCAGGGGTCAGGTGCTGCGGCATAATGTGCTCAATAGAATATATCCCTTCGTCACAATGCCTGTATATGTCCTTATCTTCGGCGGTACCAAAGTTTTCCAGCCGCTCTAAGATATAAACTTTATTTTTGCTATTCATCAGGTAGACCTGACGCTCTGCAAATGCTTTTGCGAACTCGTCGTCATTCGGGAAACGAGCCCTGTCTTTCTTCGCAAGCAAAGCATATTTTACCTTTGTGACATAGTCATTTTCCGTTCCGTCATAGCGCACGACTTCCCGATGAAGGGCAAGGAAAATTTTATTCAGAGCGTTGGTCGGGATATCGCAGATCGTTCTGCGGAAAAGATAATTTTCCGTCGTTAAGAATATGTCCGACACCTGCGCAATGTCCAATTTATTTTCGTCATATAGGCGCAGCACTTCAAGAAAGAAGGGCCTTGTAACGGTCGTTTCAAGCCTGTTTAACCGATAGATACAGGCATTTAATTGCCTGCTTTGCGTTCCTCCCTCCAATAAGATCTGATAACGCCGAGCGTATGCCAGCAGCTCTTTCAGTAGTATTTCCGTTTGGATATTGGAGATCTCGACGTATTCCTTAAACTCAATGTATATTCTTCTCTGTGAGGGAATAGACTGCTGCTTGATGCTGAGATAATCCCGCACAAAAGAGCTGACGTCATACTTTGTGCACTCTTCGATTTTATTCCAGTACTCCTCGTAATAGCTATCCTGAAGCTCTTTCGGCAAACCCATCAGGATGAAGTTCCTTATTTTATCACCTTCGCTCAAGTCAAGCCCGGTAGAGTTGAGGCTTTCAAAAATGAGTTGAGCGTTATCGTCGCCGTTCAGCTCAATGCTTATGATCTCAAGTTTACAAATAGCGTCGAACAATTCATCGATGGCGATCTCCTGCTTTTGTATTCTCGTATAGAAATAATTATAGTTTGCCGTTAGATTGGAGTCCTTAATGTGACTTCTCTCTTCTCCAAATAATTTCTGAAAGGCATTGCGATCATTCTTGACCGGCTTCAGTTTAATTCGCTTTTCCGCCGGCTGATATTTATCGACCAAGAAATCTTCATATATCTGTGCGCCGAGGGTCTCGTCTTTGGGAACCACGGCACCGGTCGAAATGAGATTATACATCGCCAAAAACAACAGGGAGATCGTCGTCAGACGCTGCTGGCCGTCTATGACAAGCAGTTCGATATATCTTCCTGAAGGTTCGTGAACGGATACGATGCTGCCAAAGAAGTGGCTGCGCCGATTGTTTTTAATGACTTTTACAAGGTCATCGTAGAGCTGTTTGCAGTTCTCCGTTTTCCAATCATAGTTGCGCTGATAAACGGGAATAATAAATCTCTTCTTTGCCCCTTCCATATATTCGATCAATCTGCATTCAGAACCTTTCATCGGATTTCCCCTTGTGTTATATTCTTTGAGATTTTGCATTTCTTATTATATCACATACAATGCAATAAAGCAATGGTAGGGATGAGAATTGTTTACTTTGTGATGAGCAATTAAAAATAGTTTAACATCGGATCTCGTTCCATTATAAAAACGCGTCGGATGAACTATCCGACGCGTTTTCGCATTGATTCAGGCTGCTTTCATTCTGCCTTTCATTTGATTGTGTCCATTTAGATGCTCAGACCCTTCGAGCATACTTTCCAAGATGATCGCTTCCGGCGAATCGGGAATATACTCCGTTGCGGATATAACTCTCACACCGTTGTCTTTGAGCGTTTTCTTGTGTACCGCCATTTCGTACTTATTACGGCTGAATCTGTCTAATTTGTAAACGAGTACCAGTTCCCACTCTTTACGATTACTGTCCTTGATCATCTTTTGAAAATCCGGACGGTTATCGTTAGTACCCGTCATGGCACGGTCGATATATGTTTTTACTACCGTTATATCGTGACTTTTTGCATACTCGTTGCACACTCTGAGCTGCCCTTCGATAGACTGCTCGGTTTGGTTATCCGAACTGTATCTGGCATATATCACTGCTGTCTGCACTTGTGTTATACCTCCTTATTATTTTTGTTTTTGATTTGTCTTTCGACGGGAGCGGAACAAACGGAAAAGGGTTAACTGCTTTTTGTTTGGGGTATTTTGTTTGCCGTCAGGGGTTGCGGAGCAATTCACTTTACCCTTGACGGCAAAACCTTTTTCGTTTAAGCTCCTACGGAAGAAAGACAATGGTTAATTGCACTTCGGCACATCTCGTATTACTTCGGGACTGACTTTACCGATAAGGCAACCCTCATCCCAACAGTTGAAGTCATCCGAAAGCAACAGTTTTTTATCTTCCTGACCTATGGTACAGAGAACGTCTTCGTCCATTATGTCCGATCTGAAATATGTCGGTATGTTCCTCGAATAGATCAGTTTTTCGCCGCTCTTTTCTATGTACTTCATCAGGTATCTTGCCGAGTCCGTTATCTCCCGTCTGACGCTTAATTCGTTGAAGTCGTTCCCTCCGAATTTATCGTTAAAGTATGTGTTTTGCATAATCATCTGCCGTTTACGGGAACCGAAACTGTAATCTTTCTTTTCTTCAAGCTTTCCCGGCATACCGTTTTCGGGGATGTAGAATATACCGTGAAAGTGCAGTCTGTTCGTCTCTCCGCCGCGTTCCCACACTCCGATGTATTTCCAGCCTTTTCTGTGTACCATCCGTTTCAATACTTCGCTTAGTCCTTTTCTGAAACTGTCTTCCGTATGCTTTTCGTCGGAGTAAGTAAATGTACAAAAGAAGTTCCATTCGTTAAGGTTAATTTTCCTTGCAAGCCTTGTCTTTCGGACGATCTTATTTCGCCGTAACCGTTCTATGTTCCTCTCTATAAACTCTCTTGTCTGTTCTTCCGTCTCGAAATTATTTCTTAGTTCTTGTGACAATATCTCTATCTTTTCGGCTTTTCTTTTGCCGTTGCTTTCTCTGTAAATCTTCTCAAATCTTTCCTTGGGAGTGAGAATCTCCGTAGCCGTTTTTTCGGTCTTATTCTTTGCTGTCTGCAATTTCTTACCCGTGCAGACCGTCTTTGCCGGGCTTTTCTTTCGTTTGGTTGAATTGTTTGTTTGAGGGATTGCTATGTAGTGACTTCCGTCATTGTATACTTTTGCGCTTCTGTACGGCATAGCTACCTCCTTTGAACGGATAACTCCGCTCGCTGCTGTTTGGAAAGAGAAGATAGTCGGCTTAAAAGCGTTGCAAAGAAAGTATTCTGTTCGCTTCCGCTCATCGCCTCGATATCCGGCTTTCCGATGTTTACTACCTTGATCGTTTCTTTGTTCAATAGGCGTTACCTCCTTGTTTTGTTTTTTTCTTTTATATCCCGCAAACTCGCAAGCTTATTGCGACTTCACGAAATTTTCTTTGCAAAGTTATCCACACCATATCAGCCAAACCGGACACCTAATTTCCTGTTTTAAAAATTTTTCTTTATCTTACAAGCCAAACAGGCAAGTTTTTTGCCACTTTGAAAAATAATAGTTTCTATTTAGTAGCCACGAAATCGGTAGAAGTCCATGGCTAAAACAAAAAAATAAGGCAGTCGCAATCAAGCAACTGCCTTTAAGATTTTGTGTATTTAAACGACAAATCAATATTGACCGTAAAGCGAATAGTAACGATTCCGTATACTTGCTTTTCTGTGATTGATGGTTCCTCGTCCGATACCCAGCTCTGCGCATACTGCGGATTGTTGCATTCCGTTCATGTAGCAGTTCAGAATTGCAAGCTCCAATGCGGAGAGTTGCAATGCTTCAACCAGTGCGTCGTATTTTGTATAATCCGTCTGTTCCTGTTCAAAGCAGTTTACGGGATCCATAGGCAATGCCTTGTAATCGGTAAGGTCTATGTATTCGATGATTCCGTGTCTGCCGGTTCGGTTACGCAATGTGTCGATAAATCTGTCCACCTCTCGATAGCAAGCGAGTTTTATTGTAATCTCTTTACCACGTTTGTCTTTGCCGTAAATTTCGGATACCTTTCTACCTGCAAATTGCCAAAGGAAACAACTTGCAGTTTGAGCAACGTCGTATCCGTCCGATACGGTATAGTCTTTCTCGTTCATGTGATGTAAATCCTTGATGAGACCGATATACAGCCTGTCTGCTACCTTCATATCGTACTTTTTGACGGTACGAAGCGCCTGCAATGCAATCATCTCTCCCATGAGTTTGACATTGCCGGCAGAGATAGGCTCTGCAAACAACGCTCCTTCGTTGCGATACTTACCTTTTGAAAACTTTGTTACCAACATTTCCATTTTCTATTCCTCCGAACGTTTATTGCCTTTTTCGGGCAACGGGCGAAGGAGCATAGGACGGTAACAATTACTCTTTTTCTTGTAACGTTTGCATAAGTCAGCGGAAAAAAGTAAAATCGTTGCATATAAGTCGTTATAAGGCTTTTAGGACAGAAAAACGCCAAGCAAGGGAAATACCTTACTTGGCTGTAAGTTCGTTATATTGGTGTTTTCAGCGACGATTTTACGACCGTTGACTTATGCGATGAACTATGCTAACCTGCGCCACCGAAAAAGCAATGTTCGGAGGTTGCGTAAATAGCATTACGACTGAAAAATACAATAAGGCAATATATACGGAAAAATACGAGAGAGCGAAAAAGCGGAAGTTCGCCCAAGCGGTTCAGCGGGCGACTCCGCTTCGCTCTCGCTTTCCGTTCAGCCTTATTATTTTGTAGCGGCGTGTGCTTGTCTGAGCGAGGCGTAGCCGAGCCCACTTGTCTATGACAAGCACACGCCGTAGTGCCAATTAGTTAAAATCAAAATTGTTTCTGTCTCTGATGCGGAAGGCAATTAGCATCCATTATTTATCTTTTAGAGGTTACATATTCTTGAAAAAATACAAAATATATGGTATAATGTCTAAAAAGTAGTGCGCATAAGTTGCATATAAGGAGAGATTTTATGCCTTTTGTATTATCATCTAATGAGATTCTAAAAGAACTTAATATCAGTCGCTCTACATTTTACTATCTATTAAAACATCACCTGATTGATGTACCTACAACTTCTACTGGACGGTATGTTTGGAATGAAGACACAATTTCACAGCTCAAAATGGTATTAAAAGAAATGTCGACAGCTAATGATGTGGCTTCGGCACCTGCTCATAAAACAACTCAAATCAATAACAGACGGTATCTTGGTAACAAGTATAAATTGCTGGACTTTATCAAAGCTACGGTAAATAACGAATGTAGCGCGATAAATACTGTCGCCGATATTTTCGCTGGAACTGGTTCTGTGGCATCAGCTTTTTCAGATAAGAAACTGATTACTAATGACTTGCTTTATTTTAATTATATTTGCCACGTTGCATGGTTCGGCGCGCAAAAATACGATAACGAAAAAATTATTGATTTAATTTGTTTTTATAACACTGTACAACCGGATGAAGATAATTACATGTCGGAAAATTTTTCTAACACGTTTTTTTCTGCTGCAGACTGTCGCAAAATTGGCTTCATTAGAGAAGATATAGAAAATCAATATAAGAACAATCAAATTAATGATAGAGAAAGGGCGATTTTAATTACTGCACTTCTTTATGCAATGGATAAAATTGCAAATACTTGTGGTCATTACGATGCTTATATACGAAATGCAGAATTCAGTCGTCATCTTGAATTGGCTGTTCCATTAGCAAGCAATGATAATAATGACAATAATCAATGCTACAATGAGGATGCAAACGAATTAGTAAAACGCATTGAAGCTGATTTGGTGTACATTGATCCGCCTTACAATTCAAGACAATATTGTGATTCCTATCATCTGCTTGAAAATGTTGCCAGATGGGAGAAACCAAAGGTCTCCGGTGTTGCTCTAAAGATGGATCGTTCAAAATTGAAAAGTGATTATTGTACTTCAAACGCGGCGCAAGCATTTGAAGCCCTTGTTGCACATATTAAGGCAAAGTATATTTTACTTTCTTACAACAATATGGCAACAAAAGGAAATGATCGTTCTAACGCTAAAATCACCGATGCAGATATTATGCGAATTCTATCTCGCAAAGGGCGCGTAAAGGTCTTTTCTGAAAGCTACAAAGCGTTTAGTGCCGGTAAATCAAACATCACGGGAAACGAGGAGCGCTTATTCTTGTGTGAGTGTTATGATTATAAGCAAAAAGAACTTATACAATCACCACTCAATTATACTGGAGGAAAATACAAGCTTTTGCCGCAGATACTTCCCCATTTCCCTCAGGATATAGATAGGTTTGTTGATTTGTTTTGCGGCGGCGGGAATGTTGGAATCAATGTCCCATGCAATCGTGTTGTTTTCAACGATAATAACGAGCTCCTTCGATATATGTTTGGCACGTTTAAAAATCTCGACAAGCAAATAACGTTTGAAACAATTGATACAATTATTGAAAAATACGGTCTTTCTGATACTGAAAAATATGGATATGGCTACTATGGTTGCAACAGTTCAGAAGGCTTAGCTGAATATAATGCGTCCCGTTACCTTAAATTAAGAGATGATTTTAATCACCATACCAATCTTGAATACAATTACTACGTTACACTCTACGTTCTGATTGTCTATGCTTTTAATAATCAAATACGTTTTAACCGTAAAGGAGAATTTAATCTCCCAGTTGGGAAACGCGATTTTAATAAAAAAATGCGGGAAAAGTTATCCGCGTTCATAGACCGCTTAAAAAGTGGTGATTATAGTTTTTTAAGCTATGATTTCAGAGAACTTCCGAATGATGAATGGGACAAAAACACATTTGTTTATGCCGATCCCCCTTACTTGATTACTTGCGCTACGTATAATGAACAGGATGGCTGGAATGAAACGCTTGAAAAAGAATTACTTGCCTATCTTGATAATTTGAATGAACGAGGAATAAAATTTGCCCTTTCCAATGTCTTGTATTCAAAGGGAAAGGAAAATAAGATACTTCTCGATTGGATTGATAGAAATATAGGACGTTATAGGGTGATTTACCTTGACTTTAATTATGCAAATTCAAATTATCAGACCAAAGACAAAACTTCTAAAGCAGAAGAAGTACTGATTGTGAATTATTGATAGGAGGACTATAATGCCTGCGTATAAAAGTTATTGTTGGTCACTTGGGACTACAAGCTTCCGAATGGTCGAATTTAATAGAAAGATCGAAAAACAACTTGAACTTTTGCAAGATTTTTGGGGAAATCCCGATTTTGCAAATCAGCAATGGTCTGAAAATGAACCGTTGCAAGAGCAATATTATAATCACCTCAAGGAAAACGATTTTATTGAAGGTGATGCTCCGCGCAAAGCAAAAGATGCACGGGAAAAAACCTCCGGGCTTGTAGATCTCGGCCTTATTGACAATGAACGCAGACTTACTGAGGCCGGTAGCTCATTATTGCAAGTCGCTTTGACTGCAGATTTCAATACCAACAATTTGCTTCAAATTCCTGCAGACAGTTTTCTATACCTGAAGCAACTTCTTAAAGTCTATTCTCCTATTGATAACGGATATGTGCGTCCATATATTGTTTTGACAATGGCACTAAACCGTTTAGGCGAACTATCTTTCGATGAATTTACCTATCTCGTTCCGTTAGCTATCAATGAATCAAAGACACTTGAAATCCTTGACAGTATAGAAAGAATTCGTAGCGGAAACGGCACCATTGACGAAACGCTAATCACCGTCCTTATGAATATGTCTAACTATAAGGAAGCGCTTGATATACTTCTTAGGAACGACGTTACTGAGAGTATCATTACTGAAATAGGCATGAATCGAAAAAGCCGGACTTACGATAAGCCGTATTTCAGATTATATAGGGCGTTACAAGAGGTTGTTTCTACGTGTTCTGATGAGTCAGCAATAAATTTATTCAATGCGGTAAAATCGGTCAGCGGTAAGAGCTCAAATTTTTGGAAACAATATTTATTCAATACATCGTTAACGAGCAAGGTAAGTAAAGAAGGATTTGCCACCATAAACGCCCATGCTCAGATATTTCATTGCTCTAATGAGGCAGAATTCAAAACTGAATTTTTCAAATTAATGCATTTGTTTAAAGCAAAGAGTACGCTGTCGGATTACTTCGACCTCAATCGTCGTTATTTCAAAACGACCGATACCTTGCTATTCCAAAATAATAAAGTTAAATTTGATATAATTCCGAATTGTTTCTTTCAAATAGTCGAGAGAAATCTGACAACCTTAGCCTATGCTTTCGATGAAAATCTGTCTGCCAATATATCACTAAATGAGATTGTAGGTATCCATATAACTGAAAACCAAATTTTTGCAAAAGTGGAAGAACTTTATGGCGTTCAAGTACGCAATCTGTATGATGTACAAGCCTTTGTTGACAGAGAACGCTATGAAAGATTTAACGCAATGATTGATAACAAATTTACCGATGAAAATATTATCGCTCTCATGACGGCATTTGAAGACAGACGTGACGGGGACATTCAGTCCATGGTTACAAACAATGCCGACATACCCACTATTTTTGAGTATGTACTGGCAATAGCGTGGTATAAGATTTCCGGTCGGAAAGGAAAGATCCTTGACTATATGAATTTATCACTTGATGCCGATCTACTTCCTGTTACTCATGCGGCAGGCGGACATGAAGATATAACTTATAAATATGAGGCGACAGAAGACTATCCGGCTCATACTCTTCTTTTAGAAGCAACTCTTGCAAACAGTACAAATCAGCGCCGTATGGAAATGGAGCCAGTCTCAAGACATTTAGGCGAATACCTATTATCTCATGCCGATGAACATGCTTATTGTTTGTTTACGACTACCTATCTGCATATTAACGTGATATCTGACTTTCGTATGAGAAAGTTGATGCCATACTATTCAGCAGATGGAACTCGTTCTATTGATGGGATGAAAATTATTCCATTGCAAACAAGTGAGATAAAGACTATAATCGAGGAGAGATTGACATATGGCAAGCTTTACCGCATATTTGAGTCTGCCTACAATTCAACAACATCGCCAAATTTGTGGTATGGAAAGGAGATAGCGAGAAATGTATGAGAGAATTTATACAAATTTATTAAAACGTATAAGTAAAGAGGGTTAATGGAAATGGACATTACGGATAATTAATTCTATTATCAGAGTAATTTAAGAAAAGGAAAGGAATAATATGGCAGAAGCTTTAACAGGTGTAAATGGCGCGATTATTCAATGGGCGCGCGAGCATTATAATATGTCGACAGAAGTCGCGGCACAAGCAATAGGGATAGACACACAGCGCTATGAAAGGTGGGAACGAAACGAAGAGTTCCCAACATATGCTATGCTAAAAAAAATAAGCGACTTGTTTCAAAAGCCGAGCGCATTATTCTTTTTCCCTGCTCCACCCACCCTGCCTGAAATTAATGGAGAACTTCGTACTCTTCCCAATAGCGTAATCTCTTCATTCAGTAAACACATCATCAAGCAATTTGAAAAGGCGCAGGCATATCAAATATACTTACGAGAAATATACGGTGATCGATACTGTATTTTATCAGAGGGAGAAAACTTTCCTATCGGCATTGTTGATTTGGCAGAATATATTAGAAATCGCTTATCCTTTCCGATTAAAGCACAGAAACAGCGAAAAAGTGATAAGGTGGTTTTTGAATATTTTCGAGAAAAATTCTATGAACAAGGTATCTATGTTTTTAAGGATTCGTTTGGAGATAATTCTGTTTCAGGACTTTGCCTATATGACAACGAGTTTCCTATTATAATAATCAATAACGCCATGTCTTTTGCAAGACAGAGTTTTACTTTGTTTCATGAACTTTATCATCTAATTTCAAAAACAGGTGGAGCAGAAATAATTAGGGATGACTTTTATAGTTACCTAGATGCGGATCAAACATTAACAGAAAAGGATTGTGACTCGTTTGCAAATGAGTTTCTAATTCCAACTGACGATTTTAAAGCAGAAATTAGAGGGAAGTCTATAACCGACACCCTTATTGCTGATTTAGCGAGAACGTATTCGGTAAGCAAAGAGGCGGTAATGTATAAATTGTATTCTTTAAGATATATAACTGCAGATGATTATAATGTCTTAAAAGAATACTTTTATGGTGATGCAATACGCACGAAGGTTGCTGGAAATGGGCAAAAAAATTCTGGAGGAAATCATTATTTTACAAAACTTGCATATTTAGGATATCAATATACTGGTGCTGTATTTAATCAATATTTTTCTGGTAAAATTGATTCATATCGTGCAGGTGAAATGTTGGGTAGCAAAATTGAGAATCTCCCCAAGTTAGAATCAGCATTTTTTAGGGGGATGAAATAATGATTTTCTTATTGGATACATGTGTAATACGAAAACTTTTGGATCATTTTCCCAAGCAGGGAGCTTATTTTGTTAAGGTTTGGGATAAACTTGAAGTACTTATTGGACAGAATATTCTATCGGTCGATGAGTGTTACAATGAGTTAAAAAAACATTTTGTGCCCGATGGACAAAATATGCAGTGGATCGAAAAACATAAAAATATGTTTCTGAATCCAACGAATGCTGAATCTTTAATCATAAGAACCATTTTTCAAAATAGAAAGTTGCAAGAATCCATTCATTTGAAAAATATTTTATCTAATAGACCCTCCGCGGATGCGTATTTAGTAGCAAAGGCAAAAGCAATCGGAGCTACGGTCGTTACAGTAGAATCATTTAAACCAAATTCAGCACAAATTCCCAATATTTGTGAATTATGTGAAGTTCCTTATATTAGTTTCGATGAATTTATGGCTCAAGTTTCAAATATGATAGAATGAGATGACTATGAAAGCAGTTATTTATGCCTGTTATCAGAGCAATAATAAGCGTAAAAAATTATCCAAGGTAGATATGCGATTGCATGAATTAAACATTTTTACTATGAGTGTAGTTATGCAAGCGTTTTGAGGGTCTCAGATTGCCTAATTCTTAATTTAATGGTAAAGGTGTTTTTTAGTTTCGTTTTCGAATCATTATGACAGAAACACATTGTGTCCATAAAATTATGTAACAGCATCCACACAATCGATATGTTGAGTTTATCCTTTAAATTAGAATATTCGATTTACGTTACACAAGCTCCGCCAGACAAGACCTTGTTGAACACAGTAGCTTCAGCAAGGTTTTTTATATGCACTGCTGCTTATATTGTAAAAAACAGCCCGCACCTCATGAAACAATCATCTCTCTAAGAAAATTCCATGGAAAATATTTATTATCATTTTAATGCCCTGTCCAAAAATGATTGGCTGACAATATTTCATTCCGATCTTATGACGGATCAGTTTTGGGATGTAATTAAAGTCCTTTATTGCGTTGAAAATCATAAACTCAACGCTAAATGTATAGCTGAAATCCTCGGCATCAATCATTTCATAATTTTAAATAAACTGATAGGAACCGCAGGCCATAAAATATATGATAAATTTCAATTCAAAAATCCCCCTCTCAGGGAAAATAACCAAATCAGATGGTGGAATATAGTTTTTGACGGCGAAGATAATTATTCTTTAAAACCTCCCGTTTTCTATTGGATTTTAAAAAATGAAATGCTTTCAGCTATCGAAGAGTTTTTACCCGCCAATAAAAACTCCGTCAAAAACAGATTGAGTGATACGGCTGATCTTTATCCTCTGACCCGACTTTATAACGGAACAGACAATCTCGACAGCAAAGAAAGAAAAGCTGTTTTGTCTGTCAGACAAAACCAGGGAAAAATCAGAAAAGCAGCTATTCGCAAATACAACGGAATATGCGCCATATGCGGCTTAAAAATTCCGTCGCTTCTGACGGCAAGTCATATAAAACCATGGGCTTGCTCTACTCCTCATGAAAAAGGCGACTTACATAACATTTTATTATTGTGCCCGAGTCATAACGCATTGTTTGACAGGTTTTTAATCACGTTTCGGGACGACGGAACAATTATGATAAATGAAAAAATCACCGACGAAGATAAAATAAAACTTAATATCAATGATGATATGAAAATAAAAATTGACGAGGATACTAAAAAATACCTCGCTTACCACAGAGAAATTTTTATGAAAAAATGATATGATATACCATCGGAATCATTAATCATATAAAAAACTTGTTTTACCTGCTTCATGTTCCGTCCTGCAATAACTCCGATAAATAAAACAAGTCGGAATCCGTATCAAAAAATACGGTTATGGCTCCTGTCCTTATTTTGTTTCCGTATAAACTGATCTTGTATGGGATATTTTCATCTTCCGAACCGGATCAGACCCGATATTTTTACATCCGCTCTTTATACTTACCCTCAAACCGTGTGCTACGATACACCTGCATCAAAACTGTAAACCTTTGCCGACTTTAATTCATTACCCTATGCCGGCCATCATCCCTTCTTTCTCCGTACTCTCCGAAACGAACGTCTTTCAGCTTCACTTCTCGGCTCCTGCCTGTGATCACCGACCGAAAATACGATACCCGACGAAAACACGGCAAAAAAATTTACGGTTCCCTGTTTTTTGCTTCCGTCTAAAAAGCGGCTCTTCAGTGTTGCCGGATTATCTGAATAAGTCCGCGCTGAAATCGTTCGTCAACCCTATATCGATTTTATACCTTGCATAGCTTCAATCCATCGTTCAATACTGATAAAAATTAAACTCTACGTTCTCATTTCCGTAAATTTTTCTGTCGGCTTTTCAATACACACCTTTTCAGATTGACTTGTAATTCAAAAAACCGTTTATCTTGCGCTTTTCTTTTTGATTCAGAAGCCATTTCGGCTTTACATTGTGATCCGAAAAACCGTTTATCTTGCATTTTTCTTTATGGTCAAAAATAATTATGCGTTTAAATCAAAAACAGCTTTCTTTTTATAAACGCCCTTATTTAAAACCTGTACGACTGATTTTATAATCTGATACCCGATTAAATTCTCGGGACACGTATTTTTCTCTGATCAATCCGTTTTACCTTCCTCTGCCCTTCGCCACACGTTCCGATCATTTCCGCCGAACTTACGCTTGCCGCGGCGCGATAAAATCTCCTTCTTTCATTTTCTTACGAGTTCGTTAATGTACACTGACATTTCTGTCCCGGTTTCGGCTGTTTCTCATTCAGCTTTTCTTCAGATCTTAATTATCCGATTTATTTAGTTGTTCTTTACTTTTTTGCGGGACAAATCCATTTCACGCAGTGTTAAAACTGTGCCGGACGATACATAATTCAGTTACGTATTGCGGCTTTCTCAGAAAATTCCAATATAGCATAAGGTTGTCAATTCGGATTTTTATCTGTATAATTGTATTTATGACCGATAACGATAAAAAGAATATAAATTTATATATTTCCCGTATTGCTCACGGCGATCATGATGCTCTCGACAGTCTTGCCCGACTTGTTTCGGGCAGAATGCTTTCCGTGGCTTACGCAATAGTCAAAAACCGTGCTCTTGCCGAAGAAGTTGTTCAGGACAGCTTTGTTCGTATACTCAGAAAAGCAGGTCTATTCAGAACGGGCACTAACGGCTATGCCTGGATATGCAAAATCGTACAAAACGTGGCTCTAAATACTCTGAAACGCGAAAATCGTTTTTCTCAGTACAATATCGAGGACTTCTGCGACATCTCCTCTTGTTTTGACATAGCTCAGGTTACCTCCGACAACATCGTGCTCAAAGATGCGCTCTCCTCTCTTTTGCCTCTCGAAAGACGTCTGATCTATGAAAAATATTTTATGGATTATTCCGTGCGGGAAAGCGCGAAGAGTGTCGGGAAGTCTAAGTCCGCCGTACAACGCATGATTGTTCAGGCCGAAGAAAAAATGAAAAACCGCTTAAATGATTCTGCTGACAATAATTTTAAAGGATGTCGACCATGAAAGAAAAAACAGATATAATAAGTCAGTTATTTGACAATTACGCTCAATCCGTCCCTCCGCAGGTGCATCTTACAAAAAAAGCTCATGATCTCGTGCCTTCCGTCCACATAAAAAACAGAAAAAGAACAGTCGCTTTTGCTTTTATATGCTGTTTTCTTCTTTGCGTGACTGCAGGAACGATCACCTTGCTTCTGCCTGTCGCCAACCGGCAGAATGTCTGTATTTACAACATGACAAATATCAGTTACAGGCAAATAAACAGTTCTTTTGCTAAGGATATTTTAAATCTTTCCGATTTGGGCAACCTGGACAATAACGACGGCAAAACGCTCGTCAGCGAAAAATACTACGCCTTTTCTCTTAAAACCACGGGAAAAATCGTTTGTGTCAAAGCTGTGCTCGGTATTTCCACTTCAGACGGCATTGTGGAAATAACCCTCTTTGCCGAAGATAACGATTATGTCAACGAAGAGCTGAAAACCGAATATTTTGAATATATTTCCGACACCGATAAACCCGTTTTCATCGAAAATCTCGACTACCTCGACCACGGCGAATATCTTGCGTCCGCTTTTTACAAATCGGATTCGACTCACTACTACGCCTTTACGCAAAGTAATCCCGCTACCCGTGAAAATGTCAGAAGTATTCTGAATGATCTTCTGATGTATGGGACAATGTAAGTAAAACCGATGTTGATACAATACAATCAACTAAAAGGAGAATATACCATGAAACACTTGCTTTCCGTTTTTATTCTGACTCTTGCTTCTTTACTGATACTTTGCAGTTGCAGCCCCTCGTCCTTATCGGATCATTATTATAATTCCGGAATATCGGAATCGGACTCAGGTTTTTCCCCCAACTATCAGTATGACGGCATAAGTGAAAACGATTTCGTTTCCACGGCAGAAGAAACCTCTTCTTACTTCTCTCTCGACAGAAATACGGCATCCTATTCGCTGATGCGCAGAGAAATCAGCCAAGGTCTGACAACCAACGCAAACTCGGTAAGACTTGAAGAATATGTAAATTACTTCAATTATAACTATGCGCGTCCTTCCGGCGAAGATGCTCTTGCATTATCGGGAAGCGTTTTCGATTGTCCGTGGAATGAAGAAAACAAGCTTTTTACGATAGGCATTGCAGCAGAAGAGATCTCTTTCGCTTCCGACATACAAAATAACATCATATTTTTGATAGATATTTCCGGTTCAATGTTCGGAGAAGACAGACTGGGGCTTATACAGCAGGCCTTCACCATGCTCCTCGATAACCTCGGCGATAATGATTATGTGTCTATAGTGACCTATGCAAGCAATTGCAGAGTAGCCCTCAGCGGCGCCAGAGGTACGGAAAAAACCAAAATCGCAAACGTCCTTCAGGATCTTTCTGCCTCAGGTACAACTAACGGCTCGGGCGGTATACAGCTCGCCTACGCCGAAGCGGAAAAATACTTCATCCAAGGCGGGAACAACCGCGTCATTCTTGCTACTGACGGAGATTTCAACGTCGGAATAAGCGACAAAAACCAACTCAAAAATTTCATATCCGAAAAAAGACAAAGTGGTATCTACCTTACCGTACTCGGAGTAGGAATGTTCAACACCAACGACTCCATAATGAAGACCCTCGCGGAAAGCGGCAACGGAAATTACGCTTATCTCGACAGCGTAGCCGAAGCACGCAAAGTGCTCGTCGAAGAACTCAACGGTACCTTTAATGTGGTAGCAAAAGACGCAAAAGCAGGCGTAATCTTCAATCCGGAAACTGTCGAAAAGTACAGGCTTATCGGCTACGAAAGCAAAATGCTCTCACAGGACGAGTTCTACGACGAAAATAAAGACGCCGGCGAAATAGGCTCAGGGCACACCGTAACCGCCGTTTACGAAATCAAAATCAAAGATAACGCCGCGGGAAATATAGCAACAGTCGAAATAAAATACAAACATCCTGAATCAAACGAAAATAAAAACATTGCCGAAACCTTCACCACTTACGATTATTCCGCAAACCCCGACGAAGACTGCATATTTATCGGATGCGTCGTGGAATACGGGTTGCTCCTCAGAAATTCGGAATTTAAAGGAAACGCCGATTTCGAAAACGTAATTTCTCGCCTGTCTCAGCTTTCATGCGTGCGTGAGGATCCATTTAAAGCAGAATTCCTGGAAATAGTAAAAAAAGCCTGCATACTTTATTCCTGATCTTTAAACACGGAAAAACACAACGCTGAAGATGCGTTGTGTTTTTCTTTTCTGAAATATCTTTGTATCTGACCGCGTAATCCCGTTTTCAACCCGGATTACCCGCACATCAACTGACTGCATTACTTTATTTTTACCTGAATATAATTGCATTGTGTCTGACCGCATTATCCAGTTTCCGTCTTATATCATCTGCATTGT
>URET01000016.1 GCA_900546875.1 uncultured Eubacteriales bacterium
TTGTATGAACTCCTTTTTTTTCTCTCAACTGTTGCACTTAATAGTATAATTCACCTATAAATTAAAAAACCCGTATTTTCAATACGGGTTTTGTTAAGAAACAGTTAATGATTTTCGTTTCGGACAACTATTATCAAATGTGTTCCGCGAATTTGATGATCGAGTTTGCCGGAACGACGAAAAAGGCTCGATATTTCAGTTTTCGATGATGTCGAAGATAGTCATCTCGGGACTTTTTTGCTTGTTTACAATAAATGTTTTTTCCGATATTTCTTCAAAGGGCATTCCGTTCAGAAAGTCGTACAGTTCTTTTTCGGAAATGACCGACGGGACTCTCCGGTGGATGTTTTTTGTGGAAGTCGCTTCACGGGTGAGCAGTGCAAATGCGGGAGAGACGTCCGGCTGCAATATACCGCCTAAAAGCATGATGTCTTTTTCCGGTGAAAAGTACTCGTATTTTTCACCTTTTCCGTCTTTTTCGAAAAAAGACGCACAAGCCGTCACGCACCTGTTATTGACGGCGTTTCTGAAGAAAAAACTTGTTCCGGCACTTTCGCTTCTTGCGTTTATTACGATTTTTTTGCCGGTCATTCTGATCCCCCATTCCGCTACGGAAAACAACAGTTCCTTTCCTGCAAGAAGCGGAACGGATCCGGCAGGCCGCATAATACCCGTATGATAGCGGGGAATGTCAGCGGAAAAACTTTTTGCAAGTTTTTTCAGCTTTTTTTCCGCGCTTTCACTCATATTGAACATCCCGCACATGATATTTCCTCTTTTCAATGATTTTCTTAAAGGTTTAAGTTCAGGGCATTTTAGGGTAAATTATTCTGTAAAAAACAAACGTTATCGCCGCCATTGCAGACAATATCAGGATCAGCACCCCTGTTATCACCAAAACTTCAGCGGGGCCGGATAAAAATACGTCGATGGAATACAAAAGCATGAATACGGGGATAAGCATACAAAGCGTATAAAGTATCAGTATCGAATTGCGGGCTCCCTTTTCAAGGACCAGATACTTTTTTTCGTTTTTTATTTCGGCTGGAGAGCTGAAGAGCGCTTCGATTTCGTATATATCTTTATTTTTGTATTGTTTCACATTGACAGTATTGTCCGTTTTCAGAGAAATATCCGCTTCGTAGACATATTGGTAGGGCGAATTCAGTTCTCCTTTCGGGGTTTTTCCGGAAGCGATAAGCGAAATGTTTTTAATAAAAGCGGAAGTGTCGCATTTGAAGGGACTGCTTTGTATTTTCAGTTTGAAGTTTTCGGGCACTCCGATTTCTTTTTTCATTTCACAGGCGCCGTTGATGTAAACGACATTATCGCAGTTATTTTCCGTTTCTTTTATAACAGAAAGCTTAGGCATTTTTTCCATCCTTGATTTTTTTTGATTTTATCATAATCCCCGTATTTTGTAAAGTGAATGGACGGGGCAGGCTCAATGCGGAAAACTGACCGGACAAAATAAATCCTGACTGCATAAAAAAAAACAAAACACATCATATTAAGGATGTCAAGTCCGACAAAAGGAGATGTTATGTTAAAGGCAACGGGAATTATCAGACGGGTCGACGAACTTGGGAGGATTGTCGTCCCTAAGGAATTGAGAAGCACACTGAGGATAAAGGATGGTACCTCTCTCGAAATTTACACTAATGATAACGGAGAACTCGTACTGAAAAAATACAGCCCGATGGAAGAAATGGCGGATTTCGGCGAAGCGTTGTGCGATGCTCTGAGAAGGGTGTATGATGTTTTGGCCGTGATCGTCGACAGCGACGGTATAATCGCAAAAAGCGGCAGACTCTCCGATAAAATAGGAAAAGGATTGACGCCTTTATTGGCTGAAGTTCTCGGCAGCCGCAGACAGTCCGTATTTGAGGACGGAACCCCCTATCTGGAATGCGGCGAAAACCTCGGACAAATCGTGGTAACTCCTATAATATGCAAAGGAGATCTGTATGGCGGAATGATTATTGCGGCAAAAAAAGTTACGCCGGAGATTATAAAAGCGGCGGATCTTGCGGCAACCGTACTGAAAAATCATATCAATTAAAGCCGTGCATATCCTGAAGATCGAGCGATCATTCTGAAGGTTATCCGAACGTCGGACTTGACTGTCGAACCCTTTTTCAAGGGTTTTTTCTTTTGCCCCTTATATCGCAAAGGATATTTTGGCTTTAAAGCATATCGGAAAAAGTCGGCGCTGCGGATGATTGCCGGAGCATCAGGCTTTCGGAAGAGAAAGGGTAAATACTGTATGGGTTCCCGTTCTGTTGCATACAATGGTGCCGTTCATGGATTCAACGGACTGCTTGCATATATAAAGTCCTACGCCGCGGGTTTCTTCGGCGCTGTTTTCGGATACATAGGGCCGGAAGATTTCCGTTTCGGAAAATACTCCCTTTCCGTCGTCGGCTACCGAAATCTCCACGGTATTTTTTTTCTTTGCCGATGACACGGTTATTTTTGTGCAGTCGGCGTGTTCTATGGCGTTTATGATTATGTTGGTCAGCACGTTGTCCAGAGTTTTCGGCTTTGCGTAAAGGTAACAATCGGAGAGTGCATGATTTTCAAGTACTATACCGTTTGCGTTGCAGTCAAAGCTGAAGCTTTCCGTGATCTTTGCACATATGTCCTTTCCGTTCAATATTTCAGGTTTTTCCGCAATGAGGTTGAATTTGGAAAAACGCGCTACATCCGATAATTCGTTTATCACGTCAGATATTTTGTTTTTGACTATCTGCTGCGTTTTCATCTGATCAGGGTTTTCTTCCCGCGTCACCAGCGTTTCGAGCAGGTGTTTAGAATAGGTGAGCGGCTTGCGCAGATCGTGCGAAACAAATACCAGCATTTTATCTCTTTCCGAAATCAGTTCGTTCAGACGGTTAGTCTGATTGTTGATTTCCGATTGCATGTTTTCGGTGAGGTACCTGTTCCGTCTTTCCAATTCTGCAAATACGTACAGACAAAAAACAAACAGAGAAACGACGGTCACGGTAGACATTATAAATGCGGGAGAAGGGTAGATCCCCGTCAGATCAGGAATGATCAGGCTCAAACCTGCCGCCAAGGCGAGAGTAAACGGGGGGATCATGCGCCAGAGATTGTAATTTTTGTCAAAGATACCGTAAACGGCGAAGGCTGTAGTATATAAGATCCCTGCCGTTTTGAACAAGGTAACAATGACCTCGGACACGAAGTAAAAATTCTCGGGAAGGACGTAAAGGAACAGCGAAAAAACGGTCCCGGCAAGCATCAAATAAAAAAATATTTTATTTAGAGGGAATCTGGAAAAATTTTTCCCGATTGCAAGACAGGAAAACGAGAGGGAGAGCAATATGGAAAAATCATACAGTGATCCGAAAACAAACGGGGCGGAGGTCCCTGACTTGAGCATGAAAATACACAGCATAGTCAAAGTTGTGCCGAAAAGTATGCATAGAGCGGGGATGAAACGCACGGTGCGTTTTAAAAAGCATAATACTGTAAAGACTGCCAGAGCCACTGCGGCAAGACACAGACACACAAAACTCAGTGTAGGCATGAGGGAAGCGTATTTTTCTATTTCGGCAGCTGATCCGCCTATCAGGGGGAGGGAAGAAGTTCCGGCGAGCGTGCTTTTTTCCGTTTCATAATGGATGGTGATGATTTTTGCGGAAGAAAGCTGATTCAACATGGTTTCGCGGCGGGTATAAAAGTTAACGGTGAGCTGAACATTCTGAGTTTCGGAGACATGATGCTCTGTTTTCTGGGTGTCGCTTGTGTTGAACTTGATGAAGTCATAGTTTTCGATTTCGCCGATCTTGTAAACGCACTGATATGCGTTGTAGATGTTACAGGCTGAGAAAACCGGAGGTATATTCAAGTTAAAGACCCAGTAATCGCCTATTTTATATTTTTCCAAAGCGTTTTGCTGATCGATGAATTCCGTGTTGTCGATATCGGGGTTGAGGTTGAGAATCACCAGCTGCAGAGAGCCTTTTTCGGATAACGTTAAACCGGAATCGGATAAGTCGACGATATAAGAGTTTTCGTGTATGGTATTGGGCTGCACGAAAATATCGGGGGTGTAGTTGACGAGGGAAATATAGTTTACGTCGCCTATATCGGTAATGCGGATCGCCGCCAGGTCTTCATTCAGGACATAGTTTTTTTCTTCGATATAGGTTTGCTGTGTGTCTTCGTCCCAATAGTACCTGATATCCTTGACAGAACCTTCTGTTTTTCCGACGGAAGGGATCTTGTAGTCAGAGAGAGAAAAGACGAGAGCAACCGCTGAAAAAACGGTCACTGCAATAAGTATTGCCGAAAGTTTTTTAATACAAGTTTTCATTGTTTCCTCCGAAAGAATAGCCTTTACCGAACCGTGTGGCGATAAGATGCCCGCATTCGGGAGAAATATCCGAGAGTTTTTTTCTTAAGTTATGGAGATGTACCTTGATCGTACCGGTATTGAGGGAGGGGGCCTGCCATATTTCTTCGTAAATGACATTTGCGGAAAAAAACTTGCCTTCGTTTTGCATGAGGAAAAGAAGCAGGTTGAACTCGCTCGATGTCAGATAAACAGGGGTATCTTTGTAGTAAACAGTACGGTTGCGCGTATCGAGAGAAATCCCCCGTTTGCACAAAAGAGATTTTTCGGGAGGAAGGAGTCTGAGAGCGATCTTGCGTTCGAGAAGGGTCATGGAACACGGTTTGACGATGTAGTCGGCGGCGCCTGCGTCCAGTCCGTCGATAATATTGTCCTCAGAACCGAGATGGGAAAGAATGATAACGGGCGTTTTGTATCTGATAAGACGCGCAATTTCGAGTCCGTCGCCGTCCGGGAGGATGATGTCTATGACAGCAACGTCAAATGAAGAGGATTCGACAGCTTGTTTGGCTTTGAAGTATGTGTCGGCACAAACGACATGATTATCGATCTGAAAATAATTTTTCATTTGATTAAGAAGTTCGGAATTGTCCTCAACTAAAAGAATACTTCTGTTTTTTACCCATTCCATATAAACACCCCTTTATATGCTTGATAATATTTTATATTTATTTTTACGTAAATGTCAATAAAAAAGCAAGAGATTTTGAATGAAAGATAAAGCCGGAAGATATAAAAGTAAAGCGGGGAGAAAGCGAGAGCAAGGAAAGATGAGAACAGAACAATAAAAAAACTAAAATTATAGATTAAGGCGGCTAAATTCTTGCAAAAAAATAAAAAATAGGATATAATAGCAAGGCGTCACGGGAAGACGGACGCACGTATGAAAGAAGAGAAAAAAGGAGAGATGTCAGAGTGGCCGAATGAGCACGATTGGAAATCGTGTGTACACCGATAAGTGTACCGAGGGTTCAAATCCCTCTCTCTCCGCCAAAAGCACTATATATTGTGGTTTAAAACGGGTTTAGACACAATATATAGTGTTTTTTTAATGTATTTATACCTAATTCCCCACCGTTTTGGGGAGTAAAATGGGGAGTAAATCTCTTTTAAGAAACTTCCGAGCAAAAATAAATCATATTACACTTCAATTTCGACAGTTTGTATAAATTTCGGAATAATCCTAAGTTCCATTATATTTTATAACTTACCTTTTGTCCTTCTTTGGTTAAAAATTCATCGTCAAAATGTGTGTAAACGCTTTGAGTTATACCTTTGGGACTGTGACCTGCCCATAGTCTTACGACGTTTTCCGGAACTCCGCACATCTGATACCGGGATATAAAAGTGTGCCTGAGGTCCTTCATGGTATATCCTTTCATCAGATTGTGAAAATGTCTGCTGACAGTACGATCGCTTGCTTTCATTTCTCCGATAAAGGGTGCAAAGTTATTGTAAGAACAGTAAAAAAGTAAAAGAAAAGAGCTGCAGTTCCGTCCTTTCGACTATGCTCTGCAAATGCAGAGGTACAAAGCAACTCTTTGCCCGTATTATAACTTAAGCTTCTTGCTTTGTCAAGTTTTACTATACAGAAAAATGAAAAAGTCAACCGTAATTTTGAAAATCCTCCTCGGAGGGCTGTTTATTGTATTTTTGATTTATCTCATATAAACAGGGAATCGGCTGTAAGATGAAAGCAGATATAGTTTTTTATGCGTTTTTCGGAAAAATGTATCAAAAATAATATGAAACTTTTTCCTCTCGGGAGAATTGATTCATACTCATATATCAACAGAGAAACACTCCTTCGGAGCTGTGACCTGCCCATACTCTTACGACGTTTTCCGGAACTTTGCACATCTGACACCGGGATATAAAAGTGTGCCTGAGGTAATTCATGAAATGTATTTCATTCGGATTCGGTTGTGCCGTACATCCGGAGTTTCAAAATCAATGTACCCGACCGGAATATTGACTAATTGCAAGAATTATGTTATACTGATGGCATCAGATTTTGTTTGTCGTTTGTCAAACAAGGGAGATGGGAAAATGACGAAAAAGATGACCGTCAAAGCAAACTTCGTTCTTTGCGGCGTTTGTTTTGCGCTGTGCTTTTTTGCATTCATGCTTACAGAGGCTTCTGTCAATGAACGTTGTGCCGAAGTGGTGGGGGAAAGGTTTGTAAATGTCGTTTATGCTGTCGGGCTGGTCTGTACGGGCTTAGGCTATTTGTCTTTTCCCGCAATGCGGCGTTTATGCAAGTCAGATACCGTACAGAAAACGGTATTGTGTATTGTCGGAGTATTTTGTACGGCGGCATCGATCCTGTTGATCGCAGTTCAGATTCCTGCTCTTTTTCTGGTCAGTTCTGCCGTATCGTTGTATTTGTTCGGGTATATCGGCGGCTGTGTCTATTACAATACCGCCATGTTTTTATTCGAAAACCGTTTTATGGGCAGGATCATCGGATCCGGTATGGGTGCGGCAATACTTTTGCAATATCTTGTTCAGAATCTTGCATTCGATGCGGTCATTATGATCGTGATCGACATTCTGAGCATAACGTTTGTTATATGCTTTATCTTGAAAACACCCAAGTATCAGATCCCGGAAAGAAGTCGGCTTCAAGGTTCGTCTGAACCGGGTAAGAAGGATCGGAGCGGGCTTATTCTGACAGCAGCCGTTATTCTGATGAGTCTGGTTTCCGGAATGACCGACAGTATTCTGACAGCCTTTCATGCGGAACAGACCTGTAATATCTACAGCAGTGTGCGATTGTTTTATGCTCTGGGTTTGATTGCCGCCGGATGGATTGCCGACATACGAAAACGGCAATATCTGCCGTTGGCTACCGTATGTGCCATTCTTTTATCATCGGTCAGCGCTGTTTTTTTATCGGATCAAGCGAGTTATCTTGCGGGCACGGCGCTGATGTATGTCTACAGCGGTTTTTACATAATTTTTCTGACGGTAATGTTTTTCGACTATGCTCCGAGAAGCTGCCATCCCGAATTATGGACAGGGATGGGACGCATTCTCCGCAGTTTCACGGTAGCCGTTGCGATCATACCTACTAATATGCTTTACTACACGATGGGCGGCACTGCATTGGCTGTGGGAAGCTGTGTTTTTTCCATCGGCGTACTGCTTGTACTGCTGCCATATATAAGCAATGCCGTCGTCTCTTCGGGGAAGAAGGAGGAAGTTTGGGAAAAGCAGACCCTTTCGGCCGGTCAGAGTCTGAAACTGTATGCGGAGCATTACGCAATGACGCCCCGCGAAACAGAGGTGCTTGAAAAACTGCTCACGACTGAAGAGAGCGTTCAGGAGATTGCCGACAGCCTGTATATTTCAAGACGTATGCTGCAGAGATATATCGCTTCCATCTATGAAAAAACCGAAGCAAAAACACGTATAGGTTTGTATCAGAGCTATACGCAGTTTGTGACAAAGCTTTAACGAATACCGGACAAAATAAATATTCCGAGCACCGTTTCAAACGGCGCTTTTTTTGTTTTTTTCAATATGTCACACATGTGAACCCCGTTTTTCAAAAGTTGGCGCCTTTGTGAACTGCAAAGTGTAACGTTTTTGTATTACAATCAGAACAGCAGGGAGGAATTCGTACAGCCTGCCGATAGGACGGCAGGAGGGATATGTACAGCCTGCCGGAAGACGGTGTCTGTATCCGATCGGCGGGAAAAGTCTTTTTGTGTATGCGGTGATTTCCGGATCTGAATTTAAACTGCTGAAAATACCGTTTGCCTATGAGCTGTGAAACGAGGGAGGATGAAAAGGTTTACCTGTAAAAGTCGAATGAGCCGGTTTTACTTGAACGGTTGTGCGCACAGCCTTTCGGGACGCTGTCGGATGCCTGACGAAAGAGTTTGATCGGGCGATTAAAAAAGCTCTTCACTCGGAAGATCCTGTGATTCCGGTCGCGGACGGTTCCGGTATCTCAGAAGCGGCGGAGTTTTGTGCGGTATAGGGCATTGAGCGATTTTTACGCTGCGGTAATACCGAGCATTTTCTGTCTTGCGGCTCGGAAACAAGTGAAAGAACTTACGGGGTTTGTTTCGTCAAAGTTCCCTATATCCTGTTCACACGGTTTGCAACAGACGGTGTTTCTGTTCCAAAGTGCCGCTGTCATCATTAAAACTGCGGGATCCCGAAGCTGTACTCTCATTGCACGGGTATGTCAGGAAAGAGAAGCTGAAACGCTTATTTCGTCTGTAAAACGCCGGTCAGGCAAAATGCTTTTACCGGGTTTTATGCCATGGCGGCATCATGACAACTCTTATGGCGAAAAAATAATGTCGACCCCGACGGTCATTGCCGCAGTCGTCATTATGTGAAAGCTGAAGAGGCGCCGGAACATTTTGCCGACAAAAAGCAGGAAAGGGGGTCGATAAGCAGCAGTCAGCCGGTACATAGATACCCGTATAAAAAATATCGATAAAAAGGAATGTATTACTATGAAAATCAAAAAGAATTTAGCAGATGCTCTGATTTATTTGGGCGCATATATAGGCGGTGCGGTATTTGCGCTGGTAGGCGGATTTCTCTTCTTCAAAAGCAAGGACGAGAATATCAGAAAACCCATCAGGATCGCGCTGATACTGTTCATCGTTTTCCTTTGTACTGAAGCGATCTCGTTCATCCTGGACAATCTTTTCAACGCTCTGGATGAATGGTATGTTTGTATTGGGTGAATTTCTCTTTAGGCATTGTCAAGGCCATAGTTTTCGGATTTATGGCGCTCTCGGCATTTTTAAACAACAACGGGGAGTTTTACGAACTGAATGTTTTTTCGGGCGATAAGTAAATTTTGCCCTGAAATAACATCACGGAAACTGTCGCACTCCCGATTTATCGTCGGGACTTTCCCCTTTCTTCTTGCGACGGCACTCTTCCGGCAGAGAAGGAAAACGAAGCTGTTCGGACTTATGACAGCGGAAGGCCGCGCGAAGACCGTACGCGCTGCAATGTTCCGAAGTTCGGCACAGTCAGGAAGATATGCCGTATTTCCGATAATTCGCTAAGCGGGGCGGCAGTACGGTCCGAATACGGAAGTCGGAGGTTTTTGCAATAAAGATGGTGCTAATATTTCGTTCCGCACGTCGAATGGATTATGAAATGATGGCGAATGAAAAAATGCTTCTCTGAAACCAACCGCTCGTCACATAGGATAACTGAAGAAGAAAAGTTGAAACTTAGTGATGAAAAACACCGGAACACCTTATTGACGTGTTTAGAGATGATGGCGGCATCTGCGCCAGGAAATGTACGGGTGTTACTGTGTTATTCTGATATGGAGCCTGTCGGCCGGGCCGGCGATGGAATTTTTTCTTAAAAATGTCGGTCGTAATGTTTATGTACAGAATATTATTTAAGAAAAAACACCCTCGACAAATCTCCGTATTCATTGAGCAGTTTCATTTACCTTGGTTAAAAGAGATTGCTTCAAAAAAAGTTATGGCAGTAAAGCAACAAAAATAATAATGCAATTTAGAGCGATTGCAACCATTCTGAAAAATCAAAGTCCTTTAAGGGCGTCGCAAAGGTGCTTTATACCTGAAAGACGTTCATAAAAGGGCACGATGCCTCGTGAGCGGCAAAATGGAATGGGAGCGTTTATTTGCTTGTCGAAGAAGGAGGAGCGATATAATGAAAACTGTCAGACGGGTACTGCCATATACCAGACAGCTTGTGTTGTATGCGCTGTATGACATTCTGGATTCGGAAGAAAGCGAATATGACAAAGCGGAAGACGGATGTATCGCTGCTGAAGTAACCGTTTACGGAAACAAAAGCGGATTTGCGCTTTATGTATCCGAGAAGCCGCCTGCGACAGTCCTGACGGTACAGATGAGCTCTCCATGCGAGGGACTGTCGGAAAAAGGCAGAATGCGTGCGCTTCGTTATCTGGCGGATCGTGTGGAGCAGCTGCTCGAGAACGAGATCAAAAAATCGCAAGCGACTTATTTTGCCTGAATCGTCCGAAAAAAAATATCGGGAGGAAAATATGAAAATATCCGGAAAAATAAGAATATCCAAAAAACTTCTTTTTATCGCAGCGGTCATTGTGATCGTTTGCTGCATGATATGGCTCGCCGCCTGTGACGACAATACCGAACATGACCATGATTGGGGAGAATGGGTCGTGATAAAAGAGCCTACATGCATTCAGAGCGGACAGCGTCAGCGCGTATGCAAACTTGACCCGTCCCACGTGGAAACGGAAGATATCGCTCCTTTGGGACACGATCTCATATACGTCCCCGAACAACCGGCTACCTGTACCGAGGACGGACACTCTGCCTATTATAAATGCAGCCGATGTTTTTATACGGAACAGTATAAAGCTATCCATGCCAAAGGTCATACATACCCGGAGAACGAATGGTACCATGACGACTATTATCATTGGCAGATCTGTTCTGTATGCGGAGAGCAATCCGATAAGAAGGCGCACGAGTATTCTCATCACTGCGTCTGCGGTCTTGAAAGCGACTATACCCTCGGGCTCAGTTTTAAACTGCTTTATGACGGCACCGGTTACGAAGTTTCGGTAGGAAAGGCTACCGATACGGTGCTGAAAATCCCTTCGATTTACAACGGACTCGATGTTACTTCCATAGCCACCGCCGGTTTCCGCATGTACGAGTGCACGGAGGTCATTCTTCCCGACAGCATCACTTCTGTCGGTGTAAATGCTTTCCGTTATTGCACCATGAGCTCAATAAGGCTCTCGGAAAATCTCAGCAAGATCGAACAGTGCTCCTTCAGTGATTGTTTAAATCTCGTATCGGTCGATATCCCAGCCTCTCTCAAAGAGATATCTATGAGTGCGTTTTCCTCGTGTACTTCGCTGCTAAGCGTGACTTTGCATGAAGGCCTCGAAATTATAGACCATACCGCTTTCTGGTGCTGTAAATCGCTTAGCAGCATTTCCATCCCCAATACTGTTACCACAATAGGATCTACAGCTTTCGGTTCTACCGGATTGACTTTCATAATCATTCCCGGAAATGTCGTAAGCATCGGTTCGAGCGCATTCTCTTATTGCTTCGATCTGACTTATGCCAGGTTAGAGCCGGGCTTGAAATATCTGGGCTCCGGCGTGTTCGTGGGTTGCAGTATACTTAAAGATATCGAGCTGCCGGACGGGATATTGGAGATCGGCGTAAATCCCGTTTACGACACTCCCGACTACAATGCTTACATTGAGAGGGCACGTAATGATCACAGTTTCGTTAAGTATTCGATAAACGACTATCTTCTTGCTATGAGCGATACTTTTGTACGCGAAGATGACCGCGCCGAGTCGATAACAATAGAAGGCTTCAGTATCATTGCCGATAAAGCCGTCAGTCTTATAGCTGCCAAATACGTAAATATAAGCGATTCCGTCACCTATATAGGAATACACGCTTTCGCGGACTGCTATGAGCTTGTTTCGGTCAGACTGAGCGAGAATATCACCGAGATCAAAGAAGAGTCATTTATGAATTGCTTTAAGCTGGAATCCGTCTCTATCCCCAACAGCGTGGAAACTATCGGTTACAAAGCCTTTTATAACTGTAAAAAACTGACGAAGGTATATATGCCCGACCACCCCGTGCATATAAAACGAAGCGCATTTGAAAATACCGGCGTTATGGATGACGAAAGTTTTTGGATCGACGGCGTGCTCTATCTTGACGGCCATCTTATCAGCGGCAATAATTTTACGGGTGAAGAGTATACCGTTCTGCCCGGTACGTACAGTATCGCGGAATATGCCTTCTACAGTATTTATGCCGATGATTTTCACATTAAGGAGCTTGTTTTACCCGACAGCGTTGAGATCATCGGAATAAAAGCATTCGGAGGCTGTTATGATCTTGAATATATCACCATTTCTCAAAACCTCAGGTATATAGGAGAAGATGCCTTCGCAGGCGAAACTTTGAACCCCTTCGAGCTTCCGCAGAGCCTGGAATATATCGGGCCCGGCAATTTCAGCAAAAAAGGCTTCTGTTCCTCAAGCCTGCCGGAAAAACTGACCGTCATAGAAGAATATGCATTCTACGGTTCGGCGTTTGAAGGATTGCTTGTTCTGCCCGATAATATCAAAAGCGTGAAAAAGTATGCTTTTTCGGAATGCAGGATAGATGAAATCATTATACCTAAGGATATCGAGTATTTCGATATCTCCGCCTTCAGCTACAGCGAAATAGTATTGGATCAGTGGGGCAGCAGCATGATCATAACGAAAAAACCCGAGTTTTTCTACCAAGGTACAGAATCCGATTGGGAAAACGTGGATGTCCGCAGCGGCGATGTAAAATACCTTCCTTTCAGACACGGGAAAATCGATATTTATTTCTACAGCGAAACTCAGCCGACAGAAGAAGGCTCTTTTTGGCACTATGTCGACGGCAGTCCTGTGATATGGGAGTAAAACTGCTGCAGTTCTGTTAACCTTGAAAGGCGATAAGCAGCCGCTCTTTTCCTTCGGGAAAAGAGCGGCTGCAGGTTTTTCATCATTTGAGCAATGGGACGCCCGGTCTGCATTCTTATGACAACGGAAAGTAATCAGAATAAATGCATGATCGGCGCCATGAAACGTCCGGTCTGCCTCTTTCTTATTGCGGTGTGTAAAACGCGCGACTGTTACGGCTCCCGTATGATAACCGTTTTCGGCTTTCCCGGGAGACGCTTTCCCTGTTACCGAACTGTACGGAAAGTTTTGAACTGCAGCTTTCGCAGACTCCGTCTGCTTATTGTAATGCAAGCGGTATTATGCGGTATCAGCCGTATGTGCAGACTGCCATCTTAAAAGAATATTATTTTAGGATCAGGGGAAAGACCTGAAACCCGCGCCTGGCTTTTTATTCTTCCGAACTTTTCGGAAACAGCCAGATGAGTTTATCGAAGTGCAGCAGAATCATGTATTTGTACGTAAACAAAGGGATAGAATCATTTATGAAATGTGCGGTGGCATAAGGTGAGCGTTTCACGTTTTGCCTCCGCAAAAAGCTTTGAATATGAGTTTGATATGCTTTAATAAGCAAAAACCCGAATGTCTTGGCAGATTCCGATAAAAGTTCATGTTCGAGCGGAAATTTTCCTGCCGTTTATATATTGCGCGGGTTTTCCCGCCGTTATTTTTACATGCCTGTCGGGATGAAAAAGTATGCCGCAAACAACGTTGCAACTATAAACGTTACTGCTGATACATCGAATTTTGGCAGTGCCGTTTTCTTTATTTTAGCAATCAGTACTCCCGCCGAATATTCTATAAGCGAAATCAAAACGTACATCAATATTCCCATTCCTATCCCGTCTGTAATACTGTAGCCCAGGGGCATTATCACTATGGTTAAGAATGCCGGAACAGCGTCACGCATATTACTGAAATCAACATTTTTGACGTTGCTCATCATAAGTACGCCTACATATATTAGAGCACAGGCGGCTGCCTGACTCGGTATAAAAACAAATAAGGGCAGCAGGAAAACAGAAAGCAAGAAAAGTACCGCTGTTGTCAGCGAGGTAAGTCCGGTTTTGCCGCCTTCGGCGATACCTGCCCCCGATTCCACATATGTGGTCACGACAGAAGTCCCCAATAAAGCTCCCGTGCAGGTGGCGACGGAATCGGCAAACATACATTTATCGAGATTGAAGGGTTTTCCGTTTTTATCGATAAGCCCTGCCCGGGTAGCGCAGCCTGTTATTGTTCCGAGTGTTTCAAACATGTCTATCATACAAAATGAAATCACCGTCATTATACAGTAAAAGGGAGCTTTTCCGGAAAAATCGACATCGGTGAACGTCGCAAGAAATGAACCGCCTTTGCTTGAGTCCAAAGAGAAAAAGTTTGCGAAATTTTCCCAGAAAGCCCATGTTATATTGGTTTTTCCCGTAATAATATCCAAATCGGCCACTCCGGCGGGAATGGCTATAAGTGTTGCAGTTACGATCCCGATGATCACAGCTCCCTTTACCTTGAAATGAGAAAGGACCGTAATGACTAACAATCCTGCAAGACAAATGAGCGGGGCGGTAAGGGTCATTTCGACGCTGCCGTTACCGTTTATACCCCATTGTATTGTCTGTGGAATATATACATTGAAATTGATAAGATCAACTTGTGTAAAAGCGCTTGCTTTTATTACTCCTGCATTCTGAAATCCTATATACGCTATAAATAATCCTATGCCTACCGGTATTGCCGAACGTATGGATTTGGGAATGCCGTCGAAGAGGTACTCGCGCAAGCATTTTTTTCTTCCCGTTTCCTTGTCGCGGCCGCCGGGTATTATTGAGAGCAGCAGAAATATCGTTCCGCCTATCAGGATAAGCAGCATTGCGGTCCCGAACGAAAATGCGGCCGCGGCTCCTCCAGTCGCTGCTCCTGAAAGAAGCGATCCCACCATAGAATTCAACCCCATTCCCGGAGCCTGTGCGTAAGGCATTTTGGCCACAAAGGACATCAGCAGCGTGCCTATGAGAGCTCCGAAAGCGGTAGCGAGAAATACCGAAGGCCATAGCACGTTTTCCGAACTGCCGAGCATCTGATTGGGGTTGACAACAAGTATGTAACACATTGCCAGGAAGGTCGCAATACCCGAGACTATCTCTATGCGTATACTGCTGTTGTTTTTGGTCACTCCGTAAAAGTTGTCCAGTTTGCGAAGAAAACCGTTTTTGTAAGGCGATCCGGACGCTTCCGCCTGAGCAACGGGTGCGGTATCCGTATTTTCGGACGCTTCCGCCTGAGCAACGGGCGCGGTATCCGTATTTTCGGACGCTTCCGCTGCGGTCACGGCGCTCTTTTGCTTTTCAGTGTTTTTTTCTTCCATTCAATTTACCTCCGCATTATTTCTTTTTCCGGTGTATTCCGATTTACTGCAACCGCTGATTTCAGTATACATAAAAAATCAATTAAAATCAAATCAATTCAACGATTCGTTTCATGATGTTATCAGATTTTAACCGTTATTTCTTTACGTGACGGGAGTTTTTATTTTTTGTATGTCTGAAATATCAGGCTTTGCTCAGTCAGTCCCATGCTCAGGTATGGATGCCGGATATCCCCGAGCCCGGGGATCCCGTGTGATTCAAATTGCCGCGATCTCTGTCATGAGCGAACTGCAATTGCAGTATTTTGATTCTGACGGATATTGCCGGGGAGGTTTTGCGCGCGGTTTTTTCGTGTGCGGGGCAGCCCGAAAGGTTTTCGGGAGTAAATTTTACCGGGCTTTAATGGACATTGTGCAGGCAGGGGATCTGCGGGGTTTTACCGAATGCTTTTCTTCGGGGCATTTCGGCAAGGTTTTTCTTTATCGCTGCCTGACGGACAGTTTTATAATTGCCTGAGCTCGTATAAAATAGTATAAGTATATTCATCTTTGCGTTATAATCGATAGACATTAATCTTTTTTTATGATAAAATGATTGCGGCATATCTGCTTCGTTGGAAATCAAAGTTTTTGCAAAGAAGCTTTTGCCGGGTCCGGACAGAACGCGTTTGCATGGGAGAAGTTTTTTGCCGATGGAAAAAAAAGACAAAAAGCAGCTTTTGAATCTTAAAATGGATGTTGAGGAAGCAATTCCTCCCGAATTGGCGGAAGAGAAATATCAGGCGTCCAAGGAAAGTTATAAAGAGTTGACCAATAAAAAGAAAAGCAGTAAAAGCAAACTTCTTTCTTTGCTTTTCTTTTTGGTGAATATTGTTGTGGTCGTCATTATTGCCGTAATGGAATTTTCCGACGAAAACAGGGACGCTGCTTCTGTAGGGGAGGCTCTTTCCCTTATCGGGCAAAACAGCATTTTTCTCCTTTGTATTTTAGGGCTTATTGTGGTTTTTTATCTGCTGGATATGCTGAAAATGGCTTTGCTTATGAAGTCGTCGACAGGCAAGTTCCGCTGGGGCACGGCGCTCAAGTCATCGGTTTTATGTAAATACTATGATAATATAACTCCTTTCGGATCCGGAGGACAGCCGTTTCAGATGTATTATCTGAGCCGGAAGATTCCCATCGGTCCGGCCACAAGCCTGCCGCTCATCAATTTTTTCATTACTCAGCTTGCTTTTTTCATTATCTGCGTAGTCGATTTCATATTTTTCCCCGCTGACGTTTCAAGCGCGGTATTAGTGATGGCCTATGGCGGCGCCATACTGTATATAATAGTACCGTTTCTTGCCGTGCTTTTCAGCTTTATGCCGCGGATCATTGACAAGACCCTTACCTTCATCGTGATCACCGGCGCAAAGATGCACCTTATCAAGGAACCGGATAAAACTTTGAAAAAGTGGATCAGCAATGTGGTGGAATATCGAGATGTTTTTAAGCTTTTCACCAAAAATATAGGAATAGTTTTCATAGTATTCGTGCTTTCGGTGATGCA
Source organism: uncultured Eubacteriales bacterium (assembly GCA_900546875.1). Taxonomy (GTDB): domain Bacteria; phylum Bacillota; class Clostridia; order Christensenellales; family CAG-314; genus UMGS929. Next base: position 16,781 of record URET01000016.1, read on the forward strand.
GTGCGTATCTCTTCATTCGATACCTTATTTCGTATTCCGTCTTTTCGGAGTGACCGATATCGACTGGTGGAAAATCACCGTAATGACCACTTATATCTACTCAGCGATAACCTTCATCCCCACTCCCGGAAACAGCGGCGCGGCAGAAGGGACTTTTTATGCCATATTTGCTTCGTTGGGTGGTTTTCTTTTCTGGGGGATGCTCATATGGCGGCTTGCGGTATTTTATCTTGTGATACTTGTCGGCCTTTGCTTTATTTTTGTCGATTCCGTGAGGAAATACAGAAGAGCCGCACATTTTGCGGATGCGAAATCGGAGGAATCGGATAAGCTGCCGGCTGACTCGGAAGACGGTCCGCCTCCTTCGGAAGAATGACAATAAGGCGGCGGGAGTGTAAATATGTATCTGATCATCGGATTGGGAAATCCCGGCGAAAAGTACGCCGATACCTACCATAATCTGGGCTTTATGTGCGCCGACGCACTTGCCGCCCGGTTGGATGTCCGGTTCACTAAAAACGAATGCCGGGCTCTGACCGCTCATGCTCGGATCGGCAGGGAAAAGGTGGTTATTGCCAAGCCTTTCACTTTTATGAATCTTTCGGGAGAAAGTGCCGCGGAGCTGGTGAATAAGTATAAGACGGAAAAAGAAAAGTTCCTCGTGATTTACGACGACTTCGAACTTCCTGCCGGAAGTATCAGGATAAGGTATACGGGCAGCGCCGGTACACATAACGGAATGAAAAACGTCGTGGCGCGTTGCGGGACCGAAGATATCTATAGGATCCGCATCGGAGCCGGACCGCTTCCCGAACATTACGATATCGTGGATTTTGTGCTTTCTTCGATCTCCGCAGAGAGAAAAGCTATCCTCGCTCCTGCAATAGACAGAGCCGCCGAAGCCGCGTATGCTTTTGCCGGGGGAGAAAGTATAGAAAAAGTAATGGCGGAATATAATCTGAAAGTAAAATGATTTTCGGAATAAAATCATAAAGTAAAATGATTTTCGGAATAAGATCATAAAGTAAAATGATTTGAAGAGGCTTGTCCGCCTTTATGCGGATCAGAAAGCTTCAGACGGCGCCGGAAAAAGCACACATGTGAAATCAAGGGGATTTCAGTATTGGGCAGCGCCGTCGGGGGGAAATAATGTTCACCGAACTGTATGGCTACCCCTGTTACAGAAAAATACTCGACAATATCCGCGGTAAAATAAATACCGCGGTTTTCGGCGTGCCCGAAAGCGAAGCGGCTTTTATTGCCGCCGGTATCGGAAAGCCCGTATTCATGGTGGCTCCCGATTTTCTTACCGCAAAGCGTCTGGTAAGACAGCTCAACGCTTTGGGGGGCGATTTTGTGTATATGCCTTTCGAGGATGACGCTTTGATCTTCAAAAAGAGGTCGGCACGTTCCTTTTCAGCGGAAAAGGCTCTTGCGCTTTACAGGATCCTCGAAGGCGGAAACGTGGTTGTTCCGGCGGAAGCCCTCATGCGGCTTTATCCCGAACAGGGGCTTTTTTCACGAAATATCTTTACAATAAAATCCGACGAAGAGGTGTCTCCTTTGTATTTGGCGTCTGCCCTGACGGCGGCAGGCTACAGGAGGACTTCTTTGGTCGAAAATGCAGGAGATTTTTCACTGAGGGGAGATATTCTCGATATTTTTTCGCCTTCAGAGGAATTGCCGGTTAGGATAGAGTTTTTCGGCGATACCCCCGAACGCATGCGCTTTTTCAGTCCCGAAACCCATACCTCGCTCCGGGAAGCCGACAGCATTACCGTAATTCCTGTCTGCGACGTTTTCCCCGAGGACGCTCCTTCCGCCGTTGAAAAACTGAAAAAATACGGCAAAAAGCTTTCTCCGGACGCGCGTGCGCGTTTTGAGGCCATTTCCTCCGAACTTGAAACCTCTCCGGATAACCCGTGGCTGCTTCCTTATGCGAAATATTCGCTTGTTTCGGATTACCTTTCTCAGGAAAGCATAACGGTCTGGCTGGAACCGAAGCATATCACTGACAGACTTCAGAGACTGTATAAAGAATATGTCTCCCGTACCGGCTTTCTTATGGAGAGAGGAGAAATAGCCGAGGGTGTCGCGGAAAGCTTCCCCGACCCCGAGACCGCACTTAACGCTCCTATGGGGAAATGCTGCGGACTGGCGTTTCAGTCTATTGCGGCGTCGGGCTTTTTTGCTGCAGCCGATACCGTCGGGCTTTCTTCTTCGCGCACTTCTTCTTACCGCATGAATATGCAGCAGATAGCCTCGGATCTGGATTTCTGGCTGAAGGAAGGATATCGGGTGGGGATTTTCACGGGTAACCGCGAAAATGCCGAAAGACTGAATGCTTTTCTTTCCGATAATAACGTCGCGCTGAATATCAGGGAGGATTTCAGCGACTCCCTCGTCAACGGATGTATAATCGCAAAAAGCTTTGAAGACGGATTTATAAGCCGTTCTGCCCGGCTCGTGCTTTTAGGGGACAACCGTTTGTACGCCCGCGAAAACGTAAGAAGACTGAGCCGAAGAGGTAAAAACGCCTTTCTCGCCGTGGAGGAAGGGGACTACGTCGTGCATGAAACGCACGGTATCGGACTTTGCGCAGGAGTCACCACGATCTCCGGCGAAAACGGAGACAAGGATTATATCGTGGTCAAGTACCGCAATAACGATACTTTGTATGTACCGGTGGAACTGAGCGACATCCTGTCCAAATACAGCGGTTCCGATACCGCTCCGCGGCTTTCCGCTCTGGGAGGAGGCGAGTTTGAAAAAGTAAAGGCGAAGGTCAAGTCGGGGATAAAGGAGATGACCGTGGACCTCGTCAGGCTTTACACCCAAAGAGAGCGTCCGAGAGGCTTCAGATATAAAGACACCGGCTATCTCGAAGAAGCCTTTGCTCAAGCTTTTCCATATAAGGAAACGGATGATCAGCTGAGATGTATCGAAGAAATAAACAAGGACTTGTCTTCGGAAAAAATAATGGATCGTCTTCTGGTCGGTGACGTGGGATTCGGGAAAACCGAGGTGGCGATGCGCGCGGCTTTCAAAGTGGCAGCCAACGGCAGACAGGTAGTGCTAATGGCTCCTACGACTATCCTTTCCGAACAACATAAAAATACCTTTATCGAACGTTTCAGTCCTTTTAATATAAAGGTGGTTTGTCTTAACCGGTTCCGCACTTCGGAAGAAACTTCGCGTATCCTGAAAGAGATAAAAAGCGGCGAAGCCGAGATAATCATAGGTACCCATAAGCTTTTAAGCAAGAAGATAGAGTATAAGGATATGGGATTGCTCATCCTCGACGAGGAACAACGCTTCGGAGTCGAGCACAAGGAGCTTCTCAAAACAATCCAGACAAATGTGGACGTATTGAGTATGTCGGCGACCCCGATCCCGCGTACGCTTCATATGGCGTTGACCGGAATACGCGACATAAGCACCATAAATTCACCCCCGGCCGAAAGACTGCCCGTGGAAAGCTTTGTTGTGGAGGATTCGCCCGCTTTGATACGAGACGTTATAATAAGGGAGATTTCGAGAAAAGGTCAGGTGTTTCTTGTCTACAACAGGGTGGAGACCATAGACGCCTTCTCTGCCGGGATCAGAGAGCTTGTGCCTGAGGCGCGTATCGCCGTGGCGCACGGCAGAATGCCCGAAAAAGAACTCGAAAACGCCGTTATCGCGTTTGCGCACGGCGAAAAGGACGTGATGATCTGCACGACTATCATCGAAAACGGCATCGATATCCCAGACGCCAATACCCTTATCGTTTATGACGCTGACAATCTGGGACTTTCTCAGCTTTATCAGCTCAAAGGCAGGGTGGGCAGAAGCAATAAGCCCGCTTTCGCCTATTTTGTGTACCGAGAAAATAAAATACTTTCCGATATCGCCTATAAAAGACTTTCGGGCATAATGGAAAACTACGAACTCGGAAGCGGTTTCAAAATCGCCATGAAAGACCTTGAGATCAGAGGCGCGGGGAACGTTTTGGGAAGAGAACAGCACGGTCATATGGAAAAGGTCGGTTACGATATGTATGTGAAGCTTCTTGAGGAAGTGGTTGCGGAGGCAAAAGGGGAAGAGTCTCCTTCGAGAAAGACTGCTTCCATAGAAGTAGACCTCGACGCACATGTGCCTTCGGGGTATATAGAAAGCAGCGAAGCGCGCATGGATTTTTACCGTCGTCTTGCAGAAGTCTCCGATTACTCTCAGAAAACAGCTCTCGCCGATGAACTCAAAGATATATACGGCTCTTTGCCTAAGCCCGTTTCCAATCTCCTGGATATCGCCGAACTGAAAGCCGCATGCAAACGCGTCGGCGCAGAAAAACTCGTCATCAATAAGCGTCAGGTAAAACTCGTTGTCCCCAACAGCGGAAAAATACTCAAAGCGATCTCCGCTTTTTCTTCTCTTTTGAAACTGGAAACCGAAGGCAACAACCTGTCGGTGAATTTCCGTTTCAAAAACAAATCTCCGAAATACGCTGTTTCCGCGGTGAGGGCTTTTCTTGAAATCGCCGGGTCGGACGAGTGATCCGGCAGCGGAACGGCGCGCCTTTCGTTATGCAAAACGGGAAACGGCAAGGGTTCAGTCTTTTTGTGCTGCCGATCCCGTTTTTTTTTCTTTTTTTCAGCTCCTGCGCTCAAGGGAAGGGATTTCCGTTCGGACAGAGATGTTTTCCGGGAATTCTGTCACTGAAGGAAAATGCGGGGAAGAGAATTTCAGCGTAAAATCTGAAAAAGGGGTTTTAAACGATTGCACTTCGTGCGGATATTTTGTATAATACTACGTACGGGTCAAAATCCGTCTTTTTTGGTAGTGTAAAACATACAAGGAGCAAATGAGAATGCGTAAGTTTTTAAGGATTATCGGAATAGCAGTGGCAATAGCGGCGGTTTTTGTTCTGGCAAGCTGTTCCTTTATTCAGCGTAACGACGACCGTTACAATAATCAGGTGGCCATTAAAGTAGGCGACGAGGAAATTACTCTCAAAGAGATTATGGAATTCTTTGATTCCAATGCGGCTAATTATATCAACGCCGGATATGACATTCAGGTAGTGTGGGATGCGCTTTTTCCTCAGTATGTCCAGCAGATGATCGCTGTAAACGAATATAAAAAGGGATATACCGGTACGCTTTACAGCGGCGAGCGGAGCAATAAGTATGACGACGGGAAGTATTATACCGAGGACGAGCTCATTTATCTCGAGAAATCTCTTCAGGTCAATATACTCGATTCTCTCGAAAGCACTCTCGAAAGCGAGCTTACCGAAAGAGGATATACCTTCAGCGAAAGCACTGATTCGGAGCGAGCCGAACTTACCGAAATCATAATAGACACCAATCTTTCGGTAACTGCAAGGAATGAAGCTTATAATCCCAAAGAGCTTAATAAGACTCTTGAAAAATATAAGATTCAGGCTACAACTCAAGATGTTGATTATGTCTTTACCGATCCTGAGGACGAAAGACTGCTTGCTGCAGTTGAAAAGCTCAATGATCGCAAAGCGGAGTCTGATGACGAAATAACTCCGGAACTTTATGTCGAAGTTCAGCAGTCCGTGCTTCAGAAGTTTGAAAGAACTCTTCTCGACAGCAGCTATGATTCCGTTGCCGATTATCTTGAGTCAAGGATGAACCTTCTTATCAGTCAACAGCTTTATGTCGATTATCAGTATCAGTACGGCAGCAAGATCGAGGAAAGAGACATGAATGCAGAGCTTCAGCGTAAGCTGGACAATCTTGTGGCTCAGGCTGTCGAAAGCTATACGCTTAATCCTGCTTCCTTTGCCACGTTTGTGACGGATCTCGATTCTTCATCTTTTATTTATTATGTTCCCGAGCAGTATGTAGGGAAATACGGGTTCGTAAAGAATCTGCTCATTCCTTTCAGCGAGGATCAGACTTCTCAGCTTGAGACCGTGCTCAAGAAGTTCGGTGAAAACAGCGACACTTATCTCAGTGTGCGCGCTGAGCTTGCCACAGAAATTCTTGTCACCGATTTTATCGACGCCCCTGACGCTGATGACAGCGAAAAAGCCAACGCCGGTTTCATTATCGACGGCTATAACGTCGTGGGAAGCACCTTCTTCGATGAATTGCTCCGGGATATCACACCGCATGAGTTTGTGGAGCTTATGTTCAGGTACAATACTGACACCGCTCAGCATAATGCCGCCTATGATTACGTCATAGCCAAGGACGAACCTGACGTAACGGGGACCGCCGATACTTGGGTCAAGGAATTTGCCGAGGTGGCCAGAGCCCTTGCCAAGGACGGGACCGTCGGAGGTATAGGTTATGCTTTGACTTCTTACGGAGTCCATATCATTTATTACAGCGGAGACGTCACGGCGGATAATTTCGATTGGTCCACGAAACTCGAATCGCCTCAGTACGGCGCAGGAAACGCCGCTTACAGATTTTATAATACCTACTATAACTCCATTCTTTCCGCTCTTTTCTCAAGAGAAATGGACGACCTGAATAAAAAATACGAGGAAGAAGGAGCTATCGAGTATTTTGAAAACGTCATGAAAGATTATCTTGACGGCTATGGCATAAAGCTTCACGGCAGCGATACCTGATAAGTTCATTGTCCGGGATAAACGAAAAAACAAGATGAGGCGGAGCACGGCTCCGCCTTTATTTTATATTTTTATGTATTTTCAAGGTGTATTTACAGGCGCGGTGATATGTACGGACTGTTTTTCACATGAATCTGCAGACGACGCAAGCGAAGATCACGGAAAGAAAGGATCCGAAAAGCGCTATCGCCACCGGCTTGAAGGTTTTTTTCACTTTTGTGCCGGCGAAGTAGACTGCCGAGATGTAAAAGACCGTTTCGCTGGTGCCCATAATGATGGAGGCACATCTTCCGAGATAAGAATCGGCGCCGTATTGATCGTATACGGATTGCAGTACTGCAAGAGATCCGCTTCCGGAAAAGGGCTTGATGAATATAAGAGGAAGCAGCTCTTCGGGAATGCCCAAGGGCGTGAGCACAGGCGCCGAAAGAGTACACAGCAGATTTGTCAGTCCCGATCTGTTCATCAGTTCCAATATGATGAACATAGCCGCGACGTATGCAAAAAGTCTGAAGGCGAGAGGCAGGGCTTCGGAAGCGCCGGCAGTAAAAGCGTTGTAGGCGTTGACCTTTTTTACCGCCGTGCAGACAAGCAGAAAAATGATGATGGCGGGAAGGAGTATTGTCGATATGTCCATTACGTCAGAAATTCAATTATTATATTCATAATCTGAACGAATTAAAAAAACGCGTTGAGTTTTTCGTTTTTCGAAACCGTCCGGGTCGGATTTTACCGCCGTGCAGATAAGCAGAAAAATGATGATGGCGGGAAGAAGTATTGTTGATATGTTCATTACGTCAGAAATTCAACAGCTGTATTCGTAAGTCAGGCGTGTTAAAAAAACGCGTTGAGTTTTTCGTTTTCTGAAACCGTCCGGGTCGTGTTTTACCGCCGTGCAGACAAGCAGGAAAACGATGACGGCGGAAGGCGTATTGTCGATATGTCCATTACGTCAGAAATTCAGCAGCTGTATTCGTAAGTCAGGCGTGTTAAAAAAACGCGTTGAGTTTTTCGTTTTTCGAAACCAGCCATGTCAGAAAAGCGGCAATCACGGTATTGAGGAGATTCACGATGAGGTTGGGCAGAAAAATATCTGCGGGTGAAGTGCTCCCGGATGCCGCTCTCATCCCTATTACGGTCGTGGGGACCAGCGCTACTCCGCATACGTTCATGACAAAAAGCATGGTCATGGCGTAGGATGGTTTTTCGGACGGGGAATCTTCATCCATTTGTTTTATTGCGGAAATACTTATCGGGGTGGCGGCGTTGCTCAGTCCGAGCATGTTTGCCGCGAGGCTGAGAGTGACCAGACTGCGGGCTTTGTCGGAGATGTTGCCGAAAATTTTTCTGACGCAGGGCGCAACCGCTTTGGAAAGCGATTTCAACAAACCGCAATCCTCCGCAATGCGCATTAGTCCCATCCAGAGACAGTATACGCCCGCCAGCGAAAGAGAAAACGCGAGCGCCTTGTCACACGCGCCGCCGATTATCACCGGGATATTTCCTCCTTCGCCGCGCATGAGAAGGAGTATCATGCTGATTGCAAAAAATACCGTAAATAATATGTTCATACACGACTCCGTTATTTTGATATAATTTATGCATGTTTTTCCCGGCATATGAAAGGCTTTTGTTGCAGGTGACGGGGAAAAAACTTTCGCATTCAGATCGCGGCAGAAGGAGTCTGACGGGGAAAGAGCCTGTTTGCGGGGAAATTGAAAAGGCCGTTGAGCAACGCTTGACAAATATCTTTGCTTGTGTTACATTTTTTTTATTATTGCTTGGAGAAAAAGACATGTCGGAAAAATATTATATCACCACGCCTATATATTATCCCAGCGGTCATTGGCATATCGGTCACTGCTATACTACGGTCATATGCGACGCATTGGCGCGGTTCAATAGAATGGAGGGAAAGGACGTTTTCTTTCTGACGGGAACGGATGAGCACGGTAAAAAAATAGAAGAAGTCGCGGCGGCACAGGGAATTTCTCCTAAGGAATGCGCTGATCGTCTTGTGAATGAAATAAAGGAGCTTTGGAAACTTCTTGAGATAAGCAACGACAAGTTCATCCGTACCACGGATGAGGAACACGTGCTTTCGGTGCAGAAAATATTTACGCGTCTTTACGAAAAAGGCGATATATATAAGGGGGAATATGAGGGTTGGTACTGTACTCCTTGCGAGAGCTTCTGGACCAAATCTCAGCTTGCGGACGGAAAATGTCCCGACTGCGGAAGGGAAGTGAAGAAGGTAAAGGAAGAGAGTTATTTTTTCCGGCTGAGCAAGTATCAGAAGCAGCTTGAAGAGCTTTTCGAAAACAATCCGGAATTTCTTCAGCCGCAGAGCAGAGTCAACGAGATGCTGAATAATTTTATCCGTCCCGGATTGAGTGATCTTTCGGTGTCCCGCACTTCCGTGGACTGGGGAATAAAAGTGCCCTTTGACCCGAAACATACGATTTATGTTTGGGTAGACGCGCTGAGCAATTATCTTTCCGCTCTCGGCTACCTCGGTCCGGACGACGCCCTCATGAAATACTGGCCTGCCGATCTGCATATGGTGGGGAAAGAAATCGTTCGTTTTCATTCGATAATTTGGCCCGCTTTGCTCATGGCTCTAGAGCTTCCGCTTCCGAAGCGTATATACGGTCACGGTTGGCTGCTTCTCGACGGGGACAAGATGAGTAAGTCCAAAGGAAACGTCGCCGATCCGTTTATGCTTGTCGACAGATACGGCGTGGACGCTCTCCGCTATTATCTGCTGAGGGAAGTGCCCTTCGGAAAAGACGGATCTTTTTCTCCCGAGGCATATCTTATTAGGTATAACAGCGATCTGTGCAATGATCTGGGAAATCTTGTCAGTCGTACCACTGCAATGATAACGCAGTATTTTGAAGGTTGTGTTCCCGAGCCCGGCGAAAAGATGCCGGAAGACGAGGACCTGATCGCGCTTGCTCAGGCAGTAATGGATAAAGTACGCAGACATCTGGCTCAGCCTGATGTGCCCGAGGCTCTCGCTTCCATTTTCGAGGTCATTCAGCGTGCGAACAAGTATATCGACGAAACCTCGCCCTGGATCCTTAATAAAACGTCCGAAGGCAGAGAAAGACTCAAAACCGTGCTCTATAATCTCGCCGAAACCATCAGAATATCAGCGCTTCTGCTTGCGCCCTTTATCCCCGATACCGCGCATGCCGTTTATGAACGTCTCGGAATAAGCGATTTTCCGGAGCATTTCGAAGGGAATACGGCTTTCGGGAAACTTGAAGCGGGATTGCATGTATTCAAGGGAGAGGCGCTTTTCCCGCGTTTTGACGTTAAGAAAGAAACGGAGTATTTTGCAGGAAAAGACGAAACGGCAACCGATGACTCGGTCAGACCTGAAAAGCCCGCCGTCAAAACTCCCGAACCCGAGCAGGATAAAAAAGAAGATTATATAACAATCGATGATTTCATGAAAATAAAGCTGAAAACAGCCAAAGTCACGGCCTGTGAGGCAGTTGAAAAAAAGGACAAACTGCTCAGGCTCACTTTGGACGTCGGCGGGGAAGAAAGAGTCGTGGTCAGCGGCATACGAAAGTATTATGCGCCGGAGTATCTTGTCGGCAAAACCGTGGTGCTTGTGGCGAATCTGAAGCCCGCAAAACTCGGCGGGATCATGAGCGAAGGGATGATACTTTGCGCCGATGCGGACGGCGATGTCGTATTTGTCACCCCTGAAAAAGAGCTTCCGGGCGGGAAAACGGTAAGATGACGGATACCCACACCCATATCGATGATCCGAAGCTTTCCGCTTTGCTGCCGGATATACTCAGAAATATTTCGGAAGGGAAACCGGAATTTATCATAAACAATGCGTCTGACCGTAAATCGACGGAATCTGCTTTTTCTCTTGCAAGACAGTATCCCGGTATATACGCCGCACTCGGATGCCATCCGCACACCGCCACACAGTATGACGACGAATTCGCCGCGCGTATATCGCAGCTTGCGGCTTTTCCCGAGGTGGTGGCAGTGGGAGAAATAGGCCTTGATTACTACTACGATTTTACCGAAAGAGCTGTTCAGAAGAAGGTTTTTGCGCTTCAGCTGGAGCTTGCGGCAAAACTCGGACTGCCCGTTTGTCTGCACGTGCGCGACGCTTATGAGGATGCCTGCTCCATTCTGAAGGAGCACGCCGGGACATTCCCCGGCGGAGTCATGCATTGCTACAGCGGATCGGCTGAAATGGCGGTAAAGTTCTGCGAATTGGGACTTTACTTCGGCTTCGGAGGTCCGGTGACGTATAAAAACGCCGCAAAAGACAAAGTCATTGCGCGTCTGCCCAAGGAAAGGATCCTTACCGAAACCGATTGCCCTTATCTTACTCCCGCAAAAAAAAGAGGGGAAGTCAACCGCCCCGAATACGTGAGCTATGTCACGGAGACCATAGCCGCCTTCTGGGGCGAAAGCGTTTCAGAAACCGAAAAGATCGTCAGAGAAAACGCCCTCAGACTTTTTCCCAAAATAAAATATAAAACCGACATGCGCTAAGGAGAAATATGTCAAATACCTATGTTTATAAAGCCTACGGCAATCTGTATATAAATCTGACCAATAAATGCTCTAACAGCTGCGACTTTTGCATACGAAACGGCAGAGACGGCCTCGAAGGTCAGCCTCTGTGGCTTACAAAGGAGCCATGTGCGGAAGACGTCATAAATCAGCTGCCTCAAGACCTCCATGCTTATAAAGAAGTGGTATTCTGCGGTTTCGGAGAGCCTACTTATAAGCTTCAAACCATGCTTGAAACGGCAAAGTACCTCAAAAAACACGGAGTTACCGTAAGACTCAATACAAACGGCCACTCCGATATGATCAACGGACGCCCTACAGCCCCTTTGATGAAAGGTCTTATAGATAAGATAAACGTCAGCCTTAACAGCGATAACGCCGACGACTATGACGCCATTTGCCACAGCGAGTACGGGAAAAACGCTTACAACATAATGCTTGACTTCGCGCGTTCTGCCGCCTCTGAAGGTATATATACCATCCTCAGCGTGGTGGACGTTATCGGGGAAGAAAAAATAGAAAATTGCAGGAAAATTGCCGAACAACTCGGTGTGCATTTCAGAGTAAGACAGTATGAATGACCGCGGAAACGCACGGCTGAAAAATGGCCGCGGGAATATACGGCTGTAAAAATGATTGCGGGAATGTACGGCTGAAAAATGGCCGGCGGAAACGCACGGCTGAAAAATGGCCGGCGGAAATGTACGGCTGAAAAATGGCCGCGGGAATATACGGCTGTAAAAATGATTGCGGGAATGTACGGCTGAAAAATGGCCGGCGGAAACGCACGGCTGAAAAATGGCCGGCGGAAA
>URET01000017.1 GCA_900546875.1 uncultured Eubacteriales bacterium
TAAAGTTAAGTAAAGCGCTGTCGGACTTCGGTTGTTAAGAGCCGGAGTGTAGCGATAGGGCAGTTAATCCTAAAAGCAGTGAGATAAAACAGCCGTAAAGTTAAGCAAAAGCCCGGTCATGCCCGGGCTTTTATATGTATCAAAGCTTTGTTTTCAGATTTATACGTAAATAATGAAAGTACAAAAGTGTATTCATGTTAGTAACTGAACAGGATCTTTTCCTTTTTGAACAGATAGGATAAGAACAGACATATTCCTACAAATACAGCCACAGAGGATATGATTGATATGATCAGATTCAGCGGTATCAAAGAAAATGTAAATACGGATTTCATTATTGCAGTGCAGTTATAGACCGGTATAAGGTAGTAATACCATTCGACAGGGACGTCTTTATAGGAGGCGATGACGGAACACAGTAAACCGCAAATATATAAAGGCATGGATAAAGCGTTAGCTTCTTTGATTGTTTTAGCCAGAGTACCGGCTATACAGAAAAGCGAGACAGAAATCAATGCTACGCATACGATGGCTGCAAGCAGGACAAGGTAATCACCGAAGCCGTAAGTTACTGTGGTGCTGCCGGCGCCTAATATATTGGCAAAAGAATTCATGGAAAACGACATTCCGATAAACGAGCTGATTGCGGTGGCCAACGAAATTACGGTACTGGACAACACTTTGGAAAAAATGATCTGACTTCTTTTGATTGGGGTCATAATAAGTGTAGCAAGGGTACCTCTTTCCTTTTCGCCGGTAATGCTTTCAGAGGCGACGTTCATAGCGTTTGCAAAAAGCATAATGACGACCATCATAGGCAGTAACATGGAGATCATCATGATAACGGATCCGTTGGCTTTGGCGAAATCTTTGGATTCGTTTATGGCAAAACGTGAAATATCGATCCCTTCCTGCTGAAGCATGAACTGTTGATAAATACTGAGGGCGGATGTCACGCGGGAATAGGCTGATGCGGAATTTGTATCGGAGGAATCCATGTATACTGAAATAGTGAGTTTATTATCGACGAGGCCGAGGGATTCAACATAGAGATCGATTTTGCCTTCGGAGATGAGTTTTTCGGCGTCGTTTTCGGAGATTTTATCGCTTTTCACTATTTCCACATTGAGATCAGCGATTTCCCAAATTGGATCGAGTTCGCTTATGTCGCCGTAAACATAGATCACAGAAGTATGTTTGGTTATATCGGAAGTTAGATCGCTAGAGATGTTGCCGAAAAGAGTGTAGAGGATAAAAAGAAGTATACCGGGCAACAGTATTGTCGTAAAAATCAGGCGAGGATCGCGGAAAATTTTATCCAGTTCCTTTTTCATTAATTTAAAAACGTTTTTCATAGTATCGACCTCCGGGAGTTTTCGTATTCCGTACAGATGTTAAAAAATGCTTCTTCCATATCGTCGCCTTTGTACGTTGCAATAATATTTTCTGGAGAGTCGCTTATGATCAACCTGCCGTCAAGTATAACGCCGACCTTGTCGCAAAGCTTTGCAACAAGCGACATTATGTGAGTAGAGATAAGAATGGTTTTTCCTTTGTTTTTAAGTTCTTTCAGGTAATCGGTGACAAGCTTGGCTGTGACGACGTCCAGACCGTTAGTAGGTTCGTCAAAGACAAGTATGTCGGGATCATGAACCAGGGAAATGACTATTGAAAGTTTCTGCTTCATGCCCTGAGAAAGCTCGCCTACCTTGACTTCAGCGTATTTATCTATGCCGAATTTATCGAACAACTCGCACTTTCGCAGAGAAGCTTTTTCGGAAGGGATATTGTATAATCCCGAGAAAAACGTAAAAAGATAATTGGGTGTGAAATTTTGTTCGAGTTTAAGATCGCTTGTAAGAAAAGCCATTTTTCTTTTAACGCTTATATCATCAGTAGTATCAATGCCGTCGATCAGTATTCTGCCGGTATCGGGCTTGATGAGGGTAGCGATACATCTCATTGCAGTGGTTTTGCCTGCACCGTTGGGTCCGAGCAGTCCGTAGATTTCGCCGGGATAAGCGTCAAAACTGACGTCGTTGACTGCGATCTTCAGTTTATCGGAAGTCTTGTTGAGAGCCATTTGCTTACGCGATAAACGAAAGGTTTTAGTTATGTTTTTAACTTCGATAGTATTATCCATATTAAATCCTCAAAAACAGTCTTTATAGATTTTAACATATAAAGGTTTATTTGTAAAGTTAATTTATTAAAAACGGTTAAACAAAACTAAACCTTAATTAAATATAGGATTAACGAAAGTTTAATCTTTTTCCGTTAAGATAAGAGCATAAATAACAATTCCTCCTTAAATATCGGGCCGTGTGTAAGGGGTACATAATCCGGCGTGTCCTGCAGACACAGGCTCAGACTTCAACAAGTTCTTGCGCCCGACCCGCAAGACTTGATAACATATAAGGCAATGCCGCAGATCGATGTAGGTTTAAGGCTAAGCCTTAATATATCGGTGTGCGGCGTTGTCGTATACTATAACAGAGCGGTAATTAATTCCGCTCTTTTCAATTCTGAAAATTTTTAAAAATTTCTGAAAAATTTGAATTAAGCGGTATAAAACAGTTGACAATATAAAATATAGGAGTATAATAGAGTTAGCAATCAGGAGCAAAGAGTGCTAACAATCAAATACAAAACTGCTAACACGTAAATCGAGTGATTGCTAATAAAAAAGGATTTCGGAGGTAAGTTATGAGATATTATCCTATTACTATTAGAAAACATGATGTTGATTTTGATGATTTTGACGATATGTTCAAGCCTTTCTGGGGTGAAGGACGTCGCAGTCTGATGCGCACGGATATCAGTGAGAAGGAAGGGAAGTATCTTCTTGAGATGGAGATGCCCGGATTTGAGAAAAAGGACATAGAAATTGCCGTAGAAAACGGATATCTTACGGTTACGGCAAGGAAGTGTGAAGATAAGGAAGAGAATGGTGAAGGCAAGAATTATCTTCGCAGGGAGAGGAGATGCGGAAGCATGAGCAGGAGTTTTTATGTAGGCGACGTATCGGAAGAAGATATAGCCGCGTCATATAACAACGGCGTGCTCGAAATAGTGGTTCCCAAGGAAGAGGAGCAGAAGCCTCAGCGCAAGCAGATAGAGATAAAATAAATATGACATATTAGAAAACAGCCCGGTTTACTTCAGCTTCCATAGGGAATTTTCATCGCTGAATAATAAGTAAAGAATAGTAAAAGTATAGCGCACTATACCTTGCAAGCAAGGCAGTGCGCTTATTTTATTTTTACTTTAAATAATATTATTAAAGATAAACTGCAATTTAAGGGAGTTATAACGTTACAAAAAAACTTTTGACTGCAAAAAACGAAATGAATTGTTTGTTTGGCTTGCGGAAAATGTGATAAAGAAAGTGAATGTTGGATAATTGTAAAGCGCGCAGCCCGCAAAACGATAATACATTTTGGTATATAGACGAGTTGAAGAAGCAATGTGTTTTGGTGGATAGACAGCACTACAAAACGCCTGAAGACGGAATTGTCGCTCAAAAATTAGTATCGGGAAAGAAAAAAGTTTATGGTCGGAACTCCTCTAAGAGCGTTACACAAGACTTGAAAAATCAGGATTAATGACAGAAGCAGGACGTGCGTTCTGCCCGATATGTCTGCAAATGGTTTTGTAACGGACAGTGAAAACAAAATGCGTTGAAGGCAGATAAAACGTACGGAAAAATTTAATAATTTTCTGCCATTGTATCAACGGGTACGCACAGATACAATTCAAAAGAAGAAAAAGCAACGCGATTTATTTGATAGCAGATTGCAAAAATATATCGAAAATACAAAGAAGGGTATTATGTACTGCGAACGGAACGATAACGGACGATAATTTAACCGGTTTATAAATCACAATTTGACAGGTAATTAAAAAGAGCGAAGGATTCTGAAATTCTTCGTTATTTTATTTCTATTGGAATTATGCGTAACCGGGTATTTTTTATTTGAGAAAACGGAGAGGTTTTGAGGCCTACGTTGTTCGGATGTATTGAAAGAGGAGGAAAGAGGAGGAAAGAGGAGGGAAATGACGGCACTTACAGGCTGACATTATTTTATACATGCACAATAAAATGTATGTGAAGGTGACGGTCGGAAAAATTTTTATTGAAAGTGTTGAAAGATAAAGGCAAATATGGTATAATACTGAGAAAAGTCGTCTGAAGCGACCGACAGCGGATTTTTGACATAATATTAGTTTTCAGGATATCAAGTACGTCATAGGATAACAGACGGTAATATTTTTATCAGACAGCGAAGCAGAAGAGCAAGAGTTTATAATTAAGAGAATAAAAGATTTCAGAAAGACGATCTGAGAAAAGAAGACGAAAAAAAAGATCCGTTGAAAACGGATCAAAAATACACATCGTGTATAACCGGAGACCGGCGGGTTGGAAAAAACTTATTTGAACTGATTGTGTTATCCTGAACGGTAATCAAACATTCAAGTAAGTATATTATACAACAAAAGAAGGAGAGTGTCAAGCGAAATGGATAAGAAATATTATATTGGTGCAGATATAGGAACGGAATCTGTCGGTTGGGCTGTAACTGATGAAGATTATAACATACTTAAAGCACGCGGAAGGGAATTATGGGGAAGTTATTTATTTGATAAAGCGGAGAGCGCGGCAGAAAGGAGACTTTACAGGAACGCACGCCGGCGTACGGCAAGGGTCAGACGACGTTTGAATTTATTGCAGGAACTGTTTGCTGAAGAAATAAGCAAAGTTGATCCTTTATTTTTTATCAGACTGAACAACAGTTCATTATTCACGGAAGATAAGGACGGAGTGCTTACTTCAAAGGATGCTTTGTTTGCAGACGAGAAATTTTGTGACAAAGATTATTTTAAGAAGTATCCGACCATATATCATTTAAGAAGCGGGCTGATAAAGGGAGAAGTGGATGATATAAGGCTTTTTTATCTGGCGGTGCATCATATAATAAAGTATCGCGGGCATTTTTTATTTGAATTGCAGAATTTCAGTTTGGGGAACAGTGAAATAATACGGGAAAAGTTTTATTTGATCAATGCATTTTTAAGTGACAGAGATATGCCCGTATTAGATTTGTCTGATTTGGACAAGGCCATAGACGAACTCAAGAAGAAAGAAGGGTCGAAGAGAAGCAGGCAGAAATTATTGACGGATATACTGCATACAGGGAGTGAAAAATCACTCACGGCTGTTGTAAAGGCGATAACCGGAGGGAGTGTCAAACTGAAGGAGTTATATAATATTGAGGAAGATAATGAAAAGATAACGAGTTTTTCTTTTGAAAAATCAACTTTTGAAGACAATGATATGCCTGCGATAGAGGAAGCTGTGGGGATAGACGAAGCGGTATTGGTGCGTGAGCTTAAAGCGATATACGATTGGTCGGTATTATGTGAGATAATGGGAGAGGAGACATACGTTTCTTTTGCTAAGGTAAAGATTTACGAAAAGCACAGGGAGGATCTGGCTTGGCTCAAGAGGTATATCAGGGAGAATTGTCCCGAAAAGTATACCGCAGTGTTCCGAAACAAAAACGGGAAAGACAATTATGCTGCTTATGTAGGCATGGACAAGCAAAAGAGGGTTTCAAAATGTACGAGAGAAGAATTTTATGCATTTCTCAGAAAAGAGGTGGAAATTACGGATAAAAAGGTACTTGCGGAAATAGAAAGAAGTAATTTCATGCCAAAGCAGGTATCGGAAAAGAACGGAGTTATACCTTATCAGGTACATTTGACTGAGCTTAGGAAGATACTTGATGAGGCAGAGAAGAAGTTTCCTTTTCTTAAGGAGAAAAAAGACGGGAAAACAGTGGCAGAAAAAATAATTATGCTTATGACTTTCAGGATCCCTTATTATGTCGGACCGTTACATACTCAGAGTGATTTTGGTTGGTCTGTACGTAATCCCGGGTACGAGAAGGTAAGCATAACGCCGTGGAATTACAGTGAAGCCATAGACGAAGACGCATCCGAAGAAAAGTTCATACGTTTACTGACAAAGAAATGCACGTATCTGAAGGGAGAGGATGTATTACCGGAAAATTCGTTGCTTTACAGTGAATTTGCTTTTTTGAACGAACTGAACAATCTCAGAATAAACGGTGAAAAAAGTGAAGAAGCAAGGAGACTGATATATGAGTATGCGAAGACTCATAAGAAGGTCACGCTGAAAAGTTGTCTGGCGTTGCTGATCCGGAACGGGTGTATACCTGCCGGGAGCGGGAAGGAAATATTCAGCGGAATAGACGATGACTTCAAGCGGAGTCTGAAGTCTTATAACGATTTAAGTTTTCTTGGAGAGAAAAGGTATACACACAGTGAGATGTGCGAAAAAATAATAACCTGGTTGACACTTATATCCGATAAGCACAGATTTGAAAAGCGGCTCCGTCGGGAATACGGCAAAATTCTTACGGAGGAAGAGATCAAGAAGCTGAAGAGTCTGAATTATTCCAAGTGGGGAAGATTGTCTGAAAAGCTGTTGGACGGTATCACGAGCGCGAGGTGTACAGATGAAAACGGTGAGTGTCTGACGATAATAGAGGCTATGCGCAAAAAGGGAGAGAATTTCATGCAACTGATGTCTGACAAGTACGGATTTCAGGACGCGATCCGGGAATATAACAGTGAAAGCGAGCAGGACGAAAAGGTGACGTACAAAAAGGTTTCGGCATTATATTGTTCGCCTGCAGTGAAGCGTTCAATATGGAAGACGATAGAGATTGTAAAAGAAATAGTAAAGATACAAGGGAAAGATCCTGCAAAAGTGTTTATAGAAATGGCGAGGGAAGTCAAAGACGGCAGCATGAAAGGAAGCAGGACAGTATCGCGTAAAGATCAGTTGTTGGAATTGTATAAGAACATAAAAGGTGAGGAAAGAGAATGGATTGCCGAAATAGAACAAACGCCGGACGCAAAATTTAACAGTGATAAGCTTGTATTATATTACAGGCAGCTTGGAAAGAGCATGTATTCCGGAAAAGACATCAGTATAGATGAAGTATTTGACACGAATATATGCGATATAGATCATATATATCCGCAGTCCAAGATCAAAGATGACAGTTTGGACAACAGGGTACTTGTGTATAAGACTGAAAATCAGGGCAAGCAGGATAAATATCCGATTGCCGAAGACATACGCGTGAAAATGACGCCTTTTTGGAAGATGCTGAAGGAAAGGAAGCTCATCAGTGACGTTAAGTTTGAAAGACTTATCCGGAGGACGCAGCTGACACAGGATGAATTGAAAGATTTTATAAACAGACAGTTGGTTTTTACGCGTCAGAGCACTAAGGCAGTTGCTCAATTGCTTAAAGAAATGCTGCCCGATACAGAAATAGTATACGCCAAAGCGGGAAACGCAAATGATTTCAAATCGGAGAACAATATAATAAAGATACGGGAATTGAATGATCTGCATCATGCGAAGGATGCTTATATCAATATAGTGGTAGGCAACGTATATAACACAAAATTCAATCACAGTGCGAGGTTTTATTTTAATGAGCGGGAGTCAAACGATTATGATCTGAAGAATTTGTATAGAAGGGATATTCCCGGAGCATGGAAAGTGGCGGATAAAGAAAGGATAATTCAAATTGTTGAAAAGAATACTGCCAAAGCGATAAGGATGACGTTGGGCGGTCAAGGAAGACTGTTTGATGTAAATCCCGTAAAGGCAGGACAAAATGATGATCTGCTGCCTTTGAAAATGAAGGGCGCGATAAGTGATACTTCCAAATACGGAGGGTATAACAGCCAAAAGACGGCATATTTCATGCTTGTACGCAGCAAAGGAAAGAAGGGCAAAATTATGTTGTCTATGGAGGCTTTTCCGTTGTGGATGGAGAAACAAAACAAAGCAGGAATTGAAGAAAAGGTACGTTTTTGTGCAAAGCAAGGACTTGTAGAGCCCGAAATAGTAATAGACCGAATAAAACTGAATACGCTGTTGTATATGGACGGGTCATATGCATGGTTAAGAGGAAAAACAGGTAACAGAATCAAACTTTGCAATGCAAATCAGCTTTATCTTAAGGAAGAAGAAATGAAGATACTCAAAAGAATAAGCAATTATATGACAGACAGGAAACTTCTCAAGAGGCAGGATCTGCCCGTCGGTGAAAAGATAAAAGCAGAGGATAATGTCAGGTTATACGATGCTTTGGTGGAAAAGCTTGAGTCGCCTGTTTACCGTGGTCTTTCAATAAGGAAACAGGCGGAATTTCTGAAAAAAAGCCGTGAGAGATTTATTTCATTAAGTCTTGAAAAACAATGTGTTGTAATATTTGAAGTGCTTCATTTAATGCAGTGCAACAGCGTAAACTCAGATCTGACATTATTGGGCGGAGTTCCGAATGCAGGTTCGTTGGTAAGTAGCAAATTTGTGCAGGATAATGAAATGAAAATTATATATCAGTCATGTACGGGATATTACAGGGAAATAATAGATTTTAAAAGATTCTTATGAGCTGGCGAGTGGTAATTATTTCAAAACGATGCAAATTGGAATATAAACTCGGTTATCTTGTAAGCCGCGGCGAAGAAGTGAAAAAAATATATGTGGCTGAAATAGGCACGCTTATAATAGAATCAACCGGAGTGTCAATAACGGCAGCGCTGATGTGTGAACTCATAAAGAATAAGGTGAACGTGGTATTTTGTAATGAAAAACACAATCCTGTTTCGCAGTTGCTGTCATTATACGGCAGATATAATGCAAGTGGCTGTTTAAAAAAACAGATCAACTGGGCAATTGAATTAAAAGAAAAAATATGGAGGGAAATAGTCAGGCTGAAAATAATGCGTCAGCACAGGCTTCTCGAATCACTTGGTTCTGAGCAGGCTTATCTTCTCTGCAAATATGCAGATGAAGTGCAGCCGGGCGATAGTACAAACAGAGAAGGGCATGCGGCGAAAGTTTATTTTAACGCATTATTCGGACTTTCTTTTAAACGCGGAGACAGTACTTTTTATAACAGCGCTCTTGACTATGGGTATGCGATAATACTTTCGGCTTTTAACCGTGAGGTAGTGGCAAACGGATATAATACCCAGTTAGGTTTAGCGCATAAAAATGAATTCAATTTTTTTAATCTTTCATGCGATCTGATGGAACCGTTCAGAGTATTGATAGATAAAGTGGTTTTTTCTATGGAAAACGATTTGAACACCGAGTTAAAATATACACTTTGTAATGTATTGAATGAGAAGGTTCGTATCGGAGGAGAAATGACTACAGTCAGTTCGGCGATAGGAATATATTGTAAAAGTGTTTTTGAAGCGATTGAAACTAAAAATATCGGCAGAATAGAGTGCTATGAGTTATAGGTTTATGAGGTTGATGGTGTTTTTTGATTTGCCTGTCGAAACTTCGTCTCAAAGACGTGAGTATCGGAATTTTCGTAAATTTTTACTGAAAAACGGTTTTGTTATGATGCAGGAATCCGTTTACACAAAAATAGTACTTAACGCAAATGCGGCAGCAGTTATCAAAGAAAATGTGCGGAAGAATAAAACTTCAAAAGGTTTGATAGAAATGCTTCTTGTAACCGAAAAACAATTTGAAAGAATGGAAATAGTTATCGGTGAAGTTCAGAGCATTGTTATAGATAATGACGAAAAATTGGTAATATTATGAAGTTGGCTCATTTTGATTTAGAAAGTGTATTTGATATAAAACCCGGGGAAATTAATATTTTGGTAGTTGAAGCAGAAGATCAGTTTTATAAATATCAGAAAGAAATATATATGCAGTGTCAGGGAGAAGACGGAGGGTTTTGTCTTTTTGAGGGAGATAAAGATTTATCTTTTGATAAACAAGCTTTATTAATAAAGGATTACGTTTTTTTTGATTTAAACGACAAAAAACTCATAAATAAATTGTACGCTTCTCTTTCAGAAATAACATTGAATAGTTTTGAAGAAAAATACTGGCAAATAAAAGAAATGATAAAGATTTTGTTTGCTGAATTGGATGCAGAGAGTGAATGTTCGATAGATTACGAAGAAGAAAACGGGATAATCAATTTGATGAAAGCATTCGGAGTTCACGTAAAAACAGAGGATTCTTTGCTCGGGAATTTATCGGCGTATATAAAACTGAATACATTTTATTTAAAGAAACGGTGCGTTTTTTTAGTAAACTTAAAAACAGTTCTTACTGAAGCCGCAGTCAAGATGTTTTATCATGAAATGGCGTTGAACGAAATAAGCGTATTTTTATTGGAAAATACGCTTAAAACAAAACTTGAAGGAGAAAAAATAACAATTATAGATCGGGATCTATGCGAAATAGTTGTGTAAGAACGAAAGAGGTGATATAATAAAAGTAGGATAATAAGAAATATCGTTTGGGATTTCTGCGGGTTGTGCGCAAAGATGCTTGAATTTGAGGTTTGAGCATTGTGTTATCCTGAACGGTAATTAAACTCCCAAGAAGGAAGGTATACACCAACGTCAGTTTGAGCATTGTGTTATCCTGAACGGTAATTAAACTTAATCGGCGATATAACGGATAACAAAGACGTTTGAGCATTGTGTTATCCTGAACGGTAATTAAACCGGGAAGACGCGTTTAATATCCTTGCCATAGTTTGAGCATTGTGTTATCCTGAACGGTAATTAAACTGAATAAGTATAACCGCCTGCAAAACCTGTGTTTGAGCATTGTGTTATCCTGAACGGTAATTAAACTGCTTCGCACGATATTCAAGCATTTTTTTTGTTTGAGCATTGTGTTATCCTGAACGGTAATTAAACATGTCGCAGTTCACGGAGCAGTTGGCAGAGGTTTGAGCATTGTGTTATCCTGAACGGTAATTAAACACGTTTATAAAATGAACTACAACTACGCAGGTTTGAGCATTGTGTTATCCTGAACGGTAATTAAACATATCGCTGAACAAGCAAGAACGGCGATGGGTTTGAGCATTGTGTTATCCTGAACGGTAATTAAACTACCCATTATGAGTTAAGGCAATATGACGGGTTTGAGCATTGTGTTATCCTGAACGGTAATTAAACATAAGCACCATTTACCATTACATTTTGAAGGTTTGAGCATTGTGTTATCCTGAACGGTAATTAAACTTCGGCTCGTGTATATTCCCCTCCCAGTCGGTTTGAGCATTGTGTTATCCTGAACGGTAATTAAACTGACCGTCGGCGGAACAGATACGTTGCTAAGTTTGAGCATTGTGTTATCCTGAACGGTAATTAAACTGGGAAAGCGATATTTTATCATTATCTCTAGTTTGAGCATTGTGTTATCCTGAACGGTAATTAAACTAAATACGCAATTCGCTCACGCGCGGCGGTGTTTGAGCATTGTGTTATCCTGAACGGTAATTAAACCTCTTTCGACATGTCTCAGTTTGTTTTCGGGTTTGAGCATTGTGTTATCCTGAACGGTAATTAAACCTACCGGGTTAGGATTATTTCCGTTTATTGGTTTGAGCATTGTGTTATCCTGAACGGTAATTAAACGAAATGCTGTATTTGTAACGCAAGACGATAGTTTGAGCATTGTGTTATCCTGAACGGTAATTAAACAATAAATAATACTGCGTTTACACTTGGTGAGTTTGAGCATTGTGTTATCCTGAACGGTAATTAAACAAAACCGTTAAACAGTAGCGTTTTATTAGTGTTTGAGCATTGTGTTATCCTGAACGGTAATTAAACAAGTATAGACTTTAGTGGTTCAAACTTTGCGTTTGAGCATTGTGTTATCCTGAACGGTAATTAAACCCTTATTTTAGTGTATACAATCTTCCCAAAGTTTGAGCATTGTGTTATCCTGAACGGTAATTAAACGTGAGTATGCCATTATGCACAATAAGACGGGTTTGAGCATTGTGTTATCCTGAACGGTAATTAAACTGAAGGAAGGGAAGGAATGACAGATAGCGTGTTTGAGCATTGTGTTATCCTGAACGGTAATTAAACGTGTGAACGGTGTGATTGATAATAGTGATAGTTTGAGCATTGTGTTATCCTGAACGGTAATTAAACATAAGCACCATTTACCATTACATTTTGAAGGTTTGAGCATTGTGTTATCCTGAACGGTAATTAAACAATGTACTTTTGATACGCGCATGCCATAGCGTTTGAGCATTGTGTTATCCTGAACGGTAATTAAACCAGGCAAGATAAACTGCGTCGCAAAGTTATGTTTGAGCATTGTGTTATCCTGAACGGTAATTAAACTGCTTCCCATTTCTTCATTTCTTTTGACCAGTTTGAGCATTGTGTTATCCTGAACGGTAATTAAACAGCATTTAGTGATTGTGGCAATGACCTTGCGTTTGAGCATTGTGTTATCCTGAACGGTAATTAAACTCAGCTATAAGTCTAAAAGCTTCTCTATAGGTTTGAGCATTGTGTTATCCTGAACGGTAATTAAACGATAACAAAAAGCAACGTTGAAGCCCTTTTGTTTGAGCATTGTGTTATCCTGAACGGTAATTAAACCTTGCCGTATGGCATAATTGGATACAAGAAGTTTGAGCATTGTGTTATCCTGAACGGTAATTAAACGAAAGCGTATATCGACAACGGCGCATGGGAGTTTGAGCATTGTGTTATCCTGAACGGTAATTAAACTATTCGTAGCGGTAAAACGATTGATAATTGGTTTGAGCATTGTGTTATCCTGAACGGTAATTAAACCAACACTTTCTATTCGGGCATTATAATGCAGTTTGAGCATTGTGTTATCCTGAACGGTAATTAAACATCACTTAACAGTAATGCAGCAGATATTACGTTTGAGCATTGTGTTATCCTGAACGGTAATTAAACATCATGTAATACATACCAATACCAATTAGAGTTTGAGCATTGTGTTATCCTGAACGGTAATTAAACCGAGTTTAGTTTATTTTTGCGTGTTTTTATGTTTGAGCATTGTGTTATCCTGAACGGTAATTAAACCAAGGTACTGAATATGATGTTTTTAATTGCGTTTGAGCATTGTATTATCCTAACAATCAGTTTTATAGGAATATTATTCTGTTCTTTTATAGATATGCCTGATAGCGTGTTTGTTTTTTTATTGTTTTTTATACTGTTATAAGTATTTTATCTGAGTAACAGTAATAATTTTGTATTATGTATTTAATTGTTAAAATTGAAATCAAAGCAGATAGTTTTATGAAAGAATTTGTATATCAGCTTAAATTCAGGGAGCAATATCAAAAATATTAACCAATATATCGTATTGACAGGATCTGTTTTTTCTTGAATGTTAACGTTGAAATTTCCGATGATATGGGGATTTCTGCGTAATATTTAAAAGGAATAACGCGTGAAAAAATCAAAATGTCAAGTGAAAATTCTGTTAAAAGTTAAAATAATAAATAGTGATAAAAATTGTTTAGTATAATTTGACGGTGTAACGCCTGCATTATATAATATTATTATAGTTTACTGTGATAGCAGGTAGCGGGATCGTATACTTTTCTGATACACAGATTCCATGATATTGGTCCGTTCAGACGATGCAGTGAAAATAAAATACGGCGGTACAAAAGTCGTAAATTTACAGCAAAAGCTTGACGCCGATTGCTTTTGTGCGGATATTTTTGACGATCACGGCAAAACGATAAATCATTTTGTCGTTAAAAACAGTGAAAACGATACGCGTGTTTTATTTCAGAGGAGCTTTTTTAAAAAAACAAAGCGTTGAGGTTGCCGGCCAAAGAGTGTGCGTCGTATTTCGGAAATAAGCAATAGTTTTACAAAAATGCAGGTCGCGGTGAATGAATTTTTATCAAAAGCGTATCGTTTGGCATTGAGCGGGGGTAAGGGGAGCAAAGAGAGTCTGCAAACCGAAAAAATATATTTTGCTTCCGTAAAACCGTTATTGACGGAGTCTTGCGATTTTTACGCTGACTATATGTTTCTGACAGCAGATTAGGAATATCCGGTTAATTTAAGCGGTTCGAAACGGAAGCAGTTTTACCGCTTGAGCAGACGGACATGAACCGATACAGACAAAATTTCCGAAGCGAATTTTGTAAGGAGGGGGGAATGACATTTTTCAGTAAAAAAGTATTTACTCCGTTTACAGTGTTGTTAATCTGTATTTTATTTGCCGGAGCGACATTTTTGATCACGTTCCTATGCATGCGGCAAAAATACTCTGTGCAGTTTTCCGACTTATACGATTTTGCCGTAAAGGATTCTATGGTGGCAGAGGCCGGGGAGATCTATTCGCTGGTAACGCTTACGAAAGGATCGGATATGGTCACATGGGACGAAAAAGGAGAAAGGGTACTATTGCTTTCCTGGAACGATTCTCCCGATATTTATATCGAAGGAAAAGAAATCGTGCTTGATGGCGAATTATGGACTTTTACGGACAAGGAAATATCGGCTTGGTATAAAAATTCGGCAAAAGACGTCGAAAACTGGGATTTGCGTCTGAAACAGCTTATCGGGCTTCCGCCATTGAGCAATTATACTCACATGACGGCATTCTGGGTAAATGTTGCCGATGTTATTCGACCTGCGTATCAGCCTGATGTCACGAAGCAGGTTGAAGTTACCGATCTGGACGGAAAGTCTCTGGGAGAATACGAAGCATGGTTCAACGGCAATATAATTTATTCTTACTTCACTTCCGACTATCCGTGGACAAGATTGGGTTATACATATGACTGGGCAGAAGACAGCGATGAATACGGACTTACCGAATTTCTTATTCTCGGCGGTACATCGGCAGAGGTCGGTTTTACCATG
The DNA here is from genome assembly GCA_900546875.1 of uncultured Eubacteriales bacterium. GTDB lineage: Bacteria > Bacillota > Clostridia > Christensenellales > CAG-314 > UMGS929. The sequence continues at coordinate 14,782 of URET01000017.1, forward strand.
ACGACAGATGAATTTATCCGTTATATGGCAGATATCGCATAGATCAGGATGGTTTTTACAGGGAAAAGCAGTATGGTCTGTCAAATAAGCTTTCGGTGTAAAGCAAGTCTGAAATCAGGATGGGCGACGCGTTTCACGAAAAATCGTAAGCCGAAAGGGCGGATAAGTCAAAAATGCGGTTTTTTTGTTTTTATTAAGGCAAAGGCAGGTGAACATATAATGACGATAGAGAAGGTCAGGGAAGGAACGGAATTGACGCTCAGGCTCAAAGGAAGACTGGATACGACGACCGCGTCACAGCTCGAAACGGAACTGAAAAGGAGTATAGGCGGTATAGACAGTCTGATTCTTGATTTTGCGGAGTTAGAATATCTTTCTTCTGCGGGATTGCGTGTGTTGCTTGCCGCGCAGAAGGTTATGAACAAGCAGGGTAAAATGGTTATCAGAAACGTCAACGAAACTATTTCGGAAGTTTTTGAGATCACGGGTTTTACCGAAATACTTTCCATAGAATAACGTTTTTAGAAACATAATCGGATATTCCGACTGCAGTACCGTTCGGTTTTTATATTATGCGAAAACGCGGATCTTGTGTATATATCGTATGCAGCTCTGCGAAGGCATGATCGATCGGCTTAGTCAAGGACGACTGATATAGCTATCGGAACAGGATGCTTGAGAAGCGTTATGCAGGTATGGGAGCGGGGATCGGAATACCGGAGAAATTATCCGTTGAAAAGAATAGTATCGGGAAAGATACCGATACGGATATCTGTACTGAAAAGCGCGTTTTAGTAGGAGGAAAAGAGAGACAAAATCATGGAAAAACAGATATTTCGGAAAAAAAGCATTGAAAGAGTATCTTCGCCGGAGCAGCTGAATGATTACATACGCGTATCTAATCCTTCAGTCTGGATGACGCTCGCGGCAATAATAGTGCTGCTGGTAGGCGTATGCGTGTGGGGCGTGCTCGGCCGTCTGGAAACAAAGGTAAATGCGGCCGCTCTCGCTGAAGATGGCTTGATAGTCTGTTACGTAAAAGAGGCGGATGCCGGAAAAATCGAAAACGGTATGCTTGTACGTATCGGAGGGAAGGAGTTCACGGTCGAAGATATTTCAGAAACTCCCGTTGCTGTCGTACAAGGAGAGAAATTCAGCGAATATCTGTTGCATGTCGGTAATCTGCAGGCAGGCGAGTGGGTATACGAGGTCATATTGGACGGGAATCTTACGGACGGAATTTACTCTGCGGAGATCGTGGTGGACAGTGTTTCGCCTTTGTCTTTTATTTTAAATTGAGGCGGCGCATATGAAGACGGATAAAAAAATAAAAATCAAAACGCCTTTGACAAAAGGTGTAGCCAAGGTCCCTATCGTTATGCAAATGGAGGCATTGGAATGCGGGGCGGCGTCGCTGACAATGATACTTGCTTATTACGGGAGATGGGTGCCTTTGGAACAGATACGCGCAGATTGCGGAGTTTCGCGTGACGGTTCAAACGCCAAGAATGTACTCAAGGCGGCGCGGAGTTACGGGCTAATCGCCAAGGGATACCGGTATGAACCCGAGGATCTGAAAAAAAACGGAAAATTCCCGTGTATAATACACTGGAATTTCAATCATTTTCTTGTGCTAAACGGTTTCAAGGGGAACAAGGCATATCTGAATGATCCTGCAAAAGGGAATTACGCGGTTTCAATGGATACCTTTGACAAGTCTTTTACGGGTGTATGTCTTATGTTTGAACCGGGTGAAGATTTTCAGCCGGGCGGCAAACCCAAGAGTATGGCAACGTTTGCGAGAAAAAGGCTTGTCGGGGCGAAAACAGCGGTCATTTTCGTAGTGCTTACTACAGTTATAGCATCATTGATCGGGATAATACAGCCTGCTTTTTCACGTATTTTCATGGACCGGCTTCTGACAGGAGAAAATATCGAGTGGTTTTATCCGTTTTTGGGCGCACTGGCATTGATGGCGGTAATTCAGCTGGTCATGGAATGGATACAATCTGTATGGTCGCTGCGAATCAACGGAAAGATGTCGGTGACGGGCAGTGCTTCTTTCATGTGGAAGGTACTTCGTATGCCGATGGAGTTTTTTTCTCAGCGTATGGCGGGAGATATCCAGCAGAGGCAGGCTTCCAACGCAAGTATAGCAGGATCTCTGGTCAATACCTTTGCTCCGCTCATTCTTGATGCGATAATGATGGTATTTTATCTTGTCGTTATGATACGATACAGCTGGATATTGACGTTAGTCGGGATCGCTTCGATATTCGTCAATATGATCGTGGCGCAGGTGATATCAAGGAAGAGGGTCAATATTACCCGTGTGCAGATGCGTGACGCAGGTAAGCTTGCAGGCGCTTCGGTAGCGGGGATAGAGATGATCGAAACGATAAAAGCAAGCGGAGCTGAAAACGGATATTTTGAAAAGTGGGCAGGGTATCAGGCAAGCGTAAATACGCAGAAGGTCAAATATGCTCGTCTGAATCAATATTTCGGACTGATACCGGCTTTTATTTCGGGATTTACGGATACGGTTGTTCTGATAATCGGCGTATGGCTGACCATGCAGGGGGAATTTACGATAGGTATGGTCATGGCTTTTCAGGGTTTTTTAGGTGCGTTTACATCTCCCGCCGAGAAATTCATTTCAGCCGGGCAGACTTTGCAGGAGATGCGTACGGAAATGGAGAGAGTGGAAGACGTTATGGAATATCCTGCCGACGTGGAATTTCAGGAGGAGGAGGAAGAAGATCCTTCGTTTGACAAGCTGAGCGGGCTGGTGGAACTCAAAAATGTTACGTTCGGATATTCCAGACTTGCAGAGCCGCTTATTGAAGATTTCAGTCTTACACTCAAACCGGGCAGCAGAGTGGCATTTGTAGGATCGTCCGGATGCGGGAAGTCCACGTTATCCAAGCTGATATCCGGATTATATAAGCCTTGGAGCGGAGAAATATTATTTGACGGGAAACCGATATCTGCCATTGATCGCAGCGTATTCACAGGATCATTGGCTGTCGTGGATCAGGATATAATACTTTTTGAAGACACGATAGCAAACAATATCAAAATGTGGGACACGTCAATAGAGGATTTTGAAATGATAATGGCGGCGCGCGACGCAAAACTTCATGAGGATATCATGCAGCGCGAAGGCGGGTACCAATACAAAATCACCGAAGGCGGCAAAGATTTTTCCGGCGGACAAAGACAGAGAATGGAAATCTCGCGCGTGTTGGCACAGGATCCGACGATCATCATAATGGACGAGGCAACGAGTGCTCTTGACGCAAAAACGGAATACGAAGTAGTTAATTCCATAAAGGAGAGGGGCATCACATGTATCGTTGTGGCGCACAGACTGTCTACCGTGCGGGATTGTGATGAGATCATAGTAATGGATAACGGGAAGGTAATAGAACGCGGGACGCATGATCAGCTTTACAGTCAGGGCGGAGCGTATGCAAAACTTGTTTCCAACGATTAAGGAGAGCATATGGGTTGGTTTGACGAACAAATAAAACAAAGAAAGCAAAACGATGACGATATGTTTGCGGAAGCTTTTTCGGGCATAGCTCATGCGGTCACCGGGACGAAGATTGCGGGGATAAACAACGAAGCTCAAAGGACCAAGAACGCCGTAGATGAGATACTGCATTATTATCATGTGAAGTCGATCGAAGTGCCCGATTCTGTAAGGGAGATAAACGAGCGTTTGGAATACCTGTTGCGGCCGTACGGAATTATGCGTCGCACGGTGAAGCTTGAAAAAGGGTGGTATAAAGAGGCAGTTGGTGCAATGCTGGCGGTAAAGAAAAAGGACGGGTCGGCAGTGGCATTGATACCTTCCGGATTTTCGGGGTACAGTTATTTTGATGAAGAAACAGGAAAGCGTGTTCGAGTAGGCAGAAAAACGCAGCTGTTATTTGAAGACGAAGCGATTGCATTTTACGCATCTTTTCCGCTGAAGAAGATAGGAATGAAGGATCTGGCGATGCATATAGTCAAATCTCTGTCGGTAGCGGACTTTGTATTGGTTGCGCTGGCAACGCTTGCGGTAACACTTATCGGACTGCTTACACCCGAGCTGACTAATCTGTTGTTTTCGGAAGTTCTGGACAGCGGGAGTTTAAGGCTTTTATTGGCGATAGCGGTTTTCATGATATGCGTGACATTCAGTTCGCTTCTTATAAGCGGAGTGAAAGCTCTTCTGACAGCGCGTATCAATACAAAGATGGGGCTGTCGGTACAGGCGGCAACGATGATGCGTATTTTATCTCTTCCGGCTGATTTTTTCAAGAAATACAGTGCCGGAGACCTTGCCTCGAGATCGAACAGCGTGCAAGCGCTTTGCAATATGCTTGTTTCGGCGGTGCTTTCCACGGGATTGACGTCGATATTTTCGCTGATATATATAGGACAGATATTTGCTTATGCTCCTGCTTTGGTAGTACCGGCGCTTTTGGTGATATTTGCGACCATTGCGGTTTCGGTGATCACGACGTTCGTACAACTGAGCGTAAGCAGGAAACAAATGAAGCTGGGGGCTGAAGAGAGCGGACTTACATATGCTCTTATATCGGGAGTACAGAAGATAAAGCTTGCGGGGGCGGAAAAGAGGGCTTTTGCAAAATGGGGAAATCATTATGCCATGATGGCGCGTCTGGATTATAATCCTCCGGCATTTCTGAAGCTTAATTCCGTTATAACTTCTGCTATAACGCTGACGGGAACGATTGCGATGTATTATTTTGCGGTAAGAAGCAGTATCAGCGTAGCCGATTATTACGCTTTCAGCGTTGCATACGGAATGGTATCCGGAGCGTTCATGTCTTTGGCAAGCATAGCTTTGACTGTTGCAAATATCAAGCCTGTTTACGAAATGATAAAACCCATACTTGACGCGCTTCCGGAAGTCTCCGAGGGAAAACGCGTTATCGAACGTCTTTCGGGAGGAATCGAGCTGAATAATGTAAGTTTCCGTTATAACGACGATATGCCGCCCGTAGTAGACAATCTGTCTCTGAAAATACATCCCGGACAGTATGTGGCGCTGGTAGGAGCGACAGGGTGCGGAAAATCCACGCTGATGCGTCTGATGTTAGGCTTTGAAACGCCGCAAAAGGGGGCTATATATTACGACGGGAAAGATCTTTCAACCATTGATCTGAAATCGTTGCGGAGGCGAATAGGAGTTGTCATGCAGAACGGGAAGCTGTTTTCCGGAGACGTATTTTCCAATATAACCATTTCCGCACCGTGGCTTACGTTGAATGACGCATGGGAGGCGGCGGAGCTTGCAGGTATAGCCGATGATATAAGGCGCATGCCGATGGGAATGAACACGATTATTTCGGAAGGTTCGGGCGGAGTATCCGGAGGTCAGCGGCAAAGGCTCCTGATTGCACGTGCGATCGCTCCTAAGCCGAAGATTCTGATGTTCGATGAGGCTACGAGTGCACTTGATAATCTTACTCAGAAAAGAGTTTCGGAAAGTCTTGATAAATTGAAGTGTACGCGTATCGTGATCGCGCACAGACTTTCGACGATAAGGCGATGCGACCGTATTTTATATTTGGAGGGCGGAAAAATAATTGAGGACGGCAATTATGACGAATTGATAGCCAAAAACGGGAAATTTGCCGAACTTGTGGCGCGTCAGAGGCTGGACGACACGGAGTATATCGGGAAAACTACTCTTTTTTAAAAAGTTTTATAAAAAGACTGGACATATGAATATTTCGTGCGTATTATTAAACGCAAACAATTTGAAACAAAATAAAATCTGGAGGATACATATGGAAATGAACAATGAGCTTCTTGAAAGAGCGAGAAAAGTAAAAAGCGCTGAGGAACTCATGGCGCTTGCAAAAGAAAACGGTATGGAGCTGAGCGAAGAGAGCGCGGCGGCTTATTTTGAGGAGATGCATAAGAGCGGTGAGCTATCCGACGATGAGCTTGACAACGTGGCGGGAGGCGGATGCCACAGCAAAGACGGCAGATTAGTTGTAACGATCCGATATAGTTGTGAAAACTTTATTTGCAAACACTGCGGCAGGGCAGATTCGCCGAATCATAAGCATTGGCTTGAACCGATATCTCCCGGGTGCGATATATGTAAATTTTGTTCTTGGGAAAAGGGCTTGTGGCTGTGCAATCATCCTGCCAACATGAAATAAAATGTCTGTATGATATAAAATAAAATTTTTGTGAGGAGAAGTAAAACATGGATCACAAGGAAATGTTTGAAAAGGCAAAAGAAGCAAAGAGCGTAGAGGAGCTCATGTCGCTTGCAAAAGAAAACGGTATGGAGCTCAGCAAGGAGAGCGCGACGGCTTATTTTGAGGAGATGCATAAGAGCGGCGAGCTTTCCGACGAGGAGCTTGACAACGTGGCGGGAGGCGGATGCCACAGCAAGGACGGCAGACTGATCGTTTCCGAGTTTTACAGCTGCGAATACGGCGTTTTTTTGAAAGTTTTTGATTGCTCTTGTGTTTCATGCAAATATTCTTCTTATGAAAAGGGCTTGCGGCTGTGCAATCATCCGGCAAATACCAAATAGAGAAAAAGACAGCATAACGAAACGGTTAACCGACCGAAGCGCACAGATACATAACGGAACAGGACCGGAAGTGTATTCAAGCGACGTAAACTGAATTTGAAGTATTTGCTTATCTGTGAAAAGCAATTAAGTATCCTAAGCCCTTACGCGCGTACAGGAATTCGGAACAATTTGCCGGGCTTTATAAATGCGCCGGCCCTGAAAACGGCGAAAGTATTTGCGGCTTACGGGCTGAACGGCGTTATCATACAACGGTTTTCGTCGGACTCCGGTAAAAGCGCTTTCCGCTTAAGCTGACGGCCCTGAAAACGGCGAAAGTATCTGCGGCTAACGGATAGATATTTGCGGAAAAGACATAGGTATCAAGGACAAGTCTGTCCAAACCGTTGCATGACGATGAAGGTTGCAGGCTGTTTTCAGTTTGCGGAGGACAGGATCACAATATCTCTTTTGTGCGGCGAAAAGCAAGTTGTGCGTGAAAAGCGGTCGTGCACCTTGACTTTGCGGGCGAGGTGTCAAGTTGCAGGACGATCCCGTGGAGCGAGATGTCGAAGGATATTGAAAGCAAAGTAAATCCGGCGTACAGAAGTATAAAAGCATACATCTGTACGCCGTCGCTCACAGAACGCCGTTTTTGGAGGAAATAAAAGGGTCAACAGGTTTTTCAGAGGCGAATCATGAAATATATACTTAATCCGAATATTGCTTTGCGCAGTTGGAGGTTAGTGCCCTGCGCTTATTATATAAAGCATCGAAGGGACGCTTGCGGTCTTTCTCGCGAAGAATTCGATCTTCTTTGCCGGTGTGACGGCCTGCATGAATTGGAAGAAAGCGCACTTTTGCGTAAATTCACCGATTCTGGTATGGTACGTCCTTGTGCAGGCGGGGAAAAGCTCGGGGAGTGGCAAAAGCCGAGATTTTGTGATAATCGTTATTTTCCGTCCATGAGCTGGATGCTTACGGGGAAATGCAATTACAATTGTCTGCATTGTTTCAACGCCGCCGATAATGCGCCTTTAATGAGTGAATTTACTTTAGAAGAGGCAGAAAGACTTATAGAGGAAGCGGAAAAATGCGGGATAAACGCCATTACCGTAACGGGAGGCGAGCCCATGTTGCACAAGGATTTTTTCGATATCATAGAAAGCATTTATGCTCACGGTATGTATGTCCGCGAGCTCAATACGAACGGTTTTTTTCTCAACGAAAGCTCTTTAGAGAAGCTGAAATCAATCGACGGGGATATCCGGATCAAGATATCTTTTGACGGTTTCGGGCATCATGACTGGCTCCGCAACCGTAAGGGGGCAGAGGAGAATGCGCTTCGCGCCATCCGGCTCAGCAAGGAATACGGCTTCTTTACGCAAGTGCAGACAAATGTGCATCGCAGAAATAAAGACGCAATATTGTATACGGCGGAACAGATGGACGCTGTCGGTGTGGAGCATATGCGCATTATCCGCACGACAGAAGCGCCTCGTTGGCTGCAGAATGCAGACGGAGCGACCCTTGGAATCGGTGAGTATTACGATACAATGTTTGAATTTTTGCGTGCTTATATAAAAGAACGACACAAAATGAGCGTTGACATCTGGCAGGTAGTACAAGTATATCCCGAGATCAGAAGTTACCGGGCGCGGCCCGTGGAATGTTCTGAGGGAGAATACAGAGACAGTATACCGGTCTGCCGCGGTAACCGGGCAATGGTGGCAGTAGACGCAAACGGAGATGTTGTGCCCTGTCATCAGCTTTCTGGATATTATGCGAGTCACGGGCTTTATATAGGGAATGTAAAAAAGGAGGGCTTACAGTCACTTTTGCAGGCGGGGAAGTATATCGACGAGGTATGTGCAAATCTGGGGCAACTCAAGGCGGCCAATAAAAAGTGCGCTTCGTGCAGATATTTCAGATATTGTGCAGGCGGATGCCGAGCGATAGCACTTGCTTTTACGAATGACAAGTTTGGCGCGGACCTGTCAAAATGCGAATTTTTCAAAGAGGGTTATTACGATAAGTTAGTTGAAACAATGGGAGATTGGCAGAACCTTGCGCCGATTTTCCTGAAATAGGTAAGATATGAAAGATACATTGCGGAAACTGTTCGATTATCAGCGCTTTGCGGGAAACAAACGGCTCGGAGTGCTTATAGACCGTGCTGAATTTTTGCATGCCGAGTCGCTTTCAGATGACGATCTCGAATATGTATGCGCAGCCGGAGATATCGACGCGGAAAGGATCGGCAAAGAAGATGAAGAGCACAATGGCAGCAAGTGAATACACAATGGAACACATATATATGGAATACAAAAGCAAGGTATTACGTTATGTGCGCCTTAAGATCTCCGATTTGCAGGATGCAGAGGATGTTTGTTCTACTGTGTTTATGAAGATACAGATAGGGCTGCCGCTTTATGACAGTACGAAATCTTCGCTTTCCACGTGGATCTATTCTGTAGCGCACAACGCAGTCATTGATTTTTACAGACGTACTCGTCCGGCAGAACAGCTGGACGAGAAAATCGTGTGTTCTGAGGACGGATTCGAGGATGTGTATAATAACGAGACGCTCAATGAGCTTGCCGCGGCATTGGAAAATCTGCCCCGGCGCGAAAGTGATGTGATAATACTGCATTATTATTCGGGAAAAACACTTAAGGAGATCGCGGAGATGATGAAAATGTCTTATTCAAACATGAAACTATTGCATCAGAAGGCTCTTGTCCGCCTTAAAAAGGAACTGCAATTCAATTTTCAGTCCGAATTGTAGGAAGCGGGGGAAAATATATTTTTGTCTTTGCCCTGCGGTTTTATTAAAAAACATGCATTCCGGATGCATTTATCTTCCGTTTCAGAAGCGCGTTCTCTGACTTTATACATCGAAATGATCCGAGAAAAGCCGCCGATGACGATAAAAAAGCGAAACCTGTCATTTGCGCCGGATATCACGGCTCGACATAACCTGAATTCAGCCTGCGCATATACGTTGCATGTCTTATACGTGATTGAAAACGATGGCTCACGAAAAAAACAGAGCAACGGGGCAGACGTGTGCAGGTAAAACATACGTGTACAGGTAAAAGAGAAGAGGTCAATGGCGTCGGAAAAAAAAGTAACGCGCAAAACTATTGGCCGTTTCGGATCCCGGGAGAGACATCAGATCGAGTCTGACGGTTGTTTTCGGAATATCGGCCATTTTGTGCAGAGACGGATTTCGATCAAAATATCAAAAGACTCGGGCAAGATCGCATAAGGTATAAAATCTTTTACACAAAAAAACGGTTTAGGGTTTTTCGCAGACGATGAAGCATTGCGTCGGTTATGTTTCGGAACATATCTACGGAGCGGATGTGATTAATACAGCAAATCGGCAAAGGTTTTCGACTGAGCAGCATGATGGCTCCGGCAAAGTTTTTCCGGAAAGGACAGGGATTTTCAGTCTGAAGCTGTTTATGCTTTCAATGTTTTGCTTGTGTGTTTTACGGAAAGGGCAGGGATTTTCAGTCTGAAACTATTTATGCTTTCAATGTTTTGCTTGTGTGTTTT
>URET01000018.1 GCA_900546875.1 uncultured Eubacteriales bacterium
TAAATTTGGTTTCGCAACTTTATTATACCACAGATTTGTATGAACTCCTTTTTTTCTCTCAACTGTTGCACTTAATAGTATAATTCACCCTTTAATTCAAAAAGCCACGCTATAAGCGTGGCTTTTATTTTTCAGTATCAGTATTAGTCGATAATCTTGGAAACTACACCCGAACCTACTGTTCTGCCGCCTTCACGTATAGCAAAACGAAGACCTTCTTCAATTGCTATGGGGGTGATAAGCTTTACGCTGATTGTGGTGTGGTCGCCGGGCATTACCATTTCGATACCCTTCTGAAGCTCGATGCTGCCGGTAACGTCTGTCGTACGGAAATAAAACTGAGGACGATAGCCGTTAAAGAAGGGACTGTGACGTCCGCCTTCCTCTTTGGTAAGAACGTAAACCTGTCCTTCGAAGTCCTTATGAGGATGAATGGAACCGGGTTTCGCAAGAACTTGTCCACGTTCGATTTCATTCCTCTGGATACCACGAAGAAGTGCTCCTACGTTGTCGCCTGCCTGAGCAAAATCAAGCTGCTTTCTGAACATTTCAATACCGGTTATAGTAGTCTTTTTAACTTCGTCTTCAAGTCCTACAATCTCTACGGGATCAAGATTCTTTACTATGCCTCTTTCTACTTTTCCGGTTGCAACCGTACCACGACCAGTAATTGTGAATACGTCTTCCACGGGCATAAGGAAGGGCTTATCGGTATCACGCTCAGGTTCGGGAATATATGAATCCACTGCATCCATAAGGTCGATGATGCACTGATATACAGGATTTACATTGCCGTTGGCATCCTTTAAGGGCGTGCCTGCTACGGCTGCATCCATTGCTTCCTTGGCGGACCCTTTGATGAAAGGAATGTCGTCGCCCGGGAATTCATATTTGCTGAGCATTTCTCTTACTTCCATTTCAACAAGATCAAGAAGCTCGGGATCGTCTACAAGGTCTACCTTGTTCATAAAAACAATAATATAAGGTACGCCTACCTGACGAGCAAGAAGGATGTGTTCACGAGTCTGAGGCATCGGGCCGTCGGCTGCGGAAACAACAAGTATTGCTCCGTCCATCTGCGCTGCACCGGTGATCATGTTTTTAACATAGTCTGCGTGTCCGGGACAGTCAACATGCGCATAGTGACGCTTTTCAGTCTGATACTCTACGTGTGCGGTATTGATCGTTATACCTCTTTCTCTCTCTTCGGGCGCTTTATCTATTTCGTCGTAACGCATAATTTCAGCTTTGCCCTGCATGGCCATAACCATTGTTATAGCAGCTGTAAGGGTGGTTTTGCCGTGATCAACGTGTCCAATGGTGCCTATGTTGACGTGCGGCTTACTTCTGTCAAATTTCGCTTTTGCCATTGTTAATTATCCTCCTAAAGATAATGGTTCATGAAATCAATTGTCAACCAAAACCTATTCTATCATATTTATTAGATTTTGACTACTTTTTAATCGCATTTTTTCAGGGTTTTTCAATATTTATTCCCCAAAAGCCTTTCTCTTACCGACTTCGGTATCTCGCAATATGATTCAAACTCCATGGAAAACGTTCCGCGGCCTTGCGTCAGACTCCTCAATGTCGTCGCATATCCGAATAGTTCAGATAGTGGCGCACTGCCCCTTACTATCATTACGCCGTTTCTCATTTCGTTTCCCAGAATGTTTCCTCTCCTGCTCGTAACGCTTGCCATAACCTCCCCTAGATAATCTTCGGGTACGGTAATCTCTATCTTCATCATCGGCTCGAGTATATACGGATCCGCTTCTTTCAGCGCCTCTTTGAGAGCAAGCGATCCGGCTATCTTAAATGCCATCTCACTGCTATCCACTTCGTGAACCGACCCGTCTAAAAGCGTGGCCTTGAAATCAACAACTTCATACCCCGCTAATATCCCGCTTTGTGCGGCTTCTTTTATTCCTTCGTTTACCGGCCCGATATACTCCTTCGGTACAGCTCCGCCTACTACCGCATCTTCAAACTCGTATCCGCTTCCGGTCGGCCGCGGTTCTATACGAATCCTCACATGCCCGTACTGTCCTTTTCCACCGGTCTGCCTTATATACTTTCCTTCAGCTTCGGCCGCCCGCCTTATCGTCTCTCTATAAGATACCTGCGGCTTGCCGACATTAGCTTCAACTTTGAATTCCCGCAAAAGCCTATCTACTATTATATCAAGATGTAATTCTCCCATCCCCGCTATTATAGTCTGACCGGTTTCCGCGTCTGTATACGTCTTGAAAGTCGGGTCCTCCTCCGCAAGCTTACTCAAAGCCACGGCCATCTTTTCCTGTCCCTGTTTTGTCTTTGGCTCTATCGCAACCTTTATCACCGGTTCGGGAAACTCTATACTTTCAAGCAATATCGGATGCTTATCGTCGCATAAAGTGTCGCCTGTCTGAGTCAGCCTGAGTCCGACTATCGCCACTATCTCGCCGCAATACGTCTCCTCTATTTCCTCACGCTGATCAGAGTGCATCTGCAATATCCTGGCTACACGCTCCCTCTTACCCTTGCTTGAATTATATACATAACTCCCGCTCTCAAGCACTCCGCTGTATATCCTGCAATATGCAAGCTTCCCGACAAAAGGATCGGATACTATTTTGAAAGCAAGCGCAGATAAAGGTTCATCGTCAAGAGTTTTGCGCGTGAGCACTTTGTCTTTATCGTGCAAATCAAATCCCGTTACATGATCTACATCCACCGGCGAAGGCAGATAATCGGTTATGGCGTCAAGAAGCAGCTGGATACCTTTATTCCTGTAGGCCGTTCCGCAAAGCACGGGATTGCATTCTAGCGATATCGTTCCCTTCCTCAGCCCCGACTTGATCTCCTTATCGGTAAGCTCTTCTCCCGACAGAAATTTCTCCATCAGTACATCGTCCCGCTCCGCTACAAACTCGCACAATGCAGCTCTCGCTTCTTCCGTCTCCTCCGTCATGTCCGGGGGAACTTCTTTTTCCGTGACCACATGGATATCTTCAGGATCGTAATAGTACGCTTTTCTCTTTATTACGTCTATCACTCCTTCAAAATCTTCCGCCGCCCCTATCGGAAGCTGCACAGGCAAAGCATTGCTCTTCAGCCTGTCCTTCATCATCTCGATAACGTTACGGAAGTTCGCCCCGTTTATATCCATCTTGTTCACAAAAGCTATGCGCGGTACATCATACTTGCTCGCTTGGTGCCATACGGTCTCGCTCTGCGGCTCAACCCCGCCCTTTGCGCAAAATACCGCTACCGCTCCGTCCAACACACGAAGACACCTCTCCACTTCTACCATGAAATCCACGTGCCCGGGTGTGTCTATTATATTTATCCGGTAATCTGTGTCGTCATTGATCCAGTGCACCGTCGTCGCCGCACTGGCTATGGTTATCCCTCTTTCTCTCTCCTGCACCATACTGTCCATGACCGCATTTCCGTCATGGACTTCTCCGAGTTTACGGGTCTTGCCCGTAAAATACAATATTCTTTCGGTTGTGGTGGTTTTCCCCGCGTCAATATGCGCCATTATGCCTATATTGCGTACGCGTTCGATGGGATACTTCCTCGGCATATATTACCTCTTTCCTTTATTATTGACTCCTTTTTACCATTTATAATGCGCAAACGCCCTGTTCGCTTCTGCCATACGATGCACATCTTCTTTCTTCTTGACAGCTCCGCCTGTGGAATTATATGCGTCCGCAAGCTCCCCGGCAAGTCTCAGGTGCATCTGCTTCTCACTGCGCTTCCTCGCAATGGAAACAAGCCATCTGATCGCAAGCGTCTGACGCCTTTCGGGCCTTATCTCGAGAGGAACCTGATAGTTCTGCCCGCCTACACGTCTCGCCTTGACCTCAAGCATGGGCATTATGTTGTTTATCGCCTGATTGAACAAATCAAGCGGCTCAACTCCAAGCTTCTTGGATGCAACGTCAAGTGCTCCGTATACTATTTCCTGCGCGGTACCTTTCTTCCCGTCCATCATGACCTGGTTTATAACCTTGGTTATCACCTTGCTGTTGTATACGGGATCAGGCAATACGTCCCTCTTGGCTACGCCTTTTCTTCTGGGCATAAAAATACCTCCTTATTATACTTTGTTTTCTTTTTTCACGATACAGCCGACTGCACGCCTAACGGCGGAGAACCTTCTCCCCGATCGGGAATACTGCTTACCGATTGAAACGGAAAACCAAGCATAATCCGTACCAATCTCTGCTGTAATCAGAAAGCGCGACCTTATTGCTTCGGACGCTTTGTTCCATACTTGCTGCGCGCCTGACGACGCTTAGCTACTCCTGCTGCGTCAAGAGTGCCTCTTATGATGTGATAACGCACACCGGGAAGATCCCTCACTCTGCCGCCGCGGATAAGAACCACGCTGTGCTCCTGAAGATTGTGACTCTCTCCGGGTATATAGCACGTTCCTTCCATTCCGTTGGTACGGCGCACCCTGGCTATCTTACGAAGCGCTGAATTGGGCTTCTTAGGAGAAGTCGTCGTCACATTGAGACATACACCGCGCTTTTGAGGACAATTCTCAAGTAAAGGCGCCTTGCTCTTGAATACATCGCGTTCTCTTCCCTGTCTTATCAACTGATTGATAGTAGGCATTTTTTCCCTCCTTTTTCCGTATTTGCCGGCTTTGATGCGTCTTCTGCACCAAAACAGCATTATTGATTATACCAAAACAGCCTATCTAAGTCAACCGTTTTTAAGCCGTTTACCAATTTCACCCTCTTCAAATTCCCGCTCTCACGGTATTTTGCGACGTCCGGCAACCGTCTCCGCACCCTTTGTCTTTTCTTATCGTTTCATCCTTCAGATTTCATCGTTTTTATTTTCCGTTCTCCCCGTTGCAAACGGCCCCGTCCGGGAGGACGGGGCTCTGTCTCTTTTATATCAAATACAAGTCGTTCGCCTAAATACTGCCGATCCGTTCTGCGCCGACGCCGAAAGCTTTTTACTTTCCGCATGCGTCCGCTCCGAGGATCTTTACCGCTCTTCTTTCGGCTTTGCTTCAGCGGTTGCCCTGAAAAATGATCGCCCTTTACGCTTTCTTAGTCAAGACACCTGAAATCCGTGTCGATATAATTAGCTATGGCTCGCGCTTTGAAATTTCTTGCATTGCAAATGGAATCGGGAGTGTCTCCGGAAACATCCAGGTCCTCCGGAAGTACAAACCTGATATTCTTCACTTCCACGTCCCGGCAGCTAGGACAGTCGTGTGCGGGAATGGTCATGGTTTTCATTCCTCTTGGATATTCCTGCCCGGCAGGATCGACTTCAGTCAATATCACGCCCAATCCTACCCGCTTTCCGGGACAAACCTTTTTAACCGTTACGTTCAGCTGTAATATTCTTCCGAGTGATTCGGGATATATATTTCCGATATCGATAACGGCCGAATCCGAACAGCCGTCGATAGTCAAATCCACAGGCTCCGGACACGGTTCGGGATGAACTATTACCTTACACCGCACCGTTACCTCAGGATCGGGGAAAACTGCAACATTTCCTTCATTATCCGTATAGCTGATGGATTTATTAACTTTCTTTTTTCCGGAATCCGGTGAAATATGTTTTATATAAAAATTCAGTACGGCGCCTTCATTTGCTGTAACCCCAAGTTCTTTGATTTTCCACTGAATGGTATTTGCATCCGCGGTCATCGCCGTTCCTGCCGAAGGCGGTACGACGCTCGTGATCACAAAATCATCGTTGACAATCTCGTCAATAACGATATTTGTAGCGCCCGTTTTTGAAATATTTACTGCCAGATCTTTGAATAACTCCTCAAGATCCGCAGCGTCGGGAGTGATCGCAACATGCGAAGCGTCGGGATCTGTAGCCCAATCGTTCAGCACATTCACGTCGATCCCATCCGTTCCTACAAGCCCGATACAATATATTATTATCCCCGAAGCTCTTGCCGCAGCCGCGACCGGAGCAGGAGGACTTCCCGTCGTCGTTTTCCCGTCCGTAAACATTACGATCACTTTTGCGTTTGTCGAAAGCGGATCAAATAACTGCATAGCTTTCTCAAAGGCATCGGCATGATTGGTAGAACCCCCTGCAGTCAAAAGGTCTATCGCGTTTTTCAAGGTATCTGTCGAAGTTATCAGCTGTGCATTTACCGTTGCCGTGCCGGCAAAGCTGACTATCCCTATTCTGCTTCCCGAGCCGATATTTCCGTCGGAGGAGTTGTCTGTAGCCTCTTCGATTATATCTATAAAACTCTTTGCTCCCGCTTTCATGTTTTCAAACGGGACCCCTTCCATACTTCCCGAACGATCAAGCGTCAATACTATATCCGTAGGATTTGACGATATATCCGGTGAAGCCGAAAGCGCGAGAGTAACCTTTAACGATCCGTCGCATTCTATATGGTCTGCGTCGATAATTTTATTTGAACTTGTTACGCCCATTTTATTTTCTCCTTATCTTAAGTTTTGAGATAACATCCCCGTGTATCTTATGCTTTTCCGGGAAAATCGGCTACTCGGCAAAACCGTCATTCTCCGATAAGCCGTTTCGGGCTAACTTATACGCTTTCAAAAACGCACTTCGGATTTTTATCTATCAGGTTTTGCATGAAACCTCCTCAAACTCAATACGTCTGCGATCATGCTCCCGATAAACGAAAGGTCTTCAGGTTAGAATTTTATACCTGTAAATGTTTTTTTATTTGCCGTGACTGCAGATACGTGCTATGCACAAAAAAAAACGCAGGATTTTATTCCTGCGTTAAAATATGTATTACAATATTCTAAGCGTTACCCTTTCACATTGCTTTTTTCGCGGTCACTGATATCAGACTGTCTTTTTGGTGATAGTGATAACATTCCCGGAAACCACGGAATTTGTTTACGGAGATACGGGAATAGTCTTTTGGGTGATAGTGATAACATTCCCGGAAACCGTCATTTCGTAATAATAATCTCCTGAAGCGGGAGGGAGAGTTTCATCGGCTTCAGCCCATCTGGCCGTACCGTTTTCAATTACAATAAGTCCGAGTTCGGTGTTCATGAACACCTTTTCACCGGCTATCCTCAGTGCTTCGGCTTCGGTAAGATCTGTTTTTTCAACACCACCGACGAAATACTTTGCAGTAGTGCTGCCGGCTGTGGCAACCTCTATGGACCATGTGGTCAGCTGGCTCTTTGCGTCGGCAAGAGCGGACTGCTTTTTTGCGGAATTCACGGCGCTCGTCACAGAAGGAACGATTATTGCCACAAGAATACCGATGATAACGATTACTACCATCAATTCAACAAGAGTAAAACCTTTCTTTCCTAATCTTTTCACGGGAAAATATCCTCCTTTAATTATTGCGACACTGAAAAGTTATGGTCTTTCCGCGTCCATATCAACGGAAACGGAGTTACGGCTTCCCCCAAAAAGCACGTACAAAATCAATATCAAACAAGTGTCGTCTTTTTAGTTAATTATATCTTAATTTTATTTTAAATGCAAGCATAAAACTGTACCCGATCAAATTTTCAGCAATTTTAATAACAAACCCTGCCGAAAAACGATGTCCGCGTTTCAACGGAAATCATTTTCCGGCAGGATCCTTTAATTATATATCTTCCTCATCTGACGGAATAAGTTCATCGAGATCATCGAAAGCGTTGGCGTCGTCGATAACCTCGTTTTCATCAAGCAGATCCTGCTCCGAGAATATCGGTTTAGGCTGTTCGTCCTGTTCGGTATCCTTTGTGGAGAAAAACTCTTCCTTGAAGGTATCGCGCGGAGGAGCGACTACAGGCTTCACCGTATAACCTCTGTACTCTTTCATTCCTGTTCCGGCGCTTATCTTTTTGCCTATGATAACATTTTCCTTTAGGCCGTAAAGCGGGTCGATTTTATTCTTTATGGCCGCTTCGGTCAAAACTCTGCTCGTTTCCTGGAAGGAAGCCGCGGAAAGGAAGCTGTCGGTAGCAAGCGCTGTTTTAGTGATCCCGAGGAGCGTCCTCTTTGCCGACGCCGGACGAAGATCATTTTCAAGCGCCGCCATATTTTCCTCGTCAAATTTGAACAGATCCACGAGTTCTCCGGGAAGAAGACTCGTATCTCCCGAATCCTCCACCTTGACCTTCCTGAGCATTTGCCTTACTATCACTTCCACGTGTTTGTCGTTTATTTCAACGCCCTGCATCCTGTAAACGCTCTGCACTTCTTTTACAAGGTACTCCTGGACCGCTTTTACTCCTCGGGTCCTGAGCAGATCAAGCGGGTATATCGGTCCGGACGTTATGGGCGATCCGCTTTCCACTATATCGTTATCCTGCACCCTGAGCTTAGCTCCGTAAGGAATAGGATATATCTTCTGTTCTCCGTTGTTCTGGGTGATCACCACTTCTCTCTTGTCTTTGACGGAATTGACTTTCACTACGCCGTTTACTTCGCTTATGAGCGCACAGCCCTTGGGTTTTCTGTTTTCAAAAAGCTCTTCTACCCTGGGAAGACCCTGAGTGATATCGTCTGCCGTGGCTACGCCGCCTGTATGGAATGTTCTCATTGTCAGCTGAGTGCCCGGTTCGCCTATACTCTGCGCGGCTATTACTCCCACTGCTTCGCCCAGCTGAACGGGTTCACCGTTTGCCATGTTCTTGCCGTAACACTTTGCGCACACGCCGTGTTTGCTTTTACATGTCAGCACTGTCCTTACGAGAACTTTCTTTATACCCGCTTTTACAATGGCTTTGGCGCCATCGTCGGAGATCATTGTATCGGCAGGTATGATCACCTCGCCCGTTTCGGGATTGACTATATCGTCTATGGTAAATCTTCCGATTATCCTGTCTTCGAGCTTTTCTATGATCTCGTTTTCGTTTTCGCCCGTAAACGCCGATATCTCCATGCCCTGAGCTCTTCCTCCGGCACAGCAGTCGTCCTCGGTCACTATCACGTTATGCGACACGTCGACAAGACGTCTTGTAAGATAACCCGAGTCTGCCGTTCTGAGTGCTGTATCGGCGAGTCCTTTTCTGCCGCCGTGCGAGCTGATGAAATACTCAAGTACGCTCAGCCCCTCGCGGAAACATGCCTTGACGGGCAACTCAATGGTTTTCCCGCTGGGATCCGTCATAAGTCCGCGCATTCCCGAAAGCTGACGTATCTGGTTCATACTGCCTCTCGCACCCGAGTGCGCCATCATCCATATGGGATTGAACTTGGTAAGTGTGCCTTTGAGTTTTTCCGTTATCTCATCGGTAGCGTCTTTCCATATATTCACTACCTGTCTGTATCTCTCATCTTCCGTGAAAAGTCCGTCTTCATAAAGCTCTTCCACCTTGCGCACTTTCTCGTTGGCGTGTTCGAGGATACTTTTCTTTTCGGCAGGTATATGCATATCGAATATACTTGTCGTCAGTGCGCCGATGGTACTGTATTTATACCCGAGAACCTTTATATTGTCAAGCATGGGAGCCGTCCCGCTTGCGCCTTTTTTCTTGAAGCACATATCGACTATCTTGCTCAGATCGCTCTTCCCTACAAGAAATTCAACTTCGTTCTTGATCGCGCCTTCGGGAGTTGCTCTCTCTTCTTCGCTTATGAATCCGAGATCCTGAGGAATTGCACGGTTGAAAATGATCCTGCCTACGGTAGTCTTTATGATACCTCTCGCGATCTCGCCTTTCCTCGGGCCGCATGGGATCTCACGCGTTACGCGCACGTTTACCATGGACTGCAGATCGATAAGTCCGTTTATATAAGCCATTTCGGCTTCGTTTTCATCGCTGAAATAGTACTCCTGATATCCGACGACATTGCCGTTTTCATCAAGAATATGACGTTTTTTATCCTCTTCGGGAGTCTTATCTATCGTGAGATAATAACACCCTATTACCATGTCCTGTGTGGGAGAAACCACGGGCTTACCGTCGCTCAGCTTAAGAATGTTGTTGCTCGCAAGCATCAGGTAACGCGCTTCGGTCTGAGCTTCGATACTGAGGGGCACGTGTATAGGCATCTGGTCGCCGTCGAAGTCGGCGTTGAAAGCCGTGCACGCCAACGGATGAAGTTTGAGAGCTCTGCCTTCTATAAGCACCGGCTCAAAGGCCTGTATCGAAAGTCTGTGGAGAGTAGGCGCACGGTTGAGGAGCACGGGATGGTCCTTTATAACTTCCTCGAGGATATCCCATACTCTGCTGTCTGCACGTTCTATCCTTCTTTTTGCGCTCTTTATATTGTGGCAGATATTCTCTTCCACAAGTTTCCTCATCACGAAGGGCTTGAACAATTCTATCGCCATCTCCTTCGGAACCCCGCACTGGTGAAGCTTGAGCTCCGGCCCGACTACTATTACCGAACGTCCGGAATAGTCTACTCTCTTTCCCAACAGGTTCTGACGGAATCTGCCCTGCTTACCTCTCAGCATTCCCGAAAGACTTTTCAGCTCTCTGTTGCCGGCGCCGCTGTGCGGACGTTTGCTCCTGCCGTTGTCTATAAGAGAGTCCACCGCTTCCTGAAGCATTCTTTTTTCGTTTCTTATAAGGATATCGGGAGCATTGATTTCGATAAGCTTTTTAAGTCTGTTGTTTCTGTTTATAACGCGTCTGTAAAGATCGTTCAGATCGCTTGTTGCGAAACGTCCGCCGTCCAGCGGGACCATCGGACGCAATTCGGGCGGTAGCACCGGAAGCACGTCGAGTATCATCCATTCGGGTTTGTTTCCGCTCCTTCTGAATGCTTCTATTATCTCTATCCTTTTTATTGCTCTTATGCGCTTTTGGCCGTTCTGTCCCTGAGACTTGGCAATTATATCTCTGAGTTCGGCGGCCTCTTTCTCAAGATCCACTTCCATGAGCAGTTCTTTTATCGCTTCTGCTCCCATGCCTACTTTATAACTGCCTTCGCCGTAGCGCTCTGCGTACTCTCTTTCTTCATTCGGACTTATGACCTGCTTTTTCATAAGATCCGTATTGCCCGGATCGAGAACTACGAAACTGCTGAAATTAAGCACCTGCTCGAGGAGCTTCGGACTCATATCGAGAAGCAGCCCCATCCTGCTCGGCACGCCTCTGAAGTACCATATATGCGACACGGGAGCAGCAAGCTCAATGTGTCCCATCCTTTCTCTGCGCACCTTGCTCTTCGTTACTTCGACTCCGCACTTATCGCATATTACGCCTTTATACCTTATTCTCTTGTACTTGCCGCAATGACATTCCCAGTCCTTTGTAGGCCCGAAGATCCTTTCGCAAAACAAACCGTCTTTTTCGGGCTTCTGAGTACGGTAATTTATCGTTTCCGGCTTCGTTACTTCACCGTGTGACCATTCCCTTATTTTTTCGGGTGAGGCTATTCCTATTTGAATTGAATCGAAATTATTAAGCTCAAACATCCTTACGCCTCCTTAGAAAATCTCTTCCTCATCGGGATTGTCAAGGAGATCGGCAAAATCGAACTCCTCTTCTTTCTCGTCGTCATCCGTTTCGAAAATGTCGAACACGGTATCATCCACGATACTTGCACTGTCGTCCTCGTCAAAGGTAAGACCGACGTCCTTGCGTTCTGCCCTTTCTCTGGATGTAAGCTCAAGCATATCCTGTTCGTCTTCGCTCGTGTCGCGCACGATGATCTCTTCTTTGTCTTCGCCGAGGACCTTTACGTCCAGACAGAGACTCTGCATTTCCTTTATCAGCACCTTGAAGCTTTCCGGAATACCCGGTTCGGCTATATTGGTACCCTTTATGATGCTCTCGAAGGTCTTTACCCTTCCTACCACATCGTCCGATT
Source organism: uncultured Eubacteriales bacterium (assembly GCA_900546875.1). GTDB lineage: Bacteria > Bacillota > Clostridia > Christensenellales > CAG-314 > UMGS929. The sequence continues at coordinate 11,749 of URET01000018.1, forward strand.
TTACGGTAAGGATCTCCTGAAGGATGTTGGACGCGCCGTATGCCTCAAGCGCCCACACTTCCATCTCGCCGAAACGCTGACCGCCAAACTGTGCCTTTCCTCCGAGAGGCTGCTGTGTCACAAGACTGTAAGGCCCGGTGCTCCTTGCATGGATTTTGTCGTCCACAAGGTGAATGAGCTTGAGCATATACATGTATCCTACCGTCACTCTGTTTTCAAAAGGAGTTCCGGTACGTCCGTCAAAAAGCCTTACTTTTCCGTCCACTTTCCCCGTTTCGGGGTTCACCATACAATTCTGCTGGAACAGATCTCTTATATCCGCTTCGGTCGCGCCGTCGAATACGGGAGTTGTCACTTTCCATCCGAGCATCTTGGCTACAAGTCCGAGATGCACCTCAAGTACCTGCCCTATATTCATTCGACTGGGCACGCCCATAGGATTGAGCACTATCTGAAGAGGTGTTCCGTCTTCCATGAAGGGCATATCCTCTTCGGGCAGTATCCTTGAAATTACACCCTTATTCCCGTGGCGTCCTGCCATTTTATCTCCGATACTCAGCTTCCTCTTCTGCGCTATATATACCCTTACGAGTTTATTAACTCCGGGATCAAGTTCGTCTTTGTTTTCTCTGGTGAATATCTTGATGTCGACTATCACGCCTCCTTCACCATTGGGCACTCTCAAAGAAGTATCCCTGACTTCCCTCGCCTTTTCACTGAATATCGCCCTCAAAAGCCTTTCTTCCGGACTGAGCTCCGTCTCGCCCTTCGGCGTGACTTTACCTACAAGTATATCGCCCGGCCTCACTTCGGCTCCTATCCTTATAATACCTTCTTCGTCAAGATCCTTCAGTGCATCTTCACCGGTATTGGGGATATCTCTCGTAAACTCTTCCGGCCCGAGTTTTGTGTCGCGCGTTTCGGTTTCGAATTCCTCTATGTGTATGGAAGTGAATATATCCTCCTTAACAAGCCTTTCGCTTATAAGGATAGCGTCCTCGTAGTTATAGCCCTCCCAGGACATGAACCCTATCAGTATATTCCTTCCTAAAGCCAATTCGCCCCCTTCCGTGGAATGACCGTCGGCAAGGATGTCGCCCTTTTTGACGATATCGCCTACGTGCGCTATCGGACGCTGATTTATACATGTGCCCTGGTTGCTCCTCACAAACTTCTTGAGTGCGTATTCGTGGGCTGCGCCTTTGTCATCCTTCACCACTATTTTGTCCGCACTTACATAACTTACGGTCCCTTCATCACGGCTTATGACCATAACGCCGCTGTCATACGCGATCCTGTGTTCTACTCCCGTTGCAACTATAGGCGCTTCGGGCATGAGAATGGGCACCGCCTGACGCTGCATGTTGGATCCCATGAGCGCACGGTTCGTATCATCGTTCTCAAGGAACGGAATAAGGGAAGTCGCAACGGATACAAGCTGTTTGGGACTTACATCCATAAAATCGACTTCGCCGGACGCAAACTCCGCAATGTTTTCTCTCTGTCTGCACTGTACGCGTTCGTTCACGAACCTGCCTTCTTCGTCCAAAGGCTCGTTCGCCTGCGCGATAATATACTTATCTTCCTCGTCTGCCGCAAGGTAATGCACCTCTTTCGTGACTATACCGCGGACCTTATCCACCTTTCTGTACGGACTCTCTATGAACCCGTACTCGTTCACTCGCGCATAAGTCGCCAAAGATGAAATCAGACCGATGTTCTGACCTTCGGGAGTTTCTATGGGACACATTCTGCCGTAATGCGAGTGATGCACGTCTCTTACGTCAAAAGTCGCCCTTTCCCTGTTCAGCCCGCCCGGGCCGAGTGCGGAAAGCTTTCTTTTATGCGTCAGCTCCGCTATGGGGTTAGACTGGTCCATATACTGCGAAAGCTGTGATGAAGCGAAAAATTCCTTTATTGCCGAAGATACCGGCCGTACGTTTATCAGCGACTGAGGAGTGGCTTTATCGACCTCCTGAATGGCCATCCTCTCCTTGATCACCCTCTCAAGACGCGCTATACCGACTCTGAACTGATTCTGAAGCAATTCGCCTACGCTCCTTACCCTTCTGTTCCCGAGATGGTCGATATTGTCAGCTTCGCCCATACCGTGCTTGAGATCGAGATTGAGACTTACCGTTGCAATGATGTCTTCTTTTGTTATATGCTTGGGTACAAGAATATCCTTGCACTCCCTGAGTTCGGCATAAAGCGTTTCGTCGTCCTTATCTATATATTCATCGAGAATATCTTTGAGCAGCGCGAGATTTACATACTCGAGTATCTTGAGATCCCTTCTCGGATTGAGCTTTTCAAATCTCTCTCCGTACTTTTTGACAAGATAATATCCGATATCTACGGTCCCGTTTCCGATCACCTTGACTACTGCCGGTCTTTCTTCGTTCATCTCAACGTAGACCACTTCCTTGATACCGCTCGCCTTGACGGCTTCGGCCTTCACATCACTGAGCCTCTCTCCGGCTGTAGCTATTATATTCCCGGACGAGTCCTTGAGTTCGTTCAGCGTGACTCTGCCGGTTATCGTATCGGCATAAAGCAGTTTCCTCTTGTCGGAGCCTTCCTGTATCGCTTTCACTTTCTCTTCAGTCAAAGATTCGTCCTTTCTGGCTATGACCTTGCCCTCGATCACGATGTCCTCGGCGGCTATATACCCTCCGCGAGGATCGGATATGAACAAATATTCGTCACGGACTTTATCGATGGCTTTGTCTCCCGCGTCAGTGTCCCTTGCCACCAGAAGCACACGCTCCACACCGGATAACTCTATCTCTCTGGCCTTCTCCTCGGTGATAACCGTTCCCGCTTTCGCTATCACCTTCTTACCGGACAAAACATCTTCATATAAGGTCCTGTCTGTGATCCTGTCTGCAAGCGAAGCGGTCACCTTCTTGCTGTCAACGAATACCACATTGACCCCGCTGTGCTGGATCTCGTAAGCCTTCTCCTCGGAAACCACTTCTCCTGCACGCGCTATCACCTCGCCGTCCGCAGCAACGTCAACGGCAAGCCTGAATCCCTCTATCCTGTTGGCAAGTGAAAGCTTTTTATTGAATTTGTATCTCCCGACACGCGCAAGATCATAACGCTTGGAATCAAAAAGCAAATCGTTGAGCTGCTTTTTTATGCTTTCGTCAGTGGGCACCTCGCCCGGACGAAGCCTTTTATATAACTCTATAAGACCTTCCCTCTCATTCTTGGCAGAATCCTTTTCACATGTGCGGCGTATGGTAGGATCATCATTGAAAAGCCCCCTTATCTCCTTGTCGGAAGCTACCCCGATCGCCCTGAGAAGCACCGTGGACGGAAGCTTTCTGTTCCTGTCTACATGTACATGCAGAATATTGTTGCTGTCATGCACAAACTCAAGCCACGCACCCCTGTTGGGGATCACGGTGGTGTCCCATAAAGTCGCGCCGTTTTTGTCGGTGTTGCTCGCTATATATACGCCGGGCGAACGCACAAGCTGCGATACCACCACACGCTCGGCTCCGTTGATTATAAAACTGCCCGTTTCAGTCATGAGAGGAAAATCTCCCATGAATACCTCCTGCTCCTGGATCTCCCCCGTATCCTTACGCGTAAGCCTGACATTGATCTTCAAAGGAGCGGCATAAGTCGCATCGCGCAGCCTGCACTCGCTTTCATTGAACTTGGACTTCTTCTCTAATGTATGATCCAAAAACCTCAGCTCAAAATGATTGGAAAAATCCGTTATGGGAGAAAAATCATCGAAAACTTCCCTTATACCCTCGTTTATGAAAGCATTATAAGAGTCCTTCTGTACCTCAATAAGATTGGGTATCGGAAGGACTCCTTCATCATTGATCTTGGAAAAGGTCTTTCTGGGCCTCTTTCCGTAGGTTACTTCCTTAATATTACGAATCATTACAGCTCCTCCGCAATAGTCTTGCCCGCGAAAACATTTACGTGCTTTAAAAAAAAATAAAAAACACAAAACAACGCCTCAACGGCGCAGTATCGCATTAAACTAAATTATCACTTTTGAAATCAATAGTCAACCGGATTTTATACCTGTTTTTCAATAAATAAATAAAAAAATATTTTTTCGCGTTTGACAGCTTTTTCCCGTATTTTTGCCCATACGGTAGAAATACCCTTCCCGCGACAAAAAATCAAGCGACAGAATATCAGAAGATACTAACCTCATAAAAAATATATTCAGGCTGCAAAGCGTGAACGACGTCTTATCTGAGTATACAGCGTTTTTCCGGCAGATGATCTGTCTGAGAGACCTGCTTCAGACCGTGCGGCAGGCAAAATCCGTTTGCCGATAAGGCGGATAATTATCAGGTATTCCGAAGCGTTTTTTACGATAAGAAGGAAGTCGCCGTGTTTTGTACTCGTAAACTGTAAGGGGCGGCAAAAGCCGCCCCGTAAAAATCATTCGATATAAGGCTGAAGCAGGCCGACTGTTCCGTCGTGTCTTTTATAAACTGCTTCCACCTGGTTTGTTGCTACGTTGACAAAAAGGTAAAAGCTATGCCCGATAAGCTCGAGGTTCTCCACCGCTTCCTTGACTTCTATCGCCTCTATCGGGAACTTCTTGACCTTTACGATCTCGATATTTTCCTCTTTGGGAGGTTCGGTCTCGGAGAAAAGAAGATTCGTGCCGATATCAACGGGCTGTTTGCGTTTGGAATAGATTTTGGTGCGGTGTTTGAGAATCTGTCTTTCGATCTTCGGAAGAATGGCGTCGATATTATAATACATGGTTTCGCCTTCTTCTTCCGCTCTTATGGTAGTTCCCCAATAACTTACCGAAATTTCCATTTTCGCGGTCTTGTTGTGCTGTGAAAGCACTACTTTTACAGAAGCCTCGTCATCCGGAAAATATTTATCCAATTTCCCGATCTTTTTGTTGAGAACGTTTTCCAGACTGTCAGTCATACGATAGTTTTTGCAAACAATCTCAATTTTCATAATATATCCTCCTTCGCCGGGCGCGCCCGGTTAGTTGCCAGTAAAGATGTCGGTAATCTGTCACCTCCTTATTACTATATCTTGCGATGATTAACTTATTCTGAATTTTTACATTATTGCACGTTGATTCAGGAAGGTAAAATTTCCTTTTCCGGCAACAGATCTGCGTTGTTTTCGTCCGATTGCTCCGCCTCCTGATCTTCCGGTCCCGGTGCGGGCTGCTGTGCATCAGAGTCCGACTCTGAAGTCTCCGGTCCCGGTGCAAGCTGCTGTGTTCCGGTTTCCGGATCTGAGGTCACTGTTTCCGGATCCAAGGTCACTTCGTCGGTTTCATTCTGATCGGTTTCGTTTTCGGGCTCGTCCGATCCGGCGGTTTTTTCTCTTTCGGAAAATTCAGTTTTGAAGGCATGCGGGGCTTTGAGTATTTCATAGGCCTTTTCCATTCTTTCTTTATCTTCAACGGCTGCTCCGTCCACCAGGAGCCAGTCGGCTTTTATGCCTTCGGTTTCGGGGAGGGCGCGGGCGAGGGAGAGATAAGTCATAAGCTTATCGTCTGATGAAAGGGTGTCCCACGGCAATTCTTCTCCGGCTTTCATGACCTTAAAGCCTTCGGAAATCTGCAATGAATACTCATCCCCCATAAGTGAAGAGAAAATCTCTCCGGCATGCTTTTCATATTCGGCAAGATAGTCGCTTGCCGCCGTATTGCTCACGAACCGGCGTTCGGGAACGGCCTCGACTGCCGCCATGGCAGCTTCCAGTTCGGCTTTGGAAGCTTTATAAGCCTCGTAGTCGGCTTTCTTTGCCTCGTATTTTTCGTTGAGCTTCTTTATTTCTTCCTGATTTGCAATCAGGGCGTTTTCGGTTTCGGCAGAAGACGCCGTGAGCTGAGCGTAGCGTTCGTCGGCTTTTTCGGTTTCAGGGTCCTTTTCGTCGAGTTCTTTGAGAAGCTGTTCTTTTTTCTCGGAAATCTCGTTCTCTTCTTTTCCGATAAGCTCTTCCTCTTCCTGCGGCACAAGCTTCGACTCGAGTTCTTCGGGAGCTGTCTTAAGTTCACCGGAAATTTCGTTTACACGATTTTCGTTGTTTTCTTTTTCTTTTCTGAGATTTTTGATTTTATCGTCCGCCTGTTTTCTGCGCATGGCAGCGTCGCTCATGAGCACGGGAATAGCCGAAGGATCGTCGACATAAGGTTTTATTTCCTCCGAAGGCTCATTTTCCTCCGAATGAGCTGTCTTTTCTATCTCTCCGTTCAGGCGCGCTATTTCAGAATTCACCTGCTCATACTCTTCTTCGCACCTTGCGAGTTCTTCTTCTTTTTCAAAAGGCTTTTCGTCGGGCTGAACGGAAGGTTCTTCGGATGATTTTTCTTGGGCGGCCTGTCCGAGAGAATTTATTTGCTCATCGCATGCGGCAATTTTTTCATCCAGATGTTTATCCTTTGCGTGGAGCTCCTCATAAACATTCCTTTTCTCGTTGATAAAGGCTTCGCCCTTCCCTTTCTTCAGTGCTTCGACATATTCTCCGCATACGCCGTCGTAATCGTAAGAAGGAGCCCTGTATATTTCGGGTATAACCACATCCCGGTTCCCTTCCGGACCGGACGCGCTCCTTTTTTCTATCTCTTCGAGGAGGTTATCGGTCTTTGCCGACAGCTCGTCTATCCGCACTGCATAATCGGAAGCTTCTTTTTCGGCCTCGGCAAGACGCGCTTCCTGTTCTTTTTTCTTTTTGTAATAACCGAACGGTGTATATCCTCTTCCAAAATACTTCTTTGTGGAAAAAAGACTGTTTTTGGGATCTATATCGAAATTTATCTCGAATATTTCCGCTTCTACCGCCGCTTTGTCTTTTTCGAGAGTATTCCTTTCGGAGCGGTATCCTTCTGCTTCCTCTCTGAGAAATGCAAGCTCCTTTTCGAAATTCTCACGATCGGCGATCTGAGCGTCACGCTGCTTTTCTGCTTCTTCTGCTCTTCTCAGACTTTCTGCTTCTTTTTCGCGTTCCTCGTCGAATTTTTTCTGCGTAAGGCCCGAACTTTCAAGCTCTCTGAGTTCCTTCTCCGCATTTTTCAGTCTTTCGGAAAGAGCTTCCTTCTCACTGAGCAGATCCTCCTTTTCTTTGTTTAACTGTTTTTCCTTTTCTTCATCAAGAGTTCTCTGTTCCGCGACCTTCTGCTCTTCTTCGGACTGCTGCGTATTTTGTTCTTTTTCTAGGGCTCTTTCCTTCTCCCACTCTTCTTTTTCACGCTTCAGGTCCTCTTTTTTCTCCTCAAGAGACTTTTTGTTATCTTCAAGCTCACGCACACGCTCTTCAAGCTGTTCTTTCCTTTCGCGAGCTTTTTTATCTTCATTGAGTTTGTCGGCAAAAGCCTGAGCGGTCACCAATAATGCCGTGGTCTTTTCTTCGTTGCGTTTTTCTTCTTCGGCCTCGGCGATTTCCCTTTCGATCTCTTCGTTGCGCTCCCTTAACTTCAATGCTTCACGAATTTTTTCATTATCGGCAAGCTTGTCCTTTCTTTCGTCAAGCTCTTTCTGCCTAATATCCAGCTTCTCAAGCTCCGCATTTATCTCCTTGCTCCTGTCATTGCGGCGGATAAGCTCGGCAAGCTCCTCGGATTCGGCCTTCATGTCGGAAAGCGAACGCAAAAGAACTTCGTTTTGCTCTTTGGCGCTATCCAATTCGGATGAAATAGCATCCACTTCGGACTTTTTCACTTTTTTTGCCGCCGTCTGAGCCTTGAGAGTCTCCACAAGGGCAACGTTGAAAAGAAGGGCGCTTTCTTCCCTCGCTTTTCTTATGACACCGAAAACGCCTGCATCCGGATCAGCGGCAAAATTCCTGAATGCTTCTTCGGTCAGGAGGCACCTTTCCAGCACAGAATCGAAATTTCCGCCGGTTTCATCGTCGAGATAGGCGCGCATGGATTCGCTGTCAAAGGCAAAAAGAAGCAGCTTGCCTTTCACTTCTCCCGCAAGATAGCTGCTGCTCTTTCCGGCGGATATTTTCCTGCCCGCACAATAATTTTTGCCCTTAAGCTCAAAATAAACTTCAATATTTCCTGACCATTTCGGCGGTGTGTTATAAAAAACCTGAGCAATGCAATTTACCAATAAGGAAGACTTATCATAGTCATAAGCTTTTTCTTTCTTTCCGAACTCGTAAACGGCAGTCCCGGGCGCGGAATTGCAAATAACTTTCAATAAATTCATAACACTACCTCCGTTTTTTTTCGGTATAATGAAAACAACGACGGAAAACGCTTTTAAAAAACGGAAAAATATGTTACCATTTCACCGGACGGGTATTCTTTTTCCGTGACGAACGCCTGAGACTAAAAGCCGCGGCGTTGATTTATCCGAAGTCAACTTCTCATATAACTAAGTATACCAAACCCTCTTCGATAAATCAAGTGGTTTTTCAAAAAAACTTCGTGTTCATGCCAAAAAAACCTGATCGGGAACAAAAAATCCAGCCTGTCGTACAAAAATGTCATTCATAAAATTAGATCAGAAAAGTTATAATTCGCTTTATACCCTTATACCGAACGAGTTTATCCGGAAATACGTTCCGGATACAGACCCGCGCTTCATATCCGTGTACCTTTTCGGCCTCTACCTCGCCGGTGCCGACGAATCCGTCAATACCCCCGACACCATCGCCTCAGCCCTCAATATGACTCCGGACGATATTCTGGCCGCGTTCGCGTTCTGGGAAGAAACCGGACTTTGTCTCGTCACGGAAAACCCTCTTTCGGTCATTTACCGCCCCCTGGAAGAAGGCACGCCCTACAAAAAAATAAAACCGACAAAATACCGTTCGTTCAACAAAGCAATGCAGTCGGTGATCACTGACAGAATGATCACTCCCGCCGAATTCAACGAATACTACCTGTTCATGGAAGACAACCACTTCGAACCGGAAGCACTCGTAGCCGTGGCAAGATACTGCGTTTCGGTAAAAAACGCCGACGTCGGATACAAATACATCCTGACAGTAGCCGCCAATATGTGCAAGCTGGGTCTGAGAAACGTCGAAAACGTCACTGCAAGACTTTCTACCCACGACAAATACTCCGATAAACTCAGCGTGCTCTTCAAAATACTCGGCCTTCGGCGTTCTTTTGAGTATGCCGACAGAGAACTCTGCGAAAAATGGACGGAGGACTACGGCTTCGACTTCAATACCGTCTGCGCTGTAGCGAAAAACTGCAAGCGCGGAGGAATGGAAAAGCTCGACCGCACCCTTTCCGACTACTTCAGAAACAGACTCCTCTCCCTGAAAGAAATCGAACTTTTTGAAGCCGACCGGAACAAAAACAGAGAACTGGCTCGCGAAATAAACCGCAGAATGGGAAATTACTATCAGAATGTCGATTTCATCGTCGAAGACTATATCACCCGCTGGCTCAATATGGGATTCGACTCCGAAACCCTTATCACTCTGGCAAAGTATGCAGCCACCTGTTCGGTAAGAACGCTCGAAGGACTTGACAATATCGTGGAAAAGCTTTTCAAAGCTGGCATCACGACGCTCAGCGCCATAAACCGCTATATTTCGGACTCCGCTTCCAAAAATGCGGCAGTCAGAAAAATACTCGAAAGCATGGGTATAGAACGCCGCGCAAACTCCTCTGACATCAAAAATTATGATATGTGGATAAAAAAAGGTCTGTCCGAGGACGTGATAGCCTATGCTGCACAAAAATGCGCCGGTTCATATAACCCGCTGTCCGCCTGGAACAAGCTGCTCGGCATGTATGCCGCAAACGGAGCAGATACGGTGGAAAAAGCCGAAAAGCTCACCTTCGTTCCTCACGGAAAAAAAGACGAAAAATTTGCCGGCTTTGAATCGCATGAGTACACGAGAGAAGAACTTGACGCCATGTTCGAGGCCCTCGGCGAAACGGACTGAAATTCACGTTTCTTTTTTGCCGACGCCGTGAAAAAACCGTCCCGCGCAAACTTTTGAAGGAGAGCATATGACACTCGAAGAAGCTTTGAAAATACTTTCAAAACGACGTTATCTTGCAGCCGAGGAAGCACGGTATTATACCGAAATCGCTTTTTCGCTCGAAGGATATGAAAAAATCAGGCAGCAAATAACCGCCTGCAACGCCGAAATCGCCCTGGGCAACGCTTCACTGGAAAAATACAGGGAATCCCTGATACTGCAGCGTGACGAAATACTCAGGAACGCCGGCCTTTCCTACGACATGCTTTTCCCTCGCTACACCTGCAGCTGCTGCAACGACACGGGTTATACCGACGGAAAAAAATGCAGATGTCTCGAAGCCCTGCTCAACGAAGGTACCGAAGAGCATTTTTCCGACCCCGACATGGATTTCGAGAATTTCCGTCCGGAAAAAGAAGACGTATCCTCTTATCGGAAATGCCTGTCCTTTGCACTCGGCAAAGGCAAACAAAACCTGCTCCTCACAGGAAAAACCGGAAGCGGAAAAACTCATATGCTTATCTCCATTTATAAAACGCTGAAAGAAAGAGGAGAAGAAGTACTATATCTGACCGCGTTTTCCCTCAACAGGAAATTTATTGAAATAACTTTTTCAAACAATGAAGAAAAAAGAAAAAAATGCTGGGACAATCTGCTCAGCGTACAGTATCTTCTTATTGACGACCTCGGCACGGAACAATCCTATGCAAACGTAACATTGCCGTGTTTATATAACCTTTACAACGAAAGATCCTTTTCGAAAAACACCGCTACCGCAACAAACCTGAGTTTCAAAGGACTTCTCGATAACTACACCGACCGCATCTACTCCCGTTTGGTGGATAAAAACAAAACCGAACTCGCAAACTTCAGTTCATACGATCACCGTATCCCGAAACGCAAATAAACAGATAAAGACTTGTCAGAACGGGTTCGGACTTCGAAAATCTCTCAAATATCCGGAAAACCCTTCAGACTCGGCAATAATTCCGGCCGGCGCAGCTTGGCGACCAAACCCGAACAAACCTCTGGCGCCCTAAGACAGACAAAAGACCCGTCAGAACGGGTTCGGGCTTCG
>URET01000019.1 GCA_900546875.1 uncultured Eubacteriales bacterium
TGGTGTCGGGACAAAGGAAAAGCAAGGCGTGTTTTGCCACGCTCGCGGAGAGAAAGACGAGATACTATATCGCGGTGAAGATCCCGGACAGGAAAGGAGAAACGATGGCGAAAGCGGTCATAGACGCGCTTTCCAAGTTCCCGAAAGAAGCGGTAAAGACGATCACCTGCGACCGAGGGAGCGAGTTCGCCTGTTGGAGAGAGATAGAGAAAGCGCTGCACTGCGATATGTATTTCGCCGATCCGTACTGCGCATGGCAAAAAGGGACGAACGAAAACCTGAACGGACTGCTGCGGGAGTTTTACCCGAAAGGCAGGAATCTTTCGCGGGTCAGTCCCGCGACCCTGAAAAAGAACCTGGCGTTGATCAACGCCAGGCCCAAGAAAGTTTTGCATTTACGAACACCACAAGATTTGTTCCAAGAAAATCTCACAAAGTGTTGCACTTAGTTTGACAATTCATTTAAAGCGATAAGAGCAATTACAATAGTTGCGTTTGGGTGAGAATTGTGGTAGAATACACAATAGCATCGGAAAGATTTGACGGCGGGGAAAACAGAGTTTGAAAAGAGATCGGCATGACGTTATCGGAAAGCTTTGAAAGACATAGATGCACAAAACGGAGCTGTAGCGGAGAAAGGGGATGTATTACGGTATCGAGAGCGGATTTATCCAAGACGAAAGACTTATTAGCAGTGTGAGAAATGTGGAAGACGCAGAAGTTGAAAACGTATTGCGTCCACGCAGAATGTCGCAGTATGTAGGTCAGAAGAAGATAAAAGATAATTTATCGGTGTATATATCAGCTGCAAAAAGCAGAGGAGAACACCTTGATCACGTGCTGCTTTACGGACCTCCGGGACTGGGAAAAACCACGCTGGCACATATTATTGCCGCCGAACTTGGGACACGGATAACAGTCACAAGCGGTCCTGCAATAGAACGTGCAGCAGATCTTGCGGCTATACTTACGAATTTAAGTGAAAACGAAGTGCTGTTTATTGACGAAATTCATCGTCTTAATCACAGTGTTGAGGAAATACTTTATCCGGCTATGGAGGATTTTTCATTGGACTTTGTAGTGGGGAAAGGCCCGTCCGCTCGTTCTCTCCGGTTGCCTTTGTCACCCTTTACATTGGTAGGAGCAACAACAAAGGCAGGGATGCTGACCTCTCCACTGAGAGACAGGTTCGGCGTACAGGCGCGCCTTGAAATGTATACGCCTGAAGAATTGAGTACAATAATAAATAATTCAGCCCATACTTTGAGAATAAATATTCTTCCACAGGCTGCGATGAATATTGCGTCAAGAAGCCGTGGAACTCCCAGAATTGCAAACAGACTTCTTAAAAGAGTCCGCGATTACGCACAGGTAAAAGGTACCGGAGAGATAGATAACGAAATAACCGATTACGCACTGAAAACTATCGGCGTAGATGACCTCGGACTGGATGAAAGTGATAAAAGAGTACTTCTGGCGATGATAGAAAAATTCGGAGGCGGTCCCGTGGGACTCGATACGATCGCCGCATCCACCGGAGAAGACTCCAATACCATAGAAGACGTGTATGAGCCTTATTGGCTTCAGTTAGGTTTCATATCGCGCACACCGCGAGGCAGGGTGGTGTTGCCGGCGTGCTATAAACATCTCGGGATAACGTTGCCGGAAAACAAACAGTGACCTTGATTAAAAAGGCGAAAAATTTATTACTAAAAGAAATATTACTAAAAGATATGAACACTTCTACTCACGACTATTATTATGAACTTCCCGAAGAGCTGATAGCTCAGACACCCCTGGAACCGAGAGATTCGTCGCGGCTTATGGTTTACGACATGACGAATGACGTTACGGAACACAGACATTTCAGAGATATAACGGATTATCTGTATGCCGGGGATGTGCTTGTGGTGAACAACACGCGTGTGTTGCCTGTGCGATTATACGGGAAGAAAGAGAAGACCGGAGGAAAAATAGAATTTCTCTTATTGAAAAGGCTGGGTATGGACGAGTGGGAGGTTGCGCTGAGGCCGGGGAAGTACGCTGCGCCCGGGGTGCGTTTTGTTTTCGGGGACAAGCTGAAGGCAGAAATAACCGGCGTAACGGAAGGCGGGACGCGGACAGCAAGGTTCGAGTATGAGGGTTCATTCGAGGGCATACTTGAGGAAATAGGACAGATGCCGCTTCCGCACTATATCAAAACGCCGGTAAGCGACGGTTCGAGATATAATACGGTGTACAGCAAAATAAACGGTTCGGCAGCCGCCCCGACTGCAGGGCTGCACTTTACCGAGGCGCTTCTTGATAAGATAAGGGCAAAAGGAGTGGTGATCTGCAACGTGCTTCTGCATGTCGGGCTGGGGACATTTCGCCCGGTGAAGACCGAAGACATAACACAACATAAAATGCACAGTGAATATTATGAGGTCACGCCTGAAGCAGCCGATATTATCAATAAAGCTAAAGAGGAAGGCAGACGGATAGTCGCTGTAGGAACGACGTCAGTGAGGGTGCTTGAGTCGGCAACGGTAAACGGCAAACTTGTCCCCGGATGCGGCGATACTTCCATTTTTATTTATCCACCGTATAAATTCAAATCGGTCGACGCTCTTATAACAAACTTTCATTTGCCGGAAAGCACTCTGATCATGTTGGTTTCCGCGTTTGCAGGGAGAGAAAAGACGCTTGAGCTGTATAAAGAAGCCGTAAGACTGAAGTATCGTTTTTTCAGCTTTGGTGACGCCATGTTCATTACCGACAGGATCCCGAACAAAGAAAAAGTCGATAAATAGTTTCAGAAGCCGTTTGAGAAAGGCAGCAGTAAAACCCGGACTTTTCAGAAAGTAAGAACCGAAAACAAAATCCGGACTATCAGAAAGTAAGAGAGCGGAAAAAAGTGCTCCGAAAGAGGAAAAGCCAAAATATAATTCGAGCACTTCTGAAATCTGAATGCTGCGGCAGTATTGCCGCAAAAAAACAGAAACCTGATCCCCGTGACCTATGGGGATCTTTTTTTAAGGAAAACACAGCCGATCTTTTTCTGCCGGACTTGATTAACAGACTTCTGTTTACCATGAAAAAGGTCTGCGGTTTTATAAACCGATATCGCCTGCATGAAAATTCTGCGTTTTCAGCCGACACTGAAAATTATTCCGACGGAAAGCTTTAAGTTAAAAAATTGTTTCGGACTTAATGTCAAGCTGAAAAATCGCAACTTTGATTTTTAAATTAATATTGTTTGTGTGATCATATTTGGTCGGATATTTGTATGATATTATTAAAAAAAATAAGTCGATTATGTGAAATAGTTAATAAACATTATAATTTATTTTAAACAGTTGACTTTCAAACTACAATATGATAAACTGATAATGGAATAAACTGAAAAACAGTTTTTTTATTGTTTTTACAAGTGAACAAACAGCAGCATTTTAATTAAAAAAACAGAAATTACCGAAAGGAGGCAGGTTATGAATATGATAAACTAATAACGGAATAAACTGAAAAACAGTTTTTTATTGTTTTTACAAGTGAACAAACAGCAGCATTTTAAAATAAAAAAACAGAAATCACCGAAAGGAGGCAGGTTATGAAAAGGAAGTTATTTATAGCAGCAATAGTCTGTTTGACTTTTCTGACATTATTAATGGTGTCCGGATGTAAGATGGTGTATTTGAACAGCAGCAGACTGGAAATGATAGCGGCGGTAAACGAAAGAGCTTTCGCCAAGGACGCCGAGATCCTCGAGGATATCGGAGTAATAAGAGGAGCTACGGTAGCGCTGATGAGATCATCATCATTTATAAGCGTAAAGACAGAGGAGGAAATATGCGACAAGACGTTCACGTACTATCCGTTCGAGCTTATAGCGGTGTATAAGGACGGAAAAGTATGTACGTTATCCGAAGCGTACAGAAGAGGAACGGTAAGCGAATCGGATGTAGATATCGTATATTATCGTTATATACAGAAAAAGGAACTGCCTCTTGCCGAAGAGTGCATGAACATATCCGATCCGAGATATTTTCCTATTCAGATGACGCCCGAAGAAGAAGAAAAAGCCAGAGAATCCATACGTACAAAAGCGCGGAACGAAGGAAGATATTCTTCATCTTTAGATGGGGATTTTGATGTAGAAAAAAGAATAGGAGGCGATTTTTTAGGTTCATATGACGGATATCCTGTATTTGCTATGTTTAATTTGTTTAATGAATATGACATAATGGTCAAAGATATTTTTATACGTACCTATACCAGTATAATTGTTGTTTGTACGGAGGATGGGGATTTCCAAGTGACCCATTATCAACCCGGCGGGGATTACCTCAGCAGGGAAGCTCTTAAAGGAATTCAATATATGTTGAGGTTAAGCTATCTTGTAGACGGGAAGTATATTCGTCAGAAGATAGATATGACCGAAGAACAATATCAAATAGAAATGGAATGGGAGCAAGAGAATGTAAAAATCCATACATACGGATCGAATAAAATAGTACTGAGTGAAGAAAAAACCGAAGAAATCAGGAATATCATAAGGGCAGACAAAGAAATCAGCAAATGGATATATCTTAAATATGATTTCAATGTAGAAGACGTGCTTTTTGATTACATATATATTAAGGAAAAAGAAGATTTACTGATCAATTATTCAAGATGTGTATATTATGATGAGGCGACGGACTGTGTAATCTACCTTGTACTCGGAGGAGCAAAGCTGGAACTGACATATCTTGAGATAGGAGGGAGAGGCTTCCCGTTTTTCAGCGGAATAACAGGGTATATGTTCAAAGACGGGAACATATACACTCTGAAAGAGGCGGATGAAGCGGGACTTATAACGGACGAGATGCTTGAGGTAATCGATGAAAATATAAAACAGGTATTTGTAATGAATAATATGCAATATAGGAAGTGTGACGCAGCAGAATACTATTTTGCATTAAAGTATTTTTATGCGGAGGAAAATAAAGGCTGATTGAATACGGACAAGGTGTTATTCGGAAAATCAGAGTGAGTTGATCGATATACCATGCTTCCGGTGACAGGTTTTAGATCTCAAAAACATTATTATGAATACTGTGGACGAATGTGATGCTTTGGACGGGTTGTGCGTGACCGGCGGAAGACTGAATGCTTACCGAGCCGTTACATACCATATTCATTCGGCGCAAAATTATATTTCACTCGGAATTCATGCCGGCCATTCGGGCGTATGTTCTGTGTGCAACGAGACTTTTACCGAAGAACATTCGTGGACGGAGATGATTTCTTATTACAAATGCTTTAAATGCGGACTGCAGTCCGTTGCCATCCCGGTACCTATTACTTCGTTGCCTCCCGAGGTTGTTTTCGCTTTGCAGTCGGGGCAATACAGTGAAATGGATAAAGTATACATCGGGAATGAAATCATACTGTATTATTTGAATGGTAATTTCTGTCTGCTGGCAGAGGTTGCGGAATAATTCTATCGGATCTTCTTCGATACAAATTTAATTTTAAATGTTGCTGTAAATAAAAAGGAGGCAGTCCTGCCTCTTTTTTATTGCAATTAAAAGCTGACGGAAATGTTGTACGGTCAGCGGAAGGCTTAGCAGATCAAACAAGGATTTGCGGTAAAAGCTATCGGAAATATTGTGTGATCCGAGTACTGCGGTATTGAATATGACTCTGCCGGTGTGTCGGGATCGGGACCGATACTGCCCGAAATGTCAAAATGATAGATCGTAATTTGCGGTTTTGTATGACGGAAATATTTTTTATATCGGTTTTATTTTGATTTCGGCATTTTTTATGGTATAATAAAGTGTCCGGGTATGTATTCCCGAAAACGCGGTCAACGGGCGTGATGCTTCGGGTAAATTCACTCGGTTTTTCGAGAAAATGTCGGCATACCTTTTTACGGAGCTTTATGAGTTTTTCATTTGATCTGATTAAATATGACGTTTCCTCCGGCGCAAGACTCGGCGTTTTTCATACTCCTCACGGGGATGTCAAAACGCCTGCTTTTATGCCGGTGGGCACCCTTGCGACTGTTAAATCCGTTCTTCCGAGAGATCTGAAAGAGATCGGGACTCAGATCCTTCTTTCAAATACCTATCATCTTCATCTCAGACCCGGAAGCGAAATAATCAGAAAAGTGGGCGGTCTTCATTCCTTTATGCACTGGGACGGTCCGATCCTTACCGACAGCGGCGGTTTTCAGGTTTTTTCACTTGGCAAGCTTTGCAGAATAAGCGAGGAAGGCGTCACTTTCAATTCGCATATCGACGGAAGCAAACAGATATTTACTCCGGAAAACGTGATGAAAATTCAGGAAAACCTCGGCGCCGACGTCATAATGGCGTTCGATGAGTGCACACCTTACGGCGCGGACAAAAAAACCTCGGAAGCTGCAATGGAAAGAACTCTCAGGTGGCTCAACAGATGCCGGGAAGCCAAAACTTCGGAAAATCAGATCCTGTTTCCCATCATTCAGGGAAATATGTTCAAAGACCTTCGTGTAAAGAGTGCAGTCGAAACTGCAAAATACGCACAGTGCGGTATTGCTGTAGGCGGGCTGAGCGTAGGAGAACCGGCAGAGCTCATGTACGAAATACTCGACGAACTGCAGCCTTATTATCCGGTAAATATGCCGCGGTATCTTATGGGGGTAGGAACGCCTGATTATATCATCGAAAGCGTGATGAGAGGAATAGATATGTTCGACTGCGTGCTTCCGACAAGAATTGCCCGCAACGGTACTGCTATGACCTCTCATGGCAGTGTAACCGTACGTAATGCCTTATACAAGGAGGATTTCGGCCCCCTCGACGATGAATGCGACTGTTATTGCTGCCGTAACTTTTCAAGAGCATATCTGAGACATCTCGTCAATACGAACGAAATCCTTGCCTGTACCCTTCTTTCTGTCCATAATATAAGATTTTTGCTCAAACTTACGGAAAATATCCGGAATGCGATTTCCTCCGGTACCCTGAAAGAATTCCGAAAGGAGTTTTACGCCAAATATTACGGAGAATGCTTGTAGTGTGTTTTTCCGGGAGCATGCTGTTAAAATGCCGGTACGCAGGTTTATTTGATTTCGATGCAGTAAGGGTAATATAAAAATGTGTTTTTATGGAAAAAATGCTTTTCAAGTAGACGTTAATGTGATATAATATAGTGAATTATTTTTAGCGGACTGCTATGTCCGGAGGTTTCATCCCGGCTCACCGTCCGCAAAGGAGATATAATGCTTAACAGCGCTTTGTTGCTTTTTGAAGAAACTCAGACTCAGAACAACGACTGGATGACATGGGTAATGCTTATCGTTGTATTGGGCGCTTTTGCCGCAATGATGTTTTTCTCGGGACGCAGCAAGAAGAAAAGAGAAAAGGAGCTTCAGGAAAAGCTGAAAGTGGGAAGCTGGGTGCTTACGAATAGCGGCGTTATCGGAGTTGTGACCGAGTTGGGCGACAGTTATGCCATTATCAGCACCGGCAAAGAAGATAATCCTTCCTCAATGTGCTTCCATTCTTCGACGATATATCAGGTCTATGACAAACCTCCGTTTTTCGTTAATAAGAGCGGCGAAGAAGAATCCGAGCCCGTTTATAATGAAATAAAGTGATTCAAGGATCGTTTTCAGATAGAGTTTAAAGGATCGCGTCGGAGTGTTCTAAAAGTCGGCTTACCGGAATAACCTTAAATGTGACAAAAATCGTCATCGGAGGTTATTATGAGAAGCGGCTCAGTTAAAGGAATAGTTAAGGAAGGCGTTACCGGAGGTATCGCCGCTTCGTTGATTTCAGCGATACTTGTTTTGATATTTGCAGTGATATGCAGACTTACCGCCCCGAGCGACCTGGTTATGCAACTTATAAATCAGGTCATAAAAGGCGTAAGTATATTCGTCGGCGTTTACTTGATGATAAAAACCGCTCAGCATGGCTTTCTGAAAGGATTGGTCGGGGGCGCGGTATTTTTTCTTGTGTCGTTGACAGTATTTCTTATTCTTGGCGGGGAACCGAGTTTCGGAAGTATACTGCTGGACATTGCCATTGCGCTGATAAACGGTACCCTGACCGGTGTGCTTGCGGTCAATAAAAAACGGATAGCGAAAGCATGAGATACTGCTTTTTAATATTAATGAATGTCGGCGGTCGGCCGCTGAGGTAAAGACAAAGGAGTTATTATGAAACATGTTAAAGTAATTGCAAATGCCAAGCTTAATATTCCCGATGAAAACAGCGGATGCGGAGAATGCCGCAGCAGCTGTCAGTCTGCATGCAAGACTTCCTGCACGGTCGGGAACCAGTCATGCGAGAAAAAGGTGAAGATAAGGTATCAGGGGAAGAAATAAGCTGTTTTTGCCTGTTACGGAGCAAAAACTCAGTTGAGGAGAGAAATTGGTACATACATTCAAATGCAACGGAAACTGTCTTGTCTACGACAGTGAGAGCGGAGCGCTGCTCAAAGTGGACGAGACGGTTTATGCTTTGCTTTGCGGCGGCAGACCGGAAGGACCAGAAGCAGACGAGGCTCTTGCCGAAATAGAAGAACTCAAAAGGGAGGGTGTTTTATATGCTTCTCCGAATCCGTGCAAGAGCGTAGTAAAAAGCAAAGAGATCAAGTCGCTTTGCGTACATATCAGTCATGATTGCAATCTCAGATGCGGGTATTGTTTTGCGGACGAAGGAGCCTACCACGGAAAACGCGAATATATGAGCGTTGAGGTGGGAAGAGCGGCCGTAGATTTTCTTATCGCCCGTTCGGGGAAGAGACACAATCTCGAAATGGATTTTTTCGGCGGGGAGCCGCTGATGAATTACGATGTTCTCAAAGACATGGTAGAATACGGGAAAGAGCGCGCAAAGGAGGCCGGGAAAGAATTCAAGTTCACCGTCACGACGAACGGGCTTCTTCTCGATGATGAAAAAATCGAGTATCTTGACCGCGAGATGGATAATGTAGTCATGTCGCTCGACGGGAGAAGAGAGATCAATGACGCCGTAAGGAAAACGCCCAACGGCAAAGGCAGTTTTGATCTGATCGCGGACAAGTTCAGGAGGTTTGCCGAAAAACGAGGAGAGAAAAGTCACTATTTAAGGGGAACCTTTACTTCTCTGAATTCTGATTTTTCGAAGGATGTTCTTTATATGGCGGATATGGGATTTGAGCAGATATCTGTCGAACCCGTGGTACTTCCTGCTGATCATCCGTTGGCAATAAAGGAAGAGCAGCTTCCGGTCGTATTGAAGGAGTACGAAATACTTGCGCAAGAGTACGTGAAAAGAAGGAAAAACGGCAAATGGTTTTCGTTTTTTCATTTTGCTCTTGATCTGGACGGCGGTCCCTGCTTCAAAAAGAGGATAACCGGCTGCGGAGCCGGGAGTGAGTATATGGCAGTAGCTCCGAACGGAGACATATATCCTTGTCATCAGTTTGTGGGGGAGAAGGAGTACCTGATCGGAAACGTAAAAAGCGGTATACTTGACGAAGGTATAAGGGACAGGATATCCCGCAGCAACGTGTTTACCAAGAAGGAGTGCGCAGATTGCTGGGCGAAGTATCTGTGCAGCGGCGGGTGCAATGCCAACGCAGTGCATTTCTCCGGGGATATAAACAGGCCTTATGCGATGGCGTGCGAGATGATGAAGAAGCGTCTGGAGTGCGCAATGTGGGTAAAAGCAGAGGAAGCTGAGGAAAACTAAGTAAAAACGATAGTTAATCGTTTGACTATCGACAAATTTTTTTATATAATATGTAGGTTGAAGTTTTTAAACAAGTTAGGAGGCAAACATAGATGAACAAGACGAAGTCCATCGTATGGCTATGTGTAATAGTTATTGTGCTTGCGTTATATGCGGTGGTAAGTTTTCTTCCGAGATTTGAAATATCGGCTACCGATGATTTCATTCCCGTCGTGGAACAAATAACCCTCGGAACGGATCTCGCTCTTTCGGAATATCCGAATTACAGAGTAGCGGAAGGCACAGTTTTTAATGTCAATGAGTATTATACAGGGATCGACGGCTCGTATGTCGACGCTGAAGGCAATCCTGTAGAGGATGCGGACAAGGTGAAAATACCTGCTGACGAATTGGAGAAAAGAGTTTTGAATACGGCCGAGACCATGAGAAAAAGGCTTTCTCTTATCACCAATTCCAATTATGAAGTAACCGTGCTGGACGGAAACAAGATCTCCGTTGAGCTTTCCGATATCACTAACAGTTTGACTGTTTTTGAGTTGCTCAAGGGCACGGGATACGTGCAGTTCAAATTGCTTCCCGAAAGTCCTACCGACGATACGGATTTTACGCAATATGACGATGTGCTCAGTTATGAACAGGTGACATTCTACGGGCTGAATTATGATTCGTCCACATCTTCTTATTATATCCTCTTTAATTTTGCCAAGGACGGCGCTTCTACATTCAAGGAGGCGAGCAGGGCTTACAGAGAAGATTCGGATAATACAATGTATTTGTGCTATCTTGTTGACGGAGTGCTTCAGGGTTCGCCCTTGACAATCTCTTCGGTATACACAGCCTCATATATTTACTTTACAGGTTTTACGAGTCAGAATGCCGCTATCACTTCCGGCCTGATGATCGAAAACGAACCGTATGAAGCACCGCTTATAAAGAGTAATATAGAAATGATCTATCTTTCTTCTAAGCTTGGAGAAAAAGCCGCTTCTTCACTTCTTTATGCGGGGCTGATCCTTCTTGGCGTATGCATGGTGATCATGGTCATCAGATTCAAAGGGATGGGGATCGCGGCGGCTCTTTCGCTTGCCCTGTATGCGATGCTTCTTATAAGCTTCTTTGTACTCGTTCCTGCAATGCCTTTCAATCTTTCCAATGCTTTGGGTGCGATTGTATCCGTGGTCATAGCGTTTGCGGCTCAGGTGCTTATGCTTGTTTACGTGGAAAGACGTTTTTCCGAATTGCATAAATCGAGAAAACTTGCTCTCAAGGACGGACTCAAAGCTTCTGTTCTGCCTCTTATAGGTCTGCATGTCGGTGTATTCGCAGCAGCTATACCTTGCGCCGTATTTATGCAGGGAGCGATAGTCGGCTTTGCATTGTCAGTGATATTCGGGGCGATAGTATCGTGTATTTCATTGCTCTTCACTGTGCTTCTCGTGTACGTGCTCAATCCTCTTTTTGCAAACGATAAAGCGTTTGGTCTCAGAGTCTCCTTAAAGGAGGGTAAATAAATGAAGAAAGCAGTTATATCATGTATTATAGCTCTGGTTCTTATAGTCGTCGGGATAGTGCTCACTCTCGTGAAGGGAGCAGGGCTGAGCACCGATTTTACCAAGGGTACACAGATAGACGTAAAATTCAATACTACCGTTACGGACGATGTATATGAGGATTATGCCTCAAAGCTTGTCAAGGCCGTTGAAGGCGCCGGGTATAATGTCAGCGAGGTAAGAGCGCTGCGCAATGTGAAACAGATAAGCGGGGTAAGGATCGTTTTCTCCGGTGTGCTCAATAATGCTCAGCTGACTCTGCCTGATGTTACAGAGGGTATGACTTATACCGTTTCCACGATCTATCCTGCTTCGACACAGAGCATATGGACCATAGTCTGGGTGCTTGTGATTTCAGTGGCGATAATGTTTGTTTACACCGCTGTTGAAAACAGAAAGCGTAAACCTTTACTGTGCGCGTTCACGGTATTGATCGTCACAATACTCGGTATCGCATTGACAGCGGGTCTTTATCTTATCGTGAGTGCATTGTTTGCACTGGAGATATCCGTTTATACTTTATGCGGAATTGCTTTGGCGGCCGTGTTATGCGGAATGGCGTCGATCTCTTCGGTCAGAGAAGTTAAGAATTCGGGCTGTTCCTGTAAATGGCTGATTCCTGCAGGTATAGTCGGGATCATCGGCATGGTGATCCTCGGAGTTTTCGGATTTGCCTCGTTTATGGCGGCAGGTATAGCGGCGGTGCTCAGCGCGGTGTTTACGGCGCTTTGTATCACCACTCCTTTTGTGAAAAACGGTATTGAGAATAAATAATTTTTAAAGACCAATAAAGAGCCTTCCAAATGTTCCGGAGGGCTTTTATTCATAATCAAAAGAGAATATGAAGGCGAATTTTCTTAAGAAACTTTACGACGCTGACAACGAAACCGTTGAATACATCATGGAACATTTCCTGCCGGTAAAAGAGGCAGCGGGGAAGCTCGTTTCAATGGGTATCACAAAAGAAAATGCGGACGAGTTTTTTACGGGCGGCGGAGTTCCGTTTGATCCTTTTCTCATGGAGGGGATGAAGGAGGCGGTGGAGCTTATAGGCAAAAAGGTGTATGACGGGCAGGACATCCTGATCTACGGCGACTATGACGCCGACGGCGTGAGTGCTGCAGCCATACTTAAGCTTTTTTTCGACGAAGAAGATATTCCGTGCCGGGTAAGGCTGCCATCCAGGGATGAAGGTTACGGCATCCATTACGAAACGGTCAAGAGCGAATACGAGAAAAAAGCTTTCGGACTGGTAGTCACCGTGGACTGCGGTATTTCGGGAAAGGATGAGATACGCAGGATCAGGGAAGAACTGGGTATTGACGTCATTGTGACCGATCATCATGAAATACCGCGTGAGCTGCCGGATTGCATATGCGTTAATCCGAAGATGGGATATCCTTTTCCGTATTTATCGGGGTCGGGAGTGGCGCTGAAGCTTGCAGAGGCAATGAGTGACGCCGACAGGGCTTTTATGTACGCCGATCTGGCGGCGGTGGGAATTATCGGAGATCTGATGCCGCTTTTGTCTGAAAACAGGATGATCGTAAGGCAGGCGCTTGCCAAGACGGGAAACGCAGGTTTGGCTCAGCTGTGCAGGTACGCCGGAGTCAGGGGAAGAGTGACTGTTTCAGATTACGCCATGAAGCTGTGTCCGAGGATAAACGCGGCGGGAAGAGTGGATACGCCCGATAAGGCGCTGACGCTTTTTCTTGAACAGGAAGAGGAATGTGCTTCGGAACTGTGCCGATTGAATGAAATCAGGAAAGAAATGGTAAAGGAGGCGACCGGGCAGGCAGAGGTTGCGGCGGAAGCGGAAAACGGAGCAAAAAACGTCCTTATCCTTGAGAATGACGCGTGGCATACGGGGATCCTCGGAATAATAGCGGCGCGCATAAAGGAAAAGTATAATAAACCGGTATTTATTTTCGGTAAAAGGGGAGATTCTTACGTCGGATCCGGCAGAGGAAGCGGAGTGAACATGTTTGAAGCGCTGACAGCCCTGAAGGATACCGCCGAGCATTTCGGAGGCCACGAAAATTCCGTGGGGCTGAGCGTAAAGCAGGAACGATTTACCGAGTTCAAATCGAAAGCGGAGGAATATTTTTCGGAGTTTCCCGTCAAAGAGGAAGAAACGGTTTATGATATCGATTTTGACACCTCGGGCGATATAAAAGAAATCGGCTGCATGCTCGAAAGACTTGAACCGATATATCCTTCGGACAGGATAGTGTTCAGAACAGTCGGTACGGTGGAAGGCGTGCGTTTTCTGGGCAACGGCTCACATGCGGCTGTTTCTCTGGAAGGCGGTTTTACCGCGACGGGTTTCAACGATTACGCACTCGCGTCGGAATATCTGAGACCCGGCGTAAGGGTGGAGATTCTGTTTGTTATAGACCGAAACGAGAGAAACGGTTATCAGGCCGTTATCAGGGAGCTCAGAGTAGTCCCTTCGCTGAGACTCGAAGAAATTTATGCGGAAATTTTCCTGAAAAGAGCCGTTTCCGTAAAAAGGAAATATATTTTGCGTCCGGAATTGGAAAAATATATTCGGGAAGGTCGTCCGCTGGTGTTTTTCTCGTCGGACGAAGCCCGTCTATTCACCGGTGAGGGCGATTTTGAAGATTACACGTTCAATTTTTTCGAACTGAAGGGCAGAGCGAAAAAGAATATAGTTATTGCGCCCGTAAGCGATGTACCCGGAGGAGTCTATATAACCGGCTGTGAAGGGTATGATTACGCTCCGGAAAATGCCGAAGTATTTTGTATGGGACTGAAAAGCATTCCTTTTCTGTCGCGTCTTGATATATCGCGTGAAAAGTGCGCGATCGTATTTCGTAAGGCGGCGAAAAACAAAAGACGCTTCCTGAACGTCGAAGACGCCTACAGATATCTCGAACCGGGAAGCGTGACATACGTCGAATTTCTCGCCGTCATGAGGGTGCTCGGAGAATTGGGTATATTCAGATTCAATATCCGTCCGTTTGAACTTACTTATCAGCCCGGTATAAAAGGAGAGCTTGAAGAGTCGGAATTGTATAGGTTTGTAAGAGGATAGTTTATGCATAACGAAACCGCAGAAATCACAATTGAAAATCTTAAAGCCAAGCTGAAGCATTATTATCCGGCGAATTTTCAGCAGCTGATGGATGCTTTCGATCTGGCAAAGGCCGCGCACGCCGGTCAGAAACGTGCCAGCGGCAGGCCGTATATAACTCATCCTGTCGTGGTGGCGGATATCCTTGTGGATCTCGGTCTGGACGTGCCCGCCATTTGCGCCGCCTTGTTGCATGACACCATCGAAGATACTTATGTCACCGACGAAATGATAAGGGAAAGAGCCGGCAACGAAATAGCCGATTTGGTACAGGGCGTCACAAAGCTTGATAAGATACAGTTCCGCTCCAAAGAGGAGGAGCAAGCGGAAAATATCCGTAAAATGTTCATAGCCATGAGCAAGGATATAAGGGTGCTCATCATAAAGCTTGCCGACAGATTACACAATATGCGGTCATTACAGTACCTGAGCGAAGAAAGACAGCAGGTAATGGCGCGCGAAACGTTGGATATTTTTGCACCTCTTGCCGGCAGACTCGGTATATCTCCCATAAAGTGCGAACTCGAGGATCTCGCGCTCAAGTATCTCGACAGACCCGCATACAATGAGCTTGCCAACAATATCGCCTATAAACGCGAAGAACGCAGGGCAATGGTAGACAACGTCATTTTCGATATAGAACATCTTCTTGCCAATATAAACGTCAAAGGGGAGGTTTTCGGAAGGACAAAGCACTTTTATTCCATTTACAGGAAGATGAAGGCTCAGAACAAAACCCTCGATCAGATATATGATCTTACCGCCGTAAGGGTGATCGTGCAGACGGTGAAAGACTGTTATTCCGTATTGGGAGAGATACACAGCAAATGGGTGCCGGTCCCCGGCAGAGTAAAAGATTATATCGCCGCGCCAAAGCCCAATCTTTATCAGAGTCTGCACACCACGGTTTTCACCGGAAACGGACTTCCTATCGAAATTCAGATAAGGACTTACGAAATGCACCGTATAGCCGAATTCGGTATTGCCGCACACTGGAAGTATAAGGAAAGCAACGGCTCAAACGAAAAAGAACTGAACAAAAATCTCAAGTGGGTGCAGGAGGTGCTGAACTACGGCGACGCACTGAGTGATTCTCATGAGTTTCTTGATATCATAAGAAAAGACATACGTATCACGAACGAGGTTTACGTGCTGACTCCCATGGGAGACGTAAGAAGGCTGATCGCGGGAGCCACAGCATTGGACTATGCTTATTCCATCCACAGCGAAGTGGGCAATAAATGCGTAGGCGCAAAAATAAACGGCAGGATAGCCACGCTTGATACCGTCCTCGAAACAGGCGACGTTGTGGAGATACTGCTTAACCAAAACAGTAAAGGTCCTTCGCGCGATTGGCTGAAGATAGTGAAAACGTCCAATGCGAAAGCAAAGATAAGGCAGTTTTTCAAGAAAGAACTGAAAGACGAGTACATCCGCGACGGTAAGGCAATGCTTGAAAAAGAAGCAAAAGCAAGAGGATACCAGTTTGCCAATCTGCTTACGCCCGAAGGACAAAAGGCTGTCTTTGACAGATATTCGTTTATGTCAAACGACGAAATGTATGCTTCGGTCGGGTACGGCGGAGTTTCCGTCCATCAGATCATACTCAAGCTTATAAGCGTAAACAAGACGCTTCACGGAGAAGAAAGTATTTCCCGGAAAAGTCAGGGAAGTTCTCAAAACAAGGAAAACGCCGTTACCGTGAAAGGGTACGAAAATCCGCTCATAAGATTTTCGAAGTGCTGTGCACCCGTGCCCGGAGACGAGATAGTGGGATATATATCCCACGGACGAGGAGTCACCATTCACAGAAAGGACTGTCCTTGTCTTCAGGGACTCGAAAAGCAAAGACTCATAGAAACCGAATGGACTGCTACCGCAGAAGGAAGCGCCGCTTTCCTTGCAACCATACAGATAGTTTCCGAAGCCCGCGGAGATGTTTTTGCCGAAATAACCAAGGTGATCTCCGGTGAAAAACTGCCTCTTATGGCTATAAACGCAAGAAAGGACAAAAACCATAATGCCGTGGCGGTGATATCTGTAGAGATTTCGGGGTATGACAGGCTCGAACAGCTTATGGCAAAGCTGAAAGCATTGCCCACTACCATAGACGTATTCAGGACAACAAACTGAAATGTGCAAATGTCGGGTCAGATTCGGGTTAAATAAGGTGGAGAGGGCGATGTCATGAAAGCTGTGATACAAAGAGTGCTGAGCGCCGAGGTGACGGCGGACGGGATACTTTCGGGAAAGATAGGCAAAGGATATACCGTACTTTTGGGCGTGCGAAAAGGCGATACGGAAGAAGACGCGGCGTTTCTTGCCAAAAAAGTCGCCGAGCTGAGGATAATGGAGGACGAAAACGGAAAAATGAACAAGTCGCTGACTGACGTCGGAGGCGAAATACTTGCCGTGTCCAACTTCACCTTATACGGAAACGCCATGAAAAGCCGCAGGCCTGACTTTGCGGAAGCCGAAAGCTTTGCGAGGTCAGAGGAGCTGTATAATTGTTTTGTTGACGCCTTGCGCGAAAGGATAAAGACCGAGACAGGGGTATTCGGCGCTTATATGAGGATAAACGCCGTAAACGACGGTCCCGTTACGATTATACTGGAAACGGAGGAAAAATGAAAACGAATAAATTGATATTAGGCAACCTTCAGACAAACTGTTATGTTCTCAGCAACGACGGAGCCGCAGTGGTAGTGGATATTCCGTACAATTGCGGAGCGCAGGTGGACGAACTGCTTCAAAAAGAAAAGCTGAAGCCGGTTGCGGTGCTGCTGACCCACGGACACTTCGATCATTGCGGCGGGGCTGACAGTTTTGCCCGTGCTCACGGAATACCTGTATATGCTCATAAAAAGGATCTTCTGCTGTGCAATGCAGCCAAACTGCAGGTCCCCGGATACGATACCTATACCGACAACTGTAATCCTACAGATCTTTTTGAAGGTGAAGAAGGGGAAATAAACGTGGAAGGATTTGTTTTCTATATGATGAATACGCCCGGTCATACCCCCGGAAGCTGCGTGTATTTCACAGACGGCATAATGCTGAGCGGAGATACTTTGTTCAGAGGCTCTATAGGCAGGACGGATTTCGCTTTCGGCAGTCCGCACGATATGCAGCGTTCGCTGAAAAAACTGAAGGGCGTAGAGGGGAATTATATAGTGTATCCCGGCCACGGAGACAGAACTACCCTCGACGAGGAAAAACTTCATAATTTTTATTTCAGATAATGAATTTCTATACCGATTGCGATGATTACGCCGCTGAATTGCTTGATGTAGCGAAGCTTTTTTTTGTCGACGTCACTCTTGTGAAAGACAAGGATATTGCGGATATAAGGCACGAAAGACATGTCGAAAACAATACGGCATACAATTTGTGCGTATACGGCGAAAATGAATATTCAGGCAGACATGTTACCGGCGGCAGAAACAAGCTTGAAGAAAAAAAGATCAATAAAAGATACGCTAAGCTCGCAGTATATAACTGTCTGAAGCAGGCTTACGGAAGCCGGCCGTGGGGCGCCCTTACCGGGATCAGACCAACACGTTTGGCTTACGATCTCGAGGAAAAGGAAGGATTGGATTATAAAGTCGCTTTCCGTGAGCTTTTTGATGTTTCTCCGAATAAAATAAGGCTTGTGGAAGAGATCCTCGGCATGCAGAAAGGTTATATTACAAATGATGACAATGAGATAGATATATACGTGAATATTCCTTTCTGTACGTCCAAATGCGTGTACTGTTCTTTTCCGAGCGGTCTGATAGATAAGATGCGGAAATACGTTCCTGCTTACGTGGAGTGTCTGAAAAAGGACATAGAAGCCGCGCTGGAAACAGTGAAGGAAAGCGGCCGCATATTGAAATGCGTATATTTCGGCGGAGGAACGCCCACTTCGCTTTCTGTCAAGGAACTGTCGGAGCTTACCCGGCTTTTCACAGATTGCGGGGCGGAGGAGTTTACCGTAGAAGCGGGGCGGCCGGACAGTTTATCGGAAGAAATGGCGGAGATGCTCAGGGCCGACGGCGTAACGCGGGTATCCGTCAATCCGCAGACATTTGACGCGGATACGCTTTTGCGTATCAACCGCAGACATACCCCCGAAGAGACCGTAAGGGCTTTTTATTTGGCAAAAAGCAAAGGCTTTACAGTGAATATGGATCTTATTGCCGGTTTGCCCGGGGAATCGGAGGAGTCGTTTATAAGGTCGGTGAAAAGGTGTGTGGAGCTTGCTCCCGAAAATATAACCGTGCATACTCTTGCTCTGAAAAGGGGGAGCGAATTGAGGGAAAAGGCAGCTTCGGAGGGCAGCGATGCAAGCGTTGTCGGCATGGTGGAGAACGCGCGGGAAATACTGCATGAAGCGGGATATTACGCTTATTATATGTACAGACAGAAGTATGTGAGGGGCAATCTCGAAAACGTAGGATACACTTTGCCCGGAAGTCAGTGTTTATATAATATCGACATGATGGAAGAAAGAAGAAGCGTGCTGGCTTGCGGAGCTAACGCCATCAGCAAACGTATATTCGCCTCGCAGAACAGAATAGAAAGATTGGCCGATACCAAAGACGTTTCTCTTTATATAGAAAGGATAGAAAGCTCCGTAAATGATAAGAAAAAGTTTTTTAGGGCTGAAAAACAGTTTACTTAAAAAAGAAATTATGGTATTATATGTAAGTTATGACTGCCGTTTACGCAGAATTGCGTCACTCCGTCGCACTTCCGGGTTTGCGGTGAATATAAGAAAAGGAGAAAATTATGGACAAACAGAGAAAGCAGGAAATCATTGCGAAGTACGCGTTATATGAAAATGACACAGGTTCGCCCGAAGTGCAGATAGCATTGCTTACGGAAAGAATTAATCACCTTACAGAGCACCTTAAAACTCATGAAAAGGATCACCACAGCAGAAGAGGTTTGCTTCAGATGGTAGGTAAAAGACGCGGGCTCCTTGATTATCTTAAATCCAAAGATATAGAAAGATATCGTGCGATAATTTCTCAGCTTGATTTAAGAAAGTAAGTTCGGGACATAGGCGAAAAGGGGGGACTCTCTTTTCGTCTATATTTTTATTGAAGAGTATAAACTTTCTTTTTGATAATCACACTTTAAACAGGTGTATTAAATACAGTATTACGACGAATGTCGAGTACAGGAGGAATAATGAGTGGTTTTATTAAAAGAGAAGAACAGATCGGAAACAGGAAATATTATGTTTTTGAGACGGAAGTAGGAGGAAAAACGGTAAGTGTAGAGATAGGGAAGTACGCCGAACAGGCAAACGGAAGCTGTATAGTAAGGTGCGGGGAGACCGTGGTCATGACCAACGTGACCGTAGCGGACAAGCCGCGCGACGGAATAGACTTTTTCCCTCTCGGTGTGGATTATGAAGAAAAGATGTATGCGGTCGGGAAGATTCCCGGCGGCTTCAAGAAGAGGGAGGGGAGAGCAAGCGACAAAGCCATTCTTACCTCAAGGCTCATAGACCGACCGATACGCCCGCTTTTCCCGAAAGGATTTCTGAATGACGTTGCAGTGGTATGCACGGCGATGTCGGTGGATACGGACACTCCGCCCGAAGTTTTTGCGATGATGGGGTCGTCGATAGCTTTGTCTATAAGCGACATTCCTTTTGCGGGACCTACCGGGAGCGTAGTTGTGGGGATGGTCAACGGAGAGTACATTATAAACCCCAATAACGAACAGCGTGAAGCCAGCGTGCTTTCTCTCAATCTTTCGGGAACAAAGGACGCCATAATGATGGTGGAAGCGGGAGCAAAGGAAATAAGTGAAAGCGAAATGCTCGGCGCTATCCTTTTCGGCCACGAAGAAATCAAAAAACAGTGCGAATTTATCGACTTTATAACCAAAGAAGTGGGGAAACCGAAACTTGACGTTCCTCTTCATCTGCTTGATCCGGTGCATGAAAGCAAGGTGAGGGAGTATGCCGACGAAATGCTCACCAAAGCCCTCGATACCTTTGACAGAGCTCAAAGACAGGCAAATGAAGACGAGGTGCGAGCCAGATGCGAAGAATATTTTGCAGAAGCTGATCCCGATGTCCTTCCTTCGATAGGCGACGCTTTGTATAAAATGACCAAGGAAAAAGTGCGTTCCCGTATATTGAACGAAGGTGTACGCCCCGACGGAAGAGGACTTACTGATATAAGACCGATATGGTGCGAAACTGGATTGCTGCCGCGCGTTCACGGTTCGGCATGCTTCACGAGAGGTATGACTCAGGCTATCTCCACCTGTACCTTAGGAACGATAAGCGAAGTGCAGAAGCTTGAAGGACTCGATGACGAAGTGTTCAAAAGATATATGCATCACTATAATATGCCCCCTTACAGCACCGGAGAAGCTAAACCTCTCCGCAGTCCCGGAAGACGTGAAATAGGTCACGGAGCCCTCGCCGAAAGAGCTTTGGAACCGGTAATACCTTCCGAAACGGATTTCCCGTATGCTATAAGGACAGTAAGCGAAGTCGTGAGCAGTAACGGTTCCACGTCTCAGGCAAGCGTATGCGGTTCCACACTTGCGCTTATGGACGCGGGCGTACCTATAAAGGCGCCTGTCGCCGGAATAGCAATGGGACTGATGAAAGACGTCGAAAGCGACAGACTTGCGATCCTCAGCGATATTCAGGGACTTGAAGATTTCCTCGGCGATATGGATTTCAAGGTCGCGGGGACAAGAGAAGGCATAACAGCTATCCAGATGGATATAAAGATCAAGGGTATCGACAGAGAGATCCTTGAAAAAGCCCTTGCTCAGGCGAAAGTGGGCAGGAATTATATACTTGACAAAATGGAAGCCGTACTTCCGCACCCCAGAGAACAGCTCAGTAAGTACGCGCCCAAGATAATCACATTTACCATCGATCCCGATAAGATAAGAGAAGTTATAGGAAGCGGCGGAAAAGTGATCAATAAGATCATCGAGGACACAGGTGTCAAGATCGATATCATGGACGACGGCACCGTATTTATCGCCACCAGCGACGAAAATATGAGCAAAAAGGCCAAGAATATAATAATGAGTATCGTGAAGGAACCTGAAGTGGGCGACGAATTTGAAGGCAAAGTGGTAAGGATCCTCGAACCTACGGGAGCTTTTGTGGAACTCACTCCGGGTAAGGACGGCATGATTCATATTTCCAAGCTCAGTAAAAACAGAGTCGAAAAAGTATCTGATGTGCTCAGAGAAGGAGATGTCGTAAGAGTGGTGGTCAGCAAAGTGGACGCCGCCAAAGGGAACAGAATAGACCTTAAACTGCTTGAGATCGTAAGCAAAGTCAAGAGATGACCGTAATAATATAATATAAGGACAGCGCCGCATGAGCGGCGCTTTTTTGTTAAGAAAAACGAAGAAGTCAGTGATATAGTGGACTGTCCGGAAGGAAATGTATTTTGTTTTTGCGGTTTTACGCGGGACTGAGGAAT